>CAYFPI010000032.1:0-1815 GCA_964344985.1 uncultured Candidatus Thioglobus sp. | reverse complement strand
TTATTTTCTTATTAGGTAGTATTGTTGCGGCTACAGCTGATAATATTATTACTGTTGTTATAGGCAGAGGTTTGCAAGGTGCTGGTGCAATCTCTGCTGTACTAATGGCATTTTTAGCCGATTATATTTCAGCTGAGCAACGCCCTAAAGCCAATGCTTTTGTGGGTGTACAAATCGGTATGGCATTTATGCTGGCGCTACTATTAGGCCCTATTGTTGGTGCCAGTCTTGGAATTTCAGGGCTGTTCTGGATGATTGCCGTACTTTCAGTTGTTGCACTACTGGTTGTGATCACATTACCTCATGCAAAACCCACAACACAATATGCTTTATCAATAACAAACATTAAACAAGTGCTCACTCCTACACTACTTAGACTGGATTTTAGTGTGTTTGCACTGCATTTAATCTTAACCAGCAGTTTTGTTGCTCTGCCAATCTTACTAATTGATAATAATATTCTTGCCATTGAAGATAATTGGCACATGTATTTACCTGTCATCACATTATCATTCATTGGCATGATTCCTTTGGTTGTTATTGCTTCTAAATATCAAAAAACCAAACCTGTTTTCTTAGGCGTTATTTTGCTACTGGGTTTAAGTCAGATTTTGTTTTATCAAACTACGCTTAATTACACATCGTTTTTTATTATTTTGACTTTATTTTTTATAGCATTTAATGCGCTAGAAGCAATCTTACCATCACTGATTGCAAAAACAGCAAGTGGCTCAATGCGCGGTCTAGCAATGGGTTTTTACTCAACTTCACAATTTTTGGGTGCATTTGTCGGTGGTGTTGGTGGCGGTTGGATTTATAGCAAATTTGGACTGAACAATGTATTCTTATTTACCACATTAGTTGGCATAATTTGGTGGATAATAACACTCTCAATGCAAGAAAAAAATACACATAATTAACTGGAGAAATAACAAAAATGGCGGGGATTAACAAAGTAATTTTAGTAGGCAACTTAGGTCAAAAACCAGAGGTTAAATATGCATCAAACGGTAGTGCGATTGCCAATTTATCTGTTGCAACTTCTGAATCTTGGACAGATAAAAATACAGGTCAAAAACAAGAGAAAACAGAGTGGCACCGCGTTAGTCTTTTTGGAAAATTAGCTGAAATTGCAGGTCAATACTTAGATAAAGGCTCTAAAGTTTATGTTGAGGGAAAATTACAAACACGTAAATGGCAAGATCAATCAGGTGCTGATCGCTACACAACTGAAGTGGTAGTATCTGGTTTTAATGGTACATTGCAAATGCTGGATCGTCGCGATGGTCCTGCTGCAGGCACTCCTCAACAATCAGCACCTAGCGCACCACAAGCTCAAGCACCAGCCCAAGACCCTATTACACCGGTTGATAATTCTGGCTTTGATGATGATATTCCGTTTTGAGACACGCCTTTTTAGGAAAAGTCGAGTTTCAGGTATAGAAGCCAGGTAAATCAGGGTTTTTTATTTTTACTTATTTAAAAATGTTGATTTTTTAAGAAAATTATTATCAATAAAAAGCCCTTTTACAAGGGTTTTTTATTATAAAAATCATGAGTGATAATTACGCAGCAAAGATATGGGTTGATGCAGATGCATGTCCCGTTGTTATCAAGGAGATACTTTTTAAGGCTGCTGATCGTACTCAAACTCAAACAACTTTAGTTGCTAATCACACACTGTATTTGCCACCTTCTCGCTATTTAAGCTTTATTCAAGTGCAAGCAGGGTTTGATGTGGCTGACAATGAAATTGTTAAGCGCTTAAATGCTGGAGATTTGGTTGTTACTAGTGACATTCCTTTGGCAGATGAA
>CAYFPI010000031.1:0-3322 GCA_964344985.1 uncultured Candidatus Thioglobus sp. | reverse complement strand
ACAGTAATAATATTATCAGCTGTAGCCGCAACAATACTACCTAATAAGAAAATAAATAACCCACACCCCAAACGGTTTTCAGATAGGTGGGATTGGAAGGGTCAGGTTCAATTTTTTTTCTCAATCTGCCAATACAAATATCGACACTACGATCAAAAGGTGTGCGCTCATAACCCTTACTAATCTCTAGCAGTTTGTCACGACTGAGCACTTGATCTATATTGTTAATAAAGATGTTTAGCATGTCAAACTCGCCACTGGTTAGGTTGATTACTTCACCATTTCTTTTGAGTTCGTGCTTGTTGGTATTAAGGTGAAATGGGCCAAATTCAAAAATATGCGACTCTACTTCTGCGGTTTCGGATGATTCCGGTGCGTGTCGACGCAAAACAGAGCGAATTCTGGCCAATAACTCTCGTGGGTTGAAGGGCTTAGGCAAATAATCATCGGCACCAATTTCCAGGCCAATGATGCGATCAATCTCATCACTACGAGCCGATAAAATAATAATGGGTAGTTTGTTTTCCTGATGTAGGCGTCGACCAATAGAAAGCCCATCTTCTCCTGGCAGCATTAAATCCAGCACCACCAAATCTACCGAATGTGCTTTTAGGTATTGATCCATCTCAATACCATCGGCAACTGCACCAACCTCAAAGCCTTCACTATTCAGATAGGAAGTTAGCAAGTCTCTTAGTTTTTTCTCATCATCAACAATGAGAATTTTTTGTTTTTCCATGCGCCTATTATGCATGAACTTTTCGAACTTTGGGTGTTGTTACAGTTTTGAAACAATCTGCTTGCACTTTGTTACGTTCACGTCATTAAATTGAAAAGTTTTGTGTCTATGATGATTGCCATATCAGCAAGAAAAACCTGATATAAATACAGTTAATTAATACCAAGGAGATCTCAATGTTAAAAAATAAACCTTTATTCAAAGCTTTAAAAACCTATTGCTTAAGTGCGGCAGTTGTTTTATCTGTCACCACTCCGGGTACAGCTGCTGCCAATTCAGACTTAGCAGAGCTTAAAGAAGTTTTGCAAGGGCAAATTGCCATGATGAAGCCTGAGCTGCAGGTCAAAGTTAAAGACTTGTCAACCGACACCAAAATGTCAATCATGGCTATTTTGGCAATGCACAGTCGTCTAAGTGACAAGGCTACCTTGCGCCAAGTGATGCTGGAAGTGTTGTCTGATTATCAATCAATAACCTTAGGCATTATGACCGATTCAGCAGAGATGACCGCAGACAGTGCTAGACGTCTAGCCAATCACCGTATTCCAGTAGGGGGCTTATTACCTTATTTAGGTTTGGATAATGTGAATGACAATAAATTGGCAGTACTAGAGTCATTCAACGACATGGTAGAGGGCAATGCACATAAATTAGCCGAAGCGGCTGATCAAGATGATATGGCGACCGCAGCAGCGCTATTAGGCAAGATTGGCTCAGGTTGTGTGGGTTGTCACGCAGTATTTCGCGAATATCCAGGTAAGTCAGACTTGTTGAAATAATTCAAAAAATAAGGGAGATAAGAATGAAGATTAAACACATAGTAATTGGTGTCGGCCTTAGTTTTTCACTGGCCTTTTCAGCACAAGTATTTGCCGAATCTGGCGATGTAGCCTTTAAAAAACGCTTGGCTTTGTCGCAGCAAATTAAGAAAATGAAAAATATGCGTAAGAAGTTGCCTGTGGCACCACCCTCAGGTCTATTCGGCGTGTATGCCTTGCCTGATGAAGGTCAATATATTACCGGTGTAAATTACCAACGCCATGAATTCAGTGGCTTGCTACAAGGCAGCAACTCGGGCTCTAGTGCCGATATTACTCATGCATCAACCGGTGCTGCCAACCAGTTTTATGGTAATCCTGGACAGCCAGCAACCTTGCGCGTTGTCCCTAGTAGTGCTAAGGCAGATGTGGTTATGCCGTTTATCAACTATACCGTGGACGATAAAATTTCTTTAGTAGCGGTTGCACCTCTGATTAAAAAAACCAGTACGCTAGAAACTTACAAAGCTGATGGTAGTGGCAAGTTGGGCAATTTCACCGTGAATAGTAAAGGTTTAGGCGATGTCAAATTTGGTGCGCTCTATAAGGCTTATAACAGCGAAGACCGTAAGCACAATGTCATTATTGATGCAGTGCTTAGTGCTCCAACGGGCAGCATTACCGAAACCGATGTGCAATTGGCGCCTAATAATACAACACCAACCAAACGCCTGGGCCATGGCATGCTGTTGGGTAGTGGTACTTGGGATGCACTAGTAGGTGCGGCTTATTGGGGTAAAGAGGGTAAATGGGGTTATGGTGCTCAGTATTTAGCCACACTACCACTGGAGAGTAAAAACTCAGAGAATTGGCGCTATGGTGATAAGCATGAGCTAACTGCTTGGACTAGCTATTCTTGGGAGCCAACCCTGGTGAGTTCATTGCGTTTGCGTGGCGAGCATCAGGATGCCATTCATGATCTTGGTTTGGATGCTTCAACCTATGGTCCAGGCTTGGGTGCTCAAGTGGCCAATTATGGTGGCAAGATCATTGAAGCGGGTATTGGAGTGAACTGGATGTATGCGCCAGCTAAAAATATTAGTATTGAGTATCTCACACCCATCTCTCAAGATCGCAATGGCGTACAAGCTGAAAAAGACAGTGCTATTGCTATTAGCTGGAGACATGCATTTTTCTAATAGAAACGAAACATAGTTTTTTCAATTCATAGGCCTTGCTTAACAAGGCCTATTAAATTTATAAGGAGTAAAAAAATGACAGTAGATAGAATGGTAAGAATGATGGCTGGACTGATGGTGTTACTAAGTGTATTACTAACCCAATATGTCAACCCAAATTGGTTATGGTTAACCGTGTTTGTAGGTTTTAATCTGATGCAAAGTGGTTTAACCAATATTTGCCCGTTATCCACCGTATTAAAAAAACTAGGCGTCCCTGAAGGGGTGAGCTGTAGATAATTATGATGCCTTGTTGTTTTTTCAGCTTAGACTCTTAATGCCATCATTGTTACAGTTCTGAAACAATTTAATACCTATGGTGCCGCCATTGTAGCGTTAAATTACAATGGACTATTGCAAGGTTTTATTTAGATGTTTAAGCTTTTGATAAAGTGTAAGCGCTAATCAGAGACGATGAGATATATGTTCCCCTGCATCGTGCTTTTGATTAATTGTGACAATACTTCTCGCCAGTCGCATGACTGGGTCACATGATAAGTACGGGATTGGTTGCCCTAAGCAACCCTCCTTATTCATCTGCCAAAGGAATGTCACTAGTAACAACCAAATCTCCAGCATTTAAGCGC
>CAYFPI010000030.1:0-3771 GCA_964344985.1 uncultured Candidatus Thioglobus sp. | reverse complement strand
TATTATCCATCAGTATGCAAAGAATGCAGAATCTAAGATTTAATGGAACGCTACCTATTAAATTAACAACTTCATTTTCATCTGGCGCTTAATTAAAAGAATTAAAAGGGGACGGTACCCATTAATTTCCTTCAGCGTGTCAAAATAAAGGTGCCAGTGTAAATTAACACTACTTATTTAGCAAATAATCCATATTATGTTCGCTAATTAAATCAAGAGTTGTTGATCCACCTCTGGCAACGCATGTTAAAGGGTTTTCTGCAAAAATAAAAGGGGACGGTACCTATTAATTGACAATTATTTCTAAGTTATATATCTAACCATGTATCCAACCAATAATGGTTAGATAGTTGAAAAACCTTTTGAAATAAGGATATAATCTAACCATGCAAAAATTAATAACATTTATTAATGCCCATCCAAATGGTGTTGGTGCAAAACAAATTGAGCAAAATCTTGGGTTTTCTCGTACCACACTGACGCGTAAATTAAACCAACTAACATCCTCTGGACAAATTAAAAAGATCGGCAAGGGCCCTGCAACAAAATATATAAGCAGTGATAAAAATAGTGCGATTAAAAATTATTTCAATACACCCCACACTCAAAGGCCATTGGCAAAATACGATGAATCCTTATTAGACAAGAGTCCAAACCTATCTCAAGAGTCTTTAGAGCAATTTGCCAATTTGCAGAGTTACCAGTTGGGCAAACAAGAAATGACTAAATTCTTAATTGATTTTTCTTGTGCCTCGTCCACCTTAGAAGGCGGTACTTATTCATTGTTAGATACTCAAGCGTTAATTGATTATGGTGAGAAGGTGGTAGACAAACCAACAGAAGATGCTATTTTGGTGCTTAATCATAAGCAAGCTTTTGAATACTTGTATAGTAATATGAGCCTTGACTCGATTTTTGAAGTGCAGGATTTATTAACCAGTGATCATGAACAGCAAGAGCTTAAAAATTCAAGATATTTCCTAACCCAAGAGTTTAGAGGAAAAGTGCGTAAACACACAGACATTGATATCGCTCTTAGTAGTTATCTACCGCCTTTTAGACCTGGAACAGACTAACTTGATAAAATGCTACAGCATATTTTAAAAACCTCTGAAGAAACAACAAACCCAATCAGTTCGGCTTTTTACTTGCTAACTCGTATTGCTTATTTGCAGCCATTTCAAGATGGCAATAAGCGCACCTCACGTGCCATGTGTAATGTGCCACTGATTAAAGCCAACTTACCGCCGATATCATTTGTAGACTTTGCAAAGCAAGAATATATTATCTCGATGCTGGCTTTTTACGAGCTGGGTGATATACAACTAGCAGAAAGCTGTTTTGTTGAAGCATACCAAAAATCAATCGAGCGACTGGTTGTTGGTATGAACGGGCCGGTATAAATTAAATTAGTTGGTTAGTCACCATGCGCTTTTAGATCTTTAGGGTTGGTTTGTTGATTAAGCCAGTGTTCTAAATGTTTGGCAAAGGCTTGTTTGTCGGCTTGGCTTAATGCTTGAGGGCCGCCTGTTTGTACGCCACTTGATCGTATTGTCTCCATAAAATCACGCATGCTGAGTTTTGATTTGATGTTATTGGCATTAAATACTTCTCCACGCGGGCTGAGCGCTAGAGCGCCTTTAGTGATAACAGCATCGGCTAATGGTATATCGCTTGTGATGATTAGGTCGTCGGCATTCATGCGTTTAATGATTTCATTATCAGCAACGTCAAAGCCTGACACAACTTGGATAAAATTTAGGTATTTAGAGGGTGGTAGACGCATTGCATGGTTGGCGATTAGTGTTATGGTGGTTTTTTCTCGATCGGCTGCTTTAAACAGGATTTCTTTGATGGCGACAGGGCATGCATCTGCATCTACCCAGATTTTATTTTTCATTGGGATATTTTAGATTAAATAAATCTCAAATAAAATCATTTGAATAATGTTACAATATTCAAATGAATACAACAACACAAACTCATGGCGGCGCCAGAGCGGGCGCAGGCCGAAAGAAAAACTCGGGTAAATTTAAAGAAGATACACGCGTGATGCGCGTTGGTGGCACAAGTTAAATCAACTTTAGAGGTGTACAAGTCTCAGCTTAAATCTGATGTTAAAGTGTCTTTACCGATAGCTAATGCACCAATAGTGAGTACGCCGATTTTTACCTCGCGTGTTCAGGCTGGATTCCCTTCCCCTGCTGATGATTATTTGGAAGATCAGTTAGATTTAAATCAGCATCTTATTCACCATCAAGAGGCTACTTTCTTTGTGCGTGCACAAGGTGAATCTATGCTCAATGCTGGTATTCATCCGGGCGATATTTTGGTGGTTGATAAGTCATTGTTAGCTAAAAGTGGCAAGATCGTGATCGCAGTAGTAGATGGCGAGTTTACTGTTAAGCGATTACACAAATACAAAGGCAAAATTACCCTAAAAGCAGAAAACCCGGATTTTGATGATATTCTGATTAATGAGAATAATGCGCTGATTATTTGGGGTGTGGTGACTTCGGTGATTCATCAATATGCCTAAATTTAATCAACAAAAATTCGCCTTAGTTGATTGCAATAATTTTTACGCTTCATGTGAGCGCTTGTTTGACCCTAAGCTTGCAAGAGAGCCGATTGTCGTGCTGAGTAATAATGATGGTTGTGTGATTGCACGCTCAAATGAGGCAAAAGCACTTGGAATTAAGATGGGCGTACCATATTATCAGGTTAAGGATTTGATGATTGATAAGTCGGTTGTTGTTAAATCTTCCAACTATCCGCTATATGGCGATATGTCGTCGCGTGTGATGAAAAATATTGGCACATACGCGCCTGTACAAGAGGTTTACTCAATCGATGAGAGTTTTTTAGATTTATCTGGGCTAAAGATTGATTTAAACACGCATATGATGGCGCTTAAAAATCAAGTTAAACAATGGACTGGAATTCCTGTTTGCGTGGGTATAGGTAGTACCAAGGTTTTGGCAAAATTGGCAAATCGAATTGCTAAGCAATATGCAAGATTTAATGGTGTGTTTGATATTGACGCCCTGCCTAATAATCGCTTTGAAAAATTGTTAGATTCGGTTGATGTGGTGGATATCTGGGGTGTGGGGCGCAAATCTGCGCAAAAGCTTAATCAGGCCGGCATACAAACTGCACTTGATTTTTATTATGCAGATATTGGCATTATAGAAACCTTGCTAGGCGTTAATGGCAAGCGTATTTATCGCGAGCTATACGGGCATTCTTGCCTAGCCATCGAAGAAATCTCACCTTTAAAGCGGCAAATTGTCTCTTCTCGTTCATTTGGTGCTGATTTAAGCGATTTTGATGAAATTAACCAAGCTTTGAGCGTGCTGACTAGAAAAGCGGTAAATAAGCTCAATCAAAGCAATCTGGCTACCACGTCAGTAAGTATTTTTATCTATACCAATCCTTTTAGAAAAGATAGGCCGCATATCAATCTTAGTAAAACAATTGGCATTAGCACACCAACAAGCGATATGTCATTGTTGATACCGCTTGTTGCAAAAATACTCAAGCAAATTTACGAACCTGGCTACTATTTTTATAAAGGTGGTGTTGTCTTGGGTGTGTTGACATTAGATAAAAGCCAAATAGACTTGTTTGAACAGAAGGACACTCATCAGAAACTAAAGTGTAATTTTGGTAATTTGTTATATTATGCTAGTGAACTGGGTAATGATAAGTGGTTACCTAGAGCAGATTTTCAATCCAATCGATTTACAACAAGATGGGGTGAATTGTTAT
>CAYFPI010000029.1:0-3858 GCA_964344985.1 uncultured Candidatus Thioglobus sp. | reverse complement strand
TAATAACTAAATTTTTATCGTATTTATAAGCGCCAGTAAGAACCCAAACCAACTCGCACAATACAATGTGTGACAAGTATCCGGGCGATGATAAATTACACTTTTGCTCTATTAACAGAGTCGATTTAGATGATTGCTCATAGTCGTCTTGAACTAAGTACCTAACCAGTACATTAGTATCAATACCAATCATAGCCCAGCTTTGCTTTTTATTGCGTCATCCATATCTTCTAATGTGACTATTTTTTTAGGCTTTGGTAGTATACTTTTCAGCATTGCGGCACTTTGGTGTAGGGGCGTTATGCTTGCACTTTGTTGTTTTTTATCCAAAACAAACTCGACCTTGTCTCCAGCACTAAGATGCAGGTGATTTCTGAGCTTCTTAGGTATGGTTATTTGCCCCTTGCTAGTAATTGTTGCTTGCATATTTTTTCCTTACTTTTTGTGTATTTTTATCATTATTGTAAGGAATTTTAATCAATTGTCAATAATTAAACTAACATTTGCCATAGCTACCGCACCATGTTTTAATGGCTAATGCTTAATATTCAATGCTAAATAAATACCAAAAAAGCTATATTTTAAACCAATATTTACGCAAAAAAAAAAGTGTTTTTAAATAGTTTGTATTGATACATATATTATGATTAACAAATTGAAAAGTGTTTATATTCGGGTACTTCAACACCATTGCTAAGATAGATAGATTTACCGCTATAAACCGCAATACTTTTTGGCAGTTAAGAACTCGACTTAGAAAAAGCAAGCAGCCCTTTGGCAAAATTTAGCATGGCAAGTTGATGAAGGTTTAACTTCAACACCAATTTAACATATGTAATATTAAAGTTTAACTATAGAATTGCATAAAATAACATTATGCAACTATTGAAAGCCTAATTAAGGGGTGCGTACTTAATTCAAAAAGATGCAAGACGGGTCATAAGGTCAGGTATTTACTATTTGTCTTTTTTACAGCTGATTGGTTTTGCTTAAAAACAGGTCTGCACTCCACAAATCAAGTGACTTAACTTCATCTGGCTTAACAAACCTCTCAACATCGGATTTTGCCTTGCCCCAATCAATGGTTTTGATTTTCTTAGATAATTCTGTTTTTACGAACTCTTTATCAAAATTTTGGATGTCTTGATCTTTATATGGTCCCATTTGTAATAATGCATTTTGTAATAAATCATAATTAATAGCATAGGTGTTTTTAACATACCATAGGAAATCGTACCAATCTCTGCCTTTTACAAAACCTCTGCAAAGCAATGCATGTATTTTTCCTGCAAATAAGGTTTCTATAGTGCCAACGCTGATTTTATGCAGCATTGGAAAGTCTAGAATCTTATCGTTATAAATAGCGCCTTTTGGCGGGTTGGCGTCAATTTCTAATTTGATAACTACTTTTGCCAATGATGGAAAACTAAGCTGCCATTTTTCTGAATCTTTTTTAAGTTCTCGTTTTTTAACAAAAGTATTATCTTTAGCTTTTTTGATTTGCATGTCTAGCCCATACTGTTTAAGTACAGTTAGTACATCTGGCATATAGCTATCAAAATCAAAATTCTCATCAGGGGTCTTTAAAGTGAAATCTAGATCTTCTGAAAATCGCTCTAATCCATAAATAATTCTCAAAGCTGTGCCGCCACAAAAATGCACATGATCAAAAAAATTAGTTGTTGATAATGCATATAAAATAATTTCTTGGGCTATTTCTTTTATGGCATTAGCCTCATCATTTTGAAACTTGATATTGTATTGACTTAATCTTTGTTCAATTAGATTATTCATAAATAATCTCTCATGCTTTTTAAAATAACTTGCAATCTGTGGCTTTTATAAATTTCTAGCATTTTATTAATTTGCTCAATATTAACAAACTCCTTGTAACTGATAAATTCGTCCCAATCAAAACGCAAATCTTCAACCATATCAGTAACTGAACTATACTTCTTACCCTTTAAAACAATAAAATCCATAAGCGCCTTCAACGGTGTGGCAATTAAATAATGATCGTTATGCATTTTTTTTTGATAAAAGCCAAAATTAAAATAACTAATTTTTAAATGCGAAAATGAAAACAATCCGACCGGTGTTTGCTTATTTAAGGTTTTTTGAGTGGTTACTGAAGTGGTTGTATAAACCGCTTCTGGAATTAAACCATAAAAAGACAAGGCAGACTCTAAACTAATGTATGACGGCAAAACAATATAATTTGCCACTGAAAATGCATTAAACGCACTATTTTTTAAATCACCAGCTCGCAGGTAAAGGCCATTCTTAATCCGAATAAGATCGCCTTTTTGACAAGTGCGCTTGAGAAAAGATCGCTTAGCATCGCTAGATTTATCCACTAAAACACTATTAATTACCGATAACGGCAAAATATTAGAAAAAGTTTTGTTGTTAATTTTATTAAGTAAATTCATTTTTATATGTATCAAATGTGTCAAATAATGACACTTTCAGTTCATATTAGAATAACATAAAAAAAATAAATTGCAAATATAATGTATTCTTTTATTGAATACACACTTCTTAATCATTAAAGCCCAATATCCAGCTAAGCTTTTCTTCAATTATTTGCATTTGTCTACGACTTAGTTTTGTAAGTAATTTTGAGGTAATTTTATTAATATCAATCGCTCTAATATAATCACATACAATATCTGAGTCTTGGGCAAGTTGATCAGATTTTTGCACTCGAACACGCAAAAAAAGTGCTGTAGAAAGAAGTTAGATGATGTTCTGCTGTTTGGCAAAAGCATTAGTGGCAATGACAAAGCCTCTGACGCTGCCGCAATCATATCTTGTGCCTTGAAACTTATAAGCAATGACTTTGCCTTTTTTAGCCAATGTCATTAGTGCATCGGTGATTTGGATTTCTCCATTCTTATCTGGCTGAGTGGCTTCAAGCACATCAAAAATCTCTGGTGTTAAGATGTATCTACCAATAATTGCCAAGTTCGTTGGTGCCTCTTCTGGAGATGGTTTTTCAACCATGGTTTTAACTCTATAAGCATTGCTTGAACCTTCTAGTAACGCACCATCAATCACACCGTATTTATCAACCTCGGTCATTGGCACTTCTTCAATGGCGACAATGCAGCAATCAGGATGCGCCTCATACAGCTTGGTCATTTGCGCGAGTACTGAATCGCCATCATTGGTACATAAATCATCTGGCAAGATCACAGCGAAAGGATTATCACTAATCAGAGGCTTACCAGTATATATCGCATGACCTAATCCCAACATCTGTTGTTGTTCAATATAAGTAAAGTCACATTGTTCAGAAGCGTAATTAACTTCTTCTAAAAGTGTCTCTTTTGCAGTGCCTTTAATACTTGCTTCAATCTCAGGATGGGGTTCAAAATGTTGCTTAATTGCCCCTTTGTACTTGCTGGTAACCATGGCCATTGTAGACATGCCGGCACTCATGGCCTCTTCCACGCCATACTGAATCAGTGGCTTGGTTAGTATTGGTAACATTTCTTTAGGAATGGCTTTAGTAGCTGGTAAAAAACGTGTTCCATAACCTGCTACAGGGAATAGGCATTTTTTTATAGTCGTAAGCTGTGAGTCGGAAGTCATAAGTCGTTAGTCGTTAGTCGTTAGTCGTTAGTCGTTAGACAAGTATTTCATAAGCCCTGTTAACATTGCAGAAATTTCTTCAGTTTCTTTTATCCAGCAGTTACCAATAGTTGAATCAATGTAACCAATTGTAATGCCAATATAAATTTGTGTGCGTAACTCTGCACAAGAGCCTTTAGCATAATTGAGAAAATTGCGTTTTTCTTTATCGCCAACCCTACCAAATCCTTCTGCAATATTGCTTGGTATAGAAAGACCAGA
>CAYFPI010000028.1:0-4179 GCA_964344985.1 uncultured Candidatus Thioglobus sp. | reverse complement strand
AAAAGTATTAATACAAGCAATGCAGAGTCAACAAACAACATTATTAGTTGCTTGTAAAATCGTGATAAATTAATAAGTTTATTAAACATCCGTAACTTAGATTATTATTTCAAATTGAATTATAAATAAAAAGTCAAAGCCTAACATTTAAATTAGACATTAACCCTTGTCTTTTATTACTAATTGTTGATCGATCTGGGTCAATGCGAGGGTTTCTGGGCATGGCAATCAACTAATGACTTATGGTGGAAATAAATATATTGCACGTAAAATGATAGACGGTTGTTGTGTTACACCGACTTTTTTTTACTCCTTTACCCAATTTTCAACCGTTAGCCCATCAACCCTACAAAATTCTTTTTCATTATTAGTAACAAGTATCTTATCTTGCGATCTAACATGTGCAGCAATCCATAAATCATTATTGCCAATAATTTTTCCTTGCTTGGCAAGTGTAGCTCTTATATCAGCATAATGTTGTGCTACATTGTTTGCAACTGGTAATACCGGTATTAACTCGGTTAGTTGTGAAACTAATTTTTCTGCTTTGGTGGAATTATTGCTTTTTTTTGCACCATACAATAATTCTGCATGCGTAATAATGGACATACCAACAACACCTGGCGACAAAGACTCAAACCTCTTAAGAACTTGACTTGGATTTTCTTTGGCTATATAAATACAAATATTTGTATCCAGTATATATTTCAACATCAAAACTGCTCGCGATCTTGTGGTGCATCGTCCACTCTTTTCTCGTCAAAAACCCCTTCAAAAGAATTTAATTGCCTAAGGATGTCAAAAGCTTTTACTATATTAGTAGGCTTTTTTTTTAATACTACTTCATCACCACGTTTAAAAATTTCAATTTCAGCAACATTAAAACGAAATTCTTTTGGCAATCTTACCGCTTGAGAGTTTCCAGATTTAAATACTTTTGCTAACATTTTTATAGGCTCCTTTAAATGTATATATTTACAAGTATATACATAATTATTTGAAAGTCAACAGCAAACTAAAACAAATAAGAAAATAGTAATTTCCTGATCCGTTACACTGAGTAGTGCACTTTTAACCCTAAATCAATGAGCAACGGAATCAGTAACTTTCACATTAAAATTAAAAGGAATAATAGATTTTAATGCGTCAGCTTCTTTTTCTTTAGCACGATACAAGCCAAATCGCACAAAGATGATACTAGCAACAACTGGTGCACCGAATATCACCCAAATTAAGTCATCTTCTGGAAAATACCAATAGCCAAGGCGAATTGAAAATGATGCTAAAAGTATTAATACAAGCAATGCAGAGTCAACAAACAACATTATTAGTTGCTTGTTGATTCTTGAAAGTCCTATCGTTCTGCTTATCATTATCAATCTATGTTAGTTTTTATTCAAAAAATCAGCCACAAATCCATTATTGTCTAACTCTTTAACAACTCCTCTAAGAATTGGGCTTTTGTAGAAGTTAATTGTATAAATTCTCCCACCCTCTTTAGTGGCAATTATCAATTTTTCTTTTTTCAACTTCTTAATCATTCTAGATTTTTGATGAGAACTACTAATACCAAATTTATCAAGCTCTGTAGCACGTATAGTCATACTTTCTTGTCGCACCAAATATTGCAAAATATCATTTTCCAATACGTTTATTACTTGCCTATCCAATGCAAATTTCAATGCTGGCAATAATAATTTATCTCTCACATATTCCACATTTAACAAGGTATCAATTTTTTCAATTTCATTCTTTAGTCCGCTTAAAAAATATTCAGCCCAACTCAAAACACCTTTATTATTAAGCTTATCTGCCTTTGAAAGATTGTCATAATATACATCTCTATCGCCATAAAAGACAGCAGATGGATTAAGTATCCTACCCTCTTTAACATTAAACCCCAATTTTATTAATAGCACATAATCTAACAACCTTATCATTCTTCCATTGCCATTATCAAATGGATGAATATAAGCACAACGATGGTGTGCAATAGCAACCATTAATAACTGATTCTGCTTAATATGGTTATCATTAATAAAGTCAACAAAACTATCAAAATAATCTTTAAGATTAACTATATCTGGTGGCGTATGACTTGCATTTTTAATCGAAACATTGCTTTTTCTTAATTCACCAGGATTTTTCGACCCTTCTCCCGTAGGTGGTGGTGTCAAATTTTTAACAACAATTTTATGCAAATTGGAGAGATAGGCGCGATCTACTAATGTGTCTTTATCTGTATTTTTCTCAATAAAACTAATTGCATTTCTTAAATTACCAACTTCTATATGCTGCTCATCAACTCTAGAATTGTCTTTATCCTCGATAATTCTTTCAATACATTCAGAGAGTGTTGTATGATTACCTTCAATCCTAGCCGATCCAAGTGTTTCTAACGTTTGAAAAATCTCTTTTAGTTGGAAAAAAATACCAGGTGGTACAGTTGAAAATAACCGCTTAGTCCTAATCTTTTCTAATTCTAGAATTAAACCAGTTAATGACCCACCCCATTGAGGCTCTGGTATGGTTATTTTAGTTTGCATTACTTAACATTAATAAATTTATTACATAACATTTTAACCAATAAAATACTTTAATATAAGGGGTTTATATATATTTTATAAAAATACTACTTAACATTTTTATAAAATACTACTTAACAAATTTTAATCAAAATTCTTTAACAATTTTGGTGTTTACATTGTAAATTAGCACTTTAACTCCTAATTTACAATGTCTGCAATTAAAAGCATCAAACATCACTCTTTCTTTCGCCACCCTTTTGGCCTACCCCTATCTTTGGTATGCATATCAAAACCAGTTAATCTACTAATTTCATCAATAAAACGCTCACTACCAATTGCCATGCCCTGGTTAGTAGTTTTTCGAATATTATCAATCAAAGCCATATCTAGCTCCAGCGCAAATAAAGCCCTGTAATTATCCTGCCTAGCACTACCATCATCAGCTAACAACAAATACTCTTGATGCGGCGTGCACAAACCGTCACTCTTGCCCAATGCATTACTACGATAACTAGAATATTCATAATCAGCAGGATCATGCACCATGCCCGCACGTACAGGATTAAGCTCTATATAACGATACACACTTAGCAAATAATGCTCAGACTGCACTAATGATGATTTAAATCGCCCCTCCCATAAAGTGCCACTGCGTTTATAAGTCTTGTTAAAGTAGCGTACGTATAGCCTACCAACATCTTGCATCATCTTACTAACAGCGACTTCTTTATTAGGCGTACACAATAGATGAATATGATTCGTCATCAACACCCAGCTGTGGATATCTACATCACTCTTTGCGGAATATTCTTTCAAACAACTTAGATAAAAATCCATGTCATCTTCACAAGTAAAGCAAACCTGGCGATTATTGCCACGAGTAATAACATGCTGCGGGATGCCTACTGGGCTAATGCGAGGGTTTCTGGGCATAAGGTATCACAACACCTTCTTTGTTAATTTACTGACTTATGGAGAATTGAATTAATTAAAGTTTGATAAGGAATACCTTCTTTCATTGCCCTAGTCTTTAAACGAGATAAATCTGTTTTTGGTATTCTAAGTGAGATGGGTGTACGATCTTCATTCATCTTAGCGCGAGCACTGGCTTGTAATTCTTGTAATCGATCAGATGTCAAGGCGCTATTGCCTACTTGATAATCATTACGCTCGATTGCTTCGATTAGTTGCTTTTCATCATCATCAATATATTTGATAACTTTTGGTGTATTACTCATCATTTTTCCTCGGTTAAATAAATTGCAGTATGTTTTCTACTTGGAAAAACCGTTTTTAAAAAAATCTCATCATCGGTTTCAACATAAGGCACGATATAGGCATAATTATTAATTCCTAAAACAAACATACGTTGATTTGGGTATTGTTTACTTGGATTAGGAATATCATCTAACACTCTGCCTTCCTCCATTGCAATTACACAGTCTTCAAAACCTACATTGCCCCGACTATTGTCATTCCTTAAAATTTCTGCTTTTTCAATGTCCCAATTTATTGTTTTCATATCAATATTATATACAGAGTATATCATACAAATACTATTTATAAACAAATAGCTCTATTACATTGTGCTTTCAATATTTAATTTACACTGACCCCTTTATATTACGGATTGCCTTCGGTAATCCTCGGC
>CAYFPI010000027.1:0-5056 GCA_964344985.1 uncultured Candidatus Thioglobus sp. | reverse complement strand
TGCTTTTACCATCTACAAATTGTACCAGTTTTAATTCATCAGCAATATCTTGCCCGACTACTTCTTTACCTTCATAGTCACCACCTTTGACTAGGGTATGTGGTCTGATTGCTTTAATCAAGTCATAAGGCGTGTCTTCATCAAATACCACAACATAATCAACCGCCTCAAGTGCAGCCAAAATGTAGGCTCTATCTAGCTGTGTATTGATAGGGCGACTTTCGCCTTTTAATGCGGTAACAGATCGGTCGGAATTAAGCCCTAAAATCAGCACATCTCCATAGCTTTTTGCCGTTTCTAAATAACGCACATGTCCTGCGTGCAGAATATCAAAACAACCATTGGTGAAGATAATTTTTTTACCTCTGGTCTTTAGCTCATCGCTAAGGGTTGTGATTTCGTCTATAGTCTTGATATGTTCGTCGCTAGTAGATTTGTTTAGACTTGATTCGTATTCAATAATTTCATTGAGTGTGGCAGTGGCAGAGCCAATTTTCCCGACTACAACGCCTGCTGCTAAGTTTGCAAATTTGACTGCATCATCAATCCGATAGTCGCATGCCAGTGCAAAACCTAACGAGGCAAGCACAGTATCGCCCGCACCCGTTACATCAAACACTTCTCTTGCAACAGTTGGGTGTGTGCGTAGTTTATCGTCATAAATTGCCACACCATCTTCACTAAGGGTAATGAGAGAGACATCCAAATCACACTCTTCTTTGAGTTTTTTTATAGAGCAGGCAAGGCCTGCTCCGCTATCGATATTAACACCAGTGGCTTCAGAGGCTTCTTTTTTATTCGGTGTGAGTAAATAAGCGCCTTTATATTTTGAATAATCTAAGCCTTTCGGATCAACCAGTACTTTCTTATTATTTTCATTGGCAATGGCGATTAATGAAGAGGTTAGCTCTTTCGTCAGAACGCCTTTTCCATAATCTGACAACAAGACACCGTCATAATTTGAAATAATTCGCTCAAATATAGCTAAAATTTCTTTTTGTGACTCGCTACTAATTTCATCTGTACTTTCGCGATCATATCTAACCACTTGCTGTTGTGCAGCAATAATCCGGCTTTTCTTGCTGGTAATTCGATCTGTTTGGGTAATTAAATATTGGGTATCTACATCAATATCGCCAAGCAACATTTTTAGTTCGTCGGATATTTCACAGCCGCCAATCACGCTGATAACATCAACTTGTGCACCAAGCGCATTAAGGTTGTTGATTACATTGCCAGCACCACCAAGTACTGCGCTTTCATTATCTATGTTAACAACTTGTACCGGTGCCTCAGGAGAGATGCGTTCGCACGATCCCCAAAGATAGTGGTCAATCATTAAATCACCAATAACTAGAAGTTTTGGTGATTTTCCTCGAAGATTAAACATTTAAAAACTCATTTGCAGTTTGAATTTTTATTGAACAATCATAAAAGTTTTTGTCACTTGTGATTAGCACATCGCAGTTATTTTCTTTTGCACATAAGCATTGCAAAACATCTTCAAAATCCAAATTATTCTGTATCGATAGATCAATAGCATTTTTCACAACATATTTTCCAAATGGTGAGATTGTCCAACTATTTTGTATTGTATTAAAAAAATTTAAAGTGACACTCTTTTCATTATTGATGTAAAAAATTGTACTTAACATGTCCTCACTAATTGTAATCTCATGTTTATTATCAATAAGATTTTGCATTAGTTTTCTTGAATTTTGATATTCTTCCCTGGAAGGGTTAAGAAAATCAACAATAATATTGGTATCTAAATAAACACGCATTATAGTTTTAAAGCTCTAGCTCGTCTTAATTCGCGTGAGCTCATATTTTGATATTTTTCATCAATAGTGCAACTACCAGCAAATTGCATAATTTCATCAAGTTCTTTTTTTTGTTCCTTGGCAATAATTTTTTTAAGATATTTCTCCACCTCGTCGGCGTATTGATTAGAAACAATCAAACCTTTGCGTTTATGGGTTTTTTTGTCTTCAATGCTGGCGTAGTCATAATTCTCTAATACGCTTGAAGTTCTAGCCAAATCTCTAATTCCAATTGTAGTTGTCATATTTAAACCTTATGTTGTCTTTTGTATATTGTTGTATATTAACACAACTACAATAATAATTAATTAAAAATCCATAATTAGCCATTCAACATTAATCTAGTGGCTCTCCGTGCAAGCGCTTAATTTCAGGAATATAGGCCTTAATACCTTCTTCTAAAGAAATAATTGGCTCAAATCCTAAACTAGCTTTTGAAGTGCTGATATCAGCATGAGTATGCATCTGATACCCGTCATAAGGATTAGGAATGTATTCAGTGCCTAAATCAGTACCCAGTTCTTTTTGCAAAATGTCAGCAATGTCTTGAAAACTTCTTGGGTTTCCAGTACCAACGTTGTAAGTACCATTTTGTTTTGGATTGCACGCCTTTATGTTTGCTTGAACAACGTCTTCAATATTGATAAAGTCTCGTAGAATCTGGTCTGACCCTTCAAATAGTCTAGGCGCGTTGCCACTTAATATTTGGTGTCCTAGTTGAATCACCATCGATGAAGTTTTGGCTTTGTAATATTCTCGAGGGCCATATACGTTGAAGAACTTCAGCCCCACAATCGTCATATTAGGATTTTCTCTACTATAGCGGTAAGCAATTTGATCCATCATGTACTTACTAAAGCCATAAGGGTTTTCAGGGTTTTCCTTGCCCACAGTTTGCGGTGAAGGTAGGCTGCCGTAAGTAGCTGCAGAGCTTGCATATACCATGACTGCATCATCATCTTTGGCTTTGTTTAATAAGTCATAAAAGGAATTAACATTAGTTTGCATAACGATCTCTTGGTCATACACACGCGTGTCCGAAATGGCGGCCTGATGAAACATATAATCAAACTTGTAATCATTTAATAATGCTAAATCTGCTTTGTTATTAATATTGCCACACACCACATCACCAGTAAAGCCGATTAGGTTTTTGTAATGACCAAAGCTTTGCAAGTTGCCATTAGCGAAAGTTGCCTCACTTCTAAAACAATCAAATACCACCACCTGCGATTCAGGGTAGTTTTCTTGAAAATAAAAGGCCAGATTGCTGCCAATAAACCCTGCGCCACCGGTAATTAAAATAGTTTTTTTATTAAAGTCTATATTGCTATAAGTCATAAGATTATGTAATGATTTGAGTGCTGTCTTTAATGGATTTTAATATAAATTTTGCCTTAGAGTTTGCCTCATCAATATCGTGCCCGCTTTTTACTAAAATAGTGTTGCTAACTCCTGCAGCATTGGCAGCACTTACATCTGCTTCTTTGTCGCCAATCATCCAGGAGTTTTCCATATCAATGTCAAACTTGTCACGCGCTGTCAATAACATGCCTGGTTGAGGCTTACGACACTTGCAAGTTGATTTTGGGCCATGTGGGCAAAAAAACACATCCAGTATATCAATACTTTGACTTCTAAATTGTTCTAGCATCCACTGGGTTAGGCTATGAAAATCAGCCTCTTGATAATAACCCCTAGCGATGCCTGATTGGTTGGTGACGATAATTATTTGATAGCCAAGCGTCTGAAAATATTGACAAGCTTTAAATACACCGTCGATAAATTTAAAATCTTCACTTTTATGAAGGTAGCCAACCTCCTCATTAATCACACCATCACGATCTAAAAAAACGGCTTTTTGTTTATTATTACTCATGGGTGCTAATCATACACGGCATTTAGTTTAGGTATTAATATACAAACTAAACACATGTAAAAATATGGATAATGAATTTATTATTAACTGTATAAATTAATCCGCATGGAATATTGTAAGAATTTCTATCAAATCAAATCAAATAGTGAGATTTTTGAGCGGATTAAAGCTGAGCGCGAGAGTATTGGTTATTACAATTTGCCGTATCAAGATACAGCTGAGATTAAAGACTATGCTAAAAGCATTAGCAAAAAACATATTGTTGTATTGGGTATTGGTGGCTCTAGCCTTGGCGCTCGAGCGATTTATGAGTTTTTGCTGCCATCTGCCAACTACAGTAAGGATCTATTATTTTTAGAGACAATAGATCCGCTCAAAATCAATCACTGTTTAAAGGGGGTTGATTTGAATGACGCGCAATTTGTGGTTATTTCTAAATCTGGCAACACCATTGAAACCATTAGTATATTTAAGTATTTAAATTCTTTGGTAGAAATTAATAGCACCAACTGCACCATCGTCTCTGAATCTAAAAGCAATCTCACGCAATTTGCCAAAGACAATAATATTAAGAGTTTTGATCTGGCGGAAAATATCGGTGGACGATTCTCTGTATTTAGTGTTGTAGGGTTATTGCCATTAGCGATGGTAGGCGTGGATATTAATAATTTGCTAAATGGTTGCAAGCGCGTATCAAAAAGTTTTTTTGATGAGGCGGGATATTGTGATCCTATTCTAGAAAAAGCCAGATTTCTAGTTGAAAATAAAACCAGATTTCATACTAATGTCATCTTCTCCTACTCATCCACTTTAGAAAGTTTTAATAAGTGGTACGTGCAGCTGTGGGCAGAGAGTCTGGGTAAGATTAATATTAATGGCACTCGACAAGGTTTAACGCCTATTGGCCTGGTGGGTCCGGTGGACCAACACAGCTTCTTGCAGTTAATTATGGAAGGTGTGAGAGATAAAACCGTCACCTTTATTAAGATTAATGATCTTAAAGATAATAGCTTAATTCCTGTTGATGCCACAAATAAATTTGATGGTTTGGGTTTACAATATGCCGAAAATATTAGTTTTAATGAGTTGCTAAACAAACAAGCTGACGCAACGATTCAATCCATTCAAGAGCAAGATAATATTCCCTGTGATGTGATCTCAATCCGTACGGTTGACGAATTTAATATTGGTTCACTCATGTTTACTTATCAATTATTAACTTCTTGTATTGGTGCTTTTTTACAGATCGATACTTACAATCAGCCAGGCGTGGAATACGGCAAGATCAATTTAAGAGAGAGTTTTAACAATGACTAAAATCACCAAATGCCTATTCCCTGTAGCAGGTTATGGA
>CAYFPI010000026.1:4409-5138 GCA_964344985.1 uncultured Candidatus Thioglobus sp. | reverse complement strand
TAAAACCCAATCATTGGAGGCAGCATTAACGCCAATTTGTTTTGTCAATCCAAACCCTAGCCATTCAGTCTCAATAATTTTGCAATGATAAGCTTGGCAGACTTCAAGTGTTTTGTCAGTCGATCCGGAGTCTACAACAACAATCTCATCTGCCCACTCAACCGACTCTAAACATCTTTTAATGTTGGATTCTTCATTTTTTGTAATGATTGAAACCGATATTCTATTCATACTTTTTTTGCGACACAAATTATGTAATCAGATAATGCTATTTTTTTTATTAAATGTACAAAAATATAGTTAAAAAAGTTAATTTTTCCGTTGGTGATGGAGCTAGGCCATGATTCATAATGTATAGTTTCAAATCCTGATTTTGCAAGAATAGTTTTTAAACTTTTTCTGTCAAAATTGTAAATATGTGCAGGAAAGCCAAAGTGTTTGTAGCCTTTTTTTAACCCTCTTTTATGTAAGAATCTTTTAAATCTTGCACTTATGCCACCATGATGAGGCACATGAATAAATATATAACCACCTTTTTTCATATGATATCCACATTCATTCAATACTTTTATTGGGTCATATAAGTGCTCTAAAACATCCAGTAATAAAACTCCGTCAAATTTAATATCTGACTGGTAATCTTTTAATTGCATGTTGTGAACCGTAATTCCGGTTTTTTCCTTGGCAATTCTTGCACCAACGGAGCTCACTTCAACTCCTTCAGAAAAG
>CAYFPI010000026.1:3516-4351 GCA_964344985.1 uncultured Candidatus Thioglobus sp. | reverse complement strand
TAAAAACCTCTTAACAAGTTTGATATTTTCTTGCACCAAACAATAATGAAATTCTTTATTATTTTTCCAATTTTCATAGGTCCAGTTATCATATATAGATAAATCTTTCCAGTTATCTCCTTCATATAGTTTTAATAGTTCTTTTTCTATAAGTCTAGGTGATGCATATTCAATATTGCAGTTTAGACATTTATAAAAACCAATACCGTCCCCTCTCTTGTATATTAATGATTTTCTTGCATTGCTTCCACATGTTGGGCAGTTAACTTTTTCATATTTATTATTCATAGTATTTTTTTATAAGCATCAAGTGTTTTATTCACAGTATTCTCCCAATTTATTGCTTGAGACTTTTTAAATCCTTTTTCTGAAATTTTATTGCGCAATTCTAATTGATTATTTATAGTTTGAATACTTATTGATATTTCTTGTGAGTCTGTTGGGTTGTTAAGAATGATGGCTTTATTATTATCCAAATGCTCACTAAATCCGCAGTACTGAGCGCTGCTCACAATAACAGGAAGTTTATATGACATAGCCTCTAGAACAGCCATGCCATAAGTATCTCCAAGAGTGGGGTGAATGAGCGTGTCTGCTACAGGGTAGAGTTCACTCATATTCTCAACTACACCAATAAAGTGAGTATTGTTTTGCACTAAAGGAAAGTCTATTTTAATATCTTTTGGGTTGCCACTGCCTACAACGATAATATGAATATCTTTATTGTTTAGCATTTCTAATGCTTTGATAATAGCCGGCAACCCCTTTCGCTTAAACCCATGAGCCACAAATAGAAGAACAAAAGCAGAGGTTGGAATGTTGTGTTTTTCTCTGA
>CAYFPI010000026.1:1801-3506 GCA_964344985.1 uncultured Candidatus Thioglobus sp. | reverse complement strand
ATTTTTACGCAATTCAGTAATTATTTTGTCATCCGTTGTTTGTATCTCAATACCAGGGTGGGCGATAGTAATATGGCCATTAAGCCTGGGATAGCTTTCAAGGATGTTACGAGATAAATACTCAGAAACACTAATAAAATGTCGATTGGGCAACACTTGCATTTGCTTATTTTCCAGCCATAAATACGCCATTTTTCTTGGGCTTAATAAAGTATTCATCCAGCGAAGAATTTTCTTAATACCTTTAGTTTGTACCCATTTTGTTCTTACACACGGCACATGTAGAGTGTAAATATTAGCGTGTGTTACCATGTCATGGGAGTGTACGATATCAAACCTGCCCTCTGTAGCACGTTTGGTTAGGTATGAAAATAATAACTGATTGACGTATCTTGGTTTTTTTAGCCATTGAGGGATCTGGTGGAAAATAATATTATCTGATGTTTCAGTATTTTGTTGAGAAAAAACATGAACTTCATGAATTTTACTAAGCCTATTTGTTAGCTCTACACAGTAGCGCTCAGCGCCACCACCAGAAGCGCTATAGTTTCGAATTAATACTGCAATTCTAAGCTTTTTATCACCCATGCTTATCTTCGTATTTGCTGAGGATTTTCATTAAAAATAAGTGGATAAAGGTGCGATGGGTAATTGGAACCCTTGGCAAGGTTAGTAAATTGTTATCAGATTTTGCGCGACCACGGTTAACTGTTGTTGCTGTTGTATAGCCTGTTTTTTTAACAATGGTGATAATTTCATCGTTGTAGCTACCATAAGGATAGCAAAAATGCTCAATAGAACAGTTGAATTGTTTTTCAAGGTCAAGCTTAGATTTTGTGATTTCTTGCGCGGCTAATTCTATATCAATCTCAGCAAGACGTACATGATTTTGGGTATGTGATCCAATTTCCATGCCGCCATTAATCCATTGCTTAACTTCGTTTTCATCCATCAATGGGTTTTCTGGGATTCCCTTATGAAGATCCCAATGATTAATGCCGCCAATATTTTGACTTATAATATAACAAGTGGCGCTAAAGTTAAATTTTTGTAAAATGGATAATGCGTGAGTTAAATTATTTTTAAAGCCGTCATCAAAAGTAATGCCCACTACCTTCCCCTGCTTCTTGCCAGCTAAGTAGGGCTGTAGATCGCTCATACTCAATCCTTTATAGCCCAACATTTTTAATAACCACATTTGCAGTTTGAATAATTTTGGCGGTACATGTAAGCTACGCATGATGGTACCCTTTGGCATTGATGCGATACTGTGATACATGAGAATAGGAATGGGTTTTTGTTGCATTGTTCGATTATATCAAATATATCTAACTCTACATTTATAATAAGTTTGAGAGTATTAATAGAGCTTCCAACTTGGTTGGGCGATTGCGTTATGGCAACGCCAGCAATTGAAAATATCGTAAATTTTTATGATGATGTAGAAATTACCTTTATTGGTTCATTTGTATCGATTGAGGTGATGAAGAGTCATCCAAAAGTGATAAAAACTTCTGTTATTGATAAAAAATACAGTGTTTTGTATAAAATTGCCAAAGATTTGGGTGGTTTTGATGTATTTTTATCATTCAGGAGTTCATTGCGTTCAAAATTTCTGAAATTTTTAATATCGGCTAAAAATAAGTATCAATTTGATAAAAACAAGTATTTAGACCGCCATCAGGTGGAGAAATATAACGATTTT
>CAYFPI010000026.1:0-1774 GCA_964344985.1 uncultured Candidatus Thioglobus sp. | reverse complement strand
GTAAATGACAGTTTGTCCATTAATTTAGCAGCTGAAACATTACAGATTTATGGCTATAGCACCCCTAAAAATAATAAGAGAGTATTGGGAATAAATCCTGGCGCTTCTTACGGTAGTGCTAAACGTTGGTACCCTGAGGAATTCTCTAAAGTGGCTAGCGAATTATCTAATCAGTATGATATTGTTATTTTTGGCGGTCCGGGCGAGACTGATATTGCCAGTGATATTGAAAAATCACTTATTGAAAATGGCGTTACGAATTACCAAAATCTAGCGGGCATTACCACCATTCCAGAGTTGATTAATCATATCTCAAATCTTGATCTGTTTATTACTGGAGATAGTGGGCCAATGCATGTAGCAGCTGCTTTTCAAGTGCCTACAGTGGCGATTTTCGGCCCTACCAAGGACAAAGAAACTTCACAGTGGTTGAATGATAAAAGCATTATTGTAAAGAAAAATTTAGACTGCCAGCCTTGTATGAAGCGAACTTGCCCCCTAAAACACCATAATTGTATGAAGCTAATTACTGCAAAAGATGTTCTGGGTGTTGTGAATTCTCTTTAATAATGGTAGCGACATTGAGCAATGGATAACGTTTTATTTTCGAATTTATAAACAATTCGATGTTCTTTGTTGATGCGTCTAGACCAATATCCTGCCCAATTATATTTTAGTGGCTCTGGAGATCCCAAGCCTTCAAATGGGCGTCTTTTAATATCTTTAACTAAATCGTTAATGCGTTTTAAGGTTTTTTTATCAATTTTTTGCCAATACAGATAATCATCCCAAGCATTTTCTGTCCAGGCAATAATCACTAGTCAATAAGATTGTGTATTTTTGTATTTCCAGACTCAATTTCATTAATAGAGTCGGTGAGCCTTTTGGCGTTTTTTGGGCTTGCCATTAAGTAGGCAGTTTCTTCATAAGATTTAAAATCATCCAAGCTAATAATAACAGCCGGCGTTTTATTTTGACGAGTGATAATCACAGCTTGATGATCGTTATTGACTTGGTCAAGTACACCTGCAAGGTTGTTTCTGAGTGATGAGTAACTAATTGTATTCATTGCTGAAAAATGTTAATTATAATAAGTACGCATTATTGTACGTTAAAATTTATTTTTTATCAAATTCTAGATCAATTAAGTGGCAAATCGTATGTCCAATAACAATATGCATCTCTTGAATGCGCGGCGTATCTTCAGCAGGTACAACTAAGTTAACATCACATAAAGTGTTCATCTCGCCACCATCTCGACCACTAAAACCAATAGTTTTACATCCTAATTCTTTTGCGGTTTTAAGGCCACTGATTACATTGCCACTACTGCCGCCAGTACTAATGCCAATTACTACATCGCCTTTATTGGCTAACGCTTCTACTTGGCGGTCAAACACATGATTATAACCATAATCATTACCAATTGAGGTTAGTGCTGAGGTGTCAGTAGTGAGTGCAATAGCGGGTAATCCTTTACGCTCAACCTTGTATCTGCCAACCATTTCTGCGGCAATGTGTTGCGCATCAGCGGCACTGCCACCATTGCCAAAAAATAAAATTTTTCCACCACTCTGAAGACTGTCAATACAAAGCTGAGCTGCGACTTCAATTTTATCTGTTAAATCAGACATGTTCTGAGCAACTTTTAAATGTTCAGTAAACTCGTTTTCAATAATGGTTTTCATGATTTTTGTATTTTTTCAATGGTTTTAGTGGTGCTTTTACCATCTACAAATTGTACCAGTTTTAATTCATCAGCAATATCTTGCCC
>CAYFPI010000025.1:276-6550 GCA_964344985.1 uncultured Candidatus Thioglobus sp. | reverse complement strand
AACACTTGATAAGAATCCTCAGCTTTGACTACTTGCACCAACTCTACTTTTTCAAACTGATGTTGACGAATCAAGCCGCGTGTGTCACGACCATAAGCACCCGCTTCTGATCTAAAGCTTGGCGTGTGGCCTACAAACTTCAATGGCAAGTCAGACTCGCCTACCATGGTGTCACGCATCATATTGGTAATTGGAACCTCACCCGTTGGGATTAAATACAACGTACGCGCATCATCACACTCATCACCATGCAGGTGCGTTTTAAATAGGTCTGCCTCAAATTTAGGCAACTGCCCTGTTCCGGTTAAAGATTCAGCATTAACTAAATACGGAACATAAGCTTCTGTATAGCCATTAACCTCGGTATGTTGATCTAGCATAAACTGTGTTAATGCGCGGTGAAGACGAGCGATTTTCCCTGTCATTACCGAAAAACGAGCGCCCGATATTTTGGCTGCTGTTTCAAAGTCAAGACCGTGAATCTCGCCCAAATCAACATGATCTTTAACCTCAAAATCATACACACCAGGCTCGCCCCAAGTTGATACTTCAACGTTATCATCTTCAGAGTTTCCCTCGGGTACAGACTCGTGAGGAATATTAGGCATAGACAAAGCAATATCATCTATTTGAGCTAGGATTGTTTGCAGTTCAGCCTTGGCAGAATCCAGCTTATCGCCTAAATCAGCAACACCATCTAATAATGGCTTAATATCTTCGCCAGCAGCTTTGGCCTTACCAATGGATTTAGACTGAGTATTTCTTAAATTCTGCAGCTCTTGTGTCTGAACTTGATTTTTTTTTCTTTTATTTTCTAAGTCAGATAACGCCTTGATATCAAAAGAAAAATGTCTTATTTTAAGCGCTTCGGCAACCGCTTCTATGTCATTTCTAAGTTGCTTTTTACTTAACATTGTTATATAATAGATTCCTTATATAGATTTGAATCTCTAGTTGAACTAGACTTTTCAAACAAAACTTATTTACGGAATTATACTATGTTTAACTCATTTTCATCAGCTGATGCGTGCAAACTATTGTCTGAAGGAGCTCAACTTGTTGACGTTAGATCTTCTGCAGAATTTGCTCGTGGCGCACTACCAAATGCCATTAATTTACCCCTGCAGGCCATTATGAGTGCAGACAAGGTGATCAGTAAAGATAAAGCTATTGTTTTGTATTGTGTGAGTGGTGCTCGCTCATCAACAGCTAAAAACTATCTTATTCAAATGGGTTTTGAAGACGTTTACGATCTAGGTTCTTTCAGAAACTATACTTGCGACTAATTTGCCCAAATAATTTGAGTGATTAGCTCCATGTTGCTTGTTAAAATCTCAAATCTATTGATGTAAAAAAATAGCATTGCATGAGAGTTAAAAGCACTTGGCACAAATCCCAAGAAAAAACCATTGAAGACATTGCTGGTGCGTTAGCATTTAATTCTTGGCGCATTACTAAAAATCATCTTGAAGACCTAATCAACGAAGCATTTGTTATTGAAAAAGCTCAAGTATTTGATGTTATTCAAGAATACTTATGCTACCTAATACAATGTGTTGATCGCCTAGTATTTGACACACTAGATGGGCAGAAACGACAAGAACTTATCATCTTACTTGCCAAACAATCAGCAGATTATTACCAAGAAAACAAAGAAGATAGAATCGGCCCGGGAGATCACTGGCAAGAGTTTGTAAACGCCTATAATGCTCGTTCGCAAGACTACTCGGATTATGAATTTAAGGATAATGAGCCGAATTATTTATTCATGCGCTACTTTGGCGAAAAAGTTCAAAAAGCCATGACAGAGACTGATGAAAAATGGATCGTACAGCAGATGGTTGAAATTCAAGCGCCAAAAGCCTTTAAATCTATCAAAAAAAGTGTGGATGAGTTAGTATCGGTTGAACAAATCATCACCAAAGAAGAAAAAATAAAACGCAAAGAAAACAAAATTCCACGCTCAAAACGTAATAAAGCTAAACGCAAGGAAACAAAACTACAAAATAAATCTTCAAGCGATCATATTGCCTAGCTTGCAATTAATACAAACTGTCCATAGATAACCCTTATAGTTATAAACAATTAGGAGATATTTATGATTACCATGTGCACCAGTTGTGGCGGACTCAACAAAGTTCCAGAGGAAAAATTAGACAGCAATCCAAAATGTGGAAAATGCAAAAATCCTTTATATAAAGGTGAACCGATCTCGATGACTGGAACACAACTTATGCGTGCCATTGAAAAAACCGATGAACTCTTGGTGGTGGATTTTTGGGCAACTTGGTGTGGCCCATGTCAACAATTTGCCCCTACTTTTAAACAAGCCGCAGCACAACTAGAGCCTAAAGCGCGTTTTATTAAAATTGAAACCGAAGCCGAGCAAGCCATTTCTGCTAAATATAGCATCCGCTCTATCCCAACGTTAGTAATGTTTAAAAACGGGAAAGAAATTGATCGTGTATCAGGTGCACTAAGTGCGCCAGATTTTACCAATTGGGTTAATCAACACTTATAAAGTCAGACATTAGGTGATTTTAAACATTTCCTAAATTTTTACAAAAGTGGCTATAGAGCTCTATTTTGTGGATATTTTTAATAGAAAATAGCCCTATTTTGAAATAAAAATGGGTTTTTATATTATTTTTAGAATGGTTTTGATTATTTCCTAAATTTTAGTTTAGTACTTAATAAGCAAACCCACCATACCATTGCGGAAAAGCAATAATCGATGCCAAAACCAAAATTTGAATAACGATAAATGGGATCACGCCGCGATAGATATCGATAGTGCTGACGCTCGGTGGCGCTACACCTTTTAAGTAAAACAGGCTAAAACCAAACGGCGGAGTTAGAAATGACGTTTGCAAGTTCATGGCAATCAAGATAGCAAACCAAACTGGATTAATGCCTAATGCATCAACAATTGGAACCAAAATTGGCACAATAATGTAAGAGATTTCAACAAAATCAATAAAAAATCCTAGGATCAAAATAACAATCATTGATAGAATAATAAAACCCCATTTTTCACCTGGAAGAGACAACATAAATTGCTCAACAATTGCGTCTCCACCAGTATAGGTAAATATCATAGATAACTCAGTTGCGCTGATAAGAATAGCAAAAACCATAGCGGTTACTTTGGCGGTTTCGCGTGCCGCATCCATCAACATAGCAAAAGAAAATTTCTTATAAAGGATAGATAATAAAATTGCACCAACACAACCAATAGCTGAAGATTCAGTTGGTGTTGCAACGCCAGCAAAGATAGAGCCTAACACAACAATAATTAAAGACAGCGGCGGAATAATTGCAATTAGCGCATCTTTAATCTGCATTTTTTTACTGCGGTCTGACTCATCAAGTTGAACCGCTGGCGCTACATTAGGATTTAGGTGTGCCGCAATCAGTATATAAATAATATAAAGTGCCACCAACACTAAGCCAGGCAATAGCGCAGCCTTAAACAAGTCGCCAACTGGTTGATTAAATACATCACCCAGTATAATCAAGACGATAGAAGGTGGAATAATTTGTCCTAACGTTCCCGAAGCGCAGATTGTGCCAGTTGCTAATGACTTAGAGTAATGATATTTCAACATAACAGGTAATGAAATAACACCCATAGCAACAACACTAGCACCAACAACACCAGTTGATGCGGCAAGTAGAGAACCCACTAAAATCGTACTAATTGCCAAACCACCACGGACTTCGCCAAATAAGAAACCCATCGACTCTAACAGGCGCTCGGCTAGTTTGGTTTTTTGCAGAACAAGGCCCATTAAAATAAATAACGGTATCGCCATTAAAATAGTATTATTCATGATGCTCCAAATACGATGTGGCATCATCGCAAACATCATTTGTGCATTGGCAAAACCCTGAATAATAGCAGCGCCATCGGAAAAAGCATCAAGCACGCCAGATAAAACACCAAAAAATACTGCAACAGCGCCAAATGTAAATGCAACTGGAAAGCCAATTAAGAGCATAACAAGCCCAGTTACAAACATAACTAGACCGATCATAACACCTCCTTGGAGTTACTTAAGCGTTTGTAAAGGTTAAAGTAACGCGCAAAATAACCAACTGATGTAACAATCAAAATAAAAAACGATAAAGAAATCAGGCTTTTAATAACAAATCGATAAGGCAATCCGCCGGGATCGCCACTTTTTTCCATAAAGACAAACGATTCTTGAACAAAACCTAGAGACCCAACCAATACTAATAACGCAAGAGGAAGAATAAATGCCACAACGCCAAACATATTTACCAGGGCTTTAGTTTTTAATGAAAAATTTGTGTAAATAATATCAACACGAACATGAGATTCAGAATTTAGCGCATAGGAGAGACCTAATAGAATAAGTGCTGAAAATAGGTGCCATTCTAATTCTTGCAAAGCAACTAAATTGGTATTAAACAGATAGCGACTGAGCGCATCATAAGCAACATTAAACATCATTAGTATCAAAATAAAAGCAATGACACTACCAAGATAATTAGAAAAACGATCAGTAATACGTTCTAAAAAATGCATCGTAATTGAGTTAAAAAAATGCCTGCTAATTGAGCAGGCATTATAGGATTGAACAAATAATTATTCTAGATTATCTTTCAAATAACCATAGTCAGACATTATTGTCCACTCTCGAGCCTTAGACATAAAGTCTGTTTGTGAATCAATAATTTCTTTAAATAAAGGATCTTTAGCAGATGTTTCTTCCACTAAACGTTGGTTAACTTTTTTCATTTCTGCTAACAATTCACTAGGGAATGTTTTAACCTTGATATGTGGATAGTCTGTTTTAATCTTAGCCCACGCTTCAGCACTTTGCGCATAATTCTCATAATACATAGTCGCCTTAGAAACATGAATAGCGTTTTCAACAATAGACTGAAGATCAGCAGGTAGCTTGTCAAAAGCCTTTTGATTAATCAAAAACTGAAGATCGGTAGCTGGCTCATGCCAACCCGTGTAATAATAAGGTGCAACTTTATGGAAGCCCATATTAATATCCATGCCAGGACCCACCCATTCTAGTGCATCAATCGTACCGCGTTCAAGCGCTGTATATAATTCACCTGCCGGTAAATTAGTAACGGCCACACCAAATTCAGACAAAACATTGCCTGCAAAACCTGGGATACGCATTTTTAAACCTTTTAGGTCTTCTGCAGAGTTAATCTCTTTTCTAAACCAACCGCCCATCTGATTACCGGTACTGCCACCTTGATATTGTCTAACTCCATGACGATCATATACTTTCTGCGCCAACTCTTTACCACCACCATGAAAATACCAAGCATCCTGCTCAGCCGTAGTCATACCAAAAGGCATAGTGGTAAAAGGCATCGTGTTGACGTCTTTACCTTTCCAATAATAAGAAGCTGTATGCCCCATCTCATATTGACCCGACTTAACCATATCTAAAATACCTAAAGCCGCCTTGTGTTTATTTTTGCCATCAATACGGATCGTAAGCCTGCCATCACTCATTTTGTTCACATTGTCAGCGAATCGTTCAACGGTATGCGCAAAAGGTGGTAAACCATCTGGCCAAGTCATGGCAAGTTTCCATTCAATAGGCTTGGCAGCCTTAGTATTTGAATTAGTTGAATAAGAGGCAGTACTCTGATCGTTGTCAGCAGTACAACCTGTAAAAAATAATGCAGAAGCCACAGTTAAAACTGAAGCAAATGACAAAAATTTAGCACTCATAAAAACCCCCAATAGTTAATAAATATTTAAAAGTTATAAGAGTATATCAGAAATTATTCTTATACAAAGTGTGGAAATATTTTTGGAAGACAATTAACAAGTACAAATATGAATACGATATTGGCACGATGCTTAGTTATTATTATTCAGATAATGACTAAGCACGAAATTCAGACAAAAAAATACCCCAACACTCATTGAGTGTTGGGGTATTTTGAATTTAAAGCTTAGCAATGTCCTACTCTCACATGGGGAGACCCCACACTACCATCGGCGCTAAGTGGTTTCACTTCTGAGTTCGGGATGGGATCAGGTGGTTCACACTCGCTATTGTCACTAAGCAAACTGGCTGCAACGCTGCAATAAATGCAGCGCTTGCGAATTAAAAAGTTTTTATACCTTGATTGAAATAATCAGAAGATATAACAATTAATACATGTTGTAAGTTTGTCGCTTATCAGCGTATTGCATGACACACCAACACAAAAACTATGGATTGAATAATAACTTATTCAAATAATTTGGGTGTTATATGGTCAA
>CAYFPI010000025.1:0-266 GCA_964344985.1 uncultured Candidatus Thioglobus sp. | reverse complement strand
GCCTCACGATCAATTAGTACATGTTAGCTTCACGTATCACTACGCTTCCACACCATGCCTATCAACCTCGTAGTCTTCGAGGGATCTTTAGGATATTTAAAATATCAGGGAGACCTAATCTTGGGAGGGGCTTCCCGCTTAGATGCTTTCAGCGGTTATCCTTTCCACACATAGCTACTCGGCAATGCGACTGGCGTCACAACCGAAACACCAGAGGTGTGTCCATTCCGGTCCTCTCGTACTAAGAACAGCTTCTCTCAAGTCTC
>CAYFPI010000024.1:0-9127 GCA_964344985.1 uncultured Candidatus Thioglobus sp. | reverse complement strand
TATAAAATTTTGCTTGCGATTATTAGAAAAGAGCCGCTTAAGTTGTCTTGACCCTTTAATTTAATTGTGTATCATTTAATCTTGTATTTTTTAAATTTTTCCGAGGAGAGAATATGTCATTATCACGTAGAGAATTTATCAAAGTTTTAGGTGCTGGATCAGCTGCCGGCATGATTAGTGGTTGTGGTGGTGATGCCTCAGCAAAGCTGTCATCACAAGACAACATGTACGAAGTGCCAAAAACCGGTAATGCACGTATTTTGCACATTACTGATACGCATGGAAACTTGCTACCAAACTATTTTCGTGAGCCAAACGTAAACCTTGGATTTGGCAAAACATTTGGCCAGTTGCCACATGTAGTGGGTAACAATCTTCTAAAGGAAATTGGCGTTAAGCCAGGCTCACCTGAGGCTTATGCATTTACCTATAATAATTTTGAAGATTTGGCTGCTAAGTACGGAAAGACTGGCGGTTTTGGTCAGATCAAAACCGTACTAGAATCATTAAGAGAGAGCGCTGGCGGCGTTCAAAATACGCTAACTGTTGATGGTGGTGATACTTGGCAGGGATCAGGCACATCACTTTGGACACGTGGTGCCGATATGGTTGAAGCTTGTAATATGCTTGGCGTGGATGTAATGGTTGGCCATTGGGAATTTACTTATAAAGAAGAAGAAACTTTGAAGAATGTTGGCCTCTTTAAGGGTGATTTCTTAGGTCAAAACGTGCGTATTCTTGAAGATGCTTTAATGGGCGATGAGTACTTTACTATGACTGAAAAGTATGATGGTAACGGCCTATATAGTGAAGATGATGCTTTGCCATTTAAGCCGTATGTGATTAAAAATGTAGGCGGGCACCGTATTGCAGTAATTGGTCAAGCATTCCCAAGAACATCAAACGCAAACCCACAAAAATATTTCTTCCCGGATTGGTCATTTGGTCTTCGTGAAGATGAGATGAGTGAATTAGTGGCTGATATTCGTGAGAACGAAAAGCCAGATGCGGTGATTGTGGTTTCTCATAATGGCATGGACGTGGATATTAAGATGGCTTCACGTGTTGTTGGTATTGATGCTATTTTTGGTGGTCATACACATGATGGCATGCCGAAGCCAATTGAGGTTAAAAACCCTGGCGGCATGACAGTAGTAACTAATGCGGGTTGTTCAGGCAAGTACATTGGTGTGATGGATCTTGAAATTAAAAACCATAAGATGGTTGACTATAACTACAAAATGCTACCTATCTTGACTGACTTTATTAAGCCAGATGCGGCTATGGTGTCGTTTATCAATAAGATGCGTAATACTAAATATGATGAAAATGTTGTAGAGGCGCGTAGTTCTGCGATGTCAAATAACATGGATCGCCTAGATAAAACTTATAATGAAATCTTAACTGAAAAACTATGTAGCACGAGTCAAACGCTTTATCGTCGTGGTAACTTTATGGGTACTTGGGATCAGGTGTTGGTTAATTCACTGCGTGAAGAGCATAATGCAGATTTTGCTATGTCAGCAGGTGTTCGTTGGGGTACTTCTGTACCAGCAGGGCATGACGTAACCATGGAAGATTTGATGACTAATACATCAATGACTTATGGTGAAACCTATGTTTCTGAAATGAAAGGCTCACAACTTAAAGAAACCCTTGAAGGCATTGCTGAGAACTTATTTGTGCAAGACCCGTACTTGCAATCAGGTGGTGATATGGTGAGAATGGGTGGTATGGACTACACCATTGATCCTGCAGCAACTCTAGGTAATCGTATTAGTGATATGAAAGATGATGAAGGCACACCGATTGATCCAAATAAATCTTACAAAGTATCTGGTTGGGCACAAGTGGGTTCAGTTGGTAATGGTCGTTTAATGTGGGATGTGGCGGCAGATTACCTAAGAAAACAAAAGCACTTAGATTTGAAAAAAGTTAACCATCCAACGATTAAAGGCGTGAAGAATAACCCTGGTATCGAGAATTATGCGGGCGATCTAATTTAATTTGCTAAGTCTAACTTAAAACTTAAACCCCGCTAGTCGGGGTTTTTTATTATGAAGCTATTATTTGTATTATTAATTTTATTAACCAATTTTGTAAAAGCAGATGTTGTAAAACCAGCGCTTGTTGAAGTTTCTATATTTAAAGACAAAACAATTCAAGTTGAAATTGATTTGAGTCTTGAAGCTGTTATGACTGGGATTGGCACTCAGTATAAAAACACAACTGAGTCACCAAATTCTGACAAATACGATGAACTTAGAGCGTTAGAGCCTGAAGCTTTGCGCGAACGGTTTAAAGCTTTTGAATCTGATTTTTTAAACTCTTTAGGGTTAAGTGTTAATAGCCAAGTTCAAAATTTAACACTAATTAATGCTGATATTGATATTGTTGGCTATAAAAAAAGACCTAGAAAAACCATACTAACCTATGTCACACAATTAGAAGAGTGGCCAAAAACACTGTCATGGCAGTATGCAAAAGCATATGGAGATAGCGCTCTACGTTGGCAAGTGTATAAAAAAGATGAGTACAATTGGTCGCAGTGGCAATGGTTGCGAAATGGAAAACCAAGTGGTGTAATCGATATTGATCACCCAGAGCAACTCACAACTACTCAGCGTTTCTATCAATTTATTGGCATTGGTTTTGATCACGTTATTCCGCTTGGCTGGGATCATATTTTATTTATTGTAGGCATGGCACTTTCTTCATTGTTGTGGAAACGTCTGTTTTTATTGGTCACAACCTTTACCTTGGCGCATACACTAACGTTGGGTTTGGCAATGTACGGTTTGGTGGAAATAGCACCAATAATTATTGAGCCACTGATTGCGTTTTCAATTGCTTATGTAGCTATTGAAAACCTTTTAACCAAGCAATCTATTAAACGCAAAAGTATTATTGTATTTATATTTGGACTCATTCATGGACTGGGATTTGCCAGTATGTTGAGAGAATTTGAGATGACACCTGATTCATTTTTAATCACTTTAGTTGGGTTTAATGTGGGTGTGGAATTGGCACAAATTGTGATTGTGATGGGTGTGGTATGTGCACTATTAATACTGCGTAAGTTAAAATTGAATTATCAACAATTAGCAGTTATTCCAATTTCAATACTAATTACCCTGATTGGAGTTTGGTGGGGCATAGAAAGACTGATTGGATAAGATTCGTTGACTGTCTCTAAATTGGTAATTGCAAGTATTTTTTTCTTGTGTAAGGCTTATTTAAAAATATGATGGCGCGTAGTAAACCTACGCAACTGAATATTTTAGAAATTTAACGCAATACAAGGAAAAAAGACGACGTAATTTAGATTATTTTTGCTTGCATAAGTGTGTGGGTATTAATCGCTCCAACCACTTGATTATTTTCATCTACAACAGGCAAGGAATTTAAATTAAATTCATCCATCATTGCTACTGCTGCCATGGCGGGTTTGTCTGCCAAGATGGACTTGCAATTTTGCGTCATTACCTTACCAATAGTAAGGTTTTGGATATCATTATGTTCTTCTAATACACGTCTTAAATCGCCATCGGTAAAAATACCTTCCAGGGTATTTTCATTGGTAATCAAGACCATGCCTAAAGCTTTTTGGCTCATCACTAGAAGCGAATCTAGTAATTTGGTATCAGCACCAACAGTTGGAATATCACTACCAGTTTTCATGATATTTTTGACAAAGGTAAGTAACCTTCTGCCCAATGCACCAGAAGGGTGAGAGCGTGCAAAATCATCGGGGCTAAAACCTTTGTCCGTTAATAAGCTGACCGCTAAGGCATCTCCCATAGCGAGTGCGACTGTTGTGGAAGAAGTCGGTGCTAAATTATGCGGACACGCTTCTTTTTCTACACTAACATCAAGGTGTACATCACAAACTTGCCCAATTGAAGAGCTTGTATTGCCTGTCATACCAATAATTGGAACGCCAAGGCGTTTGATAACGGGTACCACTGTCATAATCTCATCAGACTCACCAGAGTATGAGATGCAAATAGCCACATCATTTTCAGTAATCATGCCTAAATCACCATGACCTGCCTCACCTGGATGTACTGCAAAAGCAGGTGTTCCAGTGGAGGCAAAAGTAGCTGCAATTTTATTGCCAATATGCCCAGATTTCCCCATGCCAATTAAAACAACTTTGCCTGTGCAATTTTGAATGATCCCACAAGCGTCTACAAAGCTTTGGTCAAGCTTATTGGCTAGTTGAGTAACTGCTTGCGCTTCGGTTAAGATAACTTCTTTGGCAGAGCTTAGTAATGCGTTAGACATAAACAGTATTTAAAGTTGATATAATGATTAATTTTATCGATAAGTAGAGTCAATGGGCAAAGAAAAAATTAAAATTTTATTTGTGTGTATGGGCAATATTTGCAGATCGCCAACCGCCGAAGGCGCGTTTAGATCGCAAGTTGAGAAGCGCAATATTGAACATTTGTTTGAAATTGACTCTGCAGGAACACATGCTTACCATGTAGGTGAGCAGCCGGATTCTCGCTCTCAACTATCTGCTAATAAGCATCAAGTAGATTTATCTTCTCAACGTGCTCGGCAAGTTCATGAGAGTGATTTTTATCATTATGATTATATTTTTGCCATGGATTCGTCAAATTTGGCAGACATGAAATCTATTTGTCCGACAGAGCATCAGTATAAACTATCACTAATGCTTGACAATATTCCAGAAAATAACGGCAAAAGTGTACCTGATCCATACTTTGAAGGACGCTTTGACGACGTGTTTGAAATGCTAAATCGTGCCAGTGGTTTTTTGCTTGATTCACTGACAAAAAAAGTATAAATCTTGTTGACATTCTCCTCTTAAACACAGTATAATTCCTCCCTTTATTGCCCCTTAAAAAACAGCGGGTGATTGAAATATTTAATTAAACAAAAGAATTTTGGAGAAATTGCAATATGTCAACGATTAATCAATTGGTACGTAAACCACGTAAGAAAAAGATTGTTAAAAGTGGTGTACCAGCATTAGACAGCTGCCCTCAAAAACGTGGTGTTTGTACTCGTGTATACACAACTACACCAAAGAAGCCTAACTCAGCATTACGTAAAGTTGCTCGTGTTAGATTAACTAATTCAGCCGAAGTTACTACCTACATTGGTGGTGAAGGTCACAACTTACAAGAGCACTCAGTAATTCTGATTCGTGGTGGTCGTGTTAAGGACTTACCAGGTGTTCGTTACCACACAGTTCGTGGTGCGCTAGATACAACTGGTGTTGATGGCAGAATGCAAGGTCGTTCGAAGTATGGTACTAAGAAGCCTAAAAAATAATTAATAATAAAAAAAGATAAGAGAAACTTATGAGAAGAAGATCCGCACCTAAAAGAGAAATCCTACCAGACCCGAAGTTTGGTGATTTAGTATTAGCTAAGTTCGTAAACATCTTAATGTTAGATGGTAAGAAATCTGTAGCTGAGAAGATCGTTTATGACGCGTTAGATACAATTGAAGCTAAAGGTAATGCTGAGCCAATTGAAGTATTCAAACAAGCACTAGATAACATTGGCCCGCAAGTTGAGATTAAGTCTCGTCGTGTTGGTGGTTCTACCTATCAAGTTCCAATTGAAGTAAGAGCTGATCGTAAGATCGCCTTAGCAATGCGTTGGATTATTGAAGCATCACGTAAGCGTGGTGAAAAGGGTATGAAGCTTAGATTAGCAGGTGAAGTATTAGACGCGGTTCAAAACCGTGGCACTGCATTTAAGAAGAAAGAAGACACGCACAGAATGGCAGAAGCAAACAAAGCATTTGCTCACTTCCGTTGGTAATTTAGAGGATTTAAGAAAATGGCAAGAAATCACCCACTTAGTCGCTACCGTAATGTTGGTATCATGGCGCACATTGATGCCGGTAAGACAACAACTACAGAACGTATTCTTTTGTACACAGGTCGTACTCACAAAATTGGTGAGGTTCATGATGGTGGCGCAACCATGGATTGGATGGAGCAAGAGCAAGAACGTGGTATTACTATTACTTCTGCTGCAACAACTTGTATGTGGAAAGGTATGGACAATCAATTTGATGAGCACCGTATCAATATTATCGATACTCCGGGACACGTTGACTTTACAATTGAAGTTGAGCGTTCACTTAAAGTATTAGATGGCGCATGTGCTGTATTTTGTGCAGTGGGTGGTGTAGAGCCTCAGTCAGAAACTGTATGGCGTCAGGCAAACAAATATAATGTACCAAGAATTGGTTTTGTAAATAAGATGGACCGTGCTGGTGCAGATTTCTTACGTGTTTGTGATCAAGTTAAAACTCGCCTAGGTGGTAATCCAGTGCCAATGCAAATTGCAATTGGTGCCGAAGAGGCTTTCGAAGGTGTGGTTGATCTAATCACCATGAAAGCGATTTACTGGAATGAAGCTGATCAAGGCGCTACATATGAGGCTAAAGATATTCCTGCAGAGTTGCAAGATTTAGCTGATGAGAAGCGTGAGTTCATGATTGAATCAGCTGCTGAAGCTTCTGAAGAGTTAATGGAAAAATACTTAGAGGCTGGCGAACTAACTGACGATGAAATCAGAGAAGGTATCCGCACTCAAACAATTAACAATGAAATTATCCCAATGTTCTGTGGTTCTGCCTTTAAAAATAAAGGTGTTCAAGCAGCATTAGATGCAATGATTTCATACATGCCATCACCATTAGAAGTGGATGCTATTGAAGGTGTTTTAGACGATGCTGATGAGACAAGAGTTCCAAGAAACGCAGATGATGATGAGCCTTTTGCAGCATTAGCATTTAAGATTGCAACAGACCCATTCGTAGGTACGTTGACTTTCTTCCGTGTTTATTCAGGTGTACTTAAAGCAGGTGATTTTGTTTATAACTCATCTAAAGGTAAAAAAGAGCGTATTGGTCGTATGGTACAGATGCACTCTAACGATCGTGAAGAAATTAAAGAAGTTCGTGCTGGTGATATTGCAGCAGCAATTGGACTTAAAGATGTAACAACAGGTGACACATTGTGTGACATGAAAGAGAAGATCGTTCTAGAAAGAATGGAATTCCCTGAGCCAGTAATTGCATTAGCGGTGGAGCCTAAAACTAAAGCTGACCAAGAGAAGATGGGTATTGCTTTATCTAAACTTGCAGCTGAAGACCCTTCATTCCGTGTTTCTTCAGACGAAGAGTCTGGCCAAACAATTATTGCCGGTATGGGTGAGCTTCACTTAGACATTATTGTTGATCGTATGGTTCGTGAGTTTGATGTTGAGTGTAACGTTGGTGCACCACAAGTAGCTTACCGTGAAGCAATTACTACTATGGTTGAGCATCAGCATAAGTTTGCTAAGCAATCAGGTGGTCGTGGTCAGTATGGTCACGTGCATTTACGTATTGAGCCTCAAGAGCCTGGTGCAGGTTATGAGTTTGTTGATGAAATTAAAGGTGGTGTTATTCCTAAGGAATACATTCCTGCTGTTGATAAAGGTGTTCAAGAGCAAATGGAAAATGGTGTACTAGCAGGATTCCCGTTAGTAGATATGAAAGTTACCGTATTTGATGGTTCATACCATGATGTAGACTCAAATGAAATGGCGTTTAAGATTGCTGCTTCTAAGTGTCTATCAGAAGGTGTAAAAATGGCCAATCCACAATTACTAGAGCCAATGATGGCAGTAGAAGTGGTTACCCCTGAAGATTACATGGGTGACGTAATGGGTGATATCAATCGTCGTCGTGGATTAGTTGGCGGCATGGAAGATATTCCAAACGGCAAGCAATTAAAAGCAGATGTACCATTAGCAGAAATGTTTGGTTATGCAAATGATCTTCGTTCTATGACTCAAGGTCGTGCAAGCTATTCAATGGAATTTGCAAAATACACAGCAGCACCGAAGAACGTTGCTGATGAAGTAATCGAAAAATTAAATAAGTAAGGAGCGTTAAAATGGCAAAAGAAAAATTCGAAAGAACCAAACCACACGTAAACGTGGGCACAATCGGTCACGTTGACCACGGTAAGACTACACTAACTGCAGCAATGACTAAAGTTATGGCTGAAGCTAATGGTGGTGAATTCAATGATTACGCAGACATCGATAATGCTCCTGAAGAAAGAGAGCGTGGTATTACAATCTCAACAGCACACGTAGAATACGAAAGTGAAACTCGTCACTACGCACACGTTGACTGCCCGGGACACGCCGACTACGTTAAGAACATGATTACGGGTGCTGCACAAATGGACGGCGCTATCATCGTAATCGCAGCTACAGACGGTCCAATGGCTCAAACACGTGAGCACATTCTTTTATCTCGTCAAGTAGGTGTGCCTTACATCCTTGTATACATGAACAAGGCTGACATGGTTGATGATGAAGAATTAGTAGAATTAGTTGAAATGGAAATCCGTGAGCTATTAAATGAGTACGACTTCCCAGGTGATGACACACCAGTTATCTTTGGTTCAGCTCTTAAAGCATTAGAAGGTGATACATCAGACATTGGTGTTCCTTCAATCTTAAAGCTAGTACAAGCACTAGACGACTACATTCCAACACCAGAGCGTGATACTGATAAAGACTTCATTATGCCAATTGAGGACGTATTCTCAATCTCAGGTCGTGGTACAGTGGTAACAGGTCGTATTGAAGCAGGTGTTGTACATGTTAACGATGAAATTGAAATCGTTGGTATTAAAGACACTCAAAAAACAACTTGTACAGGTGTTGAGATGTTCCGTAAGTTATTAGATTCAGGTGAAGCTGGTGATAACGTAGGTGTACTACTTCGTGGTACTAAGCGTGAAGAAGTAGAGCGTGGTCAAGTACTTGCTAAGCCAGGTTCAATCAATCCACATGCTAAGTTTGAAGCTGAAGTATATGTATTAAGTAAAGATGAAGGTGGTCGTCATACACCATTCTTCGATAACTACCGTCCACAGTTCTACTTCAGAACTACAGACGTAACAGGTGCTTGTAAGTTACCTGAAGGCGTAGAGATGGTAATGCCAGGTGATAACGTGAAGATGGATGTTGAACTTCTATCTCCAATCGCTATGGATGAAGGTTTAAGATTCGCAATTAGAGAAGGTGGTCGTACTGTTGGTGCGGGTGTTGTATCTAAGGTGACGGATTAA
>CAYFPI010000023.1:0-10796 GCA_964344985.1 uncultured Candidatus Thioglobus sp. | reverse complement strand
TAGAGAAGGTGGTCGTACTGTTGGTGCGGGTGTTGTATCTAAGGTGACGGATTAATCTTTAAGAATAAAATTTAAAGAAATTTAAATAAGTAATTTGGCTCGGACAAAAGTCCGAGCCTTTAAAGTTTATAGGCGAGTGGCTCAATTGGTAGAGTGGCGGTCTCCAAAACCGTTGGTTGGGGGTTCGAGTCCCTCCTCGCCTGCCATGTTAAAAGGTGTATTGTAGTGCAAGATAAAAATGCTCAAGCAAAAGAATCTTCAATAGGAATGATATTGTCAATCCTTATTGTTGTAGGATTTCTGGCTTTATTTTATTTAGACCCTATGGGTTTAAATATAACGCTATACAAAGTATTGGTTTTGTTAGCGGGCTTAGTGCTTGCTGGTTTTGTATTTTTCAAATCACCTCAAGGTAAACGCTTTAGCGTTTTTTTACAAGAAACAAAAATGGAGTTGCGCAAGGTTGTATGGCCAGGGCGTGATGAAACCATGAAAACAACTGGCATGATCATGATTGCGGTTGTGATTGTTGCGATATTTTTGTGGATAGTTGATAGCATCTTTTCTTGGATGGTTCAACTATTAACGAATTAAGAGGTCTGATAGATGGCTAAGAGATGGTATGTGCTTCATGCAAGAAGTGGTTACGAGGCAAAAGTTAAGGCAGCAATTGAAGAGGCAGCAGTTAGAGAAGGTCTTGAAGATTTAATTGGCGATGTAATGGTGCCAACTGAGCAAGTGGTTGAATTGAAAGACGGTCAGAAGAAGACAGCTGAACGTAAATTTTTCCCAGGCTATATGTTGGTTAATATGGAATTAACAGAGCCAAGCTGGTTATTAGTTAAGAATACTTCTAACGTTATTGGGTTTATTGGTGGTGTGTCTGGAAAGCCTTCGCCTATTACACAGCGTGAAGTTGATCGTATTATGGCGCGTGTTCAAGAAGGTGCTGACAAACCAAAACCAAAAGTTGCTTATCAAGCTGGTGAAGAGATCTTGGTTATCGATGGCCCGTTTAATGAATTTAACGGCACGATTGAATCGGTTGATTACGATAAGAATTTATTAAAAGTAGAAGTTCTAATTTTTGGACGAACTACTTCAGTGGATCTTGAGTTCTCTCAAGTTGAGAAAACTTAAAAGAAAAAACAATCTTTAAGGTTGTAATTTAAACGGGGAGCTTTAATACAGCGCTTGCACCCAAACGAGGAAAAATCCTCAAGGAAGAAAAATGGCTAAAAAAATTGAATCATACATTAAGCTTCAAGTGCCTGCACAAGATGCTAATCCTTCACCTCCGGTAGGTCCTGCACTAGGTCAACACGGTGTGAATATTATGGAGTTCTGTAAAGCGTTTAACGCACAGACTCAAGAGATTGATAAAGGCATGAAGGTGCCAGTAATTATTACGGTTTACAATGATCGTAGTTTTACATTTATCACTAAAACACCACCCGCATCGCTACTAATTTTAAAAGTGACAGGCATTAAGAAAGGTTCAAGTGCTCCACATACTGATAAAGTTGGCAAGATTACTCGCGCACAACTAGAAGAGATTGCAACAATTAAGATGAAAGATCTTAACGCAAACGACATGGAGGCGGCGGTAACTATTATTGCTGGTACAGCCCGTTCTATGGGTATTGAAGTGGAGGGCTAGGAACAATGGCTAAATTAACAAAAAATCAAAAAAATATTGCTGGAAAAGTTGAGGCTGGTAAGCGTTATTCAATAAATGATGCCTTGGCAATCGTTAAAGAATGTGCAACAGCTAAATTCGACGAATCAATTGATGTGAGTGTCAACCTAGGTGTTGATGCTAAGAAATCTGACCAAAACGTACGTGGTGCTGTAGTGCTTCCAAATGGTACAGGTAAGACAGTTCGTGTTGCAGTATTTACGCAAGGCGATAATGCACAAAAAGCAACAGATGCAGGTGCAGATGTTGTTGGTATGGAAGATTTAATGAAATCAATGCAAGATGGAGATCTTAACTATGATGTTGTTATTGCATCTCCTGATGCGATGGGTGTTGTAGGTCGACTAGGTCAAGTATTAGGTCCACGTGGATTAATGCCTAACCCTAAGGTTGGTACAGTTACTCCAGATGTGGCTACAGCAGTTAAAAATGCAAAAGGCGGACAAGTTCAATACCGTACTGATAAAGCTGCAATTGTTCATGCAGGCATTGGTAAGGCATCATTTAGCGCTGATGATTTGGCGCAAAATATTCTTGCATTAATGGAAGCATTGAAAAAAGCAAAACCTAGCTCAGCTAAGGGTGTTTATTTCAAAAAATTAAGCGTTTCATCAACAATGGGTCCAGGCCTTGCGATTGATTTAACGTCGGTTGATATTTAATAATTAACCAAAACAAATTCTTTGGGTCACGGAAGTTAATTTCGTATGACCTCAAAGACCATAGGTGCAAACTCTCCTCCTGGAGTGTTTGTTTAAGTAAGTGGTAACACGCTTAGCCTATGTAGAGGGTATGCGAATACTCTGTGGCGAAAGTTATAAAAATATAGCTTTCTTTTTTAAACTGTTCAGGAGAGGCAAATGGCTCTAAATCTTGAAGCAAAAAAGGTTGTTGTCGAACAAGTAAATGCACTAGCTGATAGTGCAATTTCTGTTGGCGTGGCTGAGTATCGCGGATTGACAGTTGAACAAATGACTAATCTTCGTTCTAGCGCACTAGATGCGAATGTTTCTTTACGTGTTGTAAAGAATTCATTGGCTAAAAGAGCGCTTAACGAAACTACATGTGAATGTGTATTATCAGTACTTAGCGGTCCGGTAATTCTTGGTTTTTCTCAGGAAGATCCAGGCGCAGTTGCACGTGTATTTAAAGATTTCGTTAAAGAAAATGAAGATTTGGTTGTTAAGGGTTTGGGCGTTTCAGGCGAATTTGTGGAAGCAGATCAGCTTAAGCGTATTGCAGACTTACCAACTAAAGATCAAGCAATCAGTATGGCTATGGCATTAATGTTAGCACCAGTTGAGAAACTAGCGAGAACTTTGAACGAAGTTCCAACTAAAGTAACTCGAGTAGTGTCAGCGGTAGCACAACAAAAACAATAATAATAAAAAAGGAGTAAATATCATGGCATTATCAAATGAAGATATTTTAAATGCAATTGCAGACATGTCTGTAATGGACGTTGTTGAGCTAGTATCAGCAATGGAAGAGAAGTTCGGTGTATCTGCAGCAGCAGTAGCAGCAGCACCTGCAGCGGCAGCTGGCGGTGACGCAGGCGCAGCAGCAGAAGAAAAAGACGAGTTCGATGTAATGTTAACTGGTTTCGGCGACAAGAAAGTTGCTGTAATTAAAGCAGTTCGTGGCATCACTGGCCTAGGTCTTAAGGAAGCTAAAGACATGGTTGAGTCTGCACCAGCAGCCGTTAAAGAAGGTGCGTCTAAAGCTGAAGCTGAAGACATCCAAAAGCAGCTTGAAGAAGCTGGCGCTAGCGTAGAACTTAAGTAATAAGTTCAGCGTTAAAACCCAAAATCCCCTCTAGGGGATTTTGGTGTTTATTGCTTTTGCATACTTTTATATGCATTGGCTCAATCTAGAATTATTAGATTGGTATTGATTAATTAAGAGCGATAAAGCATCTTAAATAAAATTAGATTAACTCAACACGAGGTATTCATGGCTTATTCATTTACGGAAAAAAAGCGAATTAGAAATAACTTTGGTTCAAGAGAATCAATCTTGAACGAACCAGACTTACTAGCTATTCAGATCGATTCATTTAATAGCTTTATTCAAGCAGACAGTAATAATAAAGACGATGTTGGTCTTCATTCTGTTTTTCAATCAGTTTTTCCTATTACAGCGGTCAATGGTTACGCTGAAATTGAATATGTTGACTATGAACTACAAGAGCCTAAATTTAATGTAGAAGAGTGTAAATTACGTGGTGCAACCTTTGCATCAACATTGCGCGTTAAATTAAACTTGGTGTTGTTTGATAAAAATGGCTCTACGTTAAAGAAAAAACGTAAAGTTAAACAGGTTATCGAAGAGGATGTTTACTTAGGTCAATTGCCTCTTATGACTGACACAGGTACTTTTGTTATCAATGGTACTGAACGTGTAGTGGTTTCTCAACTGCACAGATCTCCAGGTGTTATTTTTGAACACGATAAGGGTAAAACACACTCTTCTGGAAAAATATTATTTTCATCGCGCGTCATTCCTTACCGTGGCTCATGGTTAGATTTTGAATTTGATCATCATGAGCATTTATATGTTCGAATCGATCGTCGTAGAAAGTTGCCAGTAACAACCTTATTGCGTGCAATGGGCTTTGCTAGCACAGAGATTCTTGATTTATTCTTTGAAAAAACTTCGGTTAAGCTAAAAGCTAAATCATGTGACCTAAGCATGGCTGCATCGCGTTTGCGCGGTACTATTGCTGAGTTTGATATTGTGGCTGATAAAGATGTTATTGTTGAAAAAGGTCGTCGTATTACAGCGAAGCACATTAAGCTACTTGATAAAGCGGGTAATAAGTCTATCAATGCGCCATTAGATTACTTGCTTGATAAGACAATTTCTGCTGATATTATTGATAAAGAAACTGGTGAAGTTCTTGTTGATGCAAACAGTGTTATTACTGAAGAAGTATTAGAGTTATTATCAGCTAATAAGATTAAGAAAATTGATATCTTATATATCAATGAATCTGAAACAGGCGCCTACATTTCAGACACGCTTCGTCTAGATGAAACTCAAAGCGAAATAGAAGCGCGCATGAGTATCTACCATGTAATGCGTCCAGGTGAGCCTGCAACAGAAGATGCGGTAAATTTATTATTTAATAACTTATTCTTTAAGAATGATCGTTACGACCTATCTAAAGTGGGTCGAATGAAATTAAATCGTCGTCTTGGTATTGAGTCAGAAACTGGTGAGCATGTACTGACTAATGACGATATCTTAAATGTAATTAAATTATTGATCGATATTAAAGACGGTAAAGATAGCGTTGATGATGTTGATACATTAGCAAACCGTCGTGTAAGAGCGATTGGTGAGATGATTGAAAATCAATTCAGAATTGGACTTGTTAGAGTTGAAAAGGCAGTGAAAGAAGGGTTAAACCTAGCTGAAACTGACGAGCTAACACCTCAAGATTTAATTAACTCTAAGCCAGTATCGGCTTCAGTAAGAGAGTTCTTTGGCTCTTCTCAGTTGTCACAGTTTATGGATCAGGTAAATCCACTTTCAGGTGTAACTCATAAGCGTCGTATTTCAGCATTAGGTCCAGGTGGCTTGACACGTGAACGTGCTGGTTTTGAGGTGCGTGACGTACATCCATCTCATTATGGTCGTTTATGTCCAATTGAAACACCGGAAGGACCAAATATTGGTTTGATTAATACATTGGCTGTTTATGCAAAAACTAACGATTATGGTTTCTTAGAAACACCTTATCAATTAGTTAAAGACGGTGTAGTGACTGATGAGGTTGTTTATATTTCAGCCATTGACGAAATTAACCATACCATTGCTCAGGCAAATGCCTCTGTTGATGCGAATGGCAAGTTAATGGATGATTTGATTTCATGTCGTCATAAGAATGAATTTGTATTCGTAAACTCAAGTGAAGTAACGCTAATTGATATTGATTCTAAGCAAATCTCATCAGTGGCAGCGTCACTTATTCCGTTCCTTGAGCATGACGATGCGAACCGTGCACTTATGGGATCAAACATGCAACGTCAAGCAGTACCAACATTACGTGCTGAGAAGCCATTAGTAGGTACAGGTATTGAGCGTGTAGCAGCAACAGATTCACGTGTTTGTGTGACCGCAAAGCACTCAGGTGTGGTTGAGGCAGTAGATGCATCACGTATTGTTATTCGTGTGGATGCAAAAGAGGCAAAGGCTGGAGAGCTAGGTGTTGATATTTACAACCTAACTAAATACTCTCGCTCAAACCAAAACACTTGTATTAACCAAAAACCTTTAGTAAGAACAGGTGATAAGGTTGTAGCGGGTGATGTACTAGCAGATGGACCTTCAACAGACTTAGGCGAGTTAGCATTAGGTCAAAATATGAAGATTGCCTTTATGCCATGGAATGGCTACAACTTTGAGGATTCAATTTTAATCTCTGAGAAGGTTGTACAAGATGATCGTTACACAACAATTCACATTGAAGAGTTAACTGCTTATGCGCGTGATACAAAATTAGGTGCTGAAGAGATTACTGCCGATATTCCAAATGTTAGTGAGTCAGCTCTAGCTAAACTTGATGAAGTAGGTGTGGTTTATGTAGGTGCTCGTGTTAAGGGTGGCGATATCCTGGTTGGTAAAGTAACTCCTAAGAGTGAAACCGTGCTTTCTCCAGAAGAAAAGTTACTACGCGCTATCTTTGGTGAAAAAGCTAGCAATGTTAAAGACTCTTCACTTCGTATCGGCGCTTCTAAATCAGGTGTGGTTATTGATGTTCAAGTATTTACGCGTGATCGTGTAGAAAAAGACGCAAGAGCACTCAGCATTGATGAAGAGCGTTTAGAAAAGATTAAGAAAGATATTGACGATGAATTTGGCATTATTGATGGTGATATTTTCCGTCGTGTTCGTTTGAAGCTTTCTGGCAATATTGTTACCAAAGGTGTTGGTGATATTAAAGCTGGTGACAAGCTAAATGCCAAGGTTATGAAAAAACTTGACAATAAAGAAGTTGCTAAGCTTAAAGTTGAAGATGCGGCAGTTAATAAAGAAGTTGCTGCATTGGTTAAACAAGCTAAAGCTAAGCAAGTTGAATTTGACAAGTTCTTTGAAAACGAAAAAGCTAAGATTAACGAAGGTGCAGAATTGCCACCAGGCGTTATGAAGATGGTGAAAGTTTATGTAGCAACACGTAAAACACTTCAAGTTGGTGATAAGATGGCCGGACGTCATGGTAACAAAGGTGTGATTTCGCGTGTATCTCCAGTTGAAGACATGCCTTATCTTGCAGATGGATCGACGGTTGATGTTGTGCTTAACCCACTGGGTGTGCCATCACGAATGAACGTTGGTCAGGTGCTTGAGGTTCACCTAGGTTATGCTGCCAAAGGTTTAGGCTTTAAGATTGCGGCAATGCTTGATGAAAAGCGTGCTGAAATGGTTACTGAGATAAGAGAATTCTTAGGAAAAATTTACAATTCACATGGTAAGCAAGAAGATCTTGACTCATTTAGTGATGAAGAAATTATTGAGTTAGCTAAAAACTTACGTGAAGGTGTGCCAATGGCAACACCAGTATTTGACGGCATTAAAGAGAGTGATATCAAGTCGTTATTAAAGCTAGCAGATCTTCCAGAATCTGGCCAAGAGCAACTTTATGATGGACGTACGGGTGAGCCGTTTGACCGTCCAGTAACTGTTGGTTACATGCACATGCTTAAGCTTAATCACTTGGTTGATGATAAGATGCATGCTCGTTCAACAGGTCCTTACTCATTAGTAACACAACAGCCATTAAGTGGTAAAGCACAGTTTGGTGGTCAGCGCTTCGGTGAAATGGAAGTGTGGGCATTAGAGGCTTATGGTGCAGCACACACATTACGTGAAATGCTAACCGTTAAGTCTGATGATGTAGCTGGTCGTGCGAAGATGTACAAGAGCATTGTAGATGGTAAAAACTTAACGGAATCAGTTATGCCAGAGTCGTTTAATGTACTAATTAAAGAAATTAGAGCATTGGGTATTGACGTTGAGTTAGAGCAGTACTAATTAGGAGAATATAGTGAAAGATTTATTGACGATATTAAAACAAGAAAATAAAGAACAAGACTTTGATGCTATTAAGGTTGGTCTAGCTTCTCCTGAGAAGATTCGTTCATGGTCATTTGGTGAAGTAAAAAAACCAGAAACCATTAACTACCGTACGTTCAAGCCTGAAAGAGAAGGTTTATTCTGTGCGAAAGTATTTGGTCCAATGAAAGACTTTGAGTGTCTATGTGGTAAATACAAGCGCATGAAATTCCGCAACGTGGTTTGTGAAAAATGTGGCGTTGAGGTGACGTATTCTAAGGTTCGTCGTGAGCGTATGGGTCATATCGAATTAGCAGCACCAGTTGCACACATTTGGTACCTTAAGTCTCTACCTTCAAGATTAGGACTACTGATGGACATGACGCTTAAAGATATTGAGCGTGTTTTATATTTTGAAGCATTTTTAGTAACTGATCCGGGTTCAACGCCATTAGTACACAAGCAGTTATTAACTGAAGAAATGTACTTTGATGCGCTTGATGAGTATGGCGATGATGAATTTGAAGCGAAAATGGGTGCTGAGGCAATTCATGATGTTCTTTCAGAAATGCAGCTTGAAAAAGAAGCGGCTAACTTGCGTGAAGACAGCTTAAACACTAAGAGTCAAACCAAATTAAAGAAATACAATAAGCGTTTAAAGCTAATTGATTCACTGATTCAATCAGGTAACAAACCAGAGTGGATGGTACTTAAAGTATTGCCAGTTCTTCCACCTGATTTACGTCCATTAGTGCCACTTGATGGTGGTCGTTTTGCAACGAGTGATTTGAACGATCTATATCGTCGTGTTATTAACCGTAATAATCGTTTAGCGCGTTTATTGGAGCTTGATGCGCCAGAAATTATTGTGCGTAACGAGAAGCGTATGCTGCAAGAAGCGGTAGATTCACTAATTGATAATGGCCGTCGTGGCCGTGCAGGGATGGGCAATAATCGTCGTCCGCTTAAGTCAATTTCTGACATGATTAAGGGTAAGCAGGGTCGATTCCGTCAAAATCTACTAGGTAAGCGTGTTGACTATTCTGGACGTTCAGTAATTGTTTGTGGTCCATACCTTAAATTGCACCAATGTGGACTTCCTAAGAAGATGGCATTAGAGTTGTTTAAGCCGTTTATCTACAACCAATTACAACAAAAAGGCTTAGCATCAACAATTAAAGCTGCTAAGAAGATGGTTGAAGCAGAAACGCCTGAAGTTTGGGATATTTTAGAAAAAGTAGTGCACCAGCATCCAGTAATGCTAAACCGTGCGCCAACACTTCACCGTCTTGGTATTCAGGCATTTGAGCCGTTATTAATTGAAGGTAAAGCTATTCAACTTCATCCGCTTGTTTGTGGCGCGTTTAACGCAGACTTTGATGGTGACCAAATGGCGGTACACGTACCATTATCTGAAGAAGCGCAATTAGAAGCTAGAACATTGATGTTGGCCTCTAATAACGTATTACACTTAGCCAGTGGTGAGCCAATTATCGTACCTTCTCAGGACGTAATCTTGGGTCTTTATTACATGACGCGTGATATGGTGAATCAGCAAGGCGAAGGCATGGTATTTGCCAGTCCAGCTGAAGCATTAAATGCTTATGAATCAGGCAGTGCATCACTACACGCTAAAATTAAATTGCGTGTTCAAGACTATGTGAAAAATGATGAAGGTAAGTACGAACCAAGCTCAACACGCATTGTTGATACAACAGTGGGTCGTGCGATCTTCTCTAGAATTTTGCCTAAAGGCTTGTCATTTGATTTGGTTAATGAGGCTATTTCTAAAAAAGTAGTTTCTCATTTAATTCATGTTTGTTACCGTACACAAGAGCTTAAACAAACAGTAATGTTTGCTGATCAGATGATGTACATGGGTTTCCAGTATTCAACTAAATCAGGTATCTCTTTCTGTTCAAATGACATGACCATTCCAGATTCAAAAGCTGGCATGATCGAACAAGCAGAAGCACAAGTAAAAGACATTCAAGATCAGTTCTCAAAAGGTGTTGTAACCGATGGTGAGCGCTACAATAAAGTGATTGATATTTGGTCTGGAACTTCTGAGAAAGTTGCAAAGGCAATGATGGATGAAATCGGTTTTGAAGACTTTACTGATAGCGATGGTAAAACTGAAAAGCTAGCATCATTTAACTCAGTTTATATGATGGCTGATTCAGGCGCTCGTGGCTCTCCAGCGCAAATGAGACAGCTTGCTGGTATGCGTGGTCTAATGGCCAAGCCAGACGGTTCAATTATTGAAACACCAATTACTTCAAACTTCCGTGAAGGTTTGAATAATATGCAATACTTTATCTCAACACACGGTGCACGTAAAGGTCTAGCTGATACTGCACTGAAAACGGCAAACTCAGGTTACTTGACACGTCGTTTAGTAGATGTTGGTCAAGATCTTGTTATTACTGAAGATGATTGTGGTACCGATAATGGTCTAGTCATGAAAGCAGTAATTGATGGTGGAAACATTGTACAAACATTGGGTGATGCAGTATTAGGTCGTGTTTTGGCTGAAGATGTGTTGGTGCCTGACACAACAGATATTCTAATGTCTAAAGGTCATTTGGTTACCTTGGATGATTCGAATAAGGTCAATGAGATTGGTATCGAGTCAATCAAAGTTCGTTCAGCAATTACTTGTGATACTCGTTATGGTGTGTGTTCATCTTGTTATGGTAATGACATGGCACGTGGTCATAAGATTGGCGTAGGTGAGGCAGTTGGTGTAATTGCAGCGCAGTCAATTGGTGAGCCAGGCACACAGTTAACAATGCGTACATTCCACACCGGTGGTATCGCATCGGTTTCTCTGATTGAAACAGATCAAAAGGCCACGCGTGACGGTAAGGTTAAATATATTGATTTGAATGTTGTTGAAGCAGAGTATGACGGCAGTGTTCAAATGATTTCACTCCGCCGAAATGGTGAATTGGCTCTGGTCGATGAAAAGGATCGTGAATTGGAACGCTTTAAGGTTCCATACGGTGGTTTGATGCAAGCGAAAGATGGCGAGCTTGTC
>CAYFPI010000022.1:1366-11463 GCA_964344985.1 uncultured Candidatus Thioglobus sp. | reverse complement strand
TGTCATGACAGTACTTTAACAGGTTTTTAAATATGCTTAAGTTGTCTTGACCCTAGCTTTATTTAGTAGTACAATGAAACCATGAATAAGAAAATCAACACTAAATCTTTTTCTTTAGCATTAGGTATTGTTTGGTCATTAAGTGTACTTTTTGTATCGTTAGTGACTCTTATTTCTGACTCTTATCTTCACAATGTATCAGGTTTCTTATCAAGTATTTACTTGGGATATTCACTTGATTTTATCGGCATTATTATTGGTATGATCTGGGGTTTTATGGACGCCGCCATCGGTGGGTTTGCAATTGCCTGGGTTTACAATAAAGTGTCAGACAAACTAATGAAATAAATACCTGTCTAGGTATAATCAATAACATATTAAAACTCTAGGTTAAGTGTATGTCTGGTAATTCGTTTGGAAAATTATTTACAGTGACTACTGCTGGCGAGTCTCATGGTGAGGCACTAGTTGGTATTGTGGATGGTTGTCCTCCTGGTATGGATCTGAGTGAGGCTGACTTGCAAGGCGATCTAGATCTTAGAAAACCAGGAACTTCACGCCATACAACACAACGTCGTGAAGACGATTTAGTAAAAATTCTTTCAGGCACTTTTGAAGGAAAAACCACTGGTACGCCGATTGCTCTAATTATTCAAAACACAGATCAACGCTCTAAAGACTACGGCAATATTGCCAACACCTTTAGACCTGGACATGCTGATTACACCTATGATCAAAAATATGGTTTTAGAGATTATCGTGGTGGTGGTCGCTCTAGTGCACGCGAAACTGCCATGCGCGTTGCTTGTGGCGGCATTGCTAAAAAATACTTAAAAGAAAACCTAGGCATTGAAATTAAAGGCTACCTTAAACAACTAGGACCAATTGAAGCTGAAACACTTGACTGGAATGAGGTTCACAATAATCCATTCTTTTGCCCTGATGCAAACAAGGTGAGTGAGCTTGAAGAATATATGGACGCACTACGCAAGTCGGGCGATTCAATCGGTGCAAGGGTTAATGTGGTAGCCACCAATATGCCCGTTGGTTTAGGCGAGCCAATTTTTGATAGAATTGAATCAGACATTGCTCACGCTATCATGAGTATCAATGCTGTTAAGGGTGTTGAGATTGGTGCAGGATTTAACTGTGTTACTCAAAAAGGCACTGAGCATCGTGATGCAATTACGCCAGAAGGTTTTGCTTCTAACCATGCTGGTGGCACACTGGGTGGCATTACTTCAGGGCAAGATTTGCTAGTCTCTATGGCACTTAAGCCTACCTCTAGTTTGCGCTTGCCAGTTGACAGTATTGATAAAGACGGCAATCCAATTGAAGTAATCACACAAGGTCGTCATGACCCTTGTGTTGGCATTCGTGCCACTCCTATTGCTGAAGCCATGCTGGCCATGACAATTATGGATCACGTTATGCGTCATCGCGCACAAAATACAGGTGTCAGTTCTTCAACACCTGTGGTGCCAGCTTCAAACTAAATTTAATAAAAATTAACTTAATAAGGTAGTTATGTTTTCACTGATTAATAAACACGTCCCAAACAATGCTAAGAATGATTTTTTATCTGGCTTAACGGTAGCTTTGGCTTTAGTACCTGAAGCAGTAGCGTTTGCCTTGGTTGCCCACGTTCATCCACTGGTAGGACTATATGCTGCTTTTATGGTGGGTATGATCACTTCATTATTAGGCGGTCGCCCAGGCATGATCTCTGGTGCAACAGGTGCTTTGGCCGTTGTAATGGTAGCACTGGTGGTTGAACACGGTGTTCAGTATTTATTTGCTGCTGTGGTGCTGATGGGAGTATTACAAATTGCTTTTGGCTTATTTAAGCTGGGCAAATTTATTCGCTTAGTACCTCATCCGGTATTTTTAGGCTTTGTTAACGGCTTAGCTATGGTGATTTTCTTGGCACAACTTGAGCACTTTAAACTTGCCGATGGCGGTTTTATTAGTGGCAATGCACTTATTATTATGAGCGGATTAATTCTACTAACTATGGCTATTATTCATTATTTGCCAAAAATAACCACCGCCATCCCTTCTACATTAGTTGCTATTGTGGCAGGTTCAGCAGTTGCTATTATCTTTAACCTAGATACAAAAACCGTTGGTGATATGGCTTCAATTTCTGGCGACCTTCCAAGCTTTGCCATTCCAGAGGTTCCCTTTACTTTAGAGACTTTATACATCGTTCTACCTTATAGTATTATCTTAGCACTAGTTGGATTAATTGAATCTCTACTAACATTAAACCTAGTTGATGAGTTAACAGAGACAACAGGAAAACCAAACAAAGAAAGTATTGGTCAAGGCGTTGCTAATACAGTAACAGGATTTTTTGGTGGCATGGGTGGTTGTGCTATGGTGGGCCAGAGTATTATCAATATTAAATCAGGTGGTCGTGGTCGCTTATCAGGCTTTGTTGCGGGTGCTTTTTTACTGAGTTTCATCTTGCTGTTCTCTCAATACATTGAGCAAATCCCAATTGCAGTACTAGTGGGCGTGATGTTTATTGTAGTAATCGGAACCTTTGAGTGGTGTAGTTTTAGACTAATCTCGCGTGTACCTGTTGCTGATAGTGTTGTGGGTATTTCAGTGGCAGTCATTACTGTATTTACCGACTTGGCTATTGCTGTTATTGTGGGTGTGTTAATGTCAGCCATTGTTTTCGCCTGGCAACATGCAAAGCAAATTTATGCTAAAAAAGACACCAATGAAGAAAGTGGCATCAAGACTTACCAAATAAATGGCGTGCTATTCTTTGCTAATACACACAACTTTCAAGAGTTATTCACGCCATATGATGACCCTGAAAATGTATTTGTTGACTTTGAAAATTCTCAAGTTATGGATCACTCAGCCATTCAAGCTATTGATAAATTAGCAGATCGCTACAAAAGAGCTGGAAAAATATTGCATCTTAAACATTTAAGCTCTGAATGTAGATTGTTACTTAAAACAGCAAAAGGATTGGTAGAGGTTAACGTATTAGAAGATCCAAAATATCATGTTGCTGATGATAAATTAGCTTGATTAAAAGTGAATAATTTGCTATATTAACAAACAGTAATTAATAATAAATTTTGAGAAGAAAAATGAATAAAAAAATCTTACTATCCTTGTTGGCTTTCTCTAGTACTGCTTTTGCTAACACGCCGTTTCAAAATAGTATGTTTAACAACAATATATGGTCTGATTTTAATAAGCAATTTCAGCACTTTGATAATCAGATGCGTGAGATACAAAACACAACATCATTTGGCACACAATCTCGTCGCTACATTGATAAAGAAACCAATAGCTATATCATTCAAATACAAGTTAACAATTTAGATAAAGAAAATTTAGACATCTCCACTAAGGACGATACAATTTACATTAAAGGTAGCATTCAAGTTAGTGAAAAAACAGGCAATAGTTCACGAACTGCATCTAGCCGTTTTTCACAATCGTATTCTTTACCAAGTGATGCGGATGAAGATAATATTGATGCGAACTTTAAAGAAGGTGTTTTAACAGTGTCTATCCCTAGATTGGATCAGCCAAAACCTAAAGTTAAAAAAATTCAAATCAAATAAATCTTACTTTCCTTGCTCATCGCCCCAAAGTAATTTGTGCAACTGTACCTGCATGCGTACATTAAGCTGATTTTCAATAATCCAATCAGCTAATTGTGTTGGGGTTATAGCTCCAAAAACAGGTGAGAATAACACTTCAGTATTACTTGGATGCTTTTCTAGAATTTCAACACTCCAATCAAAATCTTGCTTTGATCCAATAACAAATTTAAGTTGATCTTTAGCTTTGAGTAACGCTATATTGCTATATTTATTTTGCTCAGATTCATTTGATGAAGGGGTTTTTACATCCATAACAATGGATACTTTTGGATTTACCTCTGAGACATCTATAGAGCCACTGGTTTCAAGAGATACTTGATAATCTTTAGCAATAAGCGCATCTAATAATATATGACAATTAATTTGCGCTAAAGGCTCACCACCTGTTACACAAACATATCGAGTCTTGTAAGTTTCAACCTGCTTAATGATTTCATCAACAGATACCAAATGATTACCTTTAAATGCATATTCTGTATCGCAATATGAACAACGCAGTGGGCAACCCGTTAAGCGTATAAAGACTGTTGGCAAGCCGATTTCACGCGCCTCACCTTGTAGTGAATAAAATATTTCATTAATATTTAGTTTTGTATTCATAAGGCGGATTGAAACTGCGATTCTTTTAATTGTTTAATTTGATTACGCATATCAGCAGCACGCTCAAACTCTAACTCTTGTGCATAAGCGTACATTTGTTTTTCTAGTTCTTTAATTTTCTTTGCCAATTGTACGGGAGAAAGCTGCTCAATAACAATTTCAGTATTATCTTGATTATCCTGTTCACTGGTCAAATCCGTTTCTAAAATATTAATAATTGGCTTAGAAACACCTTTTGGAATAATGTTATTTTTCTTATTATGTGCTTGTTGTTTTTTTCGACGCCTATTAGTTTCATCCATAGCTCTTTGCATGGATCCAGTAATACGATCAGCATACAAGATTGCCTTGCCGTTAACATTTCTAGCTGCCCTGCCCATAGTTTGAATAAGCGATCTCTCAGAACGTAAAAAACCTTCCTTATCAGCATCTAAAATAGCTACTAACGAAACCTCTGGAATATCCAAACCCTCTCTAAGCAAGTTAATACCAACCAATACATCAAACACACCTAAACGCAGATCTCTAATAATTTCCACACGCTCAACCGTATCAATATCAGAGTGTAAATACCTTACTCTAACTTGATGCTCATTAAGATAATCACTCAGTTGTTCAGACATCTTCTTAGTGAGCGTAGTGACTAGCACTCGATCTCCAACTTTAACGCGTTTATTGATTTCACTAAGTAGATCATCCACCTGAGTTTCCACCGGTCTAACCTCAATTTCAGGATCTAACAAACCCGTTGGTCTTACCACTTGTTCGGCAATAACATTTGAAACTTCAAGCTCATAAGCTGCTGGTGTGGCTGATACCAAAATACATTGGTGAACTCGATCTTCAAATTCTTCAAATTTTAACGGGCGATTATCAAGCGCTGAAGGCAAGCGAAATCCAAACTCAACCAATGTTTTTTTGCGCGCCCTATCACCGTTATACATGCCACCAATTTGGCTCACAGTCACGTGCGACTCATCCAAAATTACCAAAGCATTGTCCGGCAAATAATCAAGTAGTGTTGGTGGTGCCTCTCCTGGGTTTCTGCCTGATAAATAACGCGAGTAATTTTCAATACCTGTGCAGTATCCAAGCTCTCGCATCATCTCGATATCCATATGTACGCGTTGAGTAAGACGCTGCTCTTCCACTAGCTTGTTTAAAGATAAAAGCTCTTTACGCCTATCTTTCAGCTCGTCTTTAACGTCATCTAGCATGTTTAAAATTTTTGATTTTGGTGTAACGTAGTGGGTTTGTGGATAAACAGTCACTCTTTGTAATGATTTAAGTTTTTCGCCCGTTAATGGGTCAAACCAATACAACCTCTCCACCTCTTCATCAAACATCTCAACACGCAAGGCTTGCTCTTCAGAGTCGGCTGGGAAAATATCAATCACTTCGCCTTTAACTCGAAAACAACCCCTGCTAAGTGAAACATCATTACGAGTGTATTGCATTTGTGACAAACGAGAAAGGATCTCTCTCTGATTAGATATCTCACCCACACTTAAATGCAAGAGCATTTGCATATAACTGTCTGGATCTCCTAAACCATAGATGGCTGAAACACTGGCAATAATAATAACATCATCACGCTCAAGCAAGGCTTTGGTGGCAGACAGGCGCATCTGCTCAATTTGTTCATTAATGGATGAGTCTTTCTCAATGTAGGTATCACTTGCCGGCACATAAGCTTCAGGCTGGTAATAGTCATAATAGGAAACAAAATACTCGACCGCATTATTTGGGAAAAACTCTTTCATTTCAGCGTAAAGTTGGGCTGCTAAAGTTTTGTTAGGCGCCATGATTAAGCTTGGGCGTTTGGTCTGTTTAATAACATTTGCCAGAGTGAATGTTTTACCTGAACCAGTCACACCTAAAAGTGTTTGAAACTTCTCGCCAGCATCGACACCAGCAACTAAAGTTTTAATTGCTTCAGGCTGGTCACCACTTGGAGAAAATTTTGATTCTAGTTGGAATTTCTTGCCCACTTGGTGTATTTTTTCATTAACATTAACACTCAATTTTAATCTATTTTTTATAAGCAATCATGCCAGACTTTCTTTCCGATAGAGTTCAAAAAGTAAAACCTTCTGCCACTCTTGCTGTTACTGCAAAAGCCAATGAGTTGAAATCTCAAGGTATTCAAATTGTACCTATGGGCTCTGGCGAGCCAGATTTTGATACGCCAGAAAATGTTCAACAAGCTGGTATCAATGCTATTAAAAATGGTCAAACTCGCTATACAGCGGTTGATGGTACACCTGAGCTTAAAAATGCAATCATTCAAAAATTCAAACGTGAGAATAATCTAGATTACACAGCCTCTGAAGTTATGGTGTCATCAGGTGGTAAGCAAGTCTTTTACAACTTGTGTCAAGCGGTGCTTAATGAAGGTGATGAAGTGATTATTCCTGCACCTTATTGGGTAAGTTATCCTGATATGACTATTCTTGCAGATGCAACCCCTGTTATTGTAGAAACAGGTTTAGAGCAAGATTTTAAAATTACGCCTACTCAACTAGAAAACAGCATTACCAGCAAAACCAAATTACTAGTAATGAATAGCCCTTCAAATCCGACAGGTGCTGTTTACACAAAAGAAGAATTGCAAGCATTAGCTGATGTACTTAAAAATCACCCTCACGTTTTAATTATTACTGATGATATTTATGAGCATATTCGTTGGGGAAATGACGATTTTATCAACATTGTAATGGCTGATAATTCTCTTAAAGATCGTACCATTATTTTAAACGGTGTATCTAAAGGCTACGCTATGACTGGCTGGCGTATTGGCTATAGTGCAGGTCCAGAATCGATTATTAAAGCCATGAAAAAGATTCAAGGGCAATCTACATCCAACCCCTGCTCTATTGCACAAGCTGCCGCACTAGAGGCACTTACTGGAGATCAAAGTATTATTAACACCATGGTTGATGCTTTTGAACAGCGTCATAACTTCATTGTGGATAGACTTAATGCTATTAATGGCGTTGAATGTCCAAAATCTCATGGCGCTTTTTATTCATTCCCAAGAGTAGAAGGTTTGATTAATCGACTAGGGTTGAAAGATGATGTCGAACTATCAACCTATTGCTTAGAAAAACTTAATATTGCTTTAGTGCCTGGTTCAGCATTTGGTGCACCTGGTTATGTACGTTTTTCATTTGCAACCAGTATGGATAATATAAAACTTGCTGTTGAAAAACTAGCTGAAGTATAGATATTATTTTTGATTAAACTGTTTAATTTTATGCATGCGCTCATGCAAAATAGTAACAATACCAATATCACCATTAACTAAGTACTTCCAGTAAACGTAGTGCTTTTCGTATCTAAAATAAAATCCATTAATACCAAAATCTGCAGGTATTGAATAAGACACAACTAAATTACTGTCGATATTATTAAAAGCTTCAAATAAACCACTGATATAACTTTTAGCTTGCACTTCTCCCCAGTTTTTTACTGTATATCGATATATCTCATCTATTTTCAATGATGCTGATTTTTGTACGATAGCCATAAATATTGTCTAGATATTTCTATCAAAAATATCTTGCGCACTTAGCTCAGAATAAGAAGAGTCTGGCACAGAAAAAGCCAATGTTAATTCAGCTTTAAGCCTTTCAAAAGATTCTTTTTCAAATCGCTCCTTATCGCTTCGAATCAAGCTTCGCACATATTCGCTGATATTTTCATAAGACCCATTAGCATCAACATTATTAGCAACAAAATCACTCAATTCGCCACTTAGTCTGACAGTCATCGTAGTTTGAGACATATAAAAACTCCTGGTTATATTTTGTATTCATTTTAATTAATATTGAATACAAAGTCAAACCAAACAGTTAAGGTCTTTTTCTAGTCTTTTTTGCAGATATTCGATGATGAAAATCATTGCGGCCTTTTTTTGGGTAGTGTGACTTTGGTTTACTTACAGATTTAGAATAAGGCACTAGACACCCTTCTTTATTACCAATTAAATCACTACGCCCCATTCGCTTTAACGCCTGTCGCAAAATATCCCAATTTTTAGGATCGTGGTAGCGCAAAAAAGCTTTGTGCAGTTTACGTTGCTGGGCATTTCTCGGAGTCTTTACTGCTTCTGATTGTCGGGTAATTTTTTTAAGTGGGTTTAACTCGCTATGATACATAGCGGATGCTATTGCCATTGGCGTGGGAATAAAAGCCTGAACTTGATCAGGCTTAAAATCATTACGTTTTAGCCAGATCGCCAAATTCAACATATCCTTATCACTCGTTCCAGGATGTGATGAAATAAAATAAGGAATCAAATACTGCTGTTTTCCAGCCTGTTTGGAATAGCGTTCAAATAGCTTTTTAAACTTGTAATAAGAGCCAATACCTGGCTTCATCATTTTTGACAAAGTATTGTCTTCTGTATGCTCAGGTGCGATTTTTAAACGCCCTCCTACGTGATGAGTTACTAATTCTTTAATGTATTCTGGATCACGTACTGCAAGATCATATCTAAGACCTGAAGCAATAAAGATACGCTTAATCCCCTCTAAATTACGTGCTCGTTGATACAATTTAGTTAGTGGCTTGTGATCCGTACCCATGTTTGAACAAATATCTGGATAAACACAGCTTAGACGCCTGCAAGCAGCTTCAATTTTTTCATCCTTGCACTGAAGTCGGTACATATTGGCGGTTGGCCCACCAAGATCAGAAATGTTGCCTTTAAAGTCATCAATGCTATCACGGATCGTTTCAATCTCACTAATTACAGAATCTTCAGAACGACTCTGAATAATTCGCCCTTCGTGTTCAGTGATAGAGCAGAAAGTACAACCACCAAAACAACCACGCATAATATTAATTGAAAAACGAATCATGTCATAGGCAGGAATTCTTAACTTGCCATAAGCAGGATGTGGCTTACGCGTATAAGGCAGTTCAAACACACTATCAAACTCACTCATTGACAAAGGAATTGGCGGCGGGTTTAGCCAAACATCACGCTCACCATGGCACTGCACTAAAGCTCTAGCATTACCTGGATTGGTCTCTAGATGAAAAACTCGAGATGTATGCGCGTACAAATAACGATCTTTTTTTACCTGCTCAAAAGATGGGAGACGAATAACGGTTTTTTCTCGCTTTAAGCCCTTGGTCCGATGATCAAAATTAATAACTTGATCCGCTCCATAATTGAGATTATTTTTATCAATACATCCCTGTTCATCTTTAGCAGATGTATCTACATAAGGATCTGCCCGTGGATGGATTAAACTTTTATCAGTGTCAATACTGCTTGAATCTAGCACTGTCCAGCCTTTAGGAATACCTTTTTGCATAAAGGCCGTACCACGAATATCAGTAATATCTTTAATATTTTCACCTGCAGCAACTCGGTGTGCCACCTCAACCACAGCGCGTTCCGCATTACCAAAGATTAACAAATCTGCTTTAGAATCAGGCAAAACAGAACGACGAATGGTTTGTGACCAATGATCATATTGCGCAATACGCCTTAAGCTAGCCTCAATACCACCAATAATCACTGGAATACCCTTATAAGCCTCTTTTGCGCGTTGTGTGTAAACGGTAGTGGCACGATCAGGTCTTTTTCCAGCAACACCCCCTGCTGTGTATACATCGTCAGAGCGAGGACTCTTCTCAGCTCTGTAATGATGCACCATTGAATCCATATTGCCTGAGGTAATTGCAAAAAACAAATTCGGCTTACCTAATTGTCTAAAATCATCTGCAGAGCGCCAATCAGGTTGAGAGATAATTCCAACACGAAATCCTTGAGACTCTAACAAGCGACCAATAATTGCCATACCGAAGCTAGGATGGTCTACATAAGCATCACCTGTTACGATA
>CAYFPI010000022.1:0-1356 GCA_964344985.1 uncultured Candidatus Thioglobus sp. | reverse complement strand
ATAATAATATCGCAACTATCCCACCCTAATACATCCATCTCTTTGCGAGACATGGGCAGTAGTGGCGCAGGAACAAGTCCTTTTTTATAAGGCCAGAACTTTGGATAAGAGTAAAGACCTTTAGGCTGTATAGGCATAACATCAAAGTATACAGTAAGCGCTTAAGATCTTACTATTGGACATCTTTGAATAAGTGTCATTTTAATTAGGTAAAAAAAAGACCTGTAATAAATACAGGCCTTTGTTTAATTGGCTCCTCGAGCTGGGCTCGAACCAGCGACAAACGGATTAACAGTCCGTTGCTCTACCAACTGAGCTATCGAGGAATTAGGCTAAATTATAATGATGTATTTAGCTAAAAGGTAGATATTTTAGAAACTTTTTTTAATTAGCAGGTGCTGGGAAAGTGTTACCAGAAAATGGCGTATAGCCAAGGTAGCCTTTTCTTCCATAGCCTTCAAAACGACCATTGCCACGCGCATTACCATAGCCATCTAACTGGCTTTTATAATAAGCATCTGCATTACCCTTTGTATAAGCATCTGAATAACCCACACCACGAGATTCTAACTCTGCAGCATACTTGCCATCAGCTCTTGAGTAGCCCTTGTTCGAAGTGGTATTTTTATTATTATAATAAAAACCCCAGTCAGACTCATTAACCATGTCGTTCATGTTGTTGAACGGACCCCAGTTAGAGTCTGAGCTAAACGGACCCCAGTTCGATCCAGAATCAAATGGGCCAAAATTAGAACCGCCATCAAAAGGGCCCCAGTTAGAACCGCCATCAAAAGGGCCCCAGTTAGAACCGCCATCAAAAGGACCCCAGTTAGAATTAGCGTTTGAACTTGATGAATTCCACGGCATCCATGATTCAAATAGATTGTCATTGCCGTTGTTATTGTTATCCCATGGCATCCATGACTTAGCATTTGCTACGCTTGATAACAATATCAAAGCAGTAATTAATGTTTTTGACATAATTTTCATATCTATACCTCCCCGATATAAATTAATATTAGATTATGTATATTATACACTATTTATATTATGGTTTTATAATATATTTTCAATAGACGAAAAAAAGAGGCGAATAAACGCCTCTTTTACTAATTAAGTTAACTTAATTATTTTGCAGCAGCAGGAACAACTGGAGCTGCGTAGTATTGGTCGCGTGAGTCTACAGCAGCATTACCCTTACCGTCTGCGTAGCCTTTAGCGTAAGCATCAGCTTGTGCTTTAGCATAACCATCAGCTTGACCTTTAGCGTAAGCATCAGCTTTACCAGAAGCCTCACCAGAAGCAGTACCTGTAGCATTACCATCAGCAGTCGCTCTAGAAACGTTCTTAGTTGTG
>CAYFPI010000021.1:18346-20041 GCA_964344985.1 uncultured Candidatus Thioglobus sp. | reverse complement strand
TCTATTAAATTTTGAATGAAGTTTTTAAATTATGATTGGGCGTGGCATGACAATATTTTTCAACATCTTGACTCTTTAACTATTGATGATTTAAGCGATGGTGGTTACGCTCCTGATGTTCTTGTAGCAGCACTATGGTTTTTAATGAAAAATTTAACATTTGAAGATGCTTTAAAACAGTCTAAAGAGTTTGCAGGTGTAGCTAATTACTGCCCTGTATTAGTTGGTTCAATAGGCGGAGCTATGTATGGATATAATGAAATTAGACCTTATACAAAAAACATCAATAAAGACAACCTTGAGATAGTAATATCATCAATTGATTCTATTTTTAACCATACAAACAAATGAAATTTATAAACAAAAATATTTATACGATACTTGCGTTTAATACACTCTTGATTGGGTTATTATCATCTATATTTATTAATAAATCACAAACGCTCTATCCCTGGCATAGTGTTGGTATGTTTACTTTCAATGCATTACTTGTTGTTGCTATAGTAATCTCTTCATATCATGCTGGGAAATCTGTATTTAATACCAATAGTAATCAGATTTTAAGTTTTGGTTTTTTTATTACATCTACAGGATTCATATTGTTGTCAGTATCTATAGTGGGTTATTTTGCAATTATAAGAGAGTTTAATACCCCATCTTTTTTAGTTAACTTCTTGGTATTTTCTATTGCATTTTTAATTGTTCCGTTATTGGCAGCAAAACCAAATAAAACTTTATCAAAACTACTAAAATTTAATGACAACGACTCTGGTCAAAGAAGTACTGCTATAAATAAAGTTGAAAAGTTAAGGGAGTCATTTAAACCTGACAATATTAAAGTTCTTTTCGTAGGACAATCAGCTCCTAAAAGTGGCGCTTTCTTTTATGATGGTAATCCTCACTCATTTACAACTAATATTAGAAAGACATTTGAGAGTGCTTTAGAAATGGAGTTTGAAGACAATAATGAGTTTTTGAATTATTTCAAAAGCAAAGAGTGTTATCTTGATGATTTATGTCTATAACCTGTTAATCATTTATCAACTACAGAAGTTAATGCAATACAGCAGGACAGTATTATTCCTCTATCTAAAAGAATACAAGAAGCTAATCCTGAGGTTGTAATTACTTTAATGCTAGGCATACAAAATTATGTATATAGTGCTGTTGAATTATCAGGGGTATCTTCAAAAGTAGTAGTAGCGCCATTTCCAGGAATGGGCCACTTGTCTCGTTTTAGACGGGTGGTTGTGCCGATGATAAAAGAACATATTAAAGAATGATTGACGAAAAAGTTTTTAACTTACTTAAATCTAAATCCGCTTTTTTTTAATAGCCTAATACACGGCATTAATCATTGGAAAACGGTTGAACGTAACGCTCTGTATCTCTCACAGTTTAATAACGCAGATAAAGAGGTGCTTTCTTACTTTGCCTATTTTCATGATTGTATGCGTGAGAATGAAAATAGAGATGTAGGACACGGCCCAAGAGCAGCTGCATTTGCCAAGAAACACAGAGGCTTAATACCACTTAATGATATTCAATTTAAGCAGCTAACTGATGCCTGCAAAGGGCACACCCATGGGGAGCGACCTGATTGCATTACTATTAATACTTGCTGGGATGCTGATAGGCTAGATTTGCCACGTGTTAATATTACCCCTGATGCAAACAGACTGTACAATGAAGAGG
>CAYFPI010000021.1:18006-18336 GCA_964344985.1 uncultured Candidatus Thioglobus sp. | reverse complement strand
ACTTGATTCATTAAAGAGTAATCACATAAGAATGAGTCTTTGGACGGCCAGTACCAAAGCAAGAGCTAAGCCGATTGTTACACAGCTTAAGTTAGACAAGTACTTTTCTGATGCGGTTTTTAGAGATGATTACGATCCTGATGCGACTTGGGGCAAGTCTCAGCCAAAAGATATTCGTTATTTGGATGGAGATATACTCATAGATGATAGCAAAAGAAATATTGAGTTTGTTACATCTATTGGATTAAAAGGATTTAGAATTACGCCGTATATTGACTATATCGATTCTAATTTGGATGAAATTGAAAAATTGCACAGATTTATTCTACC
>CAYFPI010000021.1:0-17996 GCA_964344985.1 uncultured Candidatus Thioglobus sp. | reverse complement strand
GTAGAACACAACCCAAAGATATTCGTTATAGCAATGGCGACATGCTGGTGGATGACAGCAAAAGGAATATTGAGTTTGTTGAGTTAATTGGGCTTAAGGGGTTTCATATTACGCCGTATATTAGCTATGTAAACCCTAAGCAGAATTTGGACGAAATTGAAAAATTGCACAGATTTATTCTACCGAATGTAGAGTTTCAAATTAAGAGGAGCAATGCAGTATTTCTCTTGGTTAAGAAACTATTTTCTAAAAAGAATCCAGTGCCAAAAAGGATAGAATGCTTGCGCTAAATGCGTTGATTGTAGCAATATTATTTGCGCCATTTTCCTATTCACAGAGAGCGGATTTATAACGCACCATTATTTATTATTAGCACCTATGCAGCAATTATTATTGCGGTGTCATCATATAAGATTGGTCGAATAGTATTTAGTGTTGAAAGTAATAAAATTGTGTTGGAGACAAGTTTGTTATTTCAATAAGTCGAGAGTTCTAAAGTAGTAGAGTAGAGAGCTACTATTTTTTTAATTTAGACATTATTTAACATAATATAAATTATGCGAAGTTAATCTAAATACTCTGAAAGCAGATCGCACATCATTTGAATATGCTTTTTATTGGCATTAAGTGCAGGAATGTAACTAAACTCCTTTCCGCCAGATTCTAAGAAATAGGCACGGTTCTCTTGATCAATCTCCTCGATTGTTTCCAAACAATCCGCAGAGAAACCAGGACAGATAACTTGCACATGTTTCACACCATCTTTTGCGATTGATTTTAAAGTTGCGTCTGTATAAGGCTTAATCCATTCCTCTTTGCCAAATACCGACTGAAAAGTGACTTTGTATTCATTTTCTTTTAAATTTAAGCGCTCAGAGAGCAGCTGAGCAGTTTTTAAGCATTGTTCGTAATAAACATCGCCATTATCAACGTATCGTTGAGGCATGCCGTGAAAGGAGATAATTAGCTGATCAGGCTTGCCAAACTCTTGCTGATGAGTAATAACCGACTCACTGAGTGCTTGAATATAGCTATCATACTGATGATATTGATCAATGATCGCAATATCAATACCACCTTCCCATAAACTTGTTTCTTTATTAATAGCATCAATAGTAGAAAGTGTTGTTGGGCCAGAATTTTGTGGATATAGTGGAAGAACAATGATTTTGCTACAGTTTTTAGCCTTTAGCTCTTGCAACGCACTGGCAATTGAAGGGTTTCCATAGCGCATACCAATAGCAAATTCAAGATTGTTAAACTTCTTTTCTAATATGTTTTTAACACCTGACAGCTGCTTATTTGTAATATTTAGTAGTGGTGATCCAGGGCCAAAACTATCCCAAATTTTTGCGTAATTTTCAGCAGATTTTTTAGGCCTTTTTCGTAAAATAATGCCATTTAGTACAATTTTCCAAACTATTTTTTGGAAAAAGTTAGGTGGATTAACCACTCTAGGATCGGATAAAAATTCTGATAAATATACTCGTAAATCTTGCTCAGTAGGAGAGTCTGGTGTGCCAAGATTTGTGAGTAAAACACCTGTTTTCATTTAGAATTTTTGCAGGTTTGTGTCAATAAACTCTCTAACAAAATCAGGTGTTTTTGCAGAATGAAAACGATCCATTTCTTCGCCTCTAATAAAAGCAATAACCGTTGGAAACCCACGCACAGCATAGCGTCCAGCAATTTTCATGTTTTCATCCTCTGCTTCGATTTTAGCCAGTAGAAACTCGCTTTCATCATACTCATTTGCCACAGATTTAATAACTGGCTCTAAAATTTTGCAAGGGCCGCACCACTCAGCTGAAATGTCTAAAATCACTAATTTATTGTGCGACTGATCAATAACCAGCTCATCAAAATTATCAATAGAAACTTCAGTATATGACATATTAATAACGACGTATGGTGTTCAGATCAGAATTGCGACGTCTTGAGTTGTTAAACATTATTGCAACAAACAACGAAATAACAAACAGTATAGCAATGCCTGTATAAGTCCAATTAATGTTTATATTAAAAATTGATGTCTTGTTAGCATCTGATTCTTGTTTGTTATTAACTGGCGCTTTGTTAGATGGGGTTGCTTGAGTGGTATTTTTTTTGGTTTTATTGGTGCTGGTATCTGTTGTTTTTTTATCAACTAAAGTGAGTGATTTAAGCTTATTGGATAGCTCCAAAACCTGCTGTTTTAAGGCTGTATTTTCCACTTTTAGCTTCTCATTATCAAAAGTCAACAGTGCTTTCATATCAAGCATTTCAGAGGATAACTTGGCATTCTCTTTCTTTAAATTTTCTATTTTTTTTACCAAATCAGGTGAAGGTTTTTTAATCTTAACAACAGGTGGTTTATCGGTTAGTTTTTCAGACAAAACCCAGCCGCTCAAATCATCAATACTTACCATAGACCAGCCCGAATAATGCATGGTAGAGCGCTGCAATTTTTGATCTTTGGTCAATACTTTTATAATATTTGTATCTGTCTTATCAGATCTTTCTGAACGAATTTTTGTATTGTTATCAATGGTATAAACACTTGAAAGTGCAAAAGCATTAATTGTAAAAAATATTGAAAAAAATAAGAATGGTGCTTTCTTCATAAAGTAACGGTAGTTTTTTTAAGCAATTGATAAAAAGTTAGCCATAGTATAAGCTGAAAACACAAAAAAACCTAAAAATAAGCCTAAAAATACATAAATTCATTAAAAATCAATGACTTATAAGTAAAAATATCACTTATTCATATTTAAACGATTAATGACTCACTAGGGTTAGAAGATGGTTTTATAAAAAAAAGCGCCTAAAAACGAAAATTTGGGAAAAAATGCAAATGAATAGCAAAAAAGCTTAAAAAATACCAAATCAAACAGTAAAAACAAAAAAAATAGAATGCGTGAGTCTGATTTTAAAATTTAACCTGAACAAATTTATCAGTTAGTCGGTATTTTTGTTTTGGACTTTTTGGTTTTTCTGGAATGGTGCGCTCAAAAAATCCACATTCAATCAACGGATTTAAAATATCATTTTTAAATCGTGTTTTATGAGAGCGTCCTGATATTTTCATCAGCTCATCAGCTGTGTTTTCCTTCTTGCAATTTTTTAAAATTTTGACTTGGTCCGATCTTATTTTTTCATAAACACAGCTTAGTCCGTTCTTAGTACTCGATGTACCTTTAACATGCTCTGCTTCAATGTTTTCTTCAAAATCAAACCCCTGCTGTTCGGAAATATTTTCCATTAAATTACTGCGTCGTAATTCAACACTCCAGTCTTGATTTTCTTCAGAATCTGGGCTTTTTTTCTTGTTTTTGTTTCTAAAGAATAAACCCATGAGTAAAAAATAGTGGACGGTCGTGAATCATAAGTTTAACAAAATACGTGGTGCATTTGCTACAAAAGATAACTTTGTGTGGTTTTTTGAGCGCTACTGAGTAAGAATTTGATCTAAAAACAACTGTAAGCGAGCTGATTCTGGATTGTTAAAGAAGTTATCAGGTGTGTTTTCCTCAACAATCTGCCCTTCGTCCATGAAAATAATGCGATCAGCCACCTTTTTGGCAAAACCCATCTCATGAGTCACACAGATCATGGTTATACCGTCTTTAGCGAGCTCCACCATAACATCTAACACTTCTGAAATCATCTCTGGATCAAGCGCTGAAGTGGGCTCATCAAAAAGCATAATCTTTGGTGATGTACACAGCGCTCTGGCAATGGCCACACGCTGCTGTTGGCCACCTGAGAGTTGATTTGGGTACTTTTCAGCTTGGTCCCTAATACCTACCCTATCAAGCAGCTTCAATGCTTTATCTCTAGCATCCTTTTTAGTTTTGTTATGTACCCAGATTGGCGCTAACGTTAAATTATCAACAATACTCAAGTGTGGAAATAAGTTAAAGTGCTGAAATACCATGGATACCTCTGAGCGAACTTGTCTGATTTTTTTAACATCGTCACTCAGTTCAATTCCATCAACAACAATAGACCCCTCTTGAAACTGCTCAAGAAAATTAACACAGCGTATGAGTGTCGATTTACCACTGCCTGAAGGACCACAAACAACAATAATCTCACCTTCTTTAACTTCTAGATCAACATCTTTTAGTACATGAAAATCTCCATACCACTTGTTTAGACCTTTGATGTTGATGATATCACAACATAATCTATCGTTAGTTGTACTGTTTATGCTCATAACTTTTTCCTTTTAATTTTTATGCTCTGTGCTAAATCTAACTTCAAGTTTTTTAGAATAGCGACTCATGGAATACAAAATAACCCAAAGCACCATAGCAACAAACACATAGCCTTCAGGCTCTCTTCCTAGCCAGTTAGAGTTACTTGTAGCTGCGCCTACTATGGCTAACATATCAAACAAACCAATAATCAATACCAGTGTTGTATCTTTAAATAGTGCAATGAAAGATCCTACAATGTTAGGAATGGATATTTTTAATGCCTGTGGCAAAATAATAAGTGTAATTTTTTGTGCAAAACTAAGGCCGACCGCATCAGCAGCCTCATACTGACCTTTAGGTATGGCTTGCAATCCACCACGGATCACTTCTGCTATATAAGCTGTTTGGAATAAAGTTATACCAATTAAAGCTCTAAGTAATTTATCAAAGTCCATGCCTGCTGAGAAAAACAGTGGCAATACAACAGAAGCCATAAACAAAATGGTAATTAGCGGAACGCCACGTACAAACTCAATATAAACAACTGAGATAAACTTCACAATACGCATTTCAGACTGTCTGCCCAGTGCAAACAAAATACCCAGTGGAAAAGAAGCGACAATACCAACGGCAGCAACCACCACAGTCAGAGTAAGGCCACCCCATTTGTCAGTTTCAACAACTTCTAAGCCTAGTCCCCCATGCAGCAAAATAAAGGCCACAATAGGATAAATCAAGAAAGAGCCGATAACATAATGCATCTTGTATCGTGACTTATTAATCAACATTCCAAATACTACCAACGCCGCAATAATGCCAAACATGGTATTTACGCGCCACAACTCTTCTTGCGGGTAGAATCCGTAAATAAACATCTTGAGATTAGAATAAATAAAGGACCAGCACGCGCCCTCTCGACCACAAGTGTCGTTATCCGCACTTAGATTAAAGTTGGCATCGAGAATTGTCCAATTCAAAATCGGCGGCACAAGCAAATAAATAATATACAGCGCCACAAATGTAAGCATTACATTGGATACAGATGAAAATAAGTTCTCTTTTAGCCATAAGACCGTCTTAGTTTGCGATTGTGGCGCTTTTTTTGTTTCTTTTAACGGATAGACTGCCATAATACTTATCTGCTCTTAATTTGCATTTTCTTGTTAAAAATATTTAAGATTAACGATATGATTAGAGATATCGTTAAATACACCATCATGGTCAATATGATAATTTCAATCGCCTGGCCCACCACATTCAAAACAGTACCTGAAAATATAGCAACTAACTCTGAATAGCCAATCGCTGTTGCCAAAGACGAGTTTTTAGTAAGATTAAGGTACTGATTAATAATCGGCGGTATTGCCACCCTTAGGGCTTGCGGCAGTACTACTAAACGCATCGACTGGCTGCCTTTTAACCCTAACGCTGCCGCTGCTTCCTTTTGCCCCTTATCCACAGATTCAATGCCTGAACGAATAGCCTCAGCGATATAGGTTGCGGTATAAATACTTAGAGAGAAAGCCAAAGCAAAAAACTCAATAGAGAAATCCACACCGCCTTTAAAGTTAAATCCTTTAAGCACTGGGTACTCTAATTGCACACCAAAAACAAAATAAGCCACCATTGGTAGCAATATAACAAGTGCTAAAAAATGCGGAATGGTGTTGGTTTGTATTCCTGTTTTATCATGTTTCTTATTGCTGCGTTTTTTAATAAAAACATAGCCTAAAACACCAACAACAAAACTTGCAATCACCAGATATAGCTCAAAGCCAACAACCAACTTAGGTAGGTACAAGCCCCTTGAGTTAAGAAAAATACTATCGAAGAAATTGATACTGTTTCTCGGAGAAAAGGGGAATGCATTCAGTGCGATTGAATACCAGAATAAGATTTGCAGCAATATCGGTATATTTCGAAAAATTTCAATATATATCGTCGCTATTTTTCTAATCAAATAATTGCTAGATAAGCGAGAAATACCAACAATAAGACCAATAAGTGATGCAAAAAATATGCCTGTTATGGCAACAATTAAGGTATTAACAATACCAACGTAAAACGCTTGCAGGTTAGTTGATGCAGGTGAATACTCCAAAAAGAAATTATCATTAACAGCAAAGCCAGATTCATTATTTAAAAAACCAAAACCACTTCTAATGCCTCTTGACTCGATATTAAGCATCATATTGTCAAATGCTTGATAAGCAAAATAAGCAATAACAACAACCGCTAATACCTGGAATAGGACAGCCCTAACTTCATTGTTGTACAGTAGTGACTTTAGTTTTGCAAACATAAAAAAAATGATAAAAAAATGGCCAACTGTATAGTTAGCCATTTTTATATTTTATTTAGATTTTATCTAAATGCTGGGGCATACAAGATACCACCTTTAATCCACAGCTGGTTTACACCGCGTGGAAGCTGAATTGGTGTTGACATGCCGATATTTCTTTCGAAGCTCTCGCCGTAGTTACCCACTTGCGCAATGATATTGCGTGACCAATCCTTATCAAGACCTAAGCTTTCGTTAAGCTTGCCAGATTTACCTTGTAATCTCTGTACACCAGGGCTAGTAGAAGCATCATCAATTGTCGCTGAAGTAATACCTAACTCTTCTGCTTCGATCATTGCATTAAGTGACCACCGTACAATATTAAGCCAATTGTTGTCATCTTTACGTACAACTGGACCTAAAGGCTCTTTAGAGATAACATTACCCAATACTACCGCAGAGCTAGGATCTTTCAATGTTGATCTAAGACCAGCAAGTTGAGACACGTCTGAAGTTAGTGCATCACAACGTCCTGCTTCAAAACCACCTTTGGTTTGTGCAGATGTATCGTAAGTGACCGCTTTAAAGCTCATTTTGTTTGAACGGAAGTAATCAGCTAAGTTAAGCTCAGTTGTTGTGCCAGCTTGCAAACAGAAAGTCGCACCGTCTAATTCACTTACATCATTAACGCCTAATGACTTCTTAACCATAAAACCCTGGCCATCATAGTAGTTAACACCAGCAAAAGTAAGACCTAATGAAGTATCACGAGTGTGTGTCCAAGTCGTGTTTCTAGAAAGCATGTCGATCTCACCAGAAGATAGTGCAACAAAACGCTCTTTAGCTGTTAATGGTACAAACTTAACCTTGTTTGAATCACCAAACACAGCTGCAGCAACTGCACGACAAACGTCCACATCCACACCAGACCAATTACCACTTGAATCAGGCGCAGAAAAACCAGGCATTCCTGTTGATACGCCACAAGTTAGACTTCCTTTTGCTTTAACATCGCTTAATGTATCTGCTTGAACAGCAAAGCTACTAATAGCTAATACCGATGCAGCAGACAGTTGTAAGAATTTATTCATAAATTTCCCCTTTTTTTTAGAATAATTAAAAAATGCAACTTAATTAAAAATTACAAGGAAAAGTTTAACAGCAAAGAAAAGAATTTATGTAGATTATTTCAAAAAAAATTTAGATTTTCCTTTGCTGTAGGGATATTAAGCCCAAAATAAGCGCGATTGAAATAATTATGCTTAACTGTTTAGTATCAACAGTTGGCAGATAAGTTGTATAGACAGATGCTATTGCACTACCCATGGCTAGAGAGACCACTATAGCCAATAAAGCCTTAATCCAAGATAACGAGTGCATTGGCTAATGTATTAAGTTAATACTTAACGAAACAATAACGGCTGCTGATGAATAGATAAAAGTATTTAATAAAGTTTCCATTTCTCCCCCTTGTAAAGAAAATGATTAGTTATAAAGTATTGTTAGATAAACTAACTCCAAGTTTTTCAAGCTGATTTTTATTGCTTGATAACCACATTAAAGCTTGCTCTTGTCTTTGTTTATAGGCGTCAGATAAGCTAGCATCCTGCTTAAAATCAGTCTGAGCACTAATTGTAATAGACAAAAAAGCCAATAAAATGATTAATAATTTATGCATAGGATTAATGAACAGTTGTTCCCATTAATTGAGAAATAATTGATGTTGCTGAGCTAGAGTTTTTAAGCGAAGCTCTTGTAAGCCACTTATTAGCAAGCTTAGAGTCAGCTTGAGTGCCTTCACCTATTAAATAAGCGTACCAAACATTATATTGAGCAAGTAGATTTCCTTGCTTGGCCGCTCTTTGGTACCAGTAAAAAGCATGAGTTGCATTCTTTGCAACACCCTTGCCTTTTTGAAAAATATCTGCCAATTTATATTGAGCCTCTGCACTGCCTAAATACGCTTGGTTTTGGATCTCAATAGTCTCTGTTTTTAACTTTGATTCTGCCAACAAGTGCTTATGCATTTCGCTCATGATATTTTCCTTATTTTTGTTATTAATTTGATCGAAATATACCATTCGATTTTTGCTTTGTAAAGGTTTTATTTTAATAAAAATTAAATAAAGTTTTTTTAATTAAAAATCAATTACTTATGTAGTAATTATGGTACTTTTACAAGTACTGGTATTTTTTAACTAATTTAATTAGTTTTAAGTGGTGGTAAAAAATAACTATAATAGGTAAAAAATACTAGTAAATACTCATCAAAAATTATGGCAAATAAAACCAAAGATTATCTAGCTAAAGTGCGCAAAAAGACTGGATTTTCAGACTATAGAATCTCTCAAGAATATGGCATTAATCAATCAAATTTGAGTAAATATAAAACTGGAAAAGCCGCCCTGTCTGAAACCCATGCTTGGCAATTTGCTAGTGTTTTGGGTTTAAACCCCGCTCAAGTGGTTGCCAATACCAAACTCGAACATGCCAAAATCAAGGGTGATAAATCGAAGGCTGTATTTTGGCAGGAGCAGCTAGAAAACCTTTCAAATGTAACAAAGCCTATCAAAATAGAAATCGGACAAATTAACCCTGTTGTTGGCGATTTGGACAACAATGCTCAAAAAATTACCTCTTTGAGTGTTGAAGCAGCCAAACAAGGTGTGGATCTATTAATCTTTCCCGAGCTTGCTTTAATTGGATATCCACCTGAAGACCTTTTATTGCGTGAAGGATTCATCCAACAAGTGGAAGAAAAAATCAATATGATCAAACGTCGCATCCCAGATTCAATCAGTGTTGTTTTTGGTGCACCTTCCAAAACCAATGGCACTCTACACAATAGTGCCTACTTAATTCAAGATGGTGTGGTTCATACTTACCATAAACAACAATTACCCAATTATGGCGTGTTTGATGAAAAACGCTACTTTGAGCCTGGCAATGAACCATTTGTTTTTACTTGTCAAAATCAACGTTTTGGATTGGTTGTTTGTGAAGATGCTTGGATAGAATCAAGCATTGACGCAACAGCTAAATACGGTGTGGACAGTATTATTAGTATTAACGCCTCTCCTTTTCAGATTAATAAACACACTAAACGCATAGAAACTATTCGCAAACGTGTTAACAAACACAATATTGGTTTTATTTATGTCAACATGGTGGGTGCGCAAGACGAGCTGGTGTTTGATGGCGGCTCTTTTGCTATGAATAAGCAAGGTGAGGTTACACATCAATTACCTTTTTTTGAAACCTATTCGCACTCTTTAGACACCCCAATCAGTCAAGAAAGTTATGCTGAAGAAAAATACATTTATGACTCGTTAGTGCTGGCCACCAAGGATTATATTGAAAAAAATAACGTTTTTAATGGTGCGGTTATTGGACTCTCAGGCGGTATTGACTCCGCCCTAACCTTGGCCATTGCAGCTGATGCAATTGGTGCGGATAAGGTTAAAGCTATTATGATGCCCTATACTTACACATCAAGCATGAGTCTTGAAGACGCTAAGGCTCAGGCCACCAGTATGGGTATTGATTATCATGAAATTAGCATTCACTCAATGGTTGAAAGCTTCAATACTCAGCTAAGCACTTTATTTACTGGGCTAGAAAACGACACAACCGAAGAAAACTTACAAGCAAGAGTTCGTGGTACTCTACTGATGGCAATTTCCAATAAATTAGGGAAAATCGTATTAACCACTGGTAATAAATCAGAAATGGCTGTTGGCTATGCAACACTATATGGTGATATGTCAGGTGGTTTTGCGCCATTAAAAGATGTGGCTAAAACACTGGTGTACAAATTAGCAAAATATAGAAACACACTATCTTACATCATTCCTGGACGCGTGATCGATAGAGAGCCTTCTGCTGAACTGGCACCAGATCAGCTGGATAAAGACTCCTTACCACCTTATGATGAGCTAGACATGATTTTAGAAATGTTTGTTGAGCAAAAACACTCAGTCGATTATATTGTCAAACAAGGGTTTAACAAACAAACCGTTGAGCGTATTACTAGACTGGTGCTAAACAATGAATATAAACGCAGACAAAGCGCCCCTGGACCAAAAATTAGTCAAAATGCTTTTGGAAAAGAGCGTCGTTACCCTATGACTTCAAAGTTTAAACCTTAATCAAACACTTTGAGTATGCCTTGTGCTTTATGTGCAGTTTCCTCTAACTCTCGTTCAGCAATAGAGTCAAACACAATGCCGGCACCCGCTCTAAAGCTTAAGGTTTTATCTTTTTTGATCATGCTACGGATTAAGATATTAAAATCCATTTTTCCATTACTACTAATATATCCTAACGAACCCGTGTAGGCATCACGCGAGGCATTTTCCAGCTCAGCAATAATTTGCATGCAGCGCACCTTGGGGCATCCTGTGATCGTTCCACCTGGAAACAATGCTTTAACCAAATGTTTAATGGTTATACTCGGCTTTAACTTTCCTTTAATGTTTGAAACAATGTGATGTACATATGGATAGGTTTCAAGTGTCATAACTTCGTTCACTTCTACACTGCCATATTCACACACCCTACCCAAATCGTTACGTTCAAGATCAAGCAACATAATGTGCTCCGCTTGCTCTTTTGGATGATTGACCAATCTTTGTTTTAATGTATCGTCTTCACTACCTTCGCCACGAGGGTGTGTACCTGCAATGGGGCGTGTTTGTACAATATTACCATCCACACTAAAAAGTCGCTCAGGAGAAGATGAAACAATACTAAAGTCATCAAACTGAGCAAGCGCTGAAAATGGCGCTGGGTTTGATTGTTTTAAGGCTTGATATAGCTGAGCTGAAGTACAATCATTTTCTAACTCATAGCGCCACAATCTTGAAAGATTCACCTGAAAAACATCGCCAGCTAGAATATAGTCTTTAATCTTTTCAACTGATGTTAAGAATTCTCTGTTTTTATCTTGACTCAATACACCGTTAAAATCAACACCAGGAATGGGTTTTAGCGCGTCAATATCAGCCAGCACTGCATCAATCCTCTCTTGATCACCAAACTGATCCAATAAATAAGTTTTATTACTCTCCAGATCTTTAATAATGGCGCAAGGTATTTGTGTGGCGATTGCAATTGGCAATTCACACTTGTGAATATCTTTGGCAAGAGATGGCTCGATTTGACCAATCAATTCATAAGATAAGTACACAAACCAACCGCCAGTAAATGGCAAATCAAGATGTGTATTATCAACATTAGCCTTTGACTCTAGTGCATTCAAGAAATCAAACTCTTCTAGTGAGTTTAAGGTTATTTGCTCGCCTGGAAAAGCAAACAAAATTGAGTATTTGTTATTCTCGTTATGATTAACACTTTCTAGCAGATATGGATAGCGTTTATCATCAAGTTGACACAAAGCATCAAGCGCAACACTTGGAATCTCTACAACTTTCACACTAATTTGACGCTTCTATTGCTTTGTCAGTTGTGGTGTTGGCAGCACTTGGTTGCAAGTCACTCAACATTTGTTTAGCTTTATTAATTGAATGGTGTTGTGGAAACTTTAACAACATATTTTTCAATAGCTTTATTGCCTCTACATTTTGATCAATTTCAACATACACTCTTGCCAGCTCAAATAAAGAGTTGGAGAATTTATGATGCAATGGGCTAGATTGTTGAAAGGCAATAAAAGTTGTTTTTGCCATTTGATAATCTTGCTTTGCTAAATAGGCCCTTGCTAGCCAGTAATGAGCATCTGACGCATGATTGTTATCAGGATAAATATCTAGATATTTTTTAAATAGCTCAATTGATTTGTCTAGTTGATCGGTCACTAATAGTGAACGCGCATTGGTATAGATTTTCTTAGCTTTTTTGTTATGTTCGCGTACGCGCATCATGGTTTGCTCAACCACCGAGGAGGATTTTTTGTACTCCATGAGGTTGAACAACTCAGTGATTTTTTGACTACTTACTTTTTGTTGCTGCTCAAGAAGCTCAATCTTCCCCTTTAAAGCTTTATTTTTACGCACCAAACGCTTAATCTTTTTGTTGTGATCCATGATCACTTTATCAGTATTAATATCAGCGCTTGCAGGCTGATAAGCAAAAATACTAAGAAATAAAATTAAACCAAAGCGCTGCATAAAACTTACTGATAAACAAACTCAACACGTCTGTTTTTTTGCCAAGAACTTTCTTCGTGCAGTTGTGCAACTGGTTTTTCTTCGCCAAAACTAATCACTTCCACCCTAGAAGATAAATCATATAACCCCAATACCTCTTTAACAGCAAGCGCCCTATTCTCACCCAAAGCAAGATTATATTCACGAGTACCTCTCTCATCTGCATGCCCTTCTAAACGTAATGTCAGTTGAGGATTGTTACGCATAAAGTTTGCGTGTTTAATAATTTCTTGAGTGGCTACTTCATCAATCTCAGAACCATCAAAAGCAAAGTTAAGTGTAAATGCCACGCCAGATGATCTTAAATTGGCAACCGCAATTTGATCGGCACTAACAGGCGAGCTGCTTGAGGTGATTTCATCGCCAGAAAATCCTTGAGATTCAAAGCTGGATTTATCTTTAGCAATAACACTTTCTTGTGTGGAGCCAAGCAGTTCTGCTCTTGGCATTACCTTTTCATACAAACTGTTTGCAGTATCTTTAACCTCATTAGTTGAACACGATGATAACAAAGACATGCTTAAGACTGTTAATAATATTTTTTTCATAAAACTTCTCCTCTATTTAGAATAATGCGACCAGTTTGGCTCTCTAACTTCGCCTGCTTTACTGGCCAATTCAAAAGTTTGTCTGCCTAATACAGATACTACTGACAACACGCCAGAATCACCCTTATTGGTTGCAAATATAATCATGCCACCATTGGGCGAGAAAAATGGAGATTCATCCAGTTTGTTTTCAGTCATAATGGTTAAATCTTTAGTGGCAATATCAAGCAGTGCAATGCGATAATCTTTACCCACTCGATGCACTAAAGCTAAGCTTTTTCCATCAGGAGAAAATACCGCTTTAGCATTATAACGACCTTCAAAAGTCGCCCTTTTGATCTCACCTGTTTTTAGCTCTTTAATATAGATTTGAACTTGGCCTGAACGATTAGAGGTAAATGCAATAAATTCTCCATCTGGAGAATAGCTACCTTCTGTATCGATAGACACGTCAGTGGTTAGCCTGGTTAATTTCTTACTTTCAAGATGATAAGAGTAAAGATCTTTATTGCCATTTTTAGACAAAGTTAACAACAGGCTTTCGCCACTTGGATGCCATGATGGCGCTGAAGCAATGCCGTCAAAATAAGGTAGTTTTTGTGTTTTTCTACGCACAAATGGATACTGAATAAACACCTCTGATCGACCATTTCTAAAAGACACATAGGCAATTTTATTTTGATCTGGAGACCATGCTGGAGATAGAATTGGATCTTTAGAGGTTAAAACAGTTTGTGGTTTTTGAGCGTCAGAGTCTGATATTTCTAATCGATATTCCCTAACCCCTTTGGCTTTATTAACAACAGTAACGTAAGCTAAGCGTGTATCAAACGACCCTTTTTCACCCAATAAAGCAAAATAAATTTGATCTGACAAATAATGCGCAATTCTTCTAATGCCGCTATCATGAACTTTGAATTTTTTAGCAAATAATACTTTTTTGGAATACACATCAATAAGACGCAACTCTATTTTAAATATTTTCTTACTAACCTTTTCTAGCTCACCAATAACAATGGCTTCAGTTCTGTTATTTTGCCACTTGTCAAAATCTATGTTGTTGTCAATAACATAGTTACTACTACTGGCATTAAACTCGCCAGAACGATTAAGATTGTCACGCATGATATGCGCAATAGTCTTACCTTGTTCGGCATTGTCTTTGATTAAAAATGGAGAGATAACAATTGGAAAAGCATTCTCATCTTTTTTAAGAACCGTTACTTCTAGAATGGCAAAAACAGTTGTTGTGTAAAGCGCTAAAACAGTGGCGAAAAATCTCTTCATTCTCTCTCTTCAATCCAGTGCATTTGAATGGCTTCTAGGATTTTCTCGCCCGTTTTATCCTTATCATCACTAAAGCCGTCAAGCCCAACAACCATCGCTCTAAGATCAACAAAATTAACCACAGTTGGATCTATGTCTGGATGCTTCTCATCAAGTTCAATAGCAATGTCTAGTGAGTCTGTCCAACGCATAATAAATACCTAATGTTTAATACTTTTAATTTTAACCAAAGCTGTATTTTTTGTGCAAAAATTTCAACACTAAACACGGCTCACACCTTGAACAAATTCTAAAGTGTTTAACCGGTCTGCAATCTCTGCTAACTGTTTATTATCTTTCACTACAACAACCATGTTTAAAGATTTTATTGAATTGTCTTTCTCCTGAATGTCTAATTGCTCAATATTTACATTCATTTTAGAAATCACATTTGCAATCGATGCTAGTGTTCCACGCTGATTAGCCACATCAACAATAATCTTAACATCAAATTCTTCACTCTCATCTGTTTGCCAATCAATATTAAGCCATTGCGCATGTTTGGTTTTTGCACGAATTAAGTTAGCGCAATCACTTCTGTGCATCACCATGCCTTTACTGGTGGTTAGGATGCCAGCAACCTTATCGCCAGGTATTGGATAGCAACAATGAGCAAAACTAATTGCCTTACCTTGAGTTTTGTTAATCTTAATATCTTGAATAACGCAATGATCACCATCACATTGAAGCTTATTAAGAACAACCGACACCAATATTTCGGACAGACCAATACGAAGATACAAATCAGACTTAGATTGGCAATCTAGATCATCAAGGCAGCTTTGCCATTTTTTATCACTAATTTTTTCTACGTCAATATTTAGATAATCCAAAGAGTTATTTAACAAGTACTCGCCCAATCGTATAAGGTCTGAAGAGGATTGACTTTTCAAATGTGCTTTGATAGATGACTTAGCCTTTGCGGTTACCGCTATTTGCAGCCAGGAAGGATGCGGTTTGACTTTTTTATCCGTGATAATTTCAATGGTTTGTCCTGATTTTAACTCGGTAGAAATTGATGCATTAACTTGATCAACTTTTGCTTTAAAAGCTTGATGCCCTATATTAGTGTGCACCATATAGGCAAAATCCAACACGGTTGATTTATATGGCAGTTGAACAATATCACCCCTAGGCGTAAATACAAACACTTCTGATGGGAATAAATCATTCTTAGTTTCTTCCAAAAACTCAATGGAAGTACCTGAATTTTGTTGGATATCAAGTAGTGACCCTAGCCAATTGCTGGCTAATTCCGACTCACTGTTTGAATCGCTCTTGTAGTGCCAATGCGCCGCAATGCCGTACTCGGAAACAAAGTGCATATCTTTTGAGCGAATTTGAACTTCAATGAAAATTTTATTTGGACCAAACAACACTGTATGCAAAGACTGATAGCCATTCGATTTAGGCAAGGCAACATAATCTTTAAATTTGCCTGGCAAAGGTTTGTACAAATTGTGAATAATCCCTAGCGCCTGATAACATTCAGATACATCCTCAACAACCACCCTAAAGGCATACATATCAAGCACTTGAGAGAATTTTAACTGCTTAATCTTCATTTTTTTGTAAATACTACAAGGTTGTTTTCTACGGCCGCTGATCTCAACACCTGGCATGCCTTCTTGCTGAAGCCGATTCTCTAGCTCGTCTTGAATATGGTTAATAACTTTAGTACGATTGCCACACTGTTTTTTAATTTGATTAACCAGTACTTGATGTCTAAATGGATGAATAACAGCAAAGCATAAATTATCCAATTCAACCCTAATACTATTTAAACCAAGGCGTCTTGCAATTGGCGCATGAATCTCGGAAGTTTCGAAGTTGCTTTTCTCTACTCATTGAACCTAGTGTACGCATATTGTGCAACCTGTCAGCAAGCTTAATAACCATCACGCGCATGTCATCACTCATGGCTAAAAATAGCTTTCTAAAGTTTTGCGCCTGTTTGTCAGCATTGGTGTGAAATTCCAATCCAGTTAATTTGGATACGCCCTCTACAATATGGGCAATTTCATAACCAAAGTCATACTTAATTTCATCATAAGTAATTGCAGTATCTTCAATACAATCATGCAGTAATGCCGACACAATACAATAATAATCAAGCTTCAACTCTGCCAAAATCATAGCAACTGAAATAGGGTGAAATACATAAGCTTCACCCGATTGTCGATATTGCCCATCATGAGCAGTGGCTGCAATGATATAAGCTTGATACACACCCTCAATTTGAGTTTTGGGCATGTAATCTTCAAGCACATCACATAATTCACTAATTAAGACTCTTTTGTTGTCGATTGTCATTAAAAATACAGGATAAATTTAAGCGTAAGTTTTTGCCATTATAATACTTTTGTGTCAGTATAATGCTTTGCATACTTGTAATAAATTCAGTCCTACTTTTATGAAAAAACTCATCTTGATCTTGCCAATATTAACTTTATTTTTAGGCGGTTGTTTTTGGGAAGAAGAAAAAAAACGTGAATCAATCACCAAAGGCTGGTCACCCAAGACATTTTTTACTCAAGCAAAAGAGCAGATTTCAGCAGGATCTATGGATAAGGCTATTGAATTATTTGAGCAATTACAAGCTGCCTATCCAGGATCAAAATACGCATTACAATCCAAGCTTGAAATTGCTTATGCTTTATATAAAAGTGAAGATTACGATCAATCAATTGACCGCTTAAATAGCTATATCAAACTTTACCCAGAACATTTCTCAACACCTTACGCTTACTACCTACGCGGTGTTGTTTCAGAAGACAAATCTCGCTCAATTTTAGATGGCTATTTAACTGATAATGCGCAGCGTGATGTTAATTCTGTACGCGATGCATTTAATTATTATTTGGCCCTCATTGATAAATTCCCTAAAACTGAATATGCTGAAGAAGCCAAAACGCGTTTAATTGTTTTAAGAAATATCTTGTCACGCCATGAATTGTTTGTTGCTATTTTCTACACTAAAAAAGATGCTAATATTGCTGCTATCAACAGATGTAAATACATCATTGAAAAGTATCCAAACACGCCATCAGTACCTGCGGCACTACATTTAATGGCACACAACTATGACATTATTAACGCGCCAACACTCGCAAAAGATGCGCGTAGAGTACTATCAAAGAGCTACCCACTTTACACACCACACTACTCTTTAGAAGACTAAATAAAACCAAAATTTAATGAATAAGCAAGAGCGCTCATTTGCGCTTAAAATTTCTTTAATCATGGCCACGCGCATGCTGGGCTTATTCATGATTTTTCCGATTTTTTCAGTATATGCTAAACACTATCCTGATACCACGCCTTATTTAATTGGTCTAGCGATAGGAATTTATGGTCTGACCCAGGCAGTATTACAAATTCCATTTGGCTACTTATCTGATAAGTACGGGCGCAAACCGATGCTTGTCGTTGGTCTTATTATTTTCTTATTAGGTAGTATTGTTGCGGCTACAGCTGATAATATTATTACTGT
>CAYFPI010000020.1:24475-25487 GCA_964344985.1 uncultured Candidatus Thioglobus sp. | reverse complement strand
GGTAGCGTTCCATTAAATCTTAGATTCTGCATTCTTTGCATACTGATGGATAATAGAGCCAATTAACGTTTGATATGGAATACCTTGCTCATAAGCAATAGCACGAATTTTTTGCACGTCGCGCTCTTGCAATTTAAGGTGGATTGATTTTCTTTTGATGGTTTCCTTTACAGCTGCTTGCCAATAATCAACCCTATCTTCTATATCTCCAATAGGGGTGAATTCTCCGTTTTCAACAGCCTCAACAATATCAGCCTCTTCTTTATTCAGAGAGTCAAATTTCATTTTATTATCTTCCATAATATCTCCTTTGCATCTTACGATCTTTAAACATTGTTTTTAGAAAAATATCATCACCCTTAATCACATAAGGAACAGTAACTGCATAGCCATCAATATCTAACACCAATATTCTTTGATGGCCATAATTTTCTATATTCGGATGCTGCTCATCGGCCAGTATCCTGCCATCATCAATTGCCGCCAAAACCATTTCGAAACTCAGTCCTCGGAGATTTTCCAACTCAGCATTCTTCGCCTCACTCCAAGTAATTTTCATAGGTTATATAATACATAAAATATACACTTTGTCAATCTTGTGCATCATTGCAGTGGTTGCACTAAAAGCGGGGTAACTTCCAACTTAATTTACACTGGCCCTTTTATATGGGTTGATAAATATTAATTAACACATAGATACAATACACATTAATCAACAATAATTTAAACTATGGTTGTACAGCTAATATTTGATAAATTTGAGTAAGCCCAAAGGTTTGTGACCTTTGCGCCATTAGTCACTTAGACACTTATGATTTCATCTGCCCTGAAGATGACGACTGGTTTAGCATAGAGATTGTTGCAAATGGAATAGATCAAAAATCTGCTTTATTTAGAATGCAGTCGTATGCATTAGATCACTTTTCTAAAGATGACTGAAATCAAAAAAATAGGTACCGTCCCCTTTTAATTTCTTTTACATATTATTCAAGCTTTTAAAAATTCTAGGCAC
>CAYFPI010000020.1:23195-24465 GCA_964344985.1 uncultured Candidatus Thioglobus sp. | reverse complement strand
CCCTTTTTTTATTTCTTTATAAAATTTAAGTATCAAATATACCCTATTTATCAAAAACCAAAGTGGCCAATCCACTTGGGTTTTTTTTAACCATTATTGAGTGTTTATTTACAGGGTGAGCTCTTTTTGCAACTTAATTTACACTGACCCTTTTATATTAAAAAATTAATTACTATTGGTTAAGATCTATTCATTTGTAAAATTTCTTAAGTTTTTTATTCTTTTTCTTTGCAGATTACTTGAACTGTCGCCTCTTTTGCATCAGTTACAATCTGACTTACTGTTTTTGAACCGTTTGCTTTTCTTTCTTGGTAGTCCACTTTGTTTAAATCCATAAAGATTTTTGCCATGTTTGATTTAATGGCAAAGTTAACATTTTGTGCTGCTCTATCACCTGTGATCTCTGACGATGTTTCTAATCTTGAAACAATAACACCTATTACATTGCCGTTGTCATCCACTAATGGCCCACCTGAATTGCCAGGTTGGACTGGTGAAGTGAGTTGAAGCTCTGCAATATTGTTGTTAAAGCCTGTGAGCGCTGCAATGTTGCCTGTGGTTACTTTAAGCTCTGAGCCCAGCGTTGATGAGAATGGATAGCCAAGTGCGATTGATTGCTCACCAGTTTGAACTGCTTTACGATCTCTTAAAAATAGATAACTGTCATGAGCCTTGCCGGTTTCTAGAATAGATAAATCAGTGGTTGAATCGGTATCCAGTAACTCCACCTTTGATTTGTATGATTTGTTTTTAACTTCTATTTCATCGCAATTTTCAGTTACATGATTGTTAGTGATAATGTGATTTGGGGTGACAAAAAACCCTGATCCTGAACTGGTTGGTGTGAGTGTGATTTCTTTTTTGCTTTGTTCGTCCTTATCATTTTTAGCGGCACTGTAATAATAAGCAGCTGCTTTTTTATAGTTTTTAAGAATGCCAGCATCTTCATCGCCATAGTAATAAACACTACCTAATGCTATTTGCGCCCTTTTATTGTCTTTAAGAGATGCTTCTTCATACCAATCAATGGCCTTGTTAACATCTTTTTGAACACCTACGCCAAAATCATACATATTGCCAATTTGATATTGAGAGTCTGCATCGCCCATGTCTGCTGCTTTAATAAACCATGTGTAAGCTTTTGCCTTATCTTTCTTAACACCTGTACCTGTTAAGTAAATTCTTCCTAGATTATTTTGAGCTTTTGTATTGCCTTGTTCAGCTGCTTTTTCAAAGTAGTATAGTGCTTTTTCCATATCAATTTCAACAA
>CAYFPI010000020.1:19254-23185 GCA_964344985.1 uncultured Candidatus Thioglobus sp. | reverse complement strand
GTCATGTAAAAAGTTCCTAGCTTATTCTGTGCATCAGCTATTCCTTGATTTGCTGCTTTAACTGCTAAGTCGTAAGATTTTTGATAATCTCTTTTTACATAAGTACCTTTAAAGTAGTATTTAGATAATATGTTTTGAGCTTCGCCATAGCCTAAATCCGCCACTCTAGTGTAAAGCTCAATGGCTTTATCAGTATCTTGTTCAAAACCTTCACCCTCTTCATACATAGTGGCAAGGCTGTATATAGATTCTTTATCACCCATGTCAACAGCTTTTTGATACCACTTAATGGCTTCATCGTAGTTTTTACTAATGCCGATTCCTGAATAATAAGAGCTGGCTACGTTTTTTATAGAATCAAGATTACCATTGAGTGCTGCTTGAGTTTCCCAGTAGAATGCTTTTTCTTTATCCATCTCAACGCCACTTCCAAGGCTGTAATTATATGAAAGCACTGTTTGGGCGTAAACATTTCCCATTTCAGCAGATTTTTTATAGTATTCATTTTCTTCTACACTTCTTTTAACAGGAGAGTTCATACCAATTAAAAATCCGATGTTGTAGAGTGATGTCGAATCACCAGCATCTGCTGCTTGTTGGTACAGATCGATGGCTTTATCAATATCGGTATCAACTGTATAACCATAGGTGTAATCAAGCGCTTGTTCAAAGGCAATATTTCTATCTTTTTTGGCAATTTTTCCAGTATGGATATCTATCTTATACTGGGCATCAGAATCACCTTTTTTGGCAGCTTTTTCATAATAATAGAGCGCTCTGGGAATGCTTACTGGAACACCTTTTCCGTATTCGTGAATATGCCCTAATTCAAACTGAGAATTGGCATCATCTTCTTTATCTGCTCGCTCGAAATATTCTTTGGCTTTTTCATAGTCTTTATCAACACCATGACCTGCTAAATAAATTTTTCCAAGCAACCACAGAGATTCTGACTTCTCTTTATATTTAAGTGAGTTTTCAAGATGCTCTATTGCTTTTGCGTAATCCTTTTCAACACCTTGGCCTGTGTAGTACATAAACCCGAGTTTATGCTGTACACCAGCATCAAAGTTTTTTGTAGATACTTGAAAGTGTTCAAATGCAAGCTTGTAGTCATTGTCTACATCATCTGGAGCTCGGTAATAAGTCCTTGCTAGCATTTCATGTAGGAAAGGTAAAAAAGTGTCATCTTCATCTTCCTCTTCCACTTTTTTAATTTCTTTTTCAATATTAAATATTGCAGTTTTAAAGTCACCAGTTTTTAGTGCGCTAACAGCTTCGTCAAGCCCTGCATTTGCACTAGAGATTAATAAGGACAAAAAGATTGATAAAAATAGTTTCATACGACTCCTAATAGTTGCTTAATCTTACTCAAATTAAGTGTTTATTTGGTACATTATTTGTTGTTTATTCTTTATGTTTTGTTGTTTTTGTAAACGTTAGTAGTAAAGTTAAAAATGCAAGTGCATAAATAGTAACAAAGCTTAAATTTACAGGTGTGGATAGCCAGCCTTTAATGGGGTAGAATTGCTCTAGTAATGCAGGCATCCAGATACTAGATAGTAGAATGATTGATGCTGTTAATATTTTCATGATGATTTCCTTGTATTAATTAAATTAGCTGTGATTACATATCTCAAAGAGCCACCTGCAGTTGGCGAATTAAAAGGATAACAGGTGACTAATTTGAGCTCTGATTGGTTTTGACTGATAGTGATATCGGTTTTATCCGAATCGATGATTTTTATGTCATTAACCTTGTATTGGTAATACTTGTTATCAGTATTTAGATCAATATTAAACTCATCGCCCATGGCAACATCTTCCAAGAACTTAAAGTGCGTGTCCCTGTGTGCAGAGATAATGGTAGTGCCTTGCTGGTTTGGCATATTGCTTTGCACATCATACCCTGGTGCAAAAGCCAGTACATTGCCCGTATCACCAGAAAGTACAATAAGATCTTGATTGTGCTTATCTGAACTAAGCTTCATCACTGGATGAGAATCCATCCAATGCCAAGGTTTAACTTGATAGCCTGTATTGTTAGAAACGTTCCAAGCGCTATGGATTAAGTATTGGGCCACCTGAGCTTTGATGGGTATGTAGGCGCCATAGGCAAAGGTACTAATACCTAATAGCGCTAATATTATTGATTTGCTCATGTTCTCTCCTTGCGACGAATAAATACCGATAAAAGGATTAAGATAAGTCCAAAGATCATCCACAGTTGAGAATTTGTGGCTGTTTTGGCAGCTTTTGACGCGCGTGTTGCTACAACAATGCCTTTTGGCTCAGTTGCGCTTTCTGGGCGAATTTTCTCAGGCGTGATATCAACTGCAACCAATGAAGTAAACTTTGAAACCAAGTGATACTCTAGTGCTAGATTGGTAATATCAGCTTGTACTTGGTCTCGCTCAATCCTTCTGTATTGAGATTGATATTTATTCATTAACTGATCAATCTTGCGTCTGGCCCAGAGTGTATCGATACCTGTTGTGCTGTTACTTGCATTAATAGCTACACTTTCAGTAAAAACACCATCTGCTGTATTGCCACCAATGGTTAAGTTATTAGGAATGGCATTTAGCTTAAATACAGCTGCAATGGTCTCACCTTTGTACAAGTCAGCAATTGACCCCTGTGCTTGTTCTGCATTGATTTCTGTTGGGAAGTTGATGTTAATATTGGTTAGCGCAGGAGACTCTAACTTGCTAAATAGTTCTAACATCTTAGCTTCAACTTCACTAATATCTCCAATAAAAGTATAAGCACCTTTGCCGAATTTAGCTAGCTTGGTCATTAAGTGCGAGTTAGGGGCTGATCCGATGCCAATAGTAAATAATCTATCACTATCGATGTTACGACGAACAGTATTAAAGATTTCTGTTTCATTGCCTACTTGTCCGTCAGTCAAGAAGATGATTTGACGAAGATAATTATCAGATTGATTATCTCTTGAATTGAATGCAAATTTAATAGCATCTAGTGGCTCAGTGCCACCATCAGCATGTAGGTTATTAGCAAAGCGAATACCATGCTTCTTGTTCATTTTAATTGCTGGCATGGCTGAATCAAACAGCGGGTCAAAGCCTGAATCAAAATCAATAATGTTGAATCTATCTGTAGGGTTTAGTCTATCAATAGACTCTGATAATGCCTTAGAGGCTTGAACCATAGAAGCGCCTAACATAGAGCCCGATGAGTCAATAATGAAAATTACTTCTCTAGGCGTATTTATCTTTTTAAACACTTCGTCTTTTGGTGGTGTGGCCATTAGCATTAAATAGTGATCATTGTCTTTTTGCTGGGTAAATAAAGCCAGTTTAGGAGTGAGTGATTTATGCGCTTGCCAGGTGAGTTCAAAATCTCTATCGGCCTGATTGTTCGCATCCGACAAGTTAATATGTTTGGTTAGTAGGTCTATATCTGTAATATTGATGTTGTGATAAGCTGATGAAATCGAGCTGGTATCAAAACCCGCTTTAAGGTTAATATCAATGCTGATTGGTCTGTGAACCGAATTGGAGATTGGCGGTGTGATTTGTGAAGCATCTTTTACTTGATGTGTGTTATTAGCTATGCCAGGTGCATTACTTGGTGTTGTTATTTTCTTACCAGGAATATAGCGTTCACCAATTGTCATGGGAAAGCGGATTGAAAATTTATCATTATCAATAACGACTGCTTGCTGGTATTCAATATCAATAGTAATGCTTTCACCAGGGCCGATATTAGCAACGGCTGTTGTGAATATATTTGGACGTTGTTGTTCTATTAAAGAGGCTTTTTTGCCCGCTTGCTTGGCTTTGTTGTAAATCTTTTTGGCTTCTTTTCGCTCTTTTATTTGCCCTTCAATGACTCGATTACCAATGTGCATTGTTAAATGATCAACAGCAGAGTTAGTTGGCAAAGGAAAGATATAGGTGCCCTC
>CAYFPI010000020.1:4427-19244 GCA_964344985.1 uncultured Candidatus Thioglobus sp. | reverse complement strand
TCTGCCCACTCATTAGATGGATTGGTAAATGTTTGTGAGACTTTAACGCGATTCATAACACCAGTAATATTCATTTGCACTTTGGTATCAAGTGCCATTTGGGTGAATTTTCTGCCATCATCATGGTGGTACAGTAGCGCTCCAGATTCAACTTCATTAATTGGATTGACACTTGTCTTTTGCACTTGAGTTGGTTTTTGTGCAAATGAGATATCAGCTTGTAAAAAGTTTGAATACAGTAGTGTTGTGAGCGTGATGAGTATGGCAACAATGCCAAGAGGTTTGGTATGGCGCATGATGGCTTCCGTTTGGTTGAAAGCCATCATTATCTAAAATGAAAATGAAGTACTAATGTGGTTTGTATGTTTTGTTAATGAAGAGATAAAATAGTTGCATTGTCACTTCCAAGCACTGGCAATGTTCATGTCTTTAATGGCGATTTCAAAGAACTCATCAAACTCGCTAGATGGTGCTCGTAATTGTCTTTCAAGAATGTTAAGTTGCATCACTGTATTTACAGGTAATGGTCTAGGCTGTTGCATGATTTTTCTAGCTCTTTTTATCAAAAATATATCTCGCATTGTTTATCCTGGTTAAGTTAAATTTCGGGTTATTGTTGCATGTTGTTGTTTTGGCATTTTTATACCAAGCTTGAGCTTGTTCAAATTGCTGAGTAGTAATATCAAGCATTTTGAACAAATAAATAGCTTGACGTTTAGTGTTTGTAGGTTTCATATTTTCTTGCAGTGACTACATAACGCAGTGTATTGAATTTGGTAAAGCCATCAAATGGCCAAGGCGTTACTAGTTTTAATTCATCTGTTTCTGCTGTGATTGAAATTTTATTTTTATCTAAATCAATAATTCTGATGTCTAGTACACAATATTGGTATTCCATGCCCATTTGATCGCTTAAGACAATTTGATCGTTAAGCTCAATGTTTTTTAAAAAAACAAAATGATGGTTAGCTTTGATAATGACTGTGCCGCAATCATTGGGCAGGTAACTATCAGGAGATCGTCCTGGGCCGAATAATAAAGTAGAGTCAGTATCACCTTCTAAGACAACAAATTCTTGATTTTGTTTAGGTGCGCTGATCTTAAATACAGGAAATACATTAGATCTTGACCAGTGCTCTTGTTTGACAATTTTTCTCATAAAATTCTTATGTTTAAAAAAGACTTTGGCTAACAGAACAAAGGGAGAAACTGTTAGCCTTGGTCAGTTACCTCAACTATTAACAAAGAGGAAGGGGTAATAGTTGGATGAGGTTCGTTAAATTTTTTATAGTGTGTAAATCTTATTGTTTTGACGGTTGTTTATCTTATTCATAGTAACAGCAAGTAAAAATCCTAACAGCAGTGTTATTGCGCTCATAATGGTTGTAAAGTCGCTACTGTGCATAGAAGAATTTTTAGACCTTAACTGATCTAGTTGATTGGTTAATTCATCATTTTTAGCATCTAAAATGGAGAGTCTTTTTTGCAATTTTCCAGTTTCTAGATTTTGTGTATTGAGTTTCATTATTTGCTGATTAAGATCTAAAATCTTATCTGCTTGGGCTTTAATGGTTTGTTCTAAAGATTCTTTAGTGTTATCAAATTTAGCATGTTTATTTTTAATAACTCCCAACTGCCTTCTAAGTTCTTTAGCTTCATGATTAACAGGCTTTTTATCAGTTAAATATCTTGAGATCATCCAGCCTTGTTTGCCGTTATGCTCAACATTAGTCCAGCCATTTTCTTGCTTTTTAATTAGGGTAACTGGTGTGTTAATTTTGAGATGAGTAATAATATTGCTTTTAGCAATTGAATCATCAGTGCGCATCGGTATCTTAACTTCATCACCCACATAAAGCGTTGATTTAGCCATAACACCGATTGGTAACAACATAACAAGGAGGAGGGTTTTGCGCATATCTGATGTCCAATTTACTAAAAACAATGACAACAGTCTAATAGGTGAATATGAAGTGGCAATGTTTTAAAAACGAAGAGTTTATGAAGTTTAAATGAAGTTACTTTTAGTCTACTTATTTATCATTTACAATATGCACTACTTAATACAAATAAACACCTAACCATGCCCAATATTCTTTTAGTTGAAGACGATAAAATTATTGCTGAAAGCATTATTTTTGCACTTGAGAATGACTCGTTTAAGGTGAGGTGGTGTGAGATGGGTAATGATGCGCTAGCGTCCTTAAATGAGTCTGATTTTGATTTGGTTTTGCTAGATATTACTTTGCCTGATATTAACGGCTTTGATGTATTACGTAAAATCAGAAAAACCTCAGAAGTGCCTGTTATCATAACCACTGCAAGAGGTGCAGATGAAGATATTGTATTAGGTCTTGAAGGGTTAGGTGCTGATGATTATGTTACCAAGCCATTTAACCCTCGTGTGCTAATTGCTAGAATGCGTACACAGTTAAGACATGTTGATGCTCAATCAACACCTGCTAAAGAAACTGTCAACCATTCATTAAAAAATATCTTTGAGATCAATAAAGACCTGCATCAAATATCACTTTTTAATACTGTATTAAATCTTACTAAGGCAGAGTGCAAAATCTTATCCTACTTGGTTGACAAACCTAATCAAATACACTCTAAAGAACAGCTATTAAACGTTATGCATGACAGGCCAAGTGGATCTAGCGAGGATACTATTATCACTCATATTAGATCCATTAGAAAGGCAATCAAAAAAGTCAGGCCTGATGATGAGTATATTAAGAATCATCGTGGATTAGGATACTCATTAATACTATGAAGTTAACTATTGGTGTTAAGCTGTTTATTGCTTACTTTGTCATTACTAGTGGCATTGTATGGATTGTGACCGATAAGATTTCAATGCGTGTGGTTAAGGGTATTGATCAGGCTGCAGAAGAGGTGATGATTGACTCTTCTAACTTGTTAGCTCAAATGGCAACCCAGAGTATTGAAGATGATCAAATTAATGTTGAGAAAATACATCGTTTAATAAGTAGCTATCTTAATAGAGAACTTGATGCTAGCATCTATTCAGTGGTTAAGAAAAATCCTAACCTACAGGTATACATCACTAACAAAGACGGTATTGTTATTTACGATTCTACTGGTAAACTTAAAGGCAAAGACTACTCACAATGGCGAGATGTTTATCTAACCTTAAAAGGAAAATATGGCGCTCGAGTGAGTAGCTTTGATCCTGATATTAAAGACCCAACACCAGAGCAAGATGCCATGTTTGTGGCTGCTCCTATTTTTTACAACGGAAAGATATTTGGCTCGTTAACTACGGTTAAACCAATGGTAGATTTAAAGCCATATGTATTAGAGCAAAGAGATCAAATTGAAGAGTATGCAATATACTTGTTTTTTATTTCACTACTCTTTGGTGCAGGTGCAAGTTATGGTGTTTCTAAGAGTACCAACAAACTGGTTAAATACACCACCGCACTATCTAAAGGTGAAAACGTAGCTGTACCAAAGATACGCCAAGTAGAGTTTGCAGAGCTGTCTAAAATCATTGAAAAATTAAGAGTTGATCTTGAAGGTCGTGAGTATGTTGAAGAATATATTAATACCATGGCTCATGAGCTAAGAACCCCGATTACTGGAATCAGAGCAACTGCAGAGAATTTATTAATGCCATAACATTCTTGATGCTAATAAGAAAATGGATTTGTTAGTCAATAGACTACTTAACCTATCTCGTATTGAGCGTAGGGATCAACTGGAGAATGTTGAAAAAATTAATGTTAAAGACTTAATTAAAGATGTAATGCAATCTCCTACTCGTAAAGGCAATGTTGCTAGGCGAAGCATTAAAGTTGAATACAATATTGAACGTGAGTTTATTATTAATGCAGAGAAGTTGTTAGCTGAACAAGCACTGGCCAATATTATTGATAATGCAATTGACTTTACACCACCAGATTCAACCATCACTATTAAAGTAAGAGAGTCTAACTCACGTGTTAATATTGAAGTGCACGATCAAGGCAAAGGTGTGCCAGAACATGCTAGAAAACAAATATTTAAACACTTCTTTTCTTCATCAAGACCTGATACAGGAAAGCGTGGTAACGGCTTAGGCTTAAGATTTGTTAAGAAGATTATGAGTCTTCATGGTGGCGAGGTTAGTTTGAAGAATCGATTTATGGAAGATGGCGCTGTGGCTGAGTTGAAGTTTCCACTGCATTAAGGCTTTTGTAATTTGATAAGCCTATATCCAAGATTAATATAATCATTAACTTTTGCTGGTCCGCTTTCAGATACGTCAACAATATCAAGATAAGCATCATTTGGAACATTGTTCCAAGATGAGTTGACTGCGCAAACGTGAAGATCAACATTTGAATTGTTAACTAGGTTGGTAAGCAATGAGATAGTGTGTTGATTTTGCCCTTGGTTAGTTTGAGTGAGTTGAAATTGCTCATTACCGTGTGAAACAATGGCGATGTCAATATTTGGGTATTTGTCTTTTAATTGTTTAGACAGACTATTAATCATTTCTGATGCCCAATCCCAGGCATTGTTGTCGTACTCTGAGAGTTCAAACACCACCCCTTCTGGCTCTGAGTTTAGGCTTATGATTTTATTAACTGTTGCGTGTTGGCATTCTTTTGCATAACCTGTTACTGAGTTGATTAATAGCATAGCCAGGACTAAGAACTTAAATATTGTTTGCCGTTTAATCATTGTTAATTATTGGTGTTTATTTGTTGTTTATTGTAAGCCTAAGTAGGTGTAAAAACAAATTGAAATTATTTTTTACGTTACAATGCTTGCCATGTCACAACAGTTGTTTAATATTAAATTAATCTCACAAAATAAGAGTTATGAATGCTCTTTGGTTGATTCTGTACTTGAAGGTGGTCTTCGTCATGGATTGGCAATGCGTTATGAGTGTAGTAATGGCACTTGTGGGGTTTGTAAGGCAAAGCTTAACTCTGGAAAAATTAAAAAGATTAAGCATCATGATTATTCTTTGAATGATGATGAAGTGAATAATCAAGAGTTTTTAATGTGTTGTCATGCGCCTGAATCAGACCTTGAGCTTGATGTTGATTTAATTGGCGATGTGAAATCAATTGCAATTCAAAATATTCAAACAAAAGTTAAAGAGGTTAGATTTGTTGATGATATGGCAATACTCACACTGAGAACGCCAAGATCTCAAACTTTGCAGTTTATGGCGGGTCAAGATGTTGAATTGTCATTTAAGGGCAATGTTTCTCGCTACCCCATTGCCTCGTGCCCTTGTCATGGGATGGAGTTAGAATTTCATATTCGTCACTTAGAAGGTGATGAGTTTTCATACGCACTTTTTACCAAAAATATTAAGCCCAAGTCCAAGGTAGGTTTGGTTGGGCCAAAAGGTGTATTTGTGCTTAAAGAGTTGAGCGCCAAGCCAATGATGTTTATTGCTTGGGATGGTGGGTTTGCACCTATTAGAAGCCTTGCAGAGCATGCATTTTCCTTAGAGATGGCAAATCCTGTGTATTTTTATTGGGCTTATCCTAGTATTGATACTAAGCCGTATATGGATAATCACGCTAACTCTTGGCAAGCAATTATGGAAGATTATCACTACACGTCAATTGCTTGTGAGTTTGATAGAGGTAGTACAAACGATTGTCATAAAGTTGCTAAGCAGATATTTGATGCACTTGATTTAGAAATTGCCAAACAGTCTGAAATTTATATTTGTGCGCCTGCTGAGGTGTTAATTTTCTTATCTGAATTATTGCTAGAAAATGGTGTTGATGAATCACAATTAATTGGCTCTCCAATTTAGGCAAAATTTTTAATTTTTTACTAATTTATATTAGTGTTTTTTGATAAATATTGCCACAAAAGGCTTTGCGCTTTTTATCACTTTTTTCTTATATTATTTGTTCATAAAATGGTGATATTTTGCCCAAATTTTTTTTAAATTTTTTTTAAATCTCCCTATCCCTTATGTGGCAATAATTTGCGCCATTTTTGCTTGATTTTTGTCAAAATCAGCACTTGCATTAAAAGCTAAAACACACTATATTTAGTTGCACTTAACTTTTACCAACACTATATCTAGTGTTTTCATCTCAGGGGAGAAAATGAATCAAGATATTAAAGTAACCAAGCGCAATGGCAAGCAAGAAGCGATTGATATGGAGAAAATCCATCGTGTTGTGCACTGGGCTTCTCAGGATTTAAAAGGGGTTAGTGTATCTCAAGTTGAGATCAATGCTCAGCTGGCATTTTTTGATGGAATTAAGACTGAAGATATTCATGAAACAATCATTAAATCTGCGGCAGATTTAATCTCTACAGACTCTCCTGATTATCAATATTTGGCAGCTCGATTAGCCATCTTTCATTTGCGCAAAAAAGCCTTTAAAAATTTCACTCCGCCACCACTGTTTGACCACATTAAAAAATTTACCGACATGGGTATTTACGACAAGGATATCTTGGATAAATATTCCAAAGAAGAGATTGATGAGTTAGACGCTTATATTGATCATTGGCGTGATATGCGCTTTTCTTACGCAGCGGTTAAGCAGCTTGAGGGTAAATACTTAGTTCAAAACCGTGTAACGGGCGAAATTTACGAATCGCCTCAGCAGCTTTATATTTTGGTGGGAATGTGTTTATTCCAAGAATATAAAGGTGAAGCGCGCATGGATATTGTGAAGCGTTTTTATGATGCGGCATCATTATTTAAAATATCTTTGCCAACACCAATTATGGCAGGTGTTCGTACACCAACTCGCCAATTCTCGTCATGCGTATTGATCGAGGCTGATGATGATCTAGATTCTATTAGTGCAGCAGCGGGTGCGATTGTTAAGTATGTGTCTCAACGAGCAGGCATTGGTGTTAATGCAGGCAAGATTCGTGCATTAGGTAGCCCTATTCGTGGTGGTGAGGCAACACATACAGGTTGTATTCCTTTTTATAAGCACTTTCATACAGCGGTCAAGTCTTGTTCACAAGGTGGTGTTAGAGGTGGTGCAGCAACGTTGTTTTATCCAATTTGGCATTTGGAAGTTAAAGAGCTATTGGTTTTAAAGAACAACGCAGGAACTGATGAGAATCGTATTCGTCACTTAGATTATGGCGCTCAGTTTAATGGCTTGATGTATCAGAGATTTTTATCTGATGGCGATATTACTTTATTCTCGCCACATGATGTGCCTGGCTTGTATGAGGCGTTCTTTGAAGATCAAGCGGAGTTCAAACGTTTATACGAAACTTATGAACAAGATGATTCTATTCGTAAAGAAACCATTAAAGCCAGAGAATTGTTTGCTAAGTTTATGCAAGAGCGTGCTAATACGGGGCGTATTTATTTGCAAAATGTTGATCATTGTAATACGCATGGTGCATTCGATCCTAAAGTGGCACCTGTGCGCCAATCAAACCTTTGTATGGAGATTACCCTGCCTACCAAGCCACTTTACTCAGTGCAGGATGAAAATGGCGAGGTTGCGCTTTGTACGCTTTCAGCGGTTAATTTGGGCGCACTAGAGTCATTAGATGAGTTAGAAGATATTACCGATATTATTGTTAGAGCATTAGATTCACTGCTTGATTATCAAGACTATCCAATTAAAGCGGCAGAGATTGCGAGTATGAATCGTCGTACGCTGGGCATTGGTGTGACTAACCTAGCTTATTACTTGGCTAAGAATAATGTAAGATATTCTGATGGATCTGGCAACAAGTTGATACATCAAACATTTGAAGCTCTACAATATTACTCATTGAAGGCCTCTAATATTTTGGCCGGTGAAAAAGGTGCCTGCCCTTCTTTTGGTGAAACTCAATATGCAAAAGGCATTATGCCAATTGACACTTATAAGAAAGATGTTGATGAATTTTGTGAGTGTGATCTGCAACTAGATTGGGATAAGTTGCGTTCTGATATTAAAGCAACAGGTCTTAGAAACTCAACACTAACGGCACTAATGCCTTGTGAGAGTTCTTCACAAATCTCTAATTCAACCAACGGTATTGAACCACCACGTGGATTTGTGGCGATCAAGCAATCTAAAGACGGCATCTTAAAACAAATTGTGCCTGATTATGAGGCACTTAAGAATAAGTACGAATTACTTTGGGATATTGAAGATAACGAAGGATATTTGCAGCTTTGTGCCATTATGCAAAAGTTTGTTGATCAATCAATCTCAACCAATACACATTATGACCCATCTAAGTTTGAGGGCAACAGAGTTCCGATGAAGCTGTTCCTGATGGATTTATTAAAGGCATATAAGTATGGTGTGAAAACACTTTACTATCATACGACTCGTGATGGTGGCGGTGAAGACATGCTAGAGAAAGAAGATGATAACGCCTGTGCGGATGGCGTTTGTAAATTGTAAATTAATATAAAACGGAGAAAATACGAATGGAATCACTTATTACCTTTTTTGGACTGTCTGCAACAGTATGGCTATATCTTGTAACAGTATGCGCGGTGTCTTTCGCTAGAGACTAGTACAGCCATTATCTTGGGGGGTTAGAATGTCGTATAGTATTTTTAGCAAAACAGTGAGTGACACATTAACTCAGCCAATGTTTTTTGGCGACACGGTTAATGTGGCACGTTTTGATAAGCAAAAGTTTGAAATGTTTGAAAAATTGACAGAGAAACAATTGTCATTTTTCTGGCGTCCAGAGGAGATTGATGTCTCTAAGGATAAAATGGATTTTGCTAAATTATTGCCAAATGAAAAGCATATTTTCTTGTCTAATTTGCAGTATCAAATCTTGTTAGATTCGGTTCAGGGTCGTAGTCCAAATATTGCTTTTTTACCAATTGTGTCTTTGCCAGAGCTAGAAAACTGGATTGAAACTTGGAGTTTTTCAGAGACAATTCACTCACGCTCTTATACGCACATCATTCGCGCTATTGTGAATGAGCCAGGCGCAGTATTTGACGACATTATGAAAACTGAGCAAATCATTGAACGTGCTGAGAGTGTATCAAAACACTATGATGAGCTTATTAAATGCACTCAAGCGTATCTACTTCATGGAGAGGGTAAACACAATGTTAATGGAGAAAACATTACAGTTGATTTGTATTGCTTAAAAAGACAATTGTACTTAACCATTATGTCGGTAAACATCTTAGAAGCGATTCGTTTTTATGTGTCGTTTGCTTGTTCATTTGCCTTTGCTGAGCGTAAGGTAATGGAGGGTAATGCCAAAATTATTAAGATGATTGCTCGTGATGAAGCTTTGCATCTTACAGGTACTCAACACATGATCAATCTTATGCGTGACGGTAAAGATGATCCGGACATGGCTAAAATCGCTAGCGAGTGCGAAGATGAAGTGATTGAGATGTTTAAAGAGGCGTGTGATCAAGAGAAAAAATGGGCTGAGTATTTGTTTAGAGATGGGTCTATGATTGGTCTTAATGCTGAGATTTTGAAGCAATATTTAGAATACATTACCAATGTAAGAATGAGTGCTTTAGGTTTAAAACCAATTTTTGATGAAATTACTAATCCATTACCTTGGATTAATCATTGGCTAGATTCTGACAATGTTCAGGTTGCCCCTCAAGAAACAGAAATTACTTCTTATCTGGTGAGCGCGATTGACAACACACTGGATGAAGCTGACTCTGATTTTGGTGATTTTAAGTTGTAAGAAAAACCTATGTTTAGAATTGATGTTGATAATATCAACGGTAAAACTGAGTCGCTGTATGTGTATGGTGAGCAATCAATTCTAACTGAATTAGAAGAACACAGTGTTTTGATCAACCACTCTTGTCGTCAAGGGCATTGTGGCTCTTGTGTGTTGCTGTTGTTAAAGGGTGATGTCATGCATCAAGATTCGTTAGTTCCTCTTTCCCAGGGAGAAATTTTGGCTTGTCAGGCTAAGCCAATTACTGATATTAAGATTAGTTCAAGAGATTGACTTATCTTTTAAATACTCAAGCACTTCATTACTAGAGCCTTTAAAAACCACTCGGTCTTGTTTTTTGCTAATTTGGTAGTTATACATTGGATCGTAATATTCAACTAATAGCGATTCTACAATTGGTAAAAATCCATCAAAATTATTGCTGGTTTGATGTTGTTTAATCGCTAACTCAACCTGTGTTTTCATGGCTTTATAGCGTTCAAGCCCTAGTCTTTTTTGAATTTTTTCTAGGCTTCTAAACCAATAATTAGCAAAGTTATCAAAACCATTTTGAGCATCTTGCTCTAAGAATTGTGCACACATGTTAATAACATAAGCGTCCATACTAACTTTAATACGCTCATCTGTTGTGGCCTCTAGTAGAATTAAATCAGCCTTAGAGGTTTTACCTTTAACACAATCAGGAATGTGTACAGTACCCACATTTGAGCCCTCATCTTCAAATACTAAATGAGAGTGTTGTTTCTTAATAAGAGCGATGGCTAGCTCATTTTCAAAAGCAATTTGCGTGGGTTGTTTGGTGGTGGTGTTGCCAAAAGCAGAGCCGCGGTGATTGGCCAAGCCTTCTAAATCAATTTTTTGAGTAATTTTGTCTAATAATAGTGTTTTTCCACACCCTGTTTGCCCGCCAATTACAACAGGTGTGATCTGGTTCATAATTCGATCTGTTTCATCAATTAAGAACCTGCGCAGGGCTTTATAGCCACCTTTAATTCTTGGATAGTTAATACCAGATTCTTCATAGATCCACTGTTGTGTTATTTGGCTACGCAAACCACCACGAAAACAATACAACGCCCCATTAGGATTATTGTTGATAAACTCTAGCCAGGCATCCACCCTTTTTTGTTTAATATCGCCATTAACCAGTTGATGGCCTAATTTGATCGCCCTATCTTGTCCTTCATTTTTATAGCAAGTGCCAACGGATTCACGCTCCTTGTCGCTCATGAGTGGCAGGCTTGTTGTATGTGGGAAAGCACCTTGTTCAAATTCAATGGGTGCTCGGGTGTCAATCAGTGGTGTATCGGCTAAAAACAGCTGAGTAAAATCTTCTATCAGTGTGAGTTTACTCATTAATAGTTACGATTGATTTATCGTGATCTGTTTGGATGATTTCGCCAATAGACTCTAGTTTGAACCCTGCTTGTTGTGTGATTTTTTCAAATTCAGATTGTGCACCATCTGCCACCATAATTAACAAACCACCACTGGTTTGAGGGTCGCAAATAATAGACTGAACTTCACTACTCATTGGACTTAGGTTGTGCCCATAGCTATCAAAATTTCTATGTGCGCCACCTGGGGAGCAGTCATTGGCAAGATAGTCTTTAATATTAGGCAAGACTGGCACTTTTTTATAATCAATAGTTGCCGACACACCAGAGCCTAAACATACTTCACTTAAGTGCCCACCAAGACCAAAACCAGTAACATCAGTAATGGCATTAATACCATCAACTTTTGCTAGTTTAGCGCCAATGTCATTCAGCTGACACATAGTATCAATGGCGCGCTTTTCATCTTCTTTGGTGATTTTCTTTTGTTTTTGTGCTGTTGTGAGAATGCCAATTCCTATCGGCTTGGTTAAATAGATTTTGTCACCCACTTGAGCTTTTGAGTTTTCTTTAAGGTGTTTAATGCTTACTTTGCCAGTAACTGCCAAACCAAAGATTGGCTCAGGCGCATCAATACTATGCCCACCCGCTAGGGCAATGCCGGCGTCAGCACACACACTTCTTCCACCTTCGATCACTTGTTGTCCAACTTCAGGCGGAAGTTTGTCCAGTGGCCAACCAAAAATAGCGATCGCCATTAGTGGTGCACCGCCCATGGCATAAACATCACTAATCGCATTAGTTGCAGCAATACGCCCAAAAGTAAAAGGATCGTCCACAATTGGCATAAAGAAATCTGTAGTAGAGATAACCGCCTCGCCATTGCCTAAATCGTACACCGCAGCATCATCACGAGATGCGTTGCCAACCAATAGGTTTGGATCGTTAATCTCGGTTAATGATGATTCTAAAATCGTATCTAGAACTTTAGGGGATATTTTGCAACCACAGCCTTGGCCATGGCTGTATTCAGTAAGTTTGATTGTTTGCATGAAATACTGTTGACTGCAATTAAGCAGTTACGTTTTTGTACTCTTTTTCTAACTTTTTATACAGTTGCTCAGGTGTGAAATCAGGATGCTCTTCCATGATGTTAAAAGCAATCACATTGTCTTCAACCGCATCCCACATTTTTATGTAAGTGCCATCTTTGTAGCCATGATCTTGTCTAAAAGTGTTGAGTTGGTTTTTAACCACGTAGCGCCTGTAAAGTTCCGGCACATCCATGCTCATATTGGCAAGCGCTCTAAAGAATAATCCAGTGATATCGTAGAGTGCATTTTGTGATTTATCAACATTAGCACCTGCAGCAGAGGCAATCATTTTTTCTAAAATTTCTACCATAAGCTCTGGGTTGATTTCACGCTCAGGCTGCATGTCTTCATAAGCCTGTGCAAAGCTAGTATCACCAAAGTGAATGGCTTCAGACATAATAAAATGCCAGATATCAACTAATTCTACTTTGGCATTGTCAAGATCTGGCTGAGCCTCAATATCCTTCCAATGTTTCCAATTGAATGAATCAATTGCCTCAGCAGCTTCCATATAAATACAACGAAGCCATGAGATTTGACGCCCTTCTTTGGTGGCACCTTCAGTCCAAATAGTGCCATTGGTTGCATCGTTAAGCTGCTGTTGCAACTCGAACATTTGTTTGATTCGGTTCATAGAATAAGCCTTATAATATTTTAAATTTTTAGTAATTATAATCTAGCGCCAGGTGAGTAAAAAATTAATTAATTGTGATATGGGCGAGTGTTTACTACCAGATCCAGATGCTGAAATTATGCCAATCATTGATATGGCAAATATTGCTTGCGGTGGGCATGCGGGTGATGACGAGAGTATGGTTAAAACCATTAAGCTTGCTAAGCAAAATAACGTAAAAATTGGTGTGCATCCAAGCTATGCTGATCAAGCTAATTTTGGGCGTGTGAGTCATCAGTTGAATAGTAATGAGTTGTATAATTTAATTTATACTCAAGTGTCGCATTTTCAACAGCTTTGTATTGAGCAAGGTGTGGAGCTTGATTATATAAAACCTCATGGCGCGTTGTATCACGATATGATGGAAAAACCATTGGTTCTTGAAACAATCTGTAATGTGATTAAAGCCATTGATAAAAATCTAGAATTAGTAGTTCAAGCTGGTGATAAAAATTTCGGAAAAAATCAAAATTTAACCCTTTTACATGAAGTATTTGCTGACAGAGGTTATCGAGGTTTGCAAATGATTGATCGCGGAGAAAGTGGTGCGGTTTTAGATGATGCTAATGCTATTATTGAGCAATATAAGCGATTTTTAAGTGAAAAAAACTTCAAAATTGACACGATCTGCTTCCATGGTGACAACAAGGCCTCTGTAGAGGCGCTAAAAAGGCTAAAAAATGCATAAAATTATTCTGGCAGGGGAAAGTTCGGTGCTTATTTATTTTGGCGATAAGATTGATGCTAGCCTACCTAAAAATATCGCAAATTTTGCAAATAAGATAAAAAAGCAGTTTTCTGAGATTGTTATTGATTTAATTCCTTCTTATACATCTTTATTGATACATTACGATCTTAATAAAATTGGTTTTTTAGAGTTTAGTGATCAATTAGAGAATTTTATTGGTCATTATCAAGAACAAGTGCAAGAATATTCTGGCAATACTATTCATATACCTGTTTATTATGGGTTGGATTCTGGGCTCGATCTTGAAAGATTGTTAGCTGAAAAAAACTTAACACTGGATGAGTTTATTGAAATTCACAGCGTTCAAAATTATTTGGTTTACGCTATTGGGTTTGCGCCAAATTTTGCCTTTTTGGGTGAAGTGGATGAACGCATTCAAGCGCCTCGTCTAGAAACACCAAGAATTAAAATACCAGCAGGCAGTGTTGGCATTGCAGATAGTCAAACAGCCGTCTATCCTAGTGAATCATCTGGTGGTTGGAGTATAATTGGTAGAACACTATTGGATTTATCCATTAGCAACCCTGAAAATACTGGTAGATTTAAAGTTGGCGATTGTATTAAGTTTTATGCTATTACTCGTGATGAGTACCTGAAAAACGGTGGTCGGCTATGAGTTTTAAAGTTATTAAAGCTGGATTTTTAGCAACCGTGCAAGATTATGGCAGGTTAACTCATGGCGCCATAGGTATGAGTAGATCTGGGGCGATTGATGAACATGCATATGCATGGGCTAATTATTTGTTAAATAACGATTTTGATGCGGCTGTCATTGAAATTTGCTTTGGCAGTTTTGAGATAGAGTCTACTGTAGATACTTTTGTGGTTGTAACAGGTGCTGATTTAGGTTTTCAAATTAATGGTAAGAGTGTCAGTGCTTGGCATAGTATTCAAATTAAAAAAGGCGATAGGCTCAGTTGGAACATGCCAAAAAGTGGTGTTCGATCTTACTTGGCTGTAAAAGGCGGGTTTTTAAGTGAACTGATGTTTGATTCAAGATCGGTTAATCTTAGAGAAAATATAGGTGTAAAAATTAAATCCGGAGATGTTCTTAAATGTGATGAGTCGCATGAAAATTTAGAGCGTTTTATATCACCCTCATACATTCCTAATTACACTGACAATATGGTATTAAGACTACTACCATCGTATCAATTTAATAACTTTAGCGTTAATCAGCGTGATTTGTTTTTTAATCAAAACTATACCATTAGTAATGCTTCAGATCGAGTTGGTTGTCGATTAGAAGGTGCGCCCATTGCACTTAAAAAAGAGCGCATGATATCTGAAGGAATGAGTTATGGCAGTGTGGAGATT
>CAYFPI010000020.1:0-4417 GCA_964344985.1 uncultured Candidatus Thioglobus sp. | reverse complement strand
CCATTGGTGGATATCCAAAAATAGGCACAGTGTTCTCTCTAGATTTGGCCAAGCTTGCACAACGACAGCCCGGCACTAAATTAAGATTTGAGCTAATAAATATCTCTAAAGCGCAACAAGAGAGGCAAGTCTTTAATCAATTTTTTGGTATTGTTGAGCGTTAAATATTTGACAAAATAGTTCAGCTGTTTTTTGAGTGTCGTAAAGTGCTGAGTGTGCTTGTTGGTTGTCAAAGTCAATGTTTGCTTTATCAAGTGCTTTAGCCAAAACTGTTTCTCCATAATAAAGCGCTGAAAGTGATACAGTATCAATGGTTGAGAATTGATGAAATGGGTTCTTTAATTTGGATCTATCACTGGCTGCGTATAAAAAGCCTAAATCAAAAAAGGCATTGTGCCCTACCAAGATTGAACGTGTACACTGCTCGTTTTTCATTTCCAATCGTAATGCTTTAAAGATTTCACTTAGTGCTTGTTTTTCTTTAACCGCCATACGCAGTGGATTGTAAACATCGATACCATTAAACTTTAATGCACTGTCTTCTAGGTTTGCCCCTTTAAAAGGTTCAGTGTGAAAATGAATTGGTTTTTTTGGATAGAATTTGCCAGCTTCATTAATGCCGATTGCAATAGCACAAATCTCCAGCATGGCATCAGTATCAGCATTAAAACCTGCAGTTTCGATATCAACCACAACGGGAAGATAACCTCTAATTCTGTCTTTAATTTGCATCATTAGCTAACATCTTTGAAAAAGATGGAGGAGTTGCGATCGTGATTAAAGTATTGCTGGCGTTTAGAAGGCAGATCAGAGATGTTCATTTGAGTAAATCCATTTTTAACAAACCACTGAGTGCCATATTTAGTTAGCGCAAAAATTTTGGAAAAATTCTCTTGTTGAGCTTTTAGCATTATCTTGTCTAGTAAGTTTTTAGAAAGCCCTGTATTTTGAGCTTGCTCTGCTACAGCGAGAGAATATATCTCGCCCATAAAGCCTTCTTTACAGTCTTTTAATCCTGCGCAAGCAACCAATTGATTGTTGTCAAATAATAATACAAAATCATCAAGTTGGTCATTAATTTGCGCTTTGGTTCTAGGGAGTATCTTACCCTCATCAACAAATGGCTGAATTAAAGTAAGAATTTGGCTGGCTTTATCCACAATATACGCATTTAAAACATTAATGAGAGGTGCTTATTTTAGTCTAAAATTTAAATTTTATTTATTTGATACAAGAAAATGAGAAGTGATACTGTAAAAAAAGGATTTGATAAAACCCCTCACCGTTCTTTATTAAGAGCAACTGGCCTGAAAGATGAAGATTTTGATAAGCCGTTTATTGGTGTTGCTAATTCATTTATTGAAATTATTCCGGGACATTATTTTCTGGACAAGGTGGCCGATATTATTAAAGATGAAATTCGCGCTGCTGGTTGTGTGCCGTTTGAGTTTAATACTATTGGCGTAGATGACGGTATTGCCATGGGGCATGACGGCATGTTGTTCTCACTACCTTCAAGGGAGATTATTGCCAATTCGATTGAGACGGTTATGAATGCACATAAACTTGATGCGATGATTGCCATTCCAAATTGCGACAAAATCGTACCTGGCATGATTATGGGCGCACAGCGCGTTAATGTGCCAACGGTATTTGTATCAGGTGGTCCGATGAAAAAAGGCCATACCAAAGATGGTACAGCGATTGACCTAGCCACTGCTTTTGAGGCGGTTGGTAAGCATGAAACCGGTAAGATCTCCGATGAAGAATTAAAAGACATTGAGTGTAATGCTTGCCCAAGTGGTGGTAGTTGTTCGGGGATGTTTACGGCTAATTCTATGAACACATTGATGGAGGCGATGGGCATAGCCCTGCCTGGCAATGGAACAATCTTGGCACTTACACCTGAGCGTGAAGAGTTGTACCGTCAAGCAGCACGTAGAGTGTGTGAAATTGCGCTGATGGAAAATCAAGAAGATCGAGATAAATTTAAAATGCAAAATATCTTAAATGATAATGCAGTTAGAAACGCCTTTGCTGTTGATATGGCTATGGGTGGAAGTTCTAATACAGTGCTTCATATGTTGGCGATTGCGCAAGAGGCAAATTCAGAATTTCAATTAAGCGATATTAATAAAATCAGTAAAAAAGTATCGCACATTGCCAAGATTTCCCCGTCGCTTTCAACCGTTCATATGGAAGACATTAACACTGCAGGAGGTGTTAATGCGGTTATGTATGAGATGAATAAGCGTGGTGAAGTGCTAATTGACAATCCAACCATTAGTGGTGAAACCTTGTATGAAAAAATTGCAGGTAGTGAAATTAAAGATACCAACATTATTCACACAATTGACAACCCGTACTCTAAAGTAGGCGGTTTGGCTATTTTGTACGGCAATTTGGCCGAACAAGGTGCTGTTATTAAAACTGCAGGCATTACTGGTGATCGCGTATTTACTGGAAGTGCGGTTTGTTTTGATTCTCAAGATGATGCAATTGCTGGCATTAAAGGCGGCAAAGTTAAAGCTGGAGATGTGGTGGTGATTCGTTACGAAGGTCCTAAAGGCGGCCCTGGCATGCAAGAGATGCTTGCCCCTACTTCACTGATTATGGGTATGGGTTTAGGTGACAAAGTAGCTCTTATCACTGATGGACGTTTTTCTGGTGCAACACGTGGTGCGTCAATTGGCCATGTATCTCCTGAGGCTGCTGAAGGCGGTATGATTGGTCTTTTAAAAGACGGTGATGAGATTCATATTGATGTGGATGAATACATCTTGAGCGTTAATTTGTCTGATGAAGAAATTGCTGAGCGTAAGGCAAACTTTAAGCCGATTAAAAAGACGCTTGACTCCAAGTGGTTGCAGCAGTATCGTCTGTTGGTAAGAAATGCCAGCAATGGAGCTATGTTAAGAACCGAGTTGGATTAGTGCAATAAAAAAAGGAGGTTTAAAAAACCTCCTTTTTTTATGTTGCGACTTATTTGTTGGCTACATATTTAAGCCATAAAAACCCAAAGAACCCTGCAAATAGCGAGGCCAGCAAGATGCCTATTTTTGCCTGGAATAGAATTTCTAGATTATCTACAAATGCTAATTCTGCCACAAAGATTGACATGGTAAATCCAATTCCTCCTAAAAACGCAACACCGAATATCTGGCTCATGCTGCTGTTGTGTGGAAGTTGTGCAATTTTTAGTTTAATGGCCAAATAAGACACGCCAAATATTCCAAGAACCTTGCCCAACACAAGGCCAATAACAACACCAACGGTTACTGGCTCAATAATTACATTGCTGATTGATCCAAAATCGATAGTAATTCCAGCATTAGCCAGGGCAAAAAGCGGGATAACAATTAGTGCCACTGGCAAGTGCATACCGTGTTCAAGTCTTGCAGCTGGTGTTTTGATCTCTTTAATTCTATCTTGAATATTAATTAGAATTGCCTTTTGACGCTCATGTAGTAAGTGATTTTCACACACTGGATATTGGTCGTAAGCATCAAGCAAGTCTTTGGTTTTTTCAACAAATCCGATTGGTGTACGCTTAGGTTTTGATGGTATTGCCATGGCAGCAATTACACCTGAAATGGTAGCGTGGACACCCGATTCCAACATAAAAAACCACATGACAATACCCATAACAAAATAAGGCGTTACTTCATGAATGCCAAATCTATTAAAAGCCACCATGATAAAGAAAGAAACTCCTGCCAAGGCAAGGGAGAGGATATGAATTTGATCTGTATAAAAAATTGCAATAACAACAACAGCACCTAAGTCATCAACAATTGCAAGTGCTACTAAGAAAGTTACCAGCGTTGCTGGCACTCTTTTTCCTAATAAAACTAACGCACTAATTGCAAAGGCAATGTCAGTTGCCATGGGTATGCCCCAGCCAGGCGCTCCAGCACCACCCTGATTAATATAGAAATATATTAAAGCTGGAAATACCATGCCACCAATGGCTGCCAATACTGGCAGAATAGCAACTTTAATATTTGCAAGCTCACCTACCAATATTTCTCGTTTAATTTCCAAGCCGATAATAAAGAAAAAGAAGGCCATTAATCCGTCATTAATCCAATGATGAACTGTATGTGACAAACTCCAATTTCCAATCGTTACACTAACGTCAGTATGAAAGAAATGAGTATAAGCCTCAGTAAGTGGTGTATTGGCAAGAATAAGCGCCAAAATGGTTGAAATCATCAGGATAAATCCTGTGGTTGTTTCAGCATGAATAAAATGCTCAAACGGTGTTGATACTTTTTTAAAGGCTTTTTCCCAAGGGGCGTACAGTTTCATCTACACTGATATCATTAATAACTTTAATGGTGTATTAGTATACTAAAAAAATAGGGTCAAGACAACTTAAGCATATTTAAAAACCTGTTAAAGTACTGTCATGACA
>CAYFPI010000019.1:20509-26519 GCA_964344985.1 uncultured Candidatus Thioglobus sp. | reverse complement strand
AAGTGTTAGAAGAGCTAACTGGCCATGCTGAGGGTATTTTGCAAGCATTGGAACTGCCGTATCGAAAGGTTAATTTATGCGCAGGTGATTTAGGGTTTTCAAGTGCCAAAACTTATGATTTAGAGGTGTGGTTACCGGGTCAAAATGCATATCGTGAAATTTCTTCATGCTCATGTTTTGAAGATTTTCAAGCAAGACGCTTGCAGCTTAGATATAAAAACAAAGAAACCAATAAGCCTGAATTGTTGCATACATTAAATGGCTCTGGCTTAGCAGTGGGTAGAACACTGGTAGCGGTTTTAGAAAACCATCAGCAAGCTGATGGCAGTATAAAAATTCCAAAAGCACTCAAGCCGTATATGGGTGGTTTGGACGTTATTACACATTAGGAGATAAAAAATGAACATATTAGATTTAATTATTTCACCAGCATTTGCAGAAGGTGGTGCACCAGGCGCTGCAACGGGCGATCCATTGGGTGGTTTGCCGTTTTTAATTATTATGTTTGTGCTGATGTATTTCTTACTCATCAGACCACAGCAAAAACGCGCTAAAGAGCATAAGACTTTACTTGCTGCATTAAAAGTTGGCGATGAAGTGGTAACTAATGGCGGCGTGATTGGTAAAGTTGCCTCAGTTGACGAGTCTTTCGCAACATTGGAAATTGCACAAGATGTGATTATCAAAGTGCAAAAACAAGGCATTAATCAAAAAATGCCAAAAGGCAGTGTAAAAATTTAACCAACAAAACTTATGAATCAATATTCGGCGTTAAAAAATGCACTGATTGCATTTTTCCTAACAGTTTCAGCATTGTATGCTTTGCCAAATGTTTTTGGCTCAGATTTAGCGGTGCAAATCTCAAGTGCTGGCGATAAGGCAATCTCTGTCCAAGATTTAGATAGAGTTAAACAGTCGTTAAACACCAAGAATATAGAATTCAAATCAGTGGATTTAACTGGGCGTAGAATTTTAGCCAGATTTCATGACAATAAACAGCAGCTACTTGCCAAAGATGTATTAAAAACAGAATTGGGTAGAAATTACGTAACTGCACTTAATTTAGCGCCATCCATACCAACTTGGCTGTCTGATATTGGCGGAAAAGCCATGTCATTAGGGCTTGATCTTAGAGGTGGCGTGCATTTCTTGCTTGAAGTGGATATGCAAGCAGTTATCAATATGTCACTAGACAAATACTACAACGAGTTAAGAACACTGTTGCGAGCAGATCGCTTGTACAAGAGTATTAAGAAAGAAAATGGCCAGATAGTGATTCGCTTTAAAACTGCTGAATCGAAAGTTAAAGCGTTGGATTTGATCAAATCAGAAATGATTGATCTGGTTGTGCTTGAGGTTCCTGATGAAGACGAGTTAAGCTCAAGTATTGGTATTAGTGATGCAGCACAAGCAGAGGCTAAAAAGGGCGCTTTAAAGCAAAACATTACTACACTTAGAAATCGTGTTAACGAGCTGGGTGTTGCTGAGCCAATTATTCAACAGCAAGGCTTGGAGCGTATTGTTGTACAACTACCAGGCGTACAAGATACAGCGCGCGCTAAAGAGATTTTGGGCGCAGTGGCAACATTAGAATTTAGACTGGTTGATGAGAAGAACGATCCGCAAACTGCGATCCAATCTGGAAAAACTCCAATCGGATCAAAGCTTTATTATTTTAAAGATGGTAGGCCACTACTATTAAAAGCTCGAGTCATTGCAACAGGTGAGAATATCACTGGTGCAGCCTCAGGTGTTGATCAAGAAAACGCAACGCCAATGGTAAATATTACGCTTGATGGTAGCGGTGGACGCGCTATGTTAGACACAACCAAAAAATACCTACACCACCGAATGGCAGTTGTATTTATTGAAAACAAGGTTGAAACTGTCATGGAAAAAGGCAAGGCTGTTAAGAAGCGTTCAACCACCAAGGATATTATTAACGCTGCAACCATTCAAGGTACCTTTTCTTCAAGGTTTCAAATTACCGGCATTGATAGCGCTAGAGAAGCAAGAAATTTAGCTCTTTTATTAAGGGCAGGCTCGCTTTCCGCCCCTATTGAAATTATTGAGGAGCGAACAATTGGTCCGAGCTTGGGTGCTGATAATATTGCCAAAGGTGTGATGAGTGTTATTGTAGGATTTATTTTGGTATTGATCTTTATGGCATTTAGATACCGAGTGTTTGGTATGGTGGCTAATGTTGCTTTAACATTAAATCTTGTTATGATTGTCGCAGTATTATCACTCTTGCAAGCAACACTTACATTGCCAGGTATTGCCGGTATTGTGCTGACAGTTGGTATGGCGGTTGATGCCAATGTGTTAATTTTTGAGAGAATCAAAGAAGAGTTGCGCACTAATAATAGTATTCAAAAAGCCATTTCTGCTGGCTATGACAAGGCGTTATTAACCATTGCCGATGCCAATATTACAACTTTAATTGCAGCGTTAGTACTATTTAGCTTCGGCACTGGGCCAATTAAGGGTTTTGCAATCACACTATCCATTGGTATTGTGACCTCAATGTTTACGGCAATTATTGTCTCACGAGCAATTGTCAATAAGGTTTATGGTGGCAAGAAGTTAGAGGAGATTTCAATATGAGTATGAAAGCGTTAAATATTCCAACCATTGATTTTGTTGGTAAGCGAATCTACGCCATTATTTTTTCAGTACTGATGATGGCAGTGAGTATTTTTTCACTGGCTAATAACGGTCTTAAGTTGGGCATTGACTTTACAGGTGGCACCTTGATTGAAGTGGGATACAAGCAAGATGTTGACCTATCAGACATTAGAAACACTTTGGAAAAAGCAAAATTTAACAATGCCAATGTGCAATATTTTGGTTCAACGCATGAAGTGTTGATTCGTCTTGAGCCACAACAAGTATCTAGTGCAAAACTAAGTTCTGAAATTATTCGTCTATTGGGAGATGGGGTTGATATTAGACGTGTTGAATTTGTTGGTCCTAAAGTAGGAGAAGAGCTTACTAACGATGGTGGATTAGCCATGCTTTATGCACTGATAGGCATTTTGATTTATGTGGCTATTCGATTTGAATATCGATTTGCATTAGGCTCAATTTCGGCACTTATTCATGACGTTATTATTACGCTTGGTATTTTTTCATTGCTTCAAATTGAATTCGATCTAACCGTATTAGCGGCGATTCTGGCAGTCATTGGTTATTCACTGAATGATACGATTGTGGTATTTGATCGTATTCGTGAAAACTTTTTATCAACTCGTCATATAGATCCTGTAAAGATTATTAATGGTGCATTAAACCAAACACTATCTAGAACAATCATGACGTCTATTACTACTTTGCTGGTGTTATTAGCGCTGTTCTTTTTGGGCGGTGAAATTATTCACGGGTTTGCTTTAGCACTACTTATTGGTGTAGTAATTGGTACTTATTCTTCTATTTATGTGGCAAGCTCTATGATTCTTGCACTAGGCATTACTAAAGAAGATATGTTACCTTCTGAGAAGGAGCAGAAAGAACTCGACGCAAGGCCCTAGACTTCATCTTTTTTCATTCTACGGCGTTAAAATGCTAAAATTTTTCAATCACATAGTTATATCTATGCTCAATCAAGACTCTAGCAGCCTGTCTTGTAGAATAAAAAAATACTCGCTAGGTTGGTTTTGTTGGGCTATTTTTTATTGTTTGAATTTTTCAAATACTAGGCAGGCGTTAGTACCGCCGAAGCCAAAGCTATTTGACATTACTCGATTAAGAGATTGAATGGTTGTAGCTTGTATAATTGGTACACCTTGTGCTTCTTCATCAAGATTTTCAATATTAACAGATTCTGCCATAAAGTCATTTTGAAGCATGAGTAGTGAGTAGATAGACTCATTAACACCAGCCGCACCAAGTGCGTGACCTGAGAGTGATTTTGTGGATCCAATATTAGGCATGTTATCGCCAAAAACTTCCTTGATAGCGCCAATTTCTTTAACATCACCAACCGGTGTTGATGTGCCATGGGCATTAATATAGTCAATCGGACCGTCTACTGTAGAAATGGCTAATTCCATGCAGCGTTTAGCGCCTTCACCAGAAGGTGCTACCATGTCGTAACCATCAGAAGTGGCGCCATAACCAGTTAACTCTGCAAGAATGGTTGCTCCGCGTGCCTCGGCATGTTCCAAAGACTCTAAAACTAATGCACCGCCACCACCTGAGATGACAAAGCCATCACGATCAGCATCATAAGCACGAGATGCTTTTTCAGGTGTTTCATTGTATTTTGAAGACAATGCACCCATCGCATCAAATAGCATGGTTAAAGACCAATCTAGCTCTTCACCGCCGCCAGCAAAAACCACATCTTGTTTGCCCATTTGGATTTGCTCCATGGCGTTACCAATGCAGTGTGCTGAGGTTGAACAGGCAGAACTGATTGAGTAGTTAATACCTTTAATTTTAAACATGGTTGAAAGACAAGCTGAAGTGGTTGATCCCATGGTGCGAGGTACGCGATAAGGACCAACACGTTTAATGCCTTTTTCTCTTAAAATATCTGCCGCTTCAACTACATTTTGATTAGAAGCGCCACCTGATCCCATAATTAAACCAGTACGAGGGTTTGAGATTTGCTCCTCAGTTAAGCCCGATTGCTTAATGGCTTCATCAAGTGCTACTGCGTTATAAATAGCGGCATCCGCCATGAAACGCTTCATTTTTCTATCAATAATTTCGCTTGAGTCAATCTCTGCTATTTGTCCAGAAACATGTGACTTAAGACCTAATTCGGCGTATTTTTCGTCAAATTTAATACCTGATTTTGCTGTTTTTAATGATTCTAGCACCTCGTTACAATTAGCACCTAAGCTAGAAACAATCCCCATTCCGGTAACGACTACTCTGTTCATCAGAAGCTTGCTGTGTCAGTGAACAAGCCCACTTTTAAGTTGGTGGCTTCGTAAATAACTTTGCCATCAACTTCCATGGTGGCATCACCAATACCCATGTAGAGCTTTCTGGCAATAACGCGAGAAAGGCTAATACGGTAAGTTATTTTTTTAGCTGTTGGTAGTACTTGTCCAGTAAATTTAATATTGCCAGATCCTAGGGCACGTCCACGACCAGGGCCGCCCATCCAGCCAAGATAAAAACCAATTAATTGCCACATGGCGTCTACACCTAAACACCCTGGCATGACAGGATCTTCATTAAAGTGACATTTGAAAAACCATAAATCTGGGTTAATGTCTAACTCTGCAATAATCTCGCCTTTGCCATATTCGCCACCTTCTTGTGAGATATGTGTAATACGATCTAGCATTAACATTGGCGGTTGTGGTAGTTGTGCATTCCCAGGGCCAAACAATTCCCCGTTGCCACATTTGATTAAATCTTCGTAAGAATAAGAGCTTTGCATTTGTACTTTACCTTGAATGTTTTAAAAAAAATTATACCTCAAAGACCTTTGTTTATATCACTTATCAAGTCATCAACATCTTCTAGTCCAACAGAAATTCTAATAAGCCCTTCTGAGATCTTGGATTTTTCTTTTTCTTCATCAGTTAAACGTCCATGAGTTGTGCTTGATGGGTGTGTAATGGTTGACTTTGTGTCGCCAAGGTTGGCTGTAATTGAAAAAATGTTAGTGGCATTGATGATTTTAAATGCCGCCTCTCTGCCACCATCTACTTCAAACGATACAATGCCACCAAAGCCAGATTGTTGTAACTTGGCAAGCTGATGATTAGGGTGTGACTCCAGCCCTAAATAGTGAACTTTCTTAACCTTGTCTTGCTGTTCAAGCCAAGTGGCTAATTTAAGCGCATTATCCGAATGTGCTTTCATTCTAAGACTAAGGGTATCCAGACCTTTTAAAACAATCCAGGCGTTAAAACTGCTAAGACTAGGTCCTGTTGTGCGAATAAAGCCGTGCACCTGCTCAATAATTTCTTTGTTTGCTAAAACTGCACCAGCTAAACATCTTCCTTGGCCATCGATGTATTTTGTGGCTGAGTGAATAACAATATCT
>CAYFPI010000019.1:12360-20473 GCA_964344985.1 uncultured Candidatus Thioglobus sp. | reverse complement strand
ATTGGGTTTTGCAGTGCCGGTGTTAGAATTGCATTATCAACCGCAAGCAAAATCTGATGAGTTTTTGAGAGTTTACTAAGCTCAGCAATATCTACCACCTCTCCTAATGGGTTGGAAGGGGTTTCCAGTAAAAACAGTTTAGTGTTGTTTTGAATAGAATTTTCCCAAGCTGATAAGTCAGATAGATCTACAAAGCTAACTTCGATATTAAATTTGGAAACAATGGTATTAAGCAGTACAACTGATGTGCCAAACATGTTGCGTGATGCCACAATATGGTCGCCAGATTTAAGTAGTGCCATAATGGTTGCAAAAATAGCTGCCATGCCCGAAGCAGTGGCACAACAAGCATCAGCCTCTTCAAGAGAGGCTAATTTTTTCTCAAACGCATCAACGGTAGGATTGGTAAAACGAGCATAAATATTGCCCGGCTCTTCTTTTGAGAATCGATTAGCCGCTTGTTCAGCAGAGTCAAAAGTAAAGCTTGAGGTTAGAAAAATAGCCTCAGAATGCTCTTGCTCATTTGTGGTTCGATAACCCTCTCGAATTGCTTTGGTATCGAAGTGTAGGTCTTTCATTTGTTAGGTTGTTTTTTTGTAAATAATGCTATTCTACATCATTACAAATTAACTCAGAACTTTCATTGGTATTGTTTTCTTTTTTAGCAGCATCTGATCTTAACGCCTCAATACCATCAAGATAGTTTTGATCAATATCTTTAGTTACATACTCACCATTAAAACATGAACAGTCAAATTCAGTGATATTTTTATTGCCCTGGCTAACGCACCAGATAAGGTCGTCTAAATCTTGATAAACCAGTTTGTCGGCGCCAATGGATTCACATATTTGTTCTGTTGTTTTGTTATGTGCAATAAACTCTTTAGAGCTGGCCATGTCAATGCCGTATACATTTGGATAGCGAACTGCTGGTGCGGCTGAGGCAAAAAATACCTTGTTGGCACCAGCATCACGAGCCATTTGCACAATTTGCTCACTGGTAGTACCTCGTACAATAGAGTCGTCTACCAATAATACATTTTTGCCTTTAAATTCAAGTTCGATAGCGCTTAGCTTTTGACGAACTGATTTTTTTCGCTGTTTTTGTCCAGGCATGATAAAGGTTCTGGCGATGTAGCGGTTTTTGATTAACCCTTCGGAATATTTTACTTCCAATTCATGAGCAAGTTGTAATGCTGACACTCTAGAGGTGTCTGGAATAGGGATAACGACATCAATTTTTTCATCACTCCATTCGCGATGAATTTTTGCAGCTAGGCGTTCACCCATTCTAAGTCTTGATTTGTAAACTGAAATATTGTCAATAACTGAATCTGGACGCGCAAAATAAACAAATTCAAAAATACACGGCGAGTATTTTGGCGCCTCTGCACACTGCTGTACAAAAATATTGCCTTCTCGGTCAACAACAACAGCTTCTCCAGGCTTGATATCCTGAGTGATTTCATAACCAAGTGCAGTCAGTGCAACACTTTCTGAGGCTAGCATGTGTTTAGTGCCACCATTTGTAGTGCGTTTTCCAAGGATAAGTGGTCGAACGCCGTTCGGATCTCTAAAGCCAAAAATTCCATAGCCAGGAATCATGCCGATACTTGCATATGCGCCACGTACGCGTTTATGCACCTTTTTTACAGAATCAAAAATGTCCTGTTCATTAATGCGTTGTTTTTGTAGTTTTGCCAGTTCGCTGGCAAACACGTTGAGTAATATCTCGGAATCAGAATTAGTATTAATATGTCGTAGATCTTGCTCGAATAATTCTTGAGCCAGCTCTTGAGTGTTGGTTAAGTTGCCATTGTGGGCAAAAGCAATACCATAAGGTGAGTTTACATAAAAAGGCTGAGCTTCAGCGCCACTTGAGGTGCCAGCAGTAGGGTAGCGAACATGACCAATACCCATGTCACCCAGTAAAGAAGTCATGTGTTTGGTTCTAAATGCATTTTTAACCAAGCCGTTTGATTTGCGCATGTAAAAACGACCTTTGTGTGCAGTAACAATACCTGCAGCATCTTGTCCACGATGCTGCAAAATTGTTAATGCATCATAAATGTATACAGCTGTATCTTTTTTGGTTGTAGATAAAATGCCGACAATACCGCACATAAGCTAAATCCTATTCGTCTTTAATAAATAATAAATGTTGAGATAATTCTGGCTTAATATCTGTTGCAATATCTTGGAATGTTCTGAGTGCACCATTCGCTTCAATCCAGTAATGCTGTTGTGAGATTTGGTCAATACTTTGAAATACCAGAACCATAATTAAAATGGCTAAAGAGCCTTTGATAAGACCAATGATGGCGCCAAGTAAATTATTTTTTTTGCTGTCGATATTTTTAGCATTAAGCTTTGTGTCAAGTGCATTCAAACCATCTAATATTTTTTTGTAAAAGGATGATAGGAAACACGGCTTAGATCCATCAATCGATATGTTTAATATGTTTGAAATAAAACTACAAATACCAACAACAAGGGCAAAAGTAATAGCAAAAGATAGTCCAATGCGAACAGATTCGTTAGTAACTACAATTTCCATAATGCCTAGGCTTGCAATAGCGTCTAAGTAATACCAACTAAATGCTGCTGCTGCTGATAGGAAAATAAGCATGGCAAAAATTTTATTAAGTGTACAAGGATTACCAACGTTGCCAGATAGGGCAGTGAGCTTGTACAAACTTTTTTTAATGAGCAATACACCAATAAAAATTACGCCAAATGAGATAGCCATGTGTGATTGGTGAGACAGTAATAGCCATGTGATTGCACTGCTAAGTGCTAACGCCTCATAAAAAAGGTAAGCAGCAACAATAGAGAGTAGTAAAAATCCAAAGTTAATTAACTCTTTTGCCATACCGCGTTTAAATCCTAAGATTAAAAACGCAACGAGTATGATAATTGTCATCCAGTCAGACCAGACTAGTTGTCCGATTGCATCCCAGATATTATCAAAAAAGTTATTCATCAAATCTCTCCAGAGAAGGTTTTGTTGTTAAGTCGCAATTTTACAAGATTTTGAATCAATTATTGTTTAAGTATTTTCAATGCATCTGCCACTACATGAAACGATCCAAAGATAACAATTCTTGAATGGCTTGAGCTAGAGATGGCTTGCTCAATGGCGGAATTCATGTTGCTACACGCATTTATTTTATCGCTCAACTCAAATTGATCACTTAATTCGTTGATGGGGGTGGCGCGATTTACTGATAAAGGCACTAAGAGCCACTTTTCAATGATTGGACTTATGGTGCTAATCATGGCCTTGATATTTTTATCTTTGAGTGCAGAAAAAATAGCAATGATTGGTGTCTTTTCTTTGTTTAGCTCGTCTTTTAACACTTCAATGGCCGCAACATTGTGAGCAACATCCAAAATGACTTTTTTGCCTTGAATGCTGATGGATTGAAATCTAGCGTCAAGCTTGGTGTTTTGAATACCAAGTGCAATCTGATTACTATTGATAGGATGGAGATGATTAAGTGTTTTGACACATAGTTGTGCTAGAGCGGCATTTTGCTGCTGGTGAGATCCGGCAAGACCTATATTTTTTGTATAAGGTGTTTGTACAAATTTAAGTGTTGCGCCTATTTTTTCAGCGTAGTGACTAATTGAATTTGGTGGATTGTTATCGCCACACACGCAAGGTGTGTCAGTGCGCATAATTCCTGATTTTTCACGACCAATAAGTTCACGAGTGTTGCCAAGATATTCAACATGATCAATGGCAATATTGGTGATAACCGCGATGTCACAATCTACCACATTGACAGAGTCTAGCCTGCCACCCAAGCCCACTTCTAGTACGGCAATATCAACATTTTCAGAGGCAAAAATAAGCAGCGCTGCTAGTGTTGAAAATTCAAAATAAGTTAACGAGACATTATTTCGTACTGATTCAATGACTTTAAAGGCTTGAATGATTTGTTGATCATTTGCATTTATGCCATTAATAGTAAAGCGTTCGTTGTAGTTGAGAATGTGTGGTGAAGTGAACTTTGCAACTTTGTAATTGCTTTGTTGGTAAATATGTTCAATAAAAGCAATAGTAGAGCCTTTACCGTTAGTGCCTGCAACAGTAATAACTGAAAACGGAACACCATCTGGAAACAGGGCCGAATAAACCGTTTGAATTCGTTTTAAGCCAAGATCTATTTCTTGAGTATGTAGGCTTTCTTGCCAATTAAGCCAATCATCAAGTGTGGTTAATCTTCCCAAAATTCACCATCTATTGTGTCATTCTTGTTGTTTTTATTTTCATTTGGGCGTGATTTATGAATAAAAACGGTATTTTTCTGAGCAAATACCTTTTCAGCATTTTTGCTTAAAATTTGATCAATAAAGTAAGTTCTTGACCAAGGCATTAGTCCTAATAAGCCAAGTGCATCAGTAATAAATCCGGGAGTAAGTAGTAACACACCAGAAATTAAAATAACCACACCTTCTAGCATCTCAAAAGCAGGTGTTTGACCATTTGCCATAGCATTTTGTGCTTTAGCCATGGTTGACCAGCCTTGTTGCTTAAGCAGAGTTGAACCAATGAGCGCAGTAATCACAACCAGTAGCACTGTTGAGAAACCACCAATAGATTCTCCTACTGAAACCAGTACATAAATTTCTAGTAGCGTCATAACAACAAATAAAGGAAATAGCATGTTATTTTTCGTTTGTAAATAATAAATCCCAAACACCGTGTCCTAGTCTTTCTCCACGTTTTTCAAACTTAGTGATTGGACGTCGTTTGGGTCTTGGTGAATATATATGGTCACCCAGAGTGTTTTTAAAGTGTGGGTGCTTTTCAAGCACTTCCATCATATGTTCAGCATAATTCTCCCAGTCGGTTGCCATGTGTACAAAGACATTATTAATAAGCTTATTTGACATTAAGTCCATAAATTCAGTTTGTACAATTCTGCGCTTATGGTGTTTTTTCTTATGCCAAGGGTCTGCAAAATACAGTTGAAACCCAGACAGACTATTATCAGCAATATTATTTTTTAACAGCTCCACTGCATCCTCTTTCATAATTTTTAGATTGGTGAGGTTGTGCTTGTTGGCTTCATTGATAAGCCTACCAACGCCCGCCTCATAGACCTCAATGCCTAAAAAATTATTCTCTGGCTCGTTAATAGCCATCTCTAATAAGGAGTCGCCATTGCCAAAGCCAATTTCTAAAATAACAGGTTGTTGTTTGGTGAATATAGTGCTGAAGTCTAGTATTTTGTCAGCAACAGCATCAACACCAAATGCTGGCCACAGTTCATTTAAACCGTATTTTTGCCCTTCGGTTAAGCGGCCAGATCGTTTAACAAAACTTTGAATTTTTCGTAAATGTTTTTCCATTAAATATCGTAGTCAATAATAAGGGGTGAATGGTCAGAAAAGCGTTTATCTTTATATATTTCAACACGTTTTGGTGTATTTTTTAGATTTTTACTTAGGATGTGGTAATCAATACGCCAACCGGTATTATTGGCCCAGGCTTGACCTCTGTTTGACCACCAAGTGTATTGATGCTCTTCTTGGTTTACTTCGCGAAATGCATCGATAAATTTAGCCTCTCCGAAAAGTTGGTCCATCCATGCTCTTTCCTCTGGTAGGCAGCCTGAGCGATTTTTATTACCATTAAAATTTTTAATATCGATTTTTTTATGCACAATGTTAATATCACCACAGATAATATATTGACGTCCATCTTCTTGTAGTTTTTTCAAATAAGGCATAAAGCGCTTGGTGATGAAATCCATTTTATAGGCTTGACGTTCCTCTTTAGCAGATCCAGAAGGAATGTAGATTGAAATCACACTGAGATTGTCAAAATCTGCTTGAATAAAACGCCCCTCAAAATCAAAATCTTCCCAAGGGCTAAAAATTACTTGATCAGGTTTTTGTTTGCAATAAATACCTGTTCCGCTATATCCTTTGCGCTCAGCGGGTTTATAAAAGGTGTGCATATTCTCAGGGTAGAATTTCTCATCTAACTGATCCTCTTGTGCCTTAATCTCTTGCACACAAACAACATCGGCATTTTGGCTTTCCATCCAGGCGAAAAAACCTTTTCTTTCAGCTGCACGAATTCCGTTGACGTTAGCCGTTATAATTCTCTTCATCGAAATAATTTTATAGGAATAACTCATGGAACAGTATCAAAAAGACTTTGTAGATTTTATGTTGGAAATTGGCGCTTTAAAGTTTGGCGAATTTACGCTAAAGTCGGGCCGTGTTAGTCCTTATTTTTTTAATGCTGGTGCATTTAATACTGGCAATCATTTGTCAAAATTGGGCGAATTTTACGCAACTGCTATTGAGAGAAGTAATTTAGATTTTGATATATTGTTTGGCCCTGCTTATAAGGGCATTCCACTGGCAACAGCTGCTGCAATGTCGTTGAATGATAAATTTGGCAAAAATGTGCCTTATAGTTTTAATCGTAAAGAAGCTAAAACACATGGCGAGGGTGGTGATATTGTTGGTCATGCACTAGAAGGCAATATTTTAATTATTGACGATGTTATTACTGCAGGTACAGCCATTCGTGAAGCAATGGATATTATTGATGCAAATGGCGCTAAAGCTAAAGGTGTTATTGTTGCTGTCGATCGTCAAGAAAAAGGCAAGGGCAATAAGTCAGCCATTCAAGAAGTGGAAGAGAATTTTGGCATTGCTGTGTTGAGTATTATTAATCTAAGTCATTTGATTGATTATTTGAAACAGGGTGATGATCAAGCGTTAATTGATCGTATTGAGGCGTATAGAGACCAGTACGGCGTTTAATCTTTAAGCAAAGAGCTAGCTGAAAAATAGTCTTGATTTAGGCTGTCAGAAACACCTTTGTGATTGATTTTTCCTTGATGAATATTAAGGCCGTTCATTAGGTTTTTGTTATTGACCATGGCTTTTTTCCAACCCTTGTTGGCAAGTTCAATAATATAAGGCAGCGTTGCATTGGTTAGTGCCAGCGTTGCGGTTTGTGCAACAGCGCCAGGCATATTGCCAACGCAATAATGAATAATCCCGTCAATTACATAGGTGGGGTTGTTATGAGTAGTCATCTTTGAGGTTTCAAAACATCCGCCTTGGTCAATTGATACATCGACTAGTACTGAGCCTTTTTTCATTAATTTAAGCATTTTTTTAGTTACTAGCTTAGGCGCTGATGCGCCTGCTACAAGTGCTGCGCCAATGACTAAATCTGCAGATTTCAGCTGCTGCTCAATATTGGCTTGATTGGATAAATTAATAGATAATTGTGATTGATGCTTTTGTTGAAAATTGGTCAATCTTTTAGAGATAGATCGATTAAGAATAGTAACTTGCGCCCCCATGCCAAGTGCTACTTGTGCCGCATTCATACCAACCACACCACCGCCAAGCACTAGAACTTGTGCATGGTTAACACCAGTGGCGCCACTGAGTAATACACCAGATCCACCTTGGGTTTTTTCCAGATGGTGAGCGCCAGATTGAATCGACATTCTTCCGGCAATTTCGCTCATTGGTTTTAGTAATGGTAAGCGATTGGCGTCATTAGTGATGGTCTCATAAGCAATGCATGTCGCACCTGATTTGAGTAGTAGTTCGGTTTGTTTTAAATCAGCAGCTAAGTGCAAGTAGGCAAATAAAACTTGATCTTTAGACAATAGCTGACACTCGTTAGGTTGTGGCTCTTTAACTTTAACAATGAGCTCAGCTTGATTAAAAATTTCTTCAGGGGTTTTAACAAGAGCGGCTCCTGCTTTTAAGTAATCTTGATCTTCAAATCCAATGGCGGATCCGGCACTATTTTGTACCAATACTTGATGACCGAGATTAACCAGATCTTGAACACCATTAGGTGTAATACCGACGCGATATTCATGAACTTTGATTTCTTTAGGAAGGCCAATAATCATAGAACTATTGTAATACGAAGATAGGGCGGTAACAATAGATTAGCAAAATCTATACAATCAATCCTCAATTGTTTCTTGATGCATAACTAGGTGGTTAGTCTTAGAAAAAGACATTAGGCGCTCATAAGTAATGGGGCAAGTCTGTTCAAGACTATCATCAAAAACAATTGATTTAATGCCATCAATTTTGCTAATTTTTAAAT
>CAYFPI010000019.1:0-12285 GCA_964344985.1 uncultured Candidatus Thioglobus sp. | reverse complement strand
CAGAAAAAGATAATGGTGGAGGGATAGGGATTTGAACCCTAGAAGGAGATTAATCCTTGCCGGTTTTCAAGACCGGTGCATTCAGCCGCTCTGCCATCCCTCCAGCAGATGTGTATGATACAGCTTGTTGAGGCAATAGTAAATAGGATTTTTATATAATTTAGTTTTGAAAGTGAGAATATTTTAAGTATAATTCCTTTCTTTTAGATTTTTTGATAGGTAAGAGCAATGGCAAAGGTATGTCAAGTAACTGGTAAGCGCCCAATTAGTGGTAATAACGTGTCTCACGCGCACAACAAGACGCGTCGTCGTTTTTATCCAAACCTTCATACTCATCGTTTTTGGGTTGAGAGTGAAAACCGTTTTGTAAAGCTTAAGCTATCTGCAAAAGGTTTACGTGTTATTGATAAAAAAGGTATCGACACTGTACTAAAAGAAATTCGTGCACGTGGTGAAAAGGTTTAGGAGTTAGAACATGAGAGAAAAGATTAAATTAGTATCATCAGCCAAAACTGGCCACTTTTACACAGCAACAAAGAACAAGCGTCTTCACCCAGAAAAGGTTGAAGTTAAAAAGTTTGATCCAGTTGTAAGAAAACATGTAATGTACAAAGAAGCAAAGATTAAATAAGCTTCTTTAAGACATATTAAATAAAAAAGCCGCTAAATAGCGGCTTTTTTATTGCGTATCTGTTAAATGCTATCCATTCAAAATAGTATCTAACTTGATATGCTTAGCTATTTTTTGATATTCAGATATTTGATCAAAATTTAAGTATTGATAAATGTCATTAGATACTGGCTGAATATCACGCATCGCACTTAGGTACTCATCAGTAGTAGGAATGTGGCCTAATTTTGCAGCAACAGCAGCTACTTCAGCAGAAGATAAATAAACATCTGCATTATCACCTAAGCGGTTTGGAAAATTACGCGTTGAAGTGGATACAACTGTAGCATTGTCATCTACACGAGCCTGATTGCCCATGCATAAAGAACAGCCTGGTATTTCTGTATGTTTTGTAATTGCATCAAATGTATTGTAAATTCCTTCAGAGCGCAATTGCGCTTCATCCATACGAGTCGGCGGTGCAATCCACAATTCAGTCGGTAATTCGGATTGGTCTTTTAGTAGCTGTGCCACCGCCCTGAAATGTCCGATATTGGTCATGCAAGATCCAATGAATACTTCGTTAATTTTTGTATTAGCAACGTCTGATAGTGTTTTCACATCATCAGGATCATTTGGACAAGCAAGGATTGGCTCTTTGATTTCGTCTAGATTGATTTCAATCACAGCTGCATATTCACAGTCACTGTCTGCTTCTAGCAGTTCTGGTGCATCTAGCCATTTTTGCATGGCTTGGATGCGGCGAGCAATGGTTTTTTTGTCTTCATAATCAGCTTCTATCATTGATGACAGTAAAGCAATATTAGATTGTAAGTATTCTGCCACAGGTTCTTTATTGAGCTTAATGGTACAACCATTGGCTGAACGCTCAGCAGAAGCGTCGGTTAGTTCAAACGCTTGTTCAATTTTTAAATCACCCAGACCTTCAATCTCCAATATTCGACCTGAGAAAATATTCTTTTTATTGGATTTTTCAACTGTTAATAAGCCTTGTTGAATAGCAGCATATGGGATTGCATTAACCAAATCACGCAGTGTAATGCCTTCTTGGATGGTGCCAGAAAAGCGAACCAATACTGATTCTGGCATGTCAAGTGGCAGTACGCCAATTGAGGCGCCGAAAGCTACTAGGCCAGAGCCTGCTGGAAAGCTAATACCGATCGGAAAACGTGTATGTGAGTCGCCACCAGTACCTACCGTATCAGGTAGCAACATACGATTAAGCCATGAGTGAATAATGCCATCACCTGGTTTGAGCGCAACACCGCCACGAGACTGCATAAAATCAGGCAGCGTGTGTTGAAGCTCTAAATCTACTGGTTTTGGATAAGCAGCGGTGTGACAAAAGCTTTGCATGACCAAATCAGCCGAGAATCCCAAACAAGCTAACTCTTTAAGTTCATCACGAGTCATTGCGCCCGTGGTATCTTGAGAGCCTACTGTGGTCATACGTGGCTCACAATAAGTACCAGGACGAATACCTTTAACACCACAAGCCTTGCCAACGATTTTTTGCGCTAGAGTGTAGCCTGTACCACTATTATTTATATCTTGTGGGCGTAGAAATAGTTCACTAACCGGCAAATCTAAATCTTGTCGTGTTTTGTCAGTTAAGCCTCGTCCGATAATTAAAGGGATACGGCCACCTGCACGAATTTCATCTGGCATGGTGGTTGGCGCAAGCTCAAAGGTAGAAACAATCTCGTCATTGCCATTAATTATTTTTCCTTCATAAGGATAAATAGTAATTTCATCACCCATATTCATTTTAGTAACATTACATTCGATTGGTAATGCGCCCGAGTCTTCGGCTGTATTAAAGAAAATTGGTGCAATATTGCCACCAAGAACAACACCACCACCACGCTTATTAGGTACGTAGTCAATATCATTGCCCATGTGCCAAAGCACTGAGTTAATAGCTGATTTACGTGAAGATCCTGTGCCTACCACATCACCTACAAAGGCTAGCGGCAGACCTTTTTCTTTAAGTTTGGCAATGGTTTGTAGCGGGTTGTCCATCTTTTTTACCAACATGGACTGTGCATGCAGCGGGATATCTGGACGTGACCAAGCTTCAGTGGCTGGCGATAGGTCGTCAGTATTAATTTCACCCTCAACACGAAACACCGTTAGTTTGATTTCTTTAGGCAATTCTTCTTTGGTTGTAAACCAATCACCATTTGCCCAAGAATCAATTACTTTTTTAGCAAAAGTATTGTTGGCTGATTTTTCCATAACACTCTGATAAGCTTCATAAATAAGCAGTGTTTTAGATAGTGCATCACATGCAGTTTGTGCAGTTGCGTCAATGTCTAACAAGTCAATAAGCGGCTCAATATTGTAGCCACCCATCATGGTGCCAAGTAAAAATGTCGCTTGCTGTTGACTGATGGCATTACAGCTTTGTTTGCCTTTGGCAACATGTGCTAAAAAACTAGCTTTAACATAAGCAGCCTCATCAACACCAGGTGGAACGCGGTGAGCTAATAGATCAAGATAAAACTCTTCATCATTGCCATTAATTAAATTCTCAATAACTGATTGAGTTTGTTCGGCATTCAGTGCTAGTGGTGGTAAATTTTCTTTAGCGCGCTCGTCAATATGAGCTAAATAAGCTGTTTTCATCTGCAACATAAGTGAATCATATAAAGCGTATAATTTTACCATTTAATTGATTTGACTATATAAATTATGGAACTTAGTGCGCTAACTGCTATATCCCCTATTGACGGGCGTTATTTTGACAAAACGAAAGATTTAAGCGTGATTTTTAGTGAGTTTGGACTGATTAAATACCGTGTTCTCATTGAAGTAAAGTGGTTGCAAGCAATGGCTGATAACACGGCTATTAGTGAAGTGCCAGCATTTAGTCAACAAGCATCTGAATTTTTAGCCAGTATTGCAGATAATTTTTCACTAGAGGATGCGCAAGCAGTTAAGGATATTGAGCGCACAACCAATCATGATGTTAAGGCGGTTGAATATTTTTTAAAAGATAAAATTAAAAACAATGCAGAGCTTAATGCGGTGAGTGAGTTTTTTCATTTCGCTTGTACATCTGAAGATATTAACAATCTGTCTCATGCATTAATGCTGATTGATGGTAGAAGTGTAATGCTTGATACCATGCAGAATATTTTGTCTTTAATAGCTGGTCTTGCAAAAGACAACGCATCTATTCCAATGCTTTCCCGTACACATGGTCAAACAGCTTCACCAACCACTGTTGGCAAAGAGATGGCAAATTTTGCTTATCGTTTAAAGCGTCAAATCAAGCACTTAGAAGATGTAAAAGTAATGGGTAAATTTAATGGCGCTGTGGGTAACTTTAATGCTCACATTTCAGCCTATCCAGATCTGGATTGGCAGAGCATTTCTCAAAACTTTATTGAAGGCTTAGGTGTTAATTATGCGCCTTATACGCCACAGATTGAAACTCATGACTACATGGCCGAGTACTTTCACTCAATGAACCGTTTTAATACAATTTTGATTGATTATTGTCGTGATATTTGGGGCTATATTTCCCTAGGTTATTTTAAACAAAAAACCATTGCGGGCGAAGTGGGCTCATCAACCATGCCTCATAAAGTTAACCCAATTGATTTTGAAAATGGTGAAGGTAATTTAGGTATTGCTAACGCACTGAATACACATTTGGCAGATAAGCTAGCTATTTCTCGTTGGCAGCGTGATTTGTCAGATTCAACCGTACTTAGAAATTTAGGTGTGAGTTGTGCACATTGTTTGGTGGCTTATGCATCGATTGCTAAAGGAATTTCCAAGTTAGAAACTAATGAGACAAGATTATTAGAAGATTTAGATAATTCATGGGAAGTTTTAGCAGAGCCAATTCAAACAGTTATGCGTCGTTACGGCATTGAAAATCCTTATGAAAAACTCAAGGCATTGACTCGTGGCAATACAATTGATGCGCAAGTATTGGCTGATTTTGTAAAAGATTTAGACATGCCGGAAGATGCTAAACAAGCATTAGCAGAATTAACGCCAATGAGCTATACAGGTGATGCACAAAAACTGGCAAAAGACTTGGAAAAACTGATATAATTTCGCGTCTTGTACTATTTTGGTGCAAGTATTTTTAAAAAAGGAGCAAAAAACCCATGGTTAAAATTAGACTAGCTAGAGGTGGAGCCAAGAAAAAACCTTTTTATTCAATCGTAGCAACAGACTCTAGAAAGCGTAGAGACAGTGCATACATTGAACGTATTGGATACTTTAATCCGGTTGCGCGTGGACAAGAGGTTAGGCTTACACTTGAAGAAGACAGATTAGAGTACTGGACATCAAAAGGTGCACAATTAACTGATCGTGTTAAGCAACTTGTTAAAGAATTTAAAGACCCTTCAATTCGTGAGAAGCGTGTAGCTGCTCAAGAAGCTAGAGCAGCAGCAGTTGCTGCTAAATTAGCAGCAGAAGAGAAAGCTAAGGCAAAAGCTGCAGAAGAGGCGGAAGCTAAAGCAGCTGCAGAAGCAGCAGCGGCTGAAGAGTCAACAGAGGAAGAAACTCCTGCTGAGTAAGTAGTGAGCAACAACTCTAACAACAAAAGGCTGTTAATCGGTAAGATTAATGGCCTTTTTGGTGTTCAAGGCTGGGTAAAAATATTCTCCCACGCCCACCCAAGAAAAAACATCTTAACTTATAAGCCTTGGCATGTTCAAATTAATAATCAATGGACAACGATTGATATTATCAAAGGTAGAGAGCAATCTAAAACGATTGTGGCACAAATTAAAGGTGTGAATGATAGGGGTCAGGCAAGAGAGTATATTGGTACGGATGTCTATATTGAGAGGTCTCAACTACCCAAGCTACCAGAAGGTGAGTATTATTGGGATGAGCTTACTGGGTTGAGTGTAGTGAACAAAGAAGGCATTGTATTGGGAAAAGTATCTTATTTAGTGGACACTGGATCGAACAATGTTATGGTTATTAATGGCAAAAAAGAGCATTGGGTCCCCTATATGGAGCCATTTTTAATTTCAGTAGATATGGACAATCAACAAATTCTTGTTGATTGGGATGAGGATTTTTAATTCTTAAGTATCTACAAAAAACCTGCAGATTTGCAGTTTTTTGTAGATTTTTGGTTGATTTATTTAATCAAACCCTTATCAATACCAATATTCTCAAGAAAGTGCCTCACCTTGGTGTTAGCACCAACAATTGTAATTTCAGCCGATTTTTCTTGACAAATATTACAAATTTCAGAAATTGATCTAGAAGTGGTGTAGTCAATTACCGGTACATTTGATAAATCCAAGATAGCACGATTGTAATTAGACTTGGTAGAAAAGTCTCTTACAATGCCCTTTGCTGAGCCAAAACTCATCGGACCATTTAATTGATAAAACAAAGTGTTACCCGCGCGGATAAGCTCTTGATGAGTTTCATCTAAGTGTGAAGCATCTTCAATTGTTTGTACTGAAACAATGCTTGCAAGTTGTACATCTGTCATTCTTTGTAAGAAGATCAAACTTGCCATAACTAGACCAACACCAACGGCAGCCATTAAGTTATAAAACACGGTAATGCCTAACACAATGATCATAATCAAAGCGCCAGACTTAGGTGCTTTGATTAGTCCTTTTAGATATTCCCAATCAATAATATCAGTACCAACCTTGACCAAGATAGCGCCTAATACAGCCAAAGGTATTTCTTTAGCATATTGTGCACCACCTAAAACAATCGCAAGCAAAATAACAGCGTGTAACGCGCCAGAAATTGGTGTCAAACCACCTGCTTTTACGTTGGTCATGGTTCTCATGGTGGCACCCGCACCAGGTAAACCGCCAAATAATCCTGATAGTGTGTTACCAATACCTTGACCGATTAATTCACGATCAGATTTATGGTGTGTACGTGTGATCTCATCAGATACTAATGATGTTAATAATGAGTCGATAGAGCCTAAAATTGCAAGCATCATGCCAGCGGCAATCATATCAACAACAATGCTGATTTCAAAAGTTGGCATGTTAAATTCTGGCAATCCTGTTGGTATGTCGCCAAGTAGCATATTGTTTAAAGGTTCAACACCTGAATCAGCACCCGTTGAAAATGTTTCAGGGAAGAAAAATAAAATTAATGTGCCTGTAATCAGTGCAAATAGTGGAGAAGGAATAAACCTGCCAATTTGTTTTGGCAGTAAGTAAACCACCAGCAATGTGATTAGTGCAATGGTCATGGCGCCGCTATTAGCAAAGTAATTTTCGACATCACCTAATTGTGAAAAGATGCCCATTGTAGAGCCTTTGATGTCGTAGAATCCTAATACTTGAGGGATTTGAAGAATGATAATAATAACACCAATACCTGTCATAAAGCCCGATGTAACAGGGTGAGGCATCAGGTTAATAAAGCGACCTAGTTTTAATATTCCAAAGATGATTTGAAAAATACCGCCTAATACAACCGTAGTAAATGCAATGGCAAGACCTGCACCCAGTGCAGCATCGTGAGTATAAACAAGGCCTGTTGCTGGATCTATTTTCCCTTCAAAGAAAGTAATGAATTGAGTAACAACAAGTGCCATTACAACAGTCATTGGTCCAGTTGGTCCAGATACTTGGGCGCCTGTACCACCAAATAGGGCAGCAAAGAATCCGGTAATGATTGCTCCGTATAGGCCAGCAATTGCGCCTGCGCCTGAGGCTAATCCCATTGCAATTGCAAAAGGCAGGGCAACAACACCTGCGGTAATACCACCAGTAATATCACCACGGATATTATTGAAGTGTAAATTTTCAAATAATTTCATGAAAGGAATCCTTTAATTTTGTACGAAAGTTACTTTTGAGTAAAAGTAAGCGCAATATTATACAAAATAACACTCAAAAAATGAAGGTATTATTATATAATATTGCGCTTATATTTACACTTTTAAGAAATTTAAGTGCAAATCTTGGTGTTTTTCGCCACTTCTTTATAAAACTGGAAAAATAATGAACAAAATTGCAAAGTTTTTGCCATTCTTGGCATGGATTAATGAGATTAAAGATTCAAATGTATTAAAAGCTGATGCGGTTGCAGGTTTAACGGTTGCGTTGGTACTTGTGCCTCAATCAATGGCTTACGCTCAACTTGCCGGCCTGCCTCCTCAGCACGGCTTATACGCATCATTTTTACCAGTTATGATCGCTGCACTGATGGGCTCATCTCGTCAGTTGGGTACAGGACCTGTTGCGGTTGTTTCATTGTTAACTGCAGCAGCGGTTCCAACGATTTTGCCTGAAGGCGCTACCATGGAGCAGTATGTTGTTTATGCGTCACTATTGGCATTTTTAGTAGGTATTTTCCAGTTTGCATTAGGTGCATTAAAGCTAGGATTTGTCATCAACTTCTTGTCACATCCTGTTGTTGTTGGTTTTACTAATGCGGCGGCTATTATTATTGGCACGTCACAACTTAACAAAGTGTTTGGTGTTGCAAAAGGTGAGGGCGAACATACTTACGAACAAGTATGGGGTACAGTGGTTAACGCAACTAGCGATACTCACATGATGACACTAATGATCGCAATCATTGCATTTGCCATTATGATTGGTCTTAAAAAATTCGCACCAAAATTACCAGGTGTTTTGATCGCAGTAGCGGTAACAACTGTAATTGCTTGGTTAATTGGTTTTGGCGCTTCTGTGGAAGATGGTGGTTATGGCGGTGCAATTGTAGGCACTATTCCAGAAGGATTGCCAGCATTAACCATGCCTGGGTTTGATTTTTCAGTAATGAATCAAATGCTTGTAACAGCAATTACGATTGGCCTTATTGGTTTTATGGAGGCGATTTCAATTGCTAAAGCCATGGCTGCACAAACTAAGCAGCGCCTTGATGCTAACCAAGAGCTAATGGGTCAAGGTTTGTCCAATGTGGTTTCAAGTTTTTTCCAGGGTTATGCGGTATCAGGCTCTTTCTCTCGTTCTGCTGTTAATATCTCGGCGGGTGCAATCACTGGTTTTTCTTCTGTTGTAACAGCCATTATTGTTGGTATTACTTTATTGTTCTTAACGCCTCTTTTATATCATTTGCCACAGGCAACATTGGCAGCTGTTATTATCATGGCAGTAATTAACCTAATTAAGTTTGAGCCAATTAAGCATGCTTGGAAAGTTGAAAAGCATGACGCTATTGTTTCGGTAACAGCATTTGTGTTGACATTGTTGTTCGCCCCACACTTAGAAAACGGCATTGTAATTGGCGTTGTTCTTTCATTAGGATTATTCTTATTCCGTACTATGGAGCCGAGATTTACCGAACTATCAGCGCACAGCGGGTCATCTATGCTGGTAAATGCTTTGGATAATAAGCTTGATCGTTGTGAAGTTGTTTCAATCGTTAAATATTCTGGCTCACTTTACTTTGGTAATGCGGGTTACTTTGAAGATCGTATGCTTAATTTGATTTCTGAAAAGCATTATTGTCTTAAATACATTATTGTTGATATGGCTGGTATTAACCAAATTGATGCTTCAGGTGAAGAGATGCTATCAGGTCTTTTAGATAGATGCTCTGCAGCAGGCGTTGAGATTTTATTTGCCCGCACTGAAGGTATTGAAAAAGTATTGAAAAAATCAGGATTTATGGACAAGTTTGGTGAAGATCGTTTTTATGATCGCCGTACTGACGCACTTCGTTTTGCCTGGAAAGAGTTGGGCGATGAAGAGGCGGCTTCTCATAGTCCGTTAAAGCATCTGATTTCGTAAATTTTATTCGTGTTTTTTCACCTTTACTACGTTAGGGGTGAAAACACTTAGAAATCAAGTATTGTTTTATAGATTATTATAAAAGGCCTTTACAAAGTATAAACCTTGTGGCGGTGCAGTGACGCCTGCCTGTTTTCGATCTTTTGCCTCTAACACTTCTTTAACCCATGAAGCCGGCCGCTCACCTTTTCCTACTTTGAGTAGTGTGCCTACAATATTGCGCACCATGTGGTGTAAAAAAGCATTGGCTTTAATGTCTAACAAGACCTCATCGCCAGTTCTTGTTAAGTTAATAAACTCAATGGTTTTAATGGGTGATTTCGCTTGGCATAGGCTACCTCTAAAACTTGAAAAGTCATGCTCTCCTAATAGGTATTTTGTAGCATTATTCATGGCATCAACATTGAGCTCTCTTGGCTCCCAAAGTGAATGCGCGCCAATAAGTGCTGAACGAACTTTGGTATTATGAATTTTGTAATGATAGCGTCTAGCAAAGGCATCAAACCGGGCGTGAAAATCATCATCAACACGCTTTGCCCAGGTAAAGTTAACATCATGAGGCAGGTTGACATTGCCACCAAATAGCCAGGCTTTGTCTTCACGTATGGCGTTGGTTTCAAAATGAATAACTTGTTCAATTGCATGCACGCCAGCATCTGTTCTGCCTGAGCAAAACACACGAACTGGATGGTTGGCCACCTTTGACAGCGCCTTTTCAACCACTTGTTGAACAGTACGAATACCGGATTTTTGCAATTGCCAGCCATGAAAATCACTGCCAAGATATTCAACGCCTAATGCTATCTTCATTATTTAAGCTTTATGTGTAAAATCAATTTAACTATTTTAACCATATAAATAAGTACACATGAAAAATGAAGCAAAAGGATTCGGTCGAATTATTGATGCTTTTGAGTATTGTGGTTTTTGTTGGTTATTAAATGGCTGATTATTCTGATTTAAAAGACCTAGTCAAGCAAGACGTTGAATGTTTTGTTTTTGACTCTATTGCTAGTACCAATCAGCACCTTTCTGGATTAGAATTTTCCAATACAACTCAGGTTTGCATCGCCAGAGAACAAACTCAAGGAAAAGGTCAGTACGGGCGTCATTGGCTGAGTAAAAAAGACGCCAGTATTTTATTGTCTATACGCAGAGTGCTTCCAGTATCGCTTGGTATTAATGGCTTAAGCCTGGTAATTGGGCTTGCAGTTCTTAATGTTTTGCAAAAATATGGTGTTGGTCAAATAAAGCTTAAATGGCCGAATGATATTTATATCAATAATCAAAAAATTGCCGGAATATTGATTGAAAATTCCATTCAAGGCAATCAACAATCTATGGTGATTGGCCTAGGATTAAATGTTGACTTAGGTAATAATTTTCAGTGCGATACGCCTTGGACAGACCTAAAAAGAAACAGTCAGCAAAAAATAGATATCGCGCTATTAAGCAGTGAGTTAATTAATAATATTTTGCATTATTGTGATTTATTTGAAACCAGCGGTATTGAGCAATTTCAACAACAGTGGCAAGCGTACGACTACCTAAACGGCTTAAGATTAGAGCTTGATTATCACGATAAAACCATACAAGGAATTGCACGTGGAATTGCTGATGATGGCGCATTATTAATCGAGGCAGATGGCCGGATAATTAGTCAATATAGCTCTGAACAAATTCGTCTTATTTAGGGTAAGATTAATCACCAATTAATAGAGCAATTTTTTATGCAAGACAATACGCTAACAGTGACAAATATTCGTAAAAAGTACGCAAGACGTGAAGTGGTTTCTGATGTATCTTTTGAGGTAAAAACAGGGGAAATTGTTGGGCTTCTTGGTCCAAATGGCGCAGGAAAAACCACTTGTTTTTATATTGCTTGCGGCCTAGTTAGGGCTGACAAGGGTCAAGTTTTTATTGATCATTATAAAGTTAGTAAGATGCCTATGCATAAACGTGCAAAACTAGGGCTGGGCTATCTTCCTCAAGAGCCGTCAATTTTTAGAAAATTATCAGTTGAAGATAACATTATGGCGGTGTTGGAGCTGAATAAAGCACTTGCTAAAAAAGACAGAAAGCATCGCCTAGAAGAGTTACTGGCTGAATTTCATATTGAACACATTCGTCATATTGACGGTTTAAGTCTGTCAGGTGGTGAAAGGCGTCGTGTTGAGATTGCTAGGGCATTAGCCATGGATCCAAAATTTGTTCTTTTGGATGAGCCATTTGCCGGTGTTGATCCAATTTCAGTAGGTGATATTCAGCAAATTATTTATCACTTAAAAGATCGTGGTATTGGTATTTTAATTACCGATCATAATTATCGTGAAATGCTTGATACCTGTGACCATTCTTATGTTCTACATAATGGTGTTATTATTGCACAAGGTAATAAACAAGATATTTTGGACAATAATGAGGTGAAAAAAGTCTATCTTGGCGAATCTGGCAATGACTAGTCAAAAGCCCTTTATCACACTCGGTATTGAAAGCTCTTGTGATGAAACTGGGGTTGGTATTTATCATAGTGAAAAAGGCTTGATTGCACATGAGTTGTTTTCCCAAGTGGATATTCACAGCGAATATGGTGGTGTTGTGCCAGAACTTGCCTCTAGAGATCACATTCAAAGAGTATTGCCTTTGATTAAATCAGTGCTCGCTGATGCAAAACTAACGCTGAATGATATCAGTGGCATTGCTTATACCGCCGGCCCAGGTTTGGCAGGTGCGCTGCTCGTCGGCAGTGCAGTAGCAAAATCCTTGGCTTGGAGTTTGAAAATTCCATCACTGGCTGTTCATCATATGGAAGGTCATTTGTTAGCACCTTTATTGGAAAAAGAACAGCCTAAATTTCCTTTTGTGGCATTACTTGTGTCTGGTGGGCACACTATGTTAATTGATGTTAAAGCCATTGGCGAGTAT
>CAYFPI010000018.1:18767-29703 GCA_964344985.1 uncultured Candidatus Thioglobus sp. | reverse complement strand
GTCCTGTTGTAGTTCGTGGCGAGGCTCTTTATAGGCAAGGGGAGATGACTCCAGTGGTTGATAAAAGAGTTTTGGCAATTGGAGACTTAGCTGGAGCTTTGAAAATGGAAAAAGCAGATACAGTTAAGTTTGTGCTTGGTGCTGATATAACAGCTCTAACTAATATGATGGTATCTGCGCAAGTTATACAAATACGAAATCTTGATTATGTTGATGAAAGTCGAACTTGTACCACACAGTTAGGAACGTCATATGATTGTTCAAAGTATACGGCTGATATGGCAACATTGCATATGTCGAATGGTCTTAACAAAGGAGAGGAAAATAAAGAATTCTATTCTTTATTCCTATCTAAGCCATTTGGCGCTTCAGGCGAACACCGCTGGAACAACATCTTATGTTTGAAGAAAACGGTGGTAAGTGGAATCGTTTAGATGCTGAGTTCTCAATTGATGATGACACGCAAGTAACTGCTGAGTACAACAAGTATTGGGGTGATGCCAATACGCAGTTTGGTCAGTTAGAGGCTTCATCTAACGTACAAATTGGCTTTAAATACTCTTTTTAAGGTTATTTAAGCAGTATTATAGGCAAGGCCTATAATACTTTGGCCTAAGAAGCCTGCAGAAATGCAGGCTTTTTTTAATCACTAATGAAAATAAGAACTTAATAATATAGTTAACAAGATTTAAAAGAAAAGACAATGCTTTTCTTTTAGATTTTAAAAAAACCAAAAAAATACATGAATAACTTTGCTTCTAGATATGCGGCTTTTGCCATTCGTAATCGTAATATTTTGTTATCGTTTATGGCGGTGTTTACTCTAGTATCGGCTTACTTTATTAAAGATTTAGATATTCGTAACGATCCAGATACGTTATTACCCGAGGTTAATCGCTATGTTGCTACCAATGCTTATGGTGAGCAGAAGTTTGGCTTTGGTAATATTATGGTGGTGGGTTTTGTGCTTAAGGATTGTGTCGGTGGTGACAATCCGTATCAAGACGCTGATGAGATCGTGCGTTACAACCCAGAAACCGGCCTAAGAATACACGAATCAGCACCAGTAAAAATGACGCAGGAAATTTGTGAAAATGCCAATGGGTCATGGCAGACAAGCGATGATATTTATCAACCGTGGTTTGTCAACATGGTACAAAAGGCGCATAACGACATGGTGGCATTGGATCATGCACGTCCGTCTAACTTTATGGACATTGCTGCGCAAAAGATTAAGTATATGGGTACTAGTGACGATGGCGGATTAAAGTTTGAGCGCTTGATCCCTGTGGCGGGCATTAACACCACAGATCAGCAAGTGGCTAATACTCAGCTTGCACACCTTAAAAAAGGTATTGAAACCAACCCAGTATTAGCACCAATGCTAATGCTTAAGCAGGATAAAGATGGCAATCGTTGTGAATTTGCCCAAGAAGGCTGGTATGACGATGATGTGTGCAAAGCCAAAGGTTTCTTTATTGTGGGTGATTATGCCGACAGTGTAAAGACAGATTACCTACCTTGGGTATCTTCAACGATTAATTTGGTGGAAGATATTAAAGCCAAACATGGCGATAGGGTTGAGGTGCGTATTGCGGGCGAACCATACTTCCTGGCGTTTATGCTTTATGATCTTGTGCAAAAGTGGTGGTTGTTTGCAATTTCATTCTTAATTGTTGTGGCGATGCTTTGGTATTTAAATAAGGGTTGGAGAGGTTCTGTATTTCCACTGATTGGTGTGGTTTCAACCATTATTATTACACTGGGTTTAATGGGTTTTACCGCTTATAAACTTACAACAATGATGGTGCTTACGCCAATGCTGCTACTCGCCATTGGTACAGGACATGCTGTGCAAGTAGTTAGGCGTTATCAAAACGAATTGCACGGCGAAGGCGATAGCTGTGTACAGCCAATGCAAGCAGCAGAGTCAGCCATTGCACATACCATTGTGCCAGCAACGCTTGCGATTGTAACGGATATGGTGGGTTTCTTTACTTTGTCATTTGTGGATATTTCATTCTATAAAGCTTATGCATATTTTGGCATGTTTGGCATGATGACGATTTTGATTACCACAACAACCATTGCGCCAATTTTGATGGCAATGTATTCACCTAAAGAGATTACTAAAAATGATGCCATGTGTGAATCATCTAATTTTGAAAAAGGCATGGCTAATGTGTTAACCAGTGTTATTACAGGCAAAATGAAAATTATTCCAATTGGCTTGATTGTGGCATTAGTTGGTTGGAGTGCGGCACAAACCAAAGTGTTAGAGCCAACAGCTGACAGCCCAATGCCAGGTGTGGAAGTGGGCATTAACTATTCGCGTGCAGCATTTAAATATGACTCTGATGCCAATATTGATCTTCGTCGTTTGGGTGAGGTAATGCCGGGTGTGATTTCAGTCAATATTCCGCTTAAGGGTAAGGTGGAGCATTTTCCAATGCTACCTGCGTGTGAGTACGATGGCTCGCAAGCGCCAGGAACACCTTGTTGGGATGAGGATGAAGATGATCCACAAGGCGCATTTAACAATGCTGAGGTTCAAGCAGCAATTGAAAAAACTGAAGACTGGATGAGATCTCATCCAAATATTGGCTTTACTGGCTCGTATATTCAATTTATGAAGATTGTAAATATGCTAATGATGACACCAGAAGGGCAGGAGCCGGATCTTAAATATTTCCATATTCCAAATGCTGAGTTTATTGCTAAAAATATGGATGTATATGGTGACCCAGAAGATCCTGAGTGGGTTCCTGATGCTAATGAAATCGTGACGGGTTTTAACGGGTTGCTTGAGGCAAATACCAGTGCTGGCGATCTTGATTCATTTGTAGCAAAAGGTTGGAATGAGGGAGTGATTATGGGTTTTGTAAATACCATGGATCCTGTTAAAACTCATCAAACAGTTAAAGATATTCAGCAGTTCTTTAAAGAAAATGAAAACGAAAAAGGCTTTAATTTAGTAGATTGGGGTTATAAATCAGGTGATACGATTTTGATGCCTGAGAGTGGCAAGACGATTACGATTGAAGATAGTGGTACGGATACTGTATCAGTTGGTGGCTTCTTGGGTGCTACAGAAGCAACGCATGATGTTGCGCAGGTTGAATACATTAAATCACCATTAGTAACAGCATTGGCGATTTTCATTATTGCGTCGCTTATTTTTGGATCACCACTGGTTGCGGCTATTTTAACCTCTACTTTGTTAGTAACATTATTTGCTCAATATGGCTTGGGTGCTTATTACACAAGTGTAGAAAATTGGTCGGGTAATTTACACTTTGCAACGCTAGTGTCATTGTCAATTGCTATGGGTCTGGGTGTTGATTATGGAATTTATATGATTTCACGATTAAAAGAAGAGATGGAAGCAACAGGTGGCAAGTGGGTTGAATCACTTAGAAACACACTAGAAACAACAGGTGCTGCGGTATTTGCGTCTATTATCGTACTGTTAGCAAGCTTTATCCCACTATTAATGACACAACTGGCCAATACTTGGGCGCTGGGTGTGTTTATCTCTGAGGCGTTGATTATTGATGTGGTTATTGCTTTAACAATCATTCCGCTGTTAATCTATATCTTTAAACCAAAATACGTATTTAACAACAAGAGATAGATTGTATTATAGGCAAGGCCTATAATACTTTTTTTAAAAAGGCTTGCTTTAATCAGGCCTTTTTTTTGGATTGTGATATTATAGGCCTTGCCTATAATAAGTATGAGAGAATAAAAAATGTCAATTAGAAAAATACAGTTTAATGAAGATTATTATTATCATATTTTTAATCGGGGCGTGGATAAGCGCAATATATTTGAATCTCAAGAGGATTTATATTATTTTTTTAAAAGACTAATTGATTTGAATAAGGATGGCACAACTCCCAGCATCAACAATAATAGATATAAGGGGCGGGGGAGAATTGCAAAAAGTGAGAGCGCAAATGCATTGGTATCCATTATCTCTTATTGCTTATTGCCAAATCATTTTCATCTAGTGTTGAAGCAAGAGTCGAAAGACGGTATATCTAAATTTATGCAAAAATTGGGTACAAGTTACACAATGTACTTCAATCAAAAATATAAACGCTCTGGATCATTATTTCAAGGGAAGTTTAAAGCTAATATAATTAATGGGGAGTTGAGATTGCCAGTATTGAGTGTATATGTAAATTTGAATTATATTCATCATCATATTGATTTCAAATCAAGCTTAGTGAAATCAAGTATTTTCGAGTATTTAGGTACAGAATTGGGCGAGTCTATTTGTAATAAAAAAGAGGTTAAAAGTGTGGTATCTGAAATAGGATCAATTCAAGAGTATAAAGATTTTTCTAGAAATACATCTAAAGTATTCGGTGAAAACAAAGGGTTAACTATTCAAGATGTTGATTTAGATTTGGTTTTTGAATGAGTATTATAGGCAAGGCCTATAATACCAAAATAGAAAGGCAGTTAAAAAGGGATAAAGGTATAATTTTGGGAATATTGATTTATAGATGGTTTAATGGCGTTAATTGTACAAAAATATGGCGGAACTTCGGTTGGATCCGTTGAGCGAATTCAAGCGGTCGCTGAAAAAATTAAGGCGTTTGCTGATGGTGGTGATCAGCTAGTGGTAAGTGTTTCTGCCATGAGTGGCGAAACAAACCGTATGACAGCACTTGCAAAAGAAGTGCAAGATACGCCCTCGTTAAGGGAAATGGATATGCTGCTTACTACAGGTGAGCAAGTGACTATTTCTTTACTTGCTATGGCGCTACAACAATTAGGTTGTGATGCTATTTCTTATTTAGGCTCTCAAGTTAGAATTATTACTGATTCTGAGCACGGTAAGGCTCGTATTAAATCAATTGATGATCATCGTATTCACAAAAGTCTTAATGAAGGAAAAGTAGTAGTCGTTGCTGGATTTCAAGGTACTGATGAAGAAGGGCATGTTACAACACTTGGCAGGGGCGGGTCTGACACAACAGCTGTTGCATTAGCAGCCGCTTTAAAAGCGGACGAATGTCAGATTTATACCGATGTAGATGGTGTTTATACAACAGATCCACGTATTGAGCCAAAAGCAAGAAAAATGAACACAGTGAGCTATGAAGAAATGCTTGAAATGGCATCATTAGGCTCAAAAGTATTACAAATTCGATCGGTAGAATTTGCATCGAAATATAAAGTGCCTTTAAGGGTTTTGTCATCAATGATTGACAACCCTGTGGGGACATTAATTACCAGTGAGGAAAATATTATGGAACAAGCAGTCATATCAGGAATTGCGCATAATAAAGATGAGGCTAAGTTAAGTTTAATTGGTGTGCCAGATGAACCGGGCATTGCATTTAAAATTTTAAAGCCAATCAGTGAGGCTAATATTGAAGTGGATATGATCGTGCAAAGTGTTTCTGCACGTGAAGGTTTGACTAACTTTGCTTTTACTGTGCATCGTAATGATTTTGATAAGACCAATACTATTCTTAACGATGTTTGTAGTAGTCTTGGTGCAATGAGTGTGCAGAATGACGACAAAGTTGTTAAAGTATCGTTAGTGGGTATTGGTATGCGTTCACATGCCGGTATTGCAGCGCAGATGTTTGAAGTATTGCATAATGAAGGGATTAACATTCAAATGATCTCAACCAGTGAAATTAAAATTTCAGTTGTGATTGATGAGAAGTATTTAGAATTAGCGGTGCGTTCATTGCACAGTGAATTTAATTTGGACAAGGAATAATAATGAGCGGATTTGAAGATAGAGATGGTTTAATTTGGTATGACGGCGAGTGGGTTGATTGGCGTGATGCTAAGACTCATGTATTAACACATACGCTACATTACGGCATGGGTGTATTTGAAGGTGTTCGTGCTTACCAAACAGACAACGGCCCTGCAATTTTTAGAATTGAAGAGCATACGGATCGTTTGTTTAATTCTGCAAAAATTATGAATATGAATATTGGCTTTTCCAAAGATGAGCTAAATCAAGCACAAAAAGATGCTGTGACTAAAAATGGCCTTGATAGTGCTTACATTCGCCCAATGAGTTTTTATGGCTCAGAAGGCATGGGATTGCGTGCTGATGGTTTAAAAGTGCATACAATTATTGCTGCTTGGGAATGGGGTGCGTATTTGGGCGAAGATAACATGAAAAACGGTATTCGTATTCGCACGTCAAGCTATACGCGTCACCACGTTAATATTGCTATGACTAAAGCCAAAGCTAATGGTAATTACATCAACTCAATGCTTGCCTTGCAGGAGGCTCTAACTGATGGTTATGATGAGGCGTTACTTTTAGATGTTGATGGCTTTGTAGCAGAAGGTAGTGGTGAGAATATTTTTATCGTTCGTGATGGTGTAATTTACACGCCTGATTTAACATCAGCACTTGCAGGTATTACTCGCGATACCATTTTCCAACTAGCAAAAGATTTAGGCTATACAGTTATTGAAAAACGTATTACTCGTGATGAAATATATTGTGCAGATGAGGCTTTCTTTACAGGTACGGCAGCAGAGGTAACTCCGATTCGCGAACTTGATAATCGCATAATTGGTACAGGCACGCGCGGCCCAATTACGGAAAAATTACAAACACTTTATTTTGATTGTGTTTACGGTCGTAATGACCAGTATAAAAGCTGGATCTCAAAGGGAATGTGCTAATGAATGCAGGTATTGATGATTTTCAGCAAAAACATGTTAGTCATTCCACAGTAGAGGCTAAAGATCTTCCATTTCATTGCCCGCCAAAAGGTTCAACAAAGTGGAACATGCATCCTAAAGTTTATATTAAATTTGATAAAAACAATAAAGGCGCTTGCCCCTATTGTGGTGCGAGTTACGAGCTAGGCTAGCATAATGAGTGATAATCAGACCAATGTTGTTTTAGTTGGGCCAATGGGCTCTGGCAAGACATCAGTTGGTCGACGCTTAGCTTGTGTTTTAAAGCGTGATTTTTTTGATTCTGATTTTGAAATTGTGGCGCGTACAGGCGTTGCGATTGATCATATTTTTGATGTAGAGGGTGAAGAAGGATTTCGTAAGCGTGAAACAAAAATGCTGGCTGAATTGTGTGATATTAAAAATATAGTCATTGCCACAGGTGGCGGTATTGTTATCAAGCCAGAAAACCGTGAACTGTTAAAGAAAAATAGTTTTGTGGTTTATTTGTCATCCAGTATAGAGCAGTTGGTTATGCGAACAGCTAAATCAAAGTCTAGACCTTTGCTTGAGCGTTCAAATAATAGAGAAAAAACCATTCGAGAGTTAGTTGAAAAGCGAGAGCCGCTTTATCAAGAGGTGGCTGATGTGGTTGTTGACACAACCGGAAAAAAGCTTTACGCTATTATCAACGAGATAAAAAAAGCCATTCCAAAATGAAAAAAACTTTAATATTTTGCAGTTCTTTTTTATTGGCATCAGCAACGCTAGCATTGACTCAAAATACTTTTGTTGAACGTCTAGTACAAACTCATCCTTTTTTTAAACAACTGGCTCTTGATGTCGACTATCAAAGCGCCAAAACTTATGCCAGTACTGCTAATCAAGATTGGGTAGTTGGTATTGATACAAACTTTAAGCGCGAACAAAATTTGTCTAATCTTAATTCGTCACTTATTACATATGACAATTTAGACACCACTTCAATTAGTACAAGTGCAAGCAAAAATTTGGTAAATTCTGGTGCTGATGTAACTATTAAACATAGTTGGAAAGGAAAAAAAGAAGGTTCTAATCGTGACAACAATAAGTTTTCTGTTGATTATGTCTATCCATTATTAAAAAATTCAGACGGTATTAATGATTTACTGGCTAATGATCTTGCTAATATTGAAGCGCAAATTAATACGCTTGAACTACTAGAGAGTAAAGAAAATTTTATTCTTGAGCAATTATCTAAATTTGTTGATTTGGCCTATGCACAACAGCAGCTGCTTATTAATCAAAAGCGTTTGGAATTAGCCAAACAAGAGCTGAGCTTGGTGGAGGATAGGTTTGCACAATCAGTGGTAGATGAAGTGGATGTTTTGTTGCAAAAAGATGCCTACCAAAGAGCTAGTCAGAGTTTGTTACAATCTCAAAGCGATTTTGAATTATTGCGCCATGAAATCGCCACTATATTAGATCTTGATGTTGCTCAAATTAAGGCCGAATTTGATTTGTATAAGACGCATCAAATGATAGAATCTGATTTAAAAGAATATTTGAGAAATAATTCAAGAATATTGCAAAAAAATGAATTGGAGCAAGCGCTTGTTAAGCGTCAATTGCGAAGTGATAAGAATAGCGATCAAGCCCAACTTGATTTGAAAATTGGTCTTGCTAGTGAAGGAGAGGATTCTAGCTATTCAAATTCAATCAATAACCAATCAAACTCTTGGAATATCGGCCTAGGTTTAAGCTATCCATTAGGCGCAACAAAGTCTAAAAGCGCAGTAAGCAAAACTCAAATTAAACTTAATAAAACCAAAGAGTTGGCGCAACAAGAACTGTTGAAAATTTATTCAAAAGCGCGCGTTTTAAAAGAAAAAATTTATCATTTGAGCAAAATACTAAAATCTAATCAAACTCAAATTGAAATAGCCAAAGCCAGAACTTTGGCAGAAAAAAAGCGTTATAACAATGGAAATTCGCAAATAAGCTTCGTTATTTCGGCTCAAAATAATGAGCAAAATATCGAACTTAATTATGCACAAGTGGCAAAAAATTATCAAAAATCTGTCCTAGATTTCTTAGCAACACTTGATCAGCTGTAATGGCACTACACTACACCATTACACCTAAGGATTTACATGGACATTTGTTTAGTGTTGAATTAACGCTTGATAATCCAAATCCATTAGGCCAAGTTTTTTCTCTACCAAACTGGATTCCTGGCAGTTATTTAATTAGAGATTTTGCAAAAAACATTGTTAGTATTAAGGCCAGTAGTTGCAATGAAGCAGTTCAAATAAAAAAGCTCGATAAAAATCATTGGATTACCTATCCTTGTAAAGATAGCGTTGTTTTGAAATACCAGGTATACGCTTATGATTTGTCGGTTAGATCGGCATATTTAACCAATGAAAGGGCTTTTTTTAATGGCACCAGTGTGTTCTTACTTCCAATTGGGTTTAAAGATGAACCGTGCCAATTAACCATTAATCCAGCTGATAAAAATTCTACACTAGGCAACTGGTCAATTGCCACAGGTTTAAGTGGTGAGAATGGCACCTATAGTGCTAAAAATTATGAAGACTTGATTGACCATCCTGTTGAAATGTCTGACTTTACGCAACTCAAATTTTCAGTAGAAGGTGTTCAGCATTCAATGGCGATAAGCGGAAAGCATAATGCTGATACTGATCGCTTAAAACAAGATTTAGAGAGAATTTGCCAACACCATATTGAGTTTTTTGACCATCAAATATCGTTTAATGATTATGTATTTTTAACACTGGTTCGTGATGATGCTTATGGTGGATTAGAGCATAAAAATTCCAGTAGTTTGATTTGCTCTAGAAAAGACATGCCAAAATTTGGCGCTGAAATACTAAGCAAGGATTATGTGAAATTTTTGGCATTATGCTCCCATGAATATTTTCACACATGGTGGGTAAAAACCATTAAGCCTGCTAGTTTTCATCAGTTGGATTTGGATAGAGAAAATTATACGGAGCAGTTGTGGATATTTGAAGGATTTACTTCTTATTATGATGAATTATCACTGCTTAGAACTAAGCTTCTATCTGTTCAAGAGTATTTGGATTTATTTGCTCAAACCATTACACGAGTACAAAAATCTAGAGGGCGACTCACTCAGTCATTGGCAGAGTCTAGTTATGATGCTTGGACTAAGTTTTACCAGCAGGATGAAAATGCACCGAATGCTATCGTAAGTTATTACGCCAAAGGGGCGTTATTGGCTTTTGTACTTGATATAGAAATAAGACGTCAAACTAATAATGAGAAGTCACTAGATGATGTGCTTAAAATCGTTTGGCATGATTATCAAGATAGCGGGTTGGAGAATAATACAATTCAAGATATTGTGAGTGACATTACGCAAAATTGCTTTAATGATTTTTTTGCTAGCTATTTATATGGTGTGGATGAGCTTCCTTTAGTGGCAAGTTTTAATTATTTAGGTATCAGTCTTAATTTTAAGCACAAAGAAGATGACCTGACTAATTTTGGCATTACTGTTAAACAACAAGGTGAGTCGTCTAGAATTACTCATGTCTTTGCCAAGACTTGTGCGCAAGAATCTGGACTATATGTTGGAGATGAGATTGTTAGTGTTAATCAGCAAGCGCTAAGCGCTAAAGAATTGCCTGGTGTTATTAACAAATCTCCAGAAGGAAAAACACTCACAATTGGAATTCTTAGAGATAAAGTATTGAGAGAGATTTCAGTATTGTTAAAAGACAGTGAACCAACTTTTGCTGTACTTAGCGTACAAAGCGATCTTGATAATCAAACTTTAGAAAGACAAAACAGATGGTATTACCAAGAGTAAATCTACCAAAATTGTTAGTTAAGCCTGTTGGTAGGGCGTTGAGTGATTTCTCTATGATCAAAGAGGGTGATCGCATCTTGTTGGCTGTTTCTGGAGGTAAAGACTCTCTAAGTCTTTTTCACATTCTAAGGCACTTTCAGCGCCATGCTCCTATTAAATTTGACTTGGGCGTGGTTACTATCGATCCTCAGGATGAGGGTTTTGAGCCACAAGCGCTAGATACTTTTTTTAAGAAATTTGATACACCTTATTTTTTTGAAGAGTTTCCAATTATGGAGCAAGCAAAAGAAAGCATGAATGGCGATTCTTATTGTTCATTTTGCGCACGAATTAAGCGTGGACTCATGTATCAAGTGGCTAGGCGTGAAAATTACAACGTATTGGCACTAGGTCAGCACTTGGACGATCTGGCTGAAAGTTTGA
>CAYFPI010000018.1:17992-18652 GCA_964344985.1 uncultured Candidatus Thioglobus sp. | reverse complement strand
GAAAAATTCAAACTATGAAAGCACACTACATCAATGACGTTAAAGATTTGCGTATTATTAGACCGTTGGTTTATGTGCGTGAAAGACAGTTGGCTGATTTTGCTGCCTCAGCCGATTTGCCTATTATTGCCGATTCTTGTCCAGCATGTTATAGCATGCCAACTGAACGTGAGCATTTTAAACAGTGGCTGCTAACTGAAGAGAAGCGCACACCAAATTTATACAAAAACTTATTAAGCGCCATGAAGCCTATGTTGGACGAGGTTAATGATTAAATTTATTTTAACTATTTTTTCAATTTTGCCACTTAGGGTGAATCATTTTGTTGGCTTACTGATTGGCAGATATTTGTATTTAACTAATAGTGATTCTAAATACGTGGTTAGTAAAAATATCAAAACATGTTTTCCTAAATTAAGTAGCTTGGATCAGCAAGATTTAATTAAAAAATCTTTAATAGAGACAGGCAAAGGTTTGAGTGAATCAGGCTTTATTTGGCTAAGATGTTTTGATGACAATGCTAAACATGTGGTTAAAACAACAGGTATTGAGCACCTTGAAAGTAGTGACCCTGTTATCTTATTAGTACCTCATTTTGGTTGTTGGGAAATTACGGGTAGAGTATTGTCTATTGACACACCTGTGACTTTTTTATACAAA
>CAYFPI010000018.1:0-17982 GCA_964344985.1 uncultured Candidatus Thioglobus sp. | reverse complement strand
CTCTTAGAGATGCCAAGCAAGAGGCTCTACTTATCAAGAATCGTCAAAAAAGACAATTATCAATGGCCACTGCAGATAAAAAAGGTGTAATCAAACTTCAGCGTGCTATTAACAATAAAGAGCTGATTGGTATTTTGCCAGATCAAGATCCGGGTGAAGAAGGCGGGGTGTTATCGCCATTTTTTGGCACCAATGCTAGAAGTATGACTTTGCTTGCTAAATTAGCTAGAAAAAATAAAGCAAAAGTTCTTCTTACTTGGGCTCTACGTTTGCCACATGGAAAAGGTTATGAGCTTAATCTTAAACCTGTTGATATATTATCAGCTGGTGGCAAGGTTGAAGATGATGTTGCTTTGATGAATAAGGTGATTGAAGATTTGGTTAAAACTAAGCCTGAGCAATACTTGTGGAATTACAAACGATTTAAGTCGGTTATTGATTATTAGCGCTCTATGATATAATCCGCACATGAAATTTATTGAAGACATTCAAAGCGTTTTTGAGCGTGATCCTGCTGCTAGAAACACCTTTGAAATTGTAACTTGCTATTCGGGCGTACAGGCGATGCTTTTTTATCGTTTAGCGCATAGGTTATGGCTATTAAAACTTAAATGGCTAGCCAGATTTATCTCTATGCTATCTCGTTGGTTTACAGGTATTGAAATACATCCAGGTGCAGTCATTGGGAGGCGTTTTTTTATTGATCATGGCATGGGTGTAGTTATTGGCGAAACTGCAGAGATTGGCGATGATGTTACTTTGTATCATGGTGTTACCTTGGGTGGAACGACTTGGCAAAAAGGCAAGAGGCATCCAACCCTAGGAAACAATGTTGTGATTGGTGCAGGTGCTAAAATTTTAGGACCAATCACACTAGGTGATAATGTTAGAGTTGGTTCAAATTCAGTTGTAGTTAAATCAATCGAGGCAGAAAAAACAGTGGTTGGTGTGCCAGGGCGTGTGCTTAAAGAAAAAACTATCAAGTCTGATCACTTTGATTCATATGCGGTTGGTGGTAATGAAGACGATCCTACAGTTAAAGCTATTAATTCAATTTTAAAGCATTTGCACGATGTGGATTCACAACTCCATAAAGTTTCAAAAGAGTTAAACATTAAGGATCAAAAAGACACTTCAGTTAATGATTTAGAGATCGAAAGTAAATAACCATTTATAATTAAGGTTTTTTACTTGACTAAATAACTAGGTTAAGGATATAATATTGTCTCGTTAATTTAATAAGGACTAACATGCAATTAACAACTAAAGGCAGGTATGCCGTAACAGCAATGCTGGATTTAGCATCAAACGAAACGGGTAGACCGGTAACGTTAGATATTATCTCTCAAAGACAAAATATTTCTCTTTCATACTTAGAGCAACTATTTGCAAAGCTTCGACGTGCAGAATTAGTCAAAAGTGTTAGAGGGCCAGGTGGTGGTTATTTGCTTAATATTGATCCTAAAGATATTAACTTAACTCAAATTATTGAAGCGGTTGATGAGAATATTGATCTTCGTCGTTGCACAGGAACAACAGGTTGCCATAATGGCAAACAGTGTATTTCGCATCGCTTATGGTGTGAAGTTAGTGGCCAGATTAGAGATTTTTTAAGCTCTAAAACTCTGCAAATGGTTATTGATGACCAGCAATTAAATACAGGACTTTAAAATGACTACTCCGACTTATATGGACTACTCCGCAACTACGCCAGTTGATGAGCGTGTTGCTAAAAAAATGATGCAGTATTTAACCATGGATGGTGATTTTGGCAACCCCGCATCAAGCTCACATTATTACGGCTGGCAAGCTGATGAAGCGGTTAAAAATGCTAGAAAACAAGTGGCTGATTTGGTGGGTGCCGATCCTAAAGAGATTGTGTGGACATCTGGTGCTACAGAATCTGATAACCTTGCTATTAAAGGTATTGCGCATTTTTATCACAAAAAAGGCAAACATATTATTACTCTTAAAACTGAACATAAAGCAGTTTTAGACACCTGTAGACAGTTAGAAAGAGAGGGTTATGAAGTTAGTTATCTTGATCCAATGTCTAACGGCCTATTAGATATTAATACGTTAAAAGATGCAATTCGTGAAGATACAATTTTGGTATCAATCATGCATGTCAACAACGAAATTGGTGTTATTCAAGACATTGAGGCGATTGGCAATGTGTGTCGTGAACACAAGGTGTTTTTTCATGTGGATGCAGCACAATCAGCCGGAAAGGTGGCTATTGATTTAAGCAAGCTGCCTGTTGATTTAATGAGCTTCTCTGCACACAAAATTTATGGACCAAAAGGTATGGGTGCGTTGTATGTTAGACGCAAGCCAAGGGTAAGAATTGAGGCTCAAATGCACGGTGGTGGTCATGAACGCGGTATGCGTTCAGGTACATTGGCTACACATCAAATTGTTGGTATGGGCGAGGCATTTGCTATTGCTAATTCAGAGATGGTTGAAGAAAATAAAAGAATTCAAGCGTTGCGAGATCGTTTACTTGCAGGATTTTCAGACATGGAAGAGGTGGTTGTTAATGGTGACTTAACAGCAAGAATTCCAGGTAATTTAAATATTAGTTTTAACTATGTTGAAGGTGAGTCTTTAATGATGGCTATTAATAATATTGCAGTATCAAGCGGGTCTGCATGTACTAGCGCCTCACTAGAGCCTTCATATGTGCTGCGAGCACTTGGACTATCTGATGAACTGGCTCATTCTTCAATTAGATTTAGCATTGGTCGATACACAACTGAAGCTGATATTGACAAAGCCATTGAACTGGTACGAACTAAAGTGGATAAACTCAGAGATCTTTCTCCTTTGTGGGATATGTTTAAAGAGGGTATTGATCTTAGTAAAGTTGAATGGGCGGCGCACTAAACATACATAATAAATACAAGGGTTAGCTAATACCAAAAAGATTAGAATAACCCTATAAATCTTAAAAGGAGATAAGACATGGCATACGGCGAAAAAGTAATGGATCATTATGAAAATCCACGTAATGTTGGTGTATTGGACAAGGATGCAAAAAACGTTGGTACTGGCATGGTGGGTGCACCCGCTTGTGGTGATGTAATGCGCTTGCAAATTCAAGTAGATGACGATGGTGTTATTGAAGAAGCCAAATTTAAAACGTATGGTTGCGGTTCGGCAATTGCATCAAGCTCATTGTTAACTGAGTGGGTTAAAGGAAAAACACTTGAGGAAGCGGCTGAAATTAAAAACTCAGACATTGCTGAAGAATTAGCTTTGCCACCAGTAAAAGTCCATTGTTCGGTTTTAGCAGAGGATGCAATTAAAGCGGCAATTAACGATATTAAGAATAAAGCATAATTACACTAATGGCAATTACTCTTTCAACAAAAGCTGCTGAGCGTGTTGTTAATTTTTTAAACAACCGCGGCTCTGGTATTGGTATACGACTTAGTGTGCAAACCACAGGCTGTTCTGGATTGGGCTACAATATGGAATTTGTAGATGAAATCAACGAGGATGATGTGGTTTTTGAAGATAATAATGTAAAAATTATTGTTGATCCAAAAAGCTTAATTTACCTAGACGGCACCGAGGTTGATTTTGTTAAAGAAGGCTTAAACGAAGGTTTTGAATTTAACAATCCAAACGCAAAGGCCGAATGTGGCTGTGGCGAATCATTTACTGTTTAATTAGGTTTTAATTGTGCAAAACTATTTTGAGTTGTTTTCACTTGAGACTTTATTTGATATTGATACAAATGCATTAGAAAAAGAGTATCAAATTCAAATCTCTAATTATCATCCTGATAAGTTTGCCACAAAAACAGATAAAGAAAAAACACAAGCACTCCAAAATACTTCATTAATTAACAGTGCGTTTGAAACGCTAAAATCTCCATTATTGCGCGCAACTTACTTATTAGAATTGCGCGGCATTAATGCGTTTGATGAAAAAGATACTCAAATGAATATGGATTTCTTGATGAGTCAGATTGAATTAAGGGAGAATCTTGAATTAATTGAAGCTAATAAAGATGAGTTGGCGCTTGACGATTTTATTGATTCAATCAATCAAAAAATTAAAGAAAATATTGAGAAAATATCTAGTTTGTTTAACTTGGAAAAGCTTGAAGAGATTAAAAACTTAGTTAGGGAATTGAAGTTTTATATTCAGTTGAATGTAGCTGCTAATCAACTTATGGATGAATGGCTGTAAAATATACTCATGGCATTATTACAAATCTCAGAACCAGGTCAATCTAGCGCACCACATCAGCACAAATTAGCAATTGGTATTGATTTGGGCACTACCAATTCTTTAGTGGCCTCAGTGATGAGTGGTCAAAGCAAAGTCTTAACTGATGAAAACAATGAGGCAATCTTACCTTCAGTTGTTCATTGTGGTAAAGACAACAAACTAACTGTTGGTTGCGAAGCCTGTCCTTATGCAAAAACCGATCCCACTAATACCATTGTATCGGTAAAGCGCTTTATGGGGTTGAGCTATAAAGAGGTTAAAGAATTTAAAAATTGCCCATACCAACTTGTAGAAAATTTAAACAATGTGTTGTTTCATACTGCCATGGGTGATCTCTCAGCGGTTGAAATATCAAGCACCATTCTTAAATCATTAAAACAAAGAGCAGAAAAATCACTGGATGGTGAACTAACAGGCGCTGTTATTACGGTTCCTGCTTATTTTAATGATGCACAACGTCAAGCTACAAAAGATGCTGCCACTTTAGCGGGGCTTAATACGCTACGTTTACTTAATGAACCAACTGCTGCTGCTGTTGCATATGGTTTGGAATCAGGTGAAGAGGGTATCCATGCAATTTATGATCTGGGTGGTGGTACGTTCGACATATCTATCCTTAGTTTTTCAAAAGGTGTTTTTAAGGTGTTAGCAACCGGAGGGGATTCCTCTTTAGGCGGTGATGATTTTGATCAACTTATTATTGATGACTGCATTGAACAACTTGGTATTAATGAGCTAACACCTAGCCAAATGCAAAAAATCAAACAGTTTGCACGCACCGCTAAAGAGCGGTTAACTGATAAAGATTTTGCTGAATTTGATTGCATTGAAACACCTTATAAAATTACCAAAGAGAAATTCAATAAACTATCCTCGGTGCTTATTAAACGCACGCTGTTATTAACTAAGCGCGCTGTTCGCGATGCTGATGTTGACATGGGTGATGTTAAAGATATTATCATGGTGGGTGGCTCAACTCGCATGCCACTGGTTAGAAAGATGGTTGGTGAGCTATTTGACAAACCTGTCTTATGCTCAATTAATCCTGATGAAGTGGTTGCTAAAGGTGCAGCAATTCAAGCCAATGTTTTAGCTGGTAACAAAACTTCTGATGATATGTTGCTATTGGATGTCTTACCTTTATCATTAGGCTTAGAGACTATGGGTGGTCTGGTTGAGAAGGTTATTCATAGAAATACCGCCATTCCAATTACACGCGCACAAGAATTTACCACTTTTAAAGATGGCCAAACAGCCATGAGCATTCACGTACTTCAAGGTGAACGTGAATTGGTTCAAGATTGTCGTTCATTAGGCAAATTTGAGCTCAGAGGCATTCCGCCGATGGTGGCAGGCAATGCGCGCATTCGAGTTGAGTTTCAAGTAGATGCGGATGGATTGTTGTCTGTTAGTGCTACAGAGCAAACCTCTGGTGTAAAGGCTGATGTTGCCATCAAACCATCATACGGACTAACCGATGGTGACATGGAGAAAATGCTTAAAGATTCTATTATATTTGCACAAGAAGATATTCTTGCAAGGCAACTTCATGAGATGCAACTTGAAGCAGATAGAACGTTAGAGGCAATAGATTCTGCGTTAGCTAAAGACAAGCAAATGTTAGACGATGAGATGCTTAGTGATATTAACGATGCCAGAGAAGAGTTGGCGCTGGTATCACACCATAGCGATGAAAAAATCATTAAAGATAAAATAGACAACCTTGAATCGGTTAGTGCTAAATTTGTAGAAATGCGAATGAATAGTACCATTGCACAAGCCATGCAAGGTCATAATGTTAAGGAGTTTGAAGAGTAATGCCACAAATAATCGTACTACCGCATCATGAGCTGTGCCCAGAAGGAACGGTGATAGAAGCTAATACAGGCGATAGTGTGTGTGATGCACTACTTGCTAATGATGTAGAGATTGAACATGCATGCGAGATGTCCAATGCCTGCACTACGTGCCATATTTATGTTCGAGAAGGGTTTGATTCGGTTAAAGCCTCAGATGAAACAGAAGACGACCTATTAGACAAAGCTTGGGGTCTGGATCCAGATTCTCGCCTTTCTTGTCAGACTATTATTGAAGATACAGATTTAGTGATAGAGATTCCAAAGTATACGATTAACCAAGTCTCAGAAAACCACTAGGTTTTGACTTTTTACATTACACCTTGTTAGATTCAGAAAAAATTTCAGTCGTTTACTAATTGTAAACTCAATCATTTTTTTATGAATCTGCCTTGCGTAATGGTAAAAATTCTTTACCTAGCTAAATATTTAATTTTGTTAAAGTTTTAAATATTTAGCAACAAAGCCTTCGTCTTCTTTTTCGCCAAATTCTTCTACCACATCCATGGGTTTTTCTTTGGAAATAAGCCATTGAGGCATAGGCGGGTTTTCGCTGCTGCCACAAACTTTTCCCAAATTATGAGGATGGAAGATTTTGACAAAAGTCGGGTTTTTTAAATCATTAGTATAGACAATGCCACAATATCTCTCTTGATGCTCCTCATCTAAAATAGATTTAATATCAGCAATATTGTTAATAAAATCTTTGGCATCAATACACTCACTAGGCATTGCTTTTAACGTATCGTAAAAATACCAATCGTTTGGATTATCGCTTAGGGTTTCTAATAGGCTATGACAATCTTCCCATTGCATAACACCTAAAAATCTGCCTTGAAATTGTTCAAAATAATCCATTAGACAATTATTGAATATAAAGTGTTTAGTTTAATGATTTTTTTGTGTGAAATCTTACCCTCTTTGTAAAAATCAAAGAGGGTAGAGAAAGAATTACTCGATAGTAATACTTGGGAAAGCGCTTGTTGCGCGAGACTGTTGAGTTAGTTTCGCAGATACTTTTCTTGCAATTTCTTTGTAAATTTCAGCCACTTTTCCATCTGGATCTTTAGCAACTGTTGGCGTACCTTCGTCAACATCAGTTCTGATATCCATCTCTAATGGTAGAGCGCCTAAGAAATTAACACCTGCTTCTTCAGCCATTGATTCACCGCCACCAATACCAAAGATAGCCTCTTCATGGCCACACTTAGAACAAATATGTAGCGACATATTCTCCACAATACCAAGAATTGGAATATTAACTTTTTCAAACATTTTTAAGCCTTTTTTAGCATCAATTAAAGCAATATCTTGAGGTGTGGTCACAACAACAGAACCACTTACTGGAATTTTTTGAGACAGTGTTAATTGCGTATCACCCGTACCTGGCGGTAAGTCAATAATCATGTAATCAACGCCGCGCCATAGAGTATCACGTAGCATTTGCTCTAAGGCTTGAGTAACCATAGGGCCACGCCAAATCATCGGGTTATCTTCGTCAACTAAATAACCAATAGACATACTCTGCATGCCATGGCCTAGAATTGGCAACAATTTACCTTCTGCTGATTGGTCAGGTTTTAAATTACTAACACCCAACATTCTTGGCTGTGAAGGGCCATAAATATCAGCATCTAGAATGGCTACTTTTGCGCCTTCTGCTTGAAGTGCTAATGCTAGATTGACAGAAGTGGTTGATTTTCCAACGCCACCTTTGCCTGAAGCAACGGCAATAATATTTTTAACCTCTGGCAATACTTCAACGCCTTTTTGTGTAGTGTATTTAACAATTTTGGTTTCAATTTTGGCGCTAGAATTGTTAACACCTGCAGCAGCTAAAGCTTCAGTAATTTTAGTTGAAAGCTCATCATGATATCCTCTAGCAGGATAGTTAAGCTCAACAACAACCTCAACATTGTCACCATCAATATTGATTTCATTAACTGCATTAGAAGAGATGATGTCTTGTCCAGTGTATTTATCAACAACATTAGATAAAATACTTTCAATGTTTTCATTGGTTAAATCTGCCATATTCTTGCGCCTGATTAAGTAAAATGATGCTATTTTATCGTATAACGATATAAGTCAACCTTAATATTAATAAGCTTATCCTATGAGTTCAAGAAAAATACTGGTTACATCAGCATTGCCGTACGCTAATGGTGAAATCCATTTAGGCCATTTGTTAGAATACATTCAAACAGATATTTGGGTGCGCTTTCAAAAGATGATGGGTAATGAGTGTCATTATGTGTGTGCAGATGATGCGCATGGCACACCAATCATGCTCAAAGCTAATGAACTTGGCATTACTCCGGAAGAGTTAATTGCCGGCGTTAGTGAACGTCATCAGGCAGATTTTAAAGATTTTGCTATTGGTTTTAGTCAGTACCACTCAACCCACTCTGAAGAAAACAAGCAAATCTCTGCTGATATTTACAACAAACTTAATGATGGTGGTTACATTAAAACTCGCACCATTTCTCAAGCGTTTGACCCTGAAAAGCAAATGTTTTTACCAGATCGTTTTATTAAGGGCGATTGCCCTAAGTGTGGCGCTAAAGATCAGTATGGTGATAATTGTGAAGCTTGTGGTGCAACTTACTCACCAACAGAGTTAAAAAATGCAAAATCAGCCATATCGGGCGCAACACCTGTTACCAAAGATTCTGAGCATTATTTCTTTGACTTGCCTCAATTTGAAGACCAACTTAAGGCTTGGACAAGCGCTGGACACTTGCAAGATGAAATATCTAATAAGCTTTCAGAGTGGTTTGAGCAAGGCCTGCAGCAGTGGGATATTTCTCGTGATGCGCCATATTTTGGCTTTCAAATTCCAGGTGTAGAAAACAAATACTTTTATGTATGGTTAGATGCGCCAATTGGCTATATGGCAAGTTTTAAAAAGCTATGCAGTGAAAAAGGTATTGATTTTGATGAGTACTTTAATAAAGACTCCGAGACTGAGTTGTATCATTTTATTGGCAAAGATATTGTCTACTTTCACGCACTATTTTGGCCGGCAATGCTAATAGGGTCTAGTTATAGAACACCTAATGCAATTTTCTCCCATGGGTTTTTAACCGTTAATGGTCAAAAAATGAGCAAATCTCGTGGCACATTCATTCAAGCAAGAACATATTTAGACAATCTTAATCCTGAATGTTTGCGCTATTATTATGCGTATAAACTCTCAGCTAAGATTGATGATATTGACCTTAATCTAGAAGATTTTAAACAACGAGTTAATTCTGATTTGGTTGGTAAAGTAGTTAATATTGCCTCTCGTAGTGCTGGATTTGTTGTTAAAAAGTTTAACAAAACTTTATCTGCCTATGCCATTGAGTCTGATTTATACAATGAGTTTGTTGCCAAAGGTGATGACATTGCTAAGTTGTACGAAGCGCGAAACTACAACCAGGCCATGCGTGAGATCATGAAGCTTGCTGATAAGGCCAATCAATACATTGATGAAAACAAACCTTGGCAGATGATTAAAGAAGAGGGTAGTGAGGCCAAAGTACACGATGTTACCTCTTTGGCAATTAACTTATTTAGAGTTCTGATGACTTACTTGAAGCCAGTATTGCCAGTTATGGCCGAACAGGCTGAGGAGTTTTTAAATGTTGATACGCTTAACTGGAGCGACATTAAACACCCACTTACCAAGCATCAAATTAATAAATTTAAGCCACTCATGTCACGCATTGAAGATGAGCAAATTAGTAGCGTGATTGAAGCATCAAAACAAACAACCACACAAAAAACACCTGAAAAAGAGGATAACAACATGATAACTATTGACGACTTTACCAAAGTAGATTTGCGCATTGCCAAAATTGTAAAAGCACAACACGTTGATGGTGCGGATAAGTTGTTGCAACTAACGCTTGATATTGGTAAAGAAAACACACGTAATGTATTTGCTGGCATTAAAGCACATTACGCACCAGAAGATCTAGAAGGGCGCTTGACAGTGATGGTGGCTAACCTTGCGCCAAGAAAGATGAAGTTTGGCCTTTCTGAAGGCATGGTATTGGCGGCGGGTGATGGTAAGTCGCTACACATCTTGTCGCCAGATTCGGGTGCGCAACCCGGCATGAAAATCAGTTAATGAAGGCGTCTTTTCTCTTTTTACTGCGTTAAATTTTAAAAAATACTTAGTTACATAGATTAACTATGCGCCTTGCGTATTTTTAAAATTTGCCTTGTAAAAAAAAGAAAGCACTTGTCATCACAGCTTTTTGGTAAAAAAAACACAAGACTATCGCTTATGAGTTTTGCTTTTCATACCAATGAAATTTATTTTTCGTAGGCTCCGCTTTTATGCGACCAAAGCCCTCCCAGTGGGGGCTTTTTTATTTCTATAAATTTCACAAATAATCAAAATGAGACTGATTTTTCTTTAAATCTTTACAAATTAGGCATCTAAATGGCTGTTTTAAGGCAAAAACAGCCTGTTTTTAAAGTACTTTTTAGTCAAAAAGTAGTAACGCCTGAAAAATTTCACAAATTCTTTAAATGGGCGAATATTTAGTAATATTTACGTAAAATAACCTGATTAATTTGGAAGGATGGCAGAGTGGTCGAATGCGCACGCTTGGAAAGCGTGTGTACCTTGCGGTACCGTGGGTTCAAATCCCACTCCTTCCACCAATTTTTATATTCTTCTGCGTTAATTGTACAAAGCACCAAAACAATATTAAAAATCATAGAGCCTTTAACTGGGCAAAGGGTTTGGGTGAAGCGTTAGCGTAACGATAATAATGACAATCTTTGTCATTATTGTTATAATAAAACCAATTTAATAAATATCAAAGGCGGTTAAGTTGTGGCAACGATGAATGTTTCTCTTCCAGATGCAATGAAGGAATGGGCTGAGAGTCAAGCTCAATCAGGTCGTTATGGCAATGTCAGTGACTATATGCGTGACCTTATTAGAAGAGATCAAGATCATCGACATGCTATTGTTGAAGCTTTGATAGTAGGTGAGGAAAGCGGAGAATCAGACTTATCAGTAGGTGATATTTGGAAAGAAGTACAGCAAGATAACGCGTGAAATATACGCTTTCTAAACAAGCTGGGCGTGATGTTAAAAAATTAATCCAGAGTTCTTATTCAAATTTTGGTTTCGATGTAACAAATAAATATCAAAGAGGTCTAAACAATTGCTTTAGCTTATTAGCATCAGAGCCATCAATTGGTGTATCGGCCGATAGCTTGCGCTCTGAGTATCGTAAATTTCCTTATAAGAGTCATGTGGTGTATTACAAGGCACGTAAAAAAGACATTTTTATTGTTCGCTTGTTACATGAGCGCATGAATGAGCTTGATCATCTGTGAATTTTAATTAAAGACTAAAAATTACCCAAAAATATGAATCTCACACCAAACTTCCAACCAAAGAATATTGTTAAAACCATTGAGTCTTTAACCAGGCAAGGGCTTAAGGTTGTGGATCAATCGAGTCAAGGCAATGATTGGGCTAGTGTGGTTACACCGCTTGATTCGTTTGAGTTTGAGCTAGGGCAACATAGCAGTGTTAATTCACACCTTAATGCGGTGATGTTTGATGAGGCGTTTAATGCCGAATATGAAAAAACACTGCCTATCATTAGTAATTTTTACTCAGAAGTAGGTGCAAATAAATCGCTTTATCAGGCTTATAAAAATTTGCAAAATACTGATTTGGATGCTGCGCAACAACATATTGTTAAAGAGGCGATTGAGGGTTTTGAGCTTTCAGGTGTTGGGTTAGAAGGTGAGGCGTCTGATCGGTTTAAGGCGATTAAAGAACGCTTAAGTATTTTAAGTAATCAATTTTCTAAAAATAGTCTACAGGCAACGAATGAGTGGAAAAAAACCGTTACTAAAGCTGATTTAGAGGGTTATGACGAGGATCAACTATCCAAGGTTAAAACTGATCAAGGTTATGAAATCAACCTGCAAGTGCCAGTATATATGGATGTAATGACCTATGCGGATAACAGGGCGCTTAGAGAAGAAGTGTATAAAGCCTATGTGTCGCGAGCATCAGAAGTGGGTATCACTTCAATTGAGTTTGACAATAAAGCCATTATGGACGAGATATTGGCACTGCGTTTAGAGATGGCGTATCTATTAGGGTTTGATAACTATGCTCAGCTGTCAGTTGCTTCGAAAATGGTGGACTCTACCGAACAAGTCATTGAGTTTTTAAATGATTTGGTGATCAAGTCTAAAGCCCAAGCGCTTGATGAAATCAATGAGTTAAAAGCATTTGCTGGTATTGAATTAATGCCTTGGGATGTGACGTATTATTCTGAAAAATTAAAAGAAGAAAAGTTTGGTTTTAAAAAATCTGACCTGACGCCGTATTTCCCAGAAAAACAAGTGTTGGATGGTTTGTTTTCTACCATTGAAAAACTCTATCAAGTCAAACTGACAATTACCAGTGAGACGTCTTATCATGAAGATGTGCGCGCCTTGGAAATTGTTGGCAGTGAGGGTTTGATTGGCAAGATTTACTTAGATCTTTACGCAAGAAAAGACAAGCGAGGCGGTGCTTGGATGGCAGATTACCAGGGCTTGATGAATGATAATAAGCCGGTAGCTTTTGTGGTTTGCAACTTAAATTCACCCACTCAAGACAAACCTGCTTTATTTGAATTTGATGAGATTGTGACTATTTTTCATGAATTTGGCCATGCACTACATCATGTGTTGACCAAGGTTAAGTATCCAAGTGCTGCTGGAATCTCAGGTGTTCCCTGGGATGGGGTGGAATTACCTAGTCAATATATGGAGTCATTTTGCTATGAGCGTGATGTGGTTAAATTCATGTCGAGTCATTGGCAAAGTGGCGAGAGCCTGCCGGATGAACTTTTTGAAAAATTGATTGAGAGCAAAAACTTTCAATCAGCTCTAGCAATGTTGCGCCAGTGTGAATTTGCTTTATGGGATATTAAAACTCATACATTAGAGCAAGATACTTATCAAGTATTACAAGCCGTGCGTGAGCAAACAGCACTGATGCCAAGCATTGAAGAAAATCGGTTTTTAAATACGTTTGGTCACATATTTGGTGGTGGTTATGCGGCAGGATATTTTAGTTACAAATGGGCGGAAGTATTAGCGGCTGATGCTTATTATCACGTACAAGAGCAAGGTGGCATTAGTTCAAAAGCCGCCGGTGATTTTAAACGACAAATATTAGAAGTAGGCGGATCATTAGATTTTATGGATCAATATCGAGCATTTAGAGGTGCAGATCCATCAATTAATGCATTGTTAAAAGCCAATGGCATTGCAAATTAGGTACAATGCACTTTTGTTTTAAAAGAATAAAGAAAAGGAATTATGATTAAATTTATTTTAAGCGTTATTATTATCTTGGCACTGATTGGTGGCGCTATTCAATTTGTATCAACTGAAGAAAGTTGGGCATTAGTAGTTAATAAAGAGGCTGCGCTTAATAGTGTTCAAAACGGCGCTATGACCATTTATGAATTTGTTAAAGAATTGATTGCTGATGCAGATCAAATTAAAGGTGTTGATTTACAAATAGAAAAATAAAATAATCAGCACCTAGCTATATATAGGTGCTGTATTAATTATCTTTAAACCTTAGACAGTAAGATCGTACCATTCGTACCACCAAATCCAAACGAGTTTGAAATTGCGTGGTTAATTGTCATATCTCGTGCTTCGTTAGCACAATAATCTAAATCACAATTAGGGTCTTGATTGATGATATTAATAGTAGGTGGCACAACTTGGTCTTTAATGGCAAGCGCTGTAAATATCGCCTCAATACCGCCGGCAGCTCCCAATAAATGACCTGTCATAGATTTAGTGGAGCTCATTACAATGTTGTGAGCATGTGCGCCCAATGCTAGTTTGGCGGCATCAGTTTCAGCTTGATCACCTGCAGGTGTAGAGGTTCCGTGCGCATTGATATAGTCAATTTGATCGGCATTTATTCCAGCATTACGCATCGCATTTGTCATACAGCGCGCTGCACCTTCACCGCCTTTAGATGGTAGTGTCATATGATAAGCATCACCACTCATACCATATCCTGAAACTTCAGCATAAATTTTAGCACCGCGTGCTTTTGCATGTTCATACTCTTCAAGCACAACAACACCAGCACCGTCACCCAATACAAAACCATCACGATCCTTATCCCAAGGGCGAGAGGCAGTTGATGGGTCGTCGTTGCGAGTTGATAGGGCGCGAGCAGCAGCAAAACCACCCAGACCACAATTTGTGGTAGACATTTCAGCACCACCGGCAATCATTACATCAGCGTCACCATATTCAATTAAACGTGACGCATCACCAATATTATGTGTACCAGTTGTACAGGCAGTCACAATGGCAAAATTTGGTCCTTTTAAGCCGTATTTTATTGACAGGTTGCCTGAGATCATATTAATGATTGAAGAGGGTACAAAGAAAGGAGATATGCGTTTAGCGCCTTTTTCTCTATAAAGATCAGCGGTTTTTTCAATGGTTCCTAAACCACCAATACCAGCACCAATAGCAACGCCAATCTTTTCAGCATTTTCTTCTGTTACCTCAAGTCCACAATCTTCAAATGCTTGAATACCTGCAGCCATACCATAATGAATAAAGGTATCCATTTTTTTAGCATCTTTAGGTTTTAAATATTGCGCTATATCAAAATCTTTGACAGAGCCACCAAATTTAACCGATTGACCTTCAGTATCTATATTGGTTAGCGTGTTAATACCTGATTTTCCTGCAAGAATACTCTCCCAAGAATCCTTAACATTATTACCAACTGGTGAGACAATGCCAAGACCTGTAATTACTACTCTTCTTTTACTCATATTTTATTTATTTTAATCAATAAAAAAGGCGCTTAACTTGAAGAAAAGCGCCTTATTTGTTTAAGTTAATAAACGGAAATTACAAATTGTTATTAACGTAATCAATAGCTTGTTGAACAGTAGTAATATTTTCTGCTTGATCATCAGGAATTTCACAATCAAATTCCTCTTCAAGAGACATAACTAACTCAACAGTATCTAGAGAATCTGCACCTAAATCATCAATAAAAGAAGCGTTATTATCAATATCGCCACTTACGTCTAATTGTTCAGCTACAACACTCTTTACTCTTTCCTCAATGCTACTCATTTGTTATTTCCTTAATTGGTTTTAAAACTATCATTTTATCTTCAAAAAACTTTGATGCAAGACTAAATTCGAAAAAAAATAGATTAATTTTGATAGCGAGTTGGGTCGCTAATTCCTGCTTCTTTAAAGCCTAATTTTCGATACTCACAAGCATCACAAATACCACAAGCTTCACCCTTATTATTAGCCTGATAGCAGGTTGTTGTTTTGGCGTAATCAACACCTAAAGAAACCCCTTTTTTGACAATTTGAGATTTGTTAAGTTGTATGAGCGGCGTATGAAAAGTGGTTTTTTTGCCTTCAACACCTTGCTTGGTAGCGAGATTAGCCATTGTTGAAAAAGCATCAATGTACTCTTGCCTACAATCTGGATAGCCTGAATAATCCAGTGCATTCACACCGATAAAAATATCTTGAGAGTCTAATACCTCTGCCCAAGCGGTGGCATAAGATAAGAAAATAGTGTTTCTGGCTGGTACGTAAGTAACGGGTATCTCATCACTTTTTTTAAAATTAGGCACATCAATAGTCTCATCAGTCAATGCAGAACCACCAATATCTGAGAGTGATATTTTCATAATTCTATGTTCTACAGCGCCAAAATCCTTAGCAATAGCAGCTGCAGCTTTGAGTTCCGATTTTTGCTTTTGACCGTAATCAAAACTAAGTGCATAGCATTCAAAACCTTGTTGGATGGCGATTGCTAATGTTGTTGTTGAATCAAGTCCTCCCGATAAAAGAACGACGCATTTTTTAGACATTGGCCAAATTACCTTTTTCTTCCAGCCAGCTCTTTCTGTCTGTAGCGCGCTTTTTGGACAGTAGCATATCCATGGTTTGAAATGCTTGCAGAGGATTATCAAGTGTTAATTGAATTAGGCGACGAGTATCCGGCAGCATGGTGGTTTCCCTAAGCTGAGAAGGGTTCATTTCACCCAAGCCTTTGAAGCGTTGAACTTGAATTTTAACTCGCTTATTTTCGCTTTCAATTTTTCTGATAATAGTATCTCTTTCACCATCATCAAGTGCGTAGTAAACTTGCTTACCAGCATCAACTCGATATAGTGGTGGCATGGCAACATACACATGACCTTCTGTAATAAGTCTTGGAAAATGCTTAACAAATAACGTGCAAATCAGTGTAGCGATGTGCGCACCGTCAGAATCAGCATCGGCCAAAATACAAATTTTTCCGTATCGAAGTCCGGATAAATCATCGCTATCAGGCTCAAGACCAATGGCAACACTAATGTCATGAATTTCATTACTGGCCAGTACTTGCTCTGAATCAACCTCCCAAGTATTTAAGATTTTCCCGCGTAGTGGCAAAATAGCTTGATATTCTTTATCACGCGCTTGCTTGGCAGAGCCACCAGCTGAATCACCTTCTACTAAAAACACCTCTGTTTGTTCAAGATCATTACTTGTACAATCAGAAAGTTTTCCAGGTAGTGCAGGCCCACTAACCACTTTTTTACGAACTACTTTTTTGCTAGTTTTTAAACGCGATTGTGCATTTTGAATGGCTAGTTGAGCAATTTGCTCGGCAATATCAGTGTGTTGATTAAGCCATAAGCTAAAGGCATCTTTAACCACATTAGCAACGAAACCAGCACACTCTCTAGAAGACAGACGCTCTTTGGTTTGTCCGGAGAATTGAGGATCTAAAATCTTAATAGATAAAACATAAGCAATGCGCTGCCAAATATCATCAGGTGTTAGTTTGATATTTTTTGGAATTAAATTTCTAAATTCACAAAATTCTTTTAGTGCTTCAGTCAGTCCAGAACGTAGCCCATTAACATGCGTACCACCGCCAGAGGTTGGAATAAGATTAACATAACTCTCAGCCACAACATTTGAATTAAATTGAGTCCAAGCGAGAGAGCAATTAAGCTGTTGTTCATCGGATTGATAATCAACAATAAATGGAGTGGCAGGCAAGCAATCTAGCCCATCTAATGACATAGATAAGTAATCTTTTAAACCTTCTTGGTAAATCCATTTGTCAGTTGTGTCGTCAACTTCATTGTAAAAATTAATCTCCAAGCCTGGGCACAAAACAGCTTTAGATCTAAGGTTGTGCCTTAGTTTTGTGGCTGAGAAATTTACCGTGTCAAAAAACTGCGCATCTGGAACAAACCTTACTTTGGTTCCTGTGTTGCGTTTTCCAACTTTAGAAACAACTTCAAGATCAGTTTTTTTAAATCCATCAGAAAATGTTATATAGTGCTCTTTTGAATCACGTTTAATCCATATTTCTACAAAGCTGGATAGGGCGTTAACCACAGAGATGCCAACGCCGTGCAGTCCGCCAGAGAATTGATAAGAGTCGTTTGAAAATTTACCGCCAGCATGAAGCTTGGTAAGAATCACCTCAACCCCTGGTTTATTTTCTTTTGGATGAATATCTACCGGCATTCCACGACCATTATCCTCAACAGATAAAGAGCCGTCTTTGTATAAAACAACGCTGATTTTATTAGCATGTCCTGCAACCGCCTCATCAACACTGTTATCAATTACTTCTTGAGCAAGATGGTTGGGACGTTCGGTTTCAGTGTACATTCCTGGGCGCTTTCTAACCGGCTCCAAGCCAGTTAAAACCTCAATTGAGGAAGAATCGTAATCACTCATAATTAGCATGCCCAAGAATATATTTGAGAAGTATCATACCAAAAAAAAGCCCCATAAAATGGGGCTTTTTATTACTTAACACCAAGTAGCTTAAGTC
>CAYFPI010000017.1:16562-31214 GCA_964344985.1 uncultured Candidatus Thioglobus sp. | reverse complement strand
TGTCATGACAGTACTTTAACAGGTTTTTAAATATGCTTAAGTTGTCTTGACCCTTTGGTTTTTTTAACAGTTAAGACGCTATTAACTTTTTAAGCTCATTGGACAACTCTTGCTCATCAAGATTGTTAAAGTCATCTAGATTGAAAGTGCTTAAGCCACCACAAGCTTCATACCAGGCGTAGCCCGATGTCCAGTTTGAGTGTTGGTAGTTATCTTGGCGATTTCTAACAACAACCAAAACTTTTTCTTGACGATAGATAAGGTTGTAAGGCTGTTCATCCTTGTGTAGAGCTTCAATAAAATTCCATGAATCCGTAATTGAGCTAAACCATTGGTTAGTCAGCGGGTATTTTTCATCATTCTCAAGTGGCAAAGGTTCATTGCGCACAAAGCATTGAAGATGAAAATGATTAACTGATGCAAAGGCGCCATAAGAGTTATAAGCAAGCGTAAAACCTTGAATGCTCAAACCAACAGCATTGGCCATCATCCAGGCAAATTGGTGTAGCTCATAGCTTAGTAGTTGAGCGTGCTGTTTTTCAGGTTCAACCACAATAAGACCATGCAATTTTGCAAAAGGGAATTTATTGTAAAAAACAGAGATGTCTTTAGAGAACATTCCTCCCTTCCAAAGTATTTCTTTTTGCAAAAAAGACTTGTTAAAGTTAAATTCATCTTCACTGAATTTTGCCCCCATACCTTGGGTTTTTACACCAGACATACGCTGTGGGCGCAGAGCTCTAAGAGGGTTATATTGCAATTCAAACTTGCCTAATTGCTTAAATTGCGTGGTGCTTAAACTGCTAATATCAAGCTGTTGAAGTTGTTTAAAAACTTCAACATCATCAGGCGCACCCGTGAGTTCTTGAGAATTTAACTGGTCAAACTTTTCTTGCAGTTTAGGCTTTAACAATTGCCAAATTTTTTCATCATAAACAGCATTGGCCAAAACCAATATAAACACACCAAGCTCATTACTTTCAAGCATTTTTTCCAAGCCATCAATAAATGCTTGTTCAAAATTAGAATTAGATTGAAAAATTGGATTAATCAGTTCGTTCATAATGAAAAATTTGGGATTTTTTTAATATTGATGATAAAAGTGTTAAAAAATAGCGTCTTTTATTAAAAAAACCCTATTTTTAGGTGATTTTTTTCTTATTTTTACTAATTTTTAGCAAAATTTAGGATTTTTTGCCAATGGTATAAAAAATGCGGACAATTAGCCCGCATTGAGTATTTTAATCAAATAAAAGTTTAGTATTTATAAGATTCAGGCTTGTAAGGCCCTTCTTTTGGTGTGTTGATATAGTCAGCTTGTGCATCGGTCATTTGTGTTAACACACCACCAAAACCACCAACCATGCCTGCTGCTACTTCCTCGTCTAGCTTCTTAGGAAGTACCTTTACAAAGATGCTTTCACCTTTAGCGCCTTCTGGAAGATCGGCAAACTTTTGATCAAATAAATACATTTGCGCAAGTACTTGGTTAGCAAATGATCCATCCATAATGCGTGATGGATGGCCAGTTGCATTACCAAGGTTAACTAATCTGCCTTCAGAAAGAAGAATTAGATAATCATTTTTATCATCACTACGATAAACACGGTGAACTTGTGGCTTTACCTCGTCCCAACGCCAATTGTCACGCATGTATTGAGTGTCAATTTCGTTGTCAAAGTGGCCAATATTACACACAACAGAACCAGCTTTAACGCTTTGTAACATTGGTGCGTCACATACATTAATATTGCCAGTTGTGGTTACAATAAGATCAGTTGTTGATAATAACTCTTTATTGATGCCATCAACTGTGCCAGTGTTAATACCGTCATTGTACGGAGAAACAATCTCGAATCCATCCATACAAGCTTGCATAGCGCAAATTGGATCAATCTCACTAACTTTTACAATCATGCCTTCTTGGCGTAAGCTTTGAGCAGAGCCTTTACCTACATCACCATAGCCAACAACCAGCGCTTTTTTACCTGACATTAGCATGTCAGTACCACGCTTAATCGCATCATTTAGTGAATGACGACAGCCATATTTGTTGTCATTTTTTGATTTGGTTACTGAGTCATTAACATTAATAGCAGGTACTTTTAGTGAGCCTTCTTCTAGCATCTCTAGTAAGCGGTGAACACCTGTTGTGGTTTCTTCACTAATGCCGTGAATGTCTTGTAGTATTGCTGGGTATTTTTCATGCAGCATCTGTGTTAGATCGCCACCATCATCAAGCACCATGTTTGCATCCCAAGGCTTGCCGTTCGATAAAATAGTTTGTTCGATACACCATAAAAACTCTTCTTCAGTTTCACCTTTCCAGGCAAATGTTGGAATATCAGCAGCCACCATAGCAGCAGCAGCATGATCTTGAGTTGAGAAAATATTACAACTTGACCAGCGAACCTGCGCACCTAAATCTACCAATGTTTCCATTAGTACTGCAGTTTGGATGGTCATGTGGATACAGCCTAAGATCTTAGCACCTGCCAAGGGTTGTGAGTCACGATATTTTGCACGTAGTGTCATTAGCGCTGGCATTTCAGCTTCCGCAAGCTCCACTTCTTTACGGCCATAATCAGCCAAAGCCATATCGGCAACTTTGTAGTCGTTATTGTCAATCGTAGGATTGCTCATTTTTATCTCCTATAAATCAAAGTAAAAATGAGCGTCGTTGTGATTGCTGAGCCTGATGGGGTATTCCCAATGCAACGCTCCTCAGCCTAAGGATAATTATACCCAAAAATAATTTATTTTAATAAATGCGCACGGTCAGTTTTTTCCCAACTAATATCGTCTTCAGTTCTACCAAAGTGACCATAGCTAGCAGTTTTTTGATAAATTGGTCGTTTAAGGTCAAGCATAGCGATCAAGCCTTTAGGGCGAAGATCAAAGTGTTCGCGTATTAAAGCTTCAATTGCGTCATTAGAAATTTTTCCAGTGCCAAATGTTTCAACACTAATTGAAGTAGGCTCTGCTACACCAATGGCGTAAGACACTTGAATTTCACATCTATCTGCAAGACCAGCAGCGACAATATTTTTAGCAACATAACGTGTTGCGTATGCGGCAGAGCGGTCAACTTTAGATGGATCTTTACCTGAGAAAGCACCGCCACCATGGCGTGCCATACCACCATAAGTATCAACAATAATCTTACGACCAGTAAGACCAGCGTCACCCACTGGGCCACCAATCACAAACTTACCGGTTGGGTTGATATGATACTGAGTGTCATTGCTTAACCATTCGCTTGGCAATATAGGTTTGATTATCTCCTCCATTACTGCCTCTTGAAGGTCTTTTAATTCAATACCTTCGTCATGCTGAGTAGATAATACAACTGCGTCAATTCCAACAATTTTGTGACCTTCGTAAATGCATGATACTTGTGATTTTGCATCAGGACGTAACCACGGTAAAGCACCATTTTTCATTAGTTCCGCTTGTTTTGCTACTAATCTGTGTGCATACAAAATTGGTGCAGGCATTAATACATCTGTTGCATTACAAGCATAACCAAACATAAGCCCTTGATCGCCTGCGCCTTGTTCATGATCTTCAAACTCATCAACACCTTGAGCAATGTCTTGAGACTGCTCGCCCAATAGATTGGCAATATTACAAGTTGAGCCATTAAAGCCTAATTCATCATCGTTATAACCAATATCATTAATGGTTTTACGGATTATTCTTTCATAGTCAATGCTAGCACCTGTTGTGATTTCACCAGCAACAACAACATTGTTATCTTTAATGAGTGTTTCACATGCAACACGTGAGTTTTTGTCTTGCTCTAGAGCAGCATCTAAGATGGCATCTGAGATTTGGTCACATACTTTATCAGGATGACCAGCGGATACAGATTCGGAAGTAAAAATCATTTTCATTCTCCTAAAAATTAAAAAAAACCCTGCAAAGCGGGCCTTTTTTTAGAAGGATTCCTGCTTTAGCTTGTTTTAACTACTCGGGGTAGTTAACGCTAGCAATCGGGACAAATCAGCGTGTGTTTTAAATTATAGCCTAAAGTTGATTCTATTCCAAGCTTATTTTTAAAGCGATCGAGCTTACAAAAGGTGCGCTCATTAAACTAAGCACAAGAATGGTGGACAAAAAGTATAGCTGTCCTGAAATTTCCAAACCAAATTGCGCTTGAGAAACTGCACTTGAGGCAAAAATTAAAATAGGGATATAGAGCGGTAGAATTAATAAAGATAATAACATTCCAGAGTTTTTAACCCCAACAATGAGTGAGGCGCCAATACTACCAATGAGGCTTAAACTTGGCGTGGCAAGTAGCAAGGTAATCATAAGTACTTTAATGCTTTCATTATCTAGGAATAAAAACAAACCAAGTAGTGGCGATAGTAAGATGATTGGAATGCCTGTTAAAATCCAATGAGCGGTTATTTTGGATAAAATCAATAGAGAAAGAGAGTGATGAGAGGTTGCCATTTGTTCCAAAACACCATTTTCAAAATCATAATGAAATAAGCTATTGAGTGATAAAAGCACTGCCAACATTGAGGCTACCCAAATAATGCCACTGGCAATTTGTGATAAAGTACTTGCCTCTGGGCTAATTGCTAGTGGAAATAATGATACCGAGATAACAAAAAATAACAGTGGATTTAAAACACTTGAAGGGTTTCTAATTGCAATGCGTAAATCACGTCTTAAAGTCTGCCAGTAGATATTCATAAAGCCAATATCCTTTGATTTTCTAGTGCCGAGTCTTGGTGTGTGGTAAACAGACACAATCCACCTTGTTCGCAATGTTTGCTAATTTGCTCTTCTACAATCTCAACACCTTTTGGATCTAGTGCGGTAAATGGCTCATCAAGTAGCCAGATGCGAGCTTTAGAGGCAAACAAACTAGCCAGAATAACTCGACGTTTTTGTCCAGCGGAAAGTTTGGCGCAATATTCATCTTCATAGCCTTTAAGGCCAACATTGTTAAGTGCTTGAGAGAGTATTTGCTCATCGTTAGTTTGATTAAGCGCTGTTAGGTATTGCAAGTTTTCGATGCTACTAAGCTCTCCACTAAGCGCACTTGAATGACCAAGATATAAAACATCGTGTTGGTATTCCTCAGATTTGACCGGATGATTTGAAAAATGAACTTCACCACTTTCTTTGGTATTAATGCCAGCAAGAATCTTTAATAAAGAGGTTTTTCCAGAGCCATTGGTGCCAGTAATTCGTACAATGTCGCCTGCATTAATAGAAAACGATAAGTCGCTAAAGAGTTGGTTGTATCCTCTTTGACAGCTTAAGTTACTAATAACAAGTGATGACATAAGAATTCTAGATTGCTACCAAAATTGATACCAAGGCTTATCCGGCGTTTTTTCAGAATCTGGTGTTTGTTGTTTGGTTTTTTCAGGTGTATTTTGCTTGGCGGCTTCTTGTTGTGATTTTTCTAATGCAGCCTTTTTTTCTAGTTCAATCTTTTTTTTTAAAGCTTCAGCTTCAGCTTGTTTTTTTTCTAGCTCAAGTTTGATTAGTGCTTGTTTGGCTTTTTCTGCTAACAGTGCTTTTTCTTTGGCTAGTTTTTCTTCCTTGATTTTAGCCTGTTCTTTAGCAATTCTATCAGCCTCTATTTTGGCTTGTTGTTTGGCTAGTTTTTCTGCTTCTATTTTTTCTTGCTCTTCTTTGATTCTTTGGTCTTCAAGTGCTTTTTCTTTATCGGTTAATTCTGGCAAAGAACTAATGCCAGAGTTGTCGATTGTGCTTAGTTTTTCATCTTTAAAGGTTAATGTTAAGCGGTAGCGAATAGATACCTTTTTCCCTTTATATGATGTGGAATGGTTAATATAATCCCACTGATTGTTATGAAATGGATCAATTACACTGGGCGAGCCAATAAGATCTTGAACTTGTGCTTTTGACATGCCTAATTTGAGCTGATTGACTTTGTATCTAGATAAAACAGAACCTTGGTAAATATCATCTTTGTACAAAGTTGGTAAAGATACATCAGGAATGATATCCGACATATCAGGCAACTCAGGCATATCTGGAAGCTCTGGCATAGAAGGAGAGCAAGCCGATAGAAACGGTAATGAGAATGAGAATGCAATTAAAGTTAATTTGTTCATTGTTCAATAATTGGTTAAAATGATTTGAATGATTTTACATCAAGGAATTTAACCATGGATGCTCAAGATTTAAAAAGTGCTGGCCTAAAAGTAACATTACCTAGACTTAAAATTTTAGAAATTTTAGAAAAAAGTGACAATCATCACATGAGCGCTGAAGATATTTATCGTGCATTGATTGTTCAAGGTGAAGAGGTGGGTGTGGCTACTATCTATCGTGTTTTGACTCAATTTGAAGAAGTAGGCATGATTAATAAGCTGAACTTTGATAATGGTCAAAGCGTGTTCGAGCTTTCCAACACAGAGCATCATGATCATTTGGTGTGTATTAAATGCGGCAAGATTGATGAGTTTGCTGATGAGACAATAGAAAAGCATCAGCACGATATTGCTAAAAAATACAACTACCAATTGACAGACCATTGTTTATATCTGTACGGTTTGTGTCAGGATTGTCAGTAATAATTCACCCTTAAGCTTATGGATGAATTCATTCTAAGAGCACTGCTTGCGGCAATTGGTATCGCTGTTATTGCTGGATCTTTAGGTTGTTTTGTTATCTGGAAGCGCATGAGTTATTTTTCAGAATCTATTTCTCATTCTGCACTACTCGGCGTATCTTTAGGCTTGGTCAGTGGCTTGGATATTCATTTAGGCTTGGTGGTGGTGAGTGCTGTATTTGCTGTTTTGATAGTTGTCTTACAACAACAGAGTTTTTTATCCAATGATGCTATTTTGGGCATTTTTTCTCACATTGCCTTATCCTTAGGTATTGTTGTGCTCAGTATTGTGGGTGGCGCTAATACAGATTATTTTTCATTGTTGTTTGGTGATATTCTTTCAATTAATGATCAAGACATTGTTTGGGTATATAGTGTTTTGGTTGTTATTGTTGGATTGTTAGTTATATTCTGGCAGCGCTTACTACTTATGACACTCAACGAAGAGTTGGCTATTTCTCAAGGGCTTAATCCCATACTTTATCAATTATTGTTTATGTTGATGATTGCGCTTAGTGTATCTGTATCTGTACAGATTGTGGGTGTGTTGTTAATTACATCGTTATTAATTATCCCACCAGCCATTGTAAGAGCATTTGCCAAAAGTCCATCGGCCATGGTGTTCCAGTCAATTATTGTGGCAATGGCTGCAGTGATGGCGGGTTTAAGTGTTTCTATGTATTATGATCTAGCTACAGGCCCAGCCATTGTTATTGTTTTGGGTGTTTTGTTTGCTATTTCTCAGCTTTTGCCTAAAAGGCTAGCCTAGCGTTTCATTTAACTCAGTCAGCTGGTTAGTTTGTTGTTCAACAATCAGTGGCTCAATAATCGATTCTAAATCGCCTTCCATTACTTCGGCTAATTTATACAGTGTTAAATTAATACGGTGATCAGTGATGCGCCCTTGTGGATAGTTATAAGTTCGGATTCGTTGCGAACGGTCGCCACTACCAACCAGTTCTTTACGCTGAGAAGCCTGCTCTTGTTGCTGCGCTCTTTGTTGTTCGTCTAGAATTCTTGATGCAAGTACTGAAAGTGCTTGCGCTTTATTTTTGTGTTGAGATCTTCCGTCTTGACACTCAACCACTGTACCCGTAGGAATGTGCGTCACACGAACGGCTGAATCTGTTTTATTAACGTGCTGACCACCAGCACCACTTGCTCTAAAGGTGTCCACTCGAACATCATTCATGTTGATATCAACTTCTTCAATATTTTCCACCTCAGGCATAATAGCAACCGTACATGCTGAGGTGTGTACTCGCCCTTGAGACTCTGTTTCTGGCACACGCTGTACTCTATGAGCGCCAGATTCAAACTTAAGTTTTGAGTAAACATCCACGCCAGTAATTCGTGCAATGATTTCTTTATATCCGCCATGCTCACCAATGTTGGCACTCATGGTTTCAATTTGCCACTTTTGTTTTTCAACATATCGAGTGTACATTCTGAATAAATCTCCAGAAAATATTGAAGCCTCATCGCCACCAGTGCCAGCGCGAATTTCAATAATAATATTGCGCGAGTCATTAGGATCTTTAGGTAATAACGATTTTTTCAATTCCAGATCAAGTCTTTCAAGATTTTCTTTAGCATCAGCAATCTCGTCTTTTGCCATGGCCTTAATATCTGCATCATCTTCCTCAAGCATTAGTTGAGCATCTTCAAGATTTTGTTGTGTGTTTAAGTATTCTTGATACTGTTCACTAACTGGTGTTAATTGAGAGTGCTCAATGGATAACTCTCTAAAGCGTTTAGGGTCAGAGGCAACATCTGGATCGCTCAGCATTGCGCCAACTTCTTCAAGGCGCATGGATAGTTGCTCTAATTTGGCAAGAATTGAATCGTTCATTATTTTTTAGTATTAGGAACACAACCTTCGCACTGCCCAAGGTCTTTGTGTGAAGTTTGTTTAATGTTTTTAAAGGTTGTATGTAAAAGTTTATTAGTTAGTTGGTCCGCTAGTTTTTTAATGATTTGTTCACCATCTCCACCATTATTAAGGCGTTTTAACGCATCAGCCAGCACTTGTTCTTTAATGTGGTTAGCGCTAGATCGATAAGACTGTACCACTTCTTCATTAGGCAAGACTTCTAGCCATTGATTAAAGACTTGAGATTGCTTTACAATAATTTCTTGAGCCAGTGTTTTTTCTTTTTCACGCGAATCAATATTGTCACTAACCACTTGTTCAAGATCATCAATGGTGTATAAATACACATCGTTTAATTGACCAACTTCTGGTTCAATATCACGTGGAATGGCAATATCGAGCATAAACATTGGCTTATGTTTACGCATTTTTAGAGCGCTTTCAATCAAGCCTTTACCAATAATAGGTACTGAAGCTGCAGTGGAAGATATGATGATATCTGCCTCATGAATGATAGAAGAAAATTGCTTTAAACTAATGGCTTTAGCATCGTACTCTCTGGCAATTTTTTGAGCGTTTTCGATTGTTCTATTGGCCACAATCATGTTGTTAACACCTTTTTGATTAAGGTGTTGAGCACACAGTTCAATCATTTCTCCAGCGCCAATTAGTAGCACTGTTTGCTCTGATAAATTTGCAAATATTTTTTCACTAAGTTTTACTGCGCAATATGCAATAGAGACTGGAGAAGAACCAATTTGAGTATCAGTTCTTACTTTTTTTGCAGTTGAAAAAGCGTGCTGAAATAGTTTTTCTAGTAACTTATTAAGTGTGCCAGTTTCCTTTGCGCCATGATAAGCGTCTTTTAGTTGTCCTAGAATTTGAGGCTCACCCATTACTAGAGAGTCCAAACCACATGCAACATTACATATATGGTCTAGCGCCGCATCACTTTCAAAATAATCTAAATAAGGATCGATTTCTGCGCGTGAGATATCATGAGTAGTTGCTAGAAAATCGCTTAGCACCTCTTTTGGCTGATCATCATTAATAACTGCGTAAATTTCAGCACGATTGCAAGTTGATAAAATCACACAAGCTTCAACTGTATCAATTAAGGCTAGTTTTTTTAACTCATCAGATAATTGATTAGGTGCAAATGCCACGCGCTCGCGAACAGCAACAGGTGCCTTAGCATGATTCACACTTAAAATTGCAATTTGTGACATGAGTTAAACAAAATAAATCAAAATAAGCGCTTGATTATACCCAAAGGGTGGTCTTTGCACTACAATGTAGATTATATGAAACAAATCATTGTTATTGGTTTAATTTTATTATTAAACGCCTGCTCAAGTGTCAATACACGGCCAGATTCTTTATCAGTACCAAATACTCTTCCAGATAAGTGGAGTGCAAGCGGGCGCATGAGTGTTAACTCTCCAGATATTCGTCAAAACGCTGGTTTTGATTTTGAATTTTCTCAAGATTATTATCAAATCAAACTTACTGGCACATTGGGGCTTGGGCAAGTCAACATTAAACACACACCGTCAAAATTGTTTGTTAATAAACAGCCAATAGAAATGACACTGGGTCAGTGGATGAATAAGCATCTTGGCTGGAATTTTCCTGTTAAAAAGTTAAGCAATGTTATCTTTGTAAATGATTTAAATATTGATCCTAATTGGCAAATTAATATTGTAAGTCATCAATTGATTGATAACAAAAAATACCCTCGAATTGTCAAACTAAGTAATCCACACCAAGACTTAAAAATCAAACTAGTTCTGAGTGATATTAACAGCTAAAATACGATAAAAAACATCTGAAAAATAATGATAGAAGAAGACTCTTTATTAAGTACTCAAGACCAAGGTGGTGAAGATGTTATCATGACCTCTGTTCGCCCAGATTCGCTAGATGAATACATTGGTCAAGACGATGTTAAGTCTCAAATGTCACTGTTTATTCAGGCTGCTAAAAAGCGTGGTGATACACTAGACCATTGTTTGATTTATGGCCCTCCCGGACTGGGAAAAACAACCTTAGCCAATGTCATTGCTAATCAGATGGGCGCAGGGTTTAAACAAACTTCTGGTCCAGTTTTGGAGCGCTCTGGAGATTTGGCTGCAATTCTAACCAAGCTTGAGCCATATGATATTTTATTCATTGATGAGATTCATAGACTTAATTCTGTTGTAGAAGAGATTCTTTATCCTGCACTAGAAGATTTTAAGCTCGATATTATGGTGGGCGAAGGTGTGGCTGCTCATTCTGTTCAGCTTGAGTTGCCGCCTTTTACTTTAATTGGTGCTACCACAAGAGCAGGCATGTTAACTTCACCTCTTAGAGATCGCTTTGGCATCATTCAGCGCCTAGAGTTCTACAATGCTAAAGATTTGCGAACCATTGTTGAGCGCTCAGCCGGTATTTTAAATATCAAAATTGAGTCCGATGGTGCTAATGAAGTTGCTAAGCGTTCACGTGGCACTCCTAGAATTGCAAACAGACTCTTGCGTCGAGTGCGTGATTTTGCTGATGTAAAAACACAAGGGATTATTCATCAAGATATTGCCAATGAAGCATTAACAACGCTTAAAGTGGATGAAGCTGGCCTTGAACAATTAGATAGAGATTACTTGTCAATTATGGTGCAAAAATTCTCTGGTGGTCCTGTTGGGCTTGATACACTTGCTACGGCAATTGGTGAGGAGCGTGGCACTTTAGAGGATATGGTAGAGCCTTATCTAATTCAACAAGGTTTTATCATGCGTACTCCTCGTGGAAGAAGCGCTACTAATCTGGCTTATACGCATTTAGGTCTTTCTCAGCCAGATAAAGTACAAGATTTGTTCAATGAGTAAGCTTAAGGTTCGTGTTTACTATGAAGATACCGACAGTGGCGGGGTGGTTTATTATGCAAATTATTTAAAATTTATCGAACGCGCCAGAAGTGAATTATTAAGAGAATTAGGTTTTGAACAAGACCAACTAATCGCTGAAGACAATATTATTTTTGCCGTTAAATCTTTAGAAGCGCAGTACCAGTCACCAGCACGATTTAATGATTTGTTAATCGTAGAAACAACTGTTGAAAAAGCACGCAAAGCAAGCTTAGTTTTTTCACAGAAAATAATGAGTTCAGAGCAAAATAAGGTATTATTTAAAGCTCAAATTACTGTGGCTTGTTTAGATGCACAAAAATTCAAACCTTGTGCTATCCCAAGCGAAATTTTGGAGAAAATAAATGGATAACGGTTTATCGATTTTTAGTTTAATTATTAGTGCCGGATTTGTGGTGCAAGTAGTTATGTTAATTCTGGTATTAATGAGCATCTATTCTTGGACAATTATCATGTCTAAAAAGAAAACTTTAATGGATGCCAATAAAGACATTCGAGTGTTTCATCATAATTTTCTCTCAGATACAGATCTAGATAAATTACATGCTCAAATTCCTGAGCAAGTTGCTAATCGTACACCTATGGAGCATATTTTTGGTGCAGGTTATGGTGAGTTTACACACACGTCATCTGCTTCTAATCAAGCTTTAGTTATTAATTCAGAGCGTGCTTATCGCTCAATGAATACCGCAGTTAATAATGAAGTTGATCGCCTAGACCACGGTTTAAGTGTTTTGGCAATGATTGCTTCATCAAGCCCGTACATTGGTTGATTTGGTACAGTTCGGGGGCTTATGCATTCATTTATTGGTCTAGCATCCGTTAAGCAAGCAACCATTGCTATTGTAGCGCCTGGTATCGCAGAAGCATTGATTGCAACAGCATTTGGCTTATTTGCAGCCATTCCAGCAACTGTTGCTTACAACCGACTAATTACCCAAGTTGGTGAAATTAATAATAAGTACACTGCTTTTGTTGAAGAATTGTTTGTTAGTTTCCAAAGACAAAAATAATCACATTTTATGATTGAACTGCCAAAACGCCACAGACCAAGTGTTGATGCAAACATCAACATTGTGCCGTATATTGATGTTATGTTGGTATTACTTGTTATTTTTATGATGACAACGCCAATTATTGAACAAGGTATTGAGGTAGATTTGCCGAGTGCTGAGGCTACGATGGTGGATTTTACTGAACCGCAACCCACCATTGTTACTATTAATAAAAATGGTGAATATTTTATTAATTCACTTGATGAAGACACATCGGAAATTTCCGAAGGTGAAAGATTGCCTCTAGGTATTATTGCTGGTCGAGTAAGTGCTCGCTTAGAGATTTATCCAAATATGAAAGTATTTGTTCGCGGTGATGAAAATGTAGCTTATGGCTCTGTGGTTTCACTTATGGCATTTTTGCAAAAAAATGGTGTTGATAAAGTAGGTATTGTGACCGAATCTCCCGATGCAAAATAATGAACACTGATCGACTGAAAAACATCAAATTACCCAAAATTGCAAAAAAGCATCCTGTTGCTTTTTGGGTGGCGGTAGTTTTGCATGTGGCGCTTATCATTGGTCTGGTTTTTTCTAATGTGCAAAAATGGGAAATTCCAAAACAATCGGCCAAATCAACTACAGCAGTACCCAAAGCAGTCACCATTGATCTAACTGAAATTAAAAAAGAAAAACAACGCTTAATCGATATTAAACAAAAGCGTGAAAAACATTTGGCTGATCTTAAGCGTGCTGAAAAGAAAGTTGAAAATGAGCGCTATAAAGAACAACAACGCCTTAAAAAGCTTAAAGCTAAAGTTAAAAAAGAAAAAAAGGCCAAATTAGAAGCTGAAAAGAAGCGACTTGCTACTGAGCAGAAAATCAAAAAAGCATTGCAGAAAAAGAAGTTGGCTGAAAAGAAAGCCAAGGAAGCTGAGAAGAAGAAGAAATTAGCCGAGAAAAAAGCCAAAGAGGCAGAGGATAAAGCTAAAAAAGCTGAGAGAGAAAAACAAAAAATTGAAAAACAGCGTCAAGCTGAGGCTAAAAAGTTTGAAAAAGAACAAGATAAGCGTTCATTAACTAAAGAAGTGCAAGCTGAAGAAGACCAAGAAAGAGAATTAGCTCAAGAAGATATTTTAAATGAGTTAAAAGCAAATTATGTAAATCAGATTGCTTCAAGGGTTAAGCAAGAGTGGCGTTATCAAGGTGCTAAAGATCATTGGGGTTGTGATGTTTATATCTTGCAAGATTTAAATGGTAATGTTGAGATGGTTAATCTTCAGTCTTGCAACATTGATAACAATGCGAAAGCCAAGTCATTTAAAAATGCTATTGAGCGAGCAGTATATAAAGCTTCGCCACTGCCGCATGCACCAGATAAAAGCGTATTTGATCGTGAAATATTATTCCACTTTAGGGTGAATTAATGAATATTGAAGCAATGGGCGATGATCAAAAAAAACAGTTAACTTTTCAATTGTCTCAAATTCTAGAGAATTGGGATTTGACAGATCAGGATCAATTAACAATGTTGGGTTTGAATGATGTTATTAAACCAAGGCATTTGTACAAATATAGACGCGGTGAACATGCATTTGAGTTTACCGACGCACTGACAAAGCGCGCTGAGATGATTTTAGGCATTCATGAATCACTTGGCACAACTTTTCCAACCAATAAAGAATACGCATCAGTTTGGTTAAAACAATCAGTGAAAAAATTCAAACACAAAGCACCATTAGAATTAATGCTTAGTGGTGATACTGGCATGAACCGTGTTTGGAATTTTCTTGATTGCACTCAAGGGTGGCGAAATTGAATAAAATTGAAGTTGTTACTCAAACTGAGGCGCTTTACACGCTGAAGGTCAGAACTAATAATACTGATATTTTAGCAACGGAAATTTACACACTGGCAAGCAGCAATAAATCGCAATTCCAGCATGCGCCTGTTATTCTTGAAATTGAAGATAATAATTTTCAAGCAAATGAGCTAGCAGTATTGGTTGAAATACTTACTCAAAATGATATGGTGGCTGTAGGTATTCGCTCTAAAAAACAAGAGTTGGTAGATTTTGCTAAGTTCTCAGGGCTTGCAGTATTTGGCAAGTCATTAACACCAAGCAAAACCAAAAAAGTAAAACAGCCGTCGCAAGAGCAAGCAGTAGAGCAGCCTGTACACAACCCTCATCAAGACAAAGTATACCAAGCGCCTAAAATTGTTACTAATAAGGTTTATTCATCTCAACAAGTTGTTGCACACGACAGGGAT
>CAYFPI010000017.1:0-16552 GCA_964344985.1 uncultured Candidatus Thioglobus sp. | reverse complement strand
TTTAGTTTTACTAGGCAAGGTTAAATCTGGTGCTGAAGTTATGTCATTTGGCTCTATTTCGGCCTACAAGGAAGTGCAAGGAAGTTTGTTTGCAGGTATAGATGGCGATGAAAAAGCCACTATTTTTATCCATTCATTCAATGCACAACTTATTTCAATTGCAGGTATTTACAAAAAGTTTGATGTTGTGCCTACCAAGCTTTATGCACGTTCAGTGATGATTGATTTAATTGATTCTCAACTGCGATTTCAAATTATTTAAAATACTCCGTTATGAATACACAAGATTTCTTACTTGAATTAGGCACAGAAGAACTACCGCCTAAATTATTACAAAAACTCTCAAACAGTTTAACTACAAACTTAACTGCACAATTAGATGCATTAAAACTGTCTTACTCCAAGGTTGAATCATTTGCTACGCCGAGACGGTTAGCGGTATTGGTTAATGCGCTACAATTACAACAAGATGATCAAACTATTGAGAGAAAAGGCCCAGCTGTTAGCGCTCCAGATCAAGCGGTAGAAGGGTTTGCAAAATCGTGCGGTGTTGATAAATCTAAACTCGACACAAAAACATTAGGCAAGGCTGATTATTACTTTTTTACCAAAGAGCAAAAAGGTCTAAATACTAAAGATCTATTGCAAGGAGTGGTAAGTACTGCCATTAAAGACATACCTATTGCCAAACCAATGCGTTGGGGTAATTTAGATGCTTATTTTGTGCGTCCAACTCATTGGCTAATCATGATGCTGGGCTCTGATGTTGTTAAAGCAGATGTAATGGGAATGAGTGCTGGAAATACAACACGAGGGTTGCGTTTTACTGGCGAACAAGAGTTTAGTATCAGTGAAGCTGGAAACTACCAACAAACGTTACTTGAAAAATCTCAAATTGAGCCAGATTTTAATAAGCGCAAAGAGGTTATCCGTTCTCAAGTTAATCAAGTGGCTAAAGACAATAATGCCACCGCTGTTATTGATGAGGCATTGTTAGACGAAGTGTGTGCATTGGTTGAATATCCAAGAGCATTTGCCGGAAGATTTAACAAAGATTTCTTAAATGTGCCAGAAGAGGCTTTGATTTCAGCAATGAAGTCCCATCAAAAATATTTCCATATGCTTGATGATAAGGGTAATTTATTGCCAGCATTTATTTCAGTGGCCAATATTGAATCTAGCGATATTAATGTAATTATTGATGGCAACGAGCGAGTGATTCGACCACGCCTTGCTGATTCAGAATTCTTTTGGGATCAAGATAAAGCCCACACACTGGCTTCACGCCTAGATAAATTAGACTCTGTTTTGTTTATGAAGTCATTAGGCTCAATGGGTGATAAAGTTAGGCGTATTGAAACACTTGCTGGCAATATTGCACAAATGATTGACGCTAATGAGACTGATTGTAAGCGTGCAGGCTTATTATGTAAGTCTGATTTAGTTTCTGATATGGTGGGCGAATTTGCAGATTTGCAAGGTGTTATGGGTGGATATTATGCACGTAACGACAAAGAAACTGATGCCGTAGCAACAGCGATCAGCGAACATTATCACCCAAGATTTGCAGGTGATACACTACCATCAAGTACTGAAGGGTTGGTTGTAGCTATTGCTGATAAGCTTGATACAATCACAGGAATTTACGGTATTGGCCAAGGCCCTACTGGATCTAAAGATCCTTATGCGCTACGTAGAATGGCTCTAGGTCTATTAAGAATTATGGTGGAGTCTAAGCTTAATCTTAATTTGAAAGCTTTGATTGCCGATTCATTGCAGGCTCATTCATCAGAAGTAAATAGTGACAGTGCCAAAGATATTTATAAATTTATGATGGATCGATTGCGTGCTTACTATAAAGAGCAAAAAGTAAACACCAAAGCATTTGAAGCGGTGCTGGCAGTGCGCCCAGAATCTCCGTACGATTTTCACCTGCGTGTTGAAGCGTTAAATAGCTTTACCCAGAATCAAGCTTCAGAAAGTTTAATTGAGGCTAATAAGCGTATTGCCAACATGCTTAAAGACCAAGGTGATTTATCTACTAAGCTTGATGAGAGTATTTTGGTAGAACAGGCTGAGAAATCATTGTTTTTAGTCACTCAAACAGTTGCTAATAATATTCAAGATTCTAAAGATTACACGGCGAATATGAGTGAGTTAATTTCTTTAAAATCTAGTATTGATACTTTCTTTGATCAAGTAATGGTTAATAGTGATAATCCTGATCTAAAGCAAGCGCGTCTTAACTTAATTAATTGGGTTCGTTCACTATTCTTATCTGTTGCAGATGTTTCTTATCTTAGTTAAGTATTTATGAAAGCCTTAATTCAGCGCGTATCAAGCGCTAAAGTTGAGGTTGATAAAAAAGTAGTCGGGGAGATTGATCAAGGCTTATTAGTTCTTCTTGGTATTGAAAAATATGATGAGCAATCTGAGGCTGATAAAATGATCAAACGCCTATTGTCTTATCGAATTTTTAATGATGATAACGATAAAATGAATTTATCTGTTAAAGCTATCAATGGCGGTATTTTGGTAGTTTCTCAATTTACTTTAGTGGCCGACACTAATTCAGGGACAAGGCCAGGGTTTTCTACTGCCAAACCGCCTCAAGAAGCTGAAAAATTATATGATTATTTTATGCAGACCATGAGCCAATCATATACCCAAGTGGCTAATGGAATATTTGGCGCTGATATGCAAGTATCTTTGGTTAATGATGGTCCAGTCACTTTTCTTTTAGAATGCTAGATTTTATTAATCAGTATTTAGTTGAATATCAAGACCACTTGGTTATGCTTGGCTGGATTTCAGCATTCATGTTTGTGATTAGTTTATTGCTAACACCTTATTTGCTTGGCAAAATTCCCGTTGATTATTTTGTGCATACCAATCAGCATAAGTTCGAGATTAAACACCCCGGACATTTGATTGTTGTTATTATCAGAACGTCGATCGGCCTTGTTTTACTGCTAGCGGGAATAATTATGCTAGTAACACCAGGTCAAGGAGTTATCTCAATTTTGTTGGGTTTATCCTTAATGGAGTTTCCTGGAAAAAGACAATTAGAATTAAAACTAATTAATCACAATCCTACTTTTAAAACACTAAACTGGCTAAGAGCCAAGGCTAATAAACAACCCTTTACGCGATAACTTATGAAAGAAAGACATATTGTTGGCATCATTCTGGCCGCAGCAGTTGCCATTTTTGCTGTTATATATTTATTTACTCGTAATATGAGCATGCCAAGCAACCAAGCAATGCCGTGGCAAAGTTATGTTAACGATCGCGGAAACACCACAGTATTTAACTTGGAGATGAACACCAGTGATTTAACCGATGCAATGCGTCTGTTTGGCTCTGAGGTTGAAGCGTCACTATTTGAGAGTGAAGGTAGAGATTCTGAATTAGAGGTATTTTTCTCCAGCACTAAGGTTGGCGGTATTAGTGCCAAAGTCGTGTTAAATTTAATTTTAGATCAAAAACACAGTGATATATTAAGACGAAACATTGAAGAATCTGTTGTATTGCCATCAGGTGTTGAAAAAACCAACTTTAACATAGCAGGAGAAAGCGCTATGTTTGATCTTAAAATTAAATCGTTAACTTTTATTCCTGCTGCAGATCTGCCTAATGATGTTATTGAAGATTTATTTGGCAAAGCGGATAGGATTGATCTTAAAGAGCCAGGTGTGTCTTACTGGCACTATCCACAAAAAGGTTTGAGAATTATTGTAGATGATGAGCACAAAGATGTTCTGGAATTCTACAATCCATAAGAATTAATATGTTGTTAATGTACGGAATTAAAAACTGCGATACCATTAAAAAGGCGCAAAAATACTTAACAACTCACAATATAGAGTTTAAATTTATTGATTTTAGACAGACTTCAATCAGTAGCGAAGTACTGCAAAGCTTTGTAGATGTTGTTGGATGGGATCAATTAATTAATAAGCGCTCAAGTACTTATCGTCAACTAACGGACGATGAAAAACAAAATATTACTTTGGAGTTGACATTAAAAAACCCAACACTTATCAAGCGACCAGTTCTACAAAATAACGGCGAAATAAGGGTTGGGTTTAGCGAGAAATCTTATTCAGACTTGATTTAAGCGTTTTTTTGTTGTGCAGCAATTTCTTCGCGCACCTTGTCCATATCAAGCTCTTTAGCTTTATTTAAAACCGTTTCAAGATCAGCCTCTGCCATAGCTCCAGGTTGCTGGAAAATTGCAATTTGGTCTCTAAAAATCATCAAAGTAGGGATAGAGCGAATTTGAAAATTACCTGCTAATTCTTGTTCATCTTCAGTGTTTATCTTTGCAAAAGTAACGCCATCAATTTTTTCACTCATTGCTTCATAAGTAGGCGCAAATGACTTACAAGGACCACACCACGGCGCCCAAAAATCTAAAATAACAATATCGTTATTTTGAATAGTACTGTCAAAATTATCTTTGTTTAGCTCTAAAACTGCCATGAATTGTCCTTGTTTAATTTTAAAAAATTAAAGTATATCATATGCGTCTTATATATATGATTGCATTGATTAATTTTTATCAAACCTATACAATACCTGTCATGAAAATTCTAGGGATAGACCCAGGCTCAAGAGTCACTGGTTTTGGTTTGATTGAAGCAGAAAAGCTCAAATTCAACTACCTTGCCAGTGGCTGTATTCGTACCAAAGGGGAGTTAACAGATAAGATTACCACTATCTTTTTAGAAATAGATCAGATTATCAAAAAACACCAGCCTGATATTGTAGTTATTGAGCGTGCTTTCATGCGTCCCGATAGGCCTAATCCCGATGCTGCTATTAAACTTGGGCATGCACGTGGCGCTATTATTTCAGCAGCAGGGGTGAATGGTATTAGTATGGTGGAATACAGCCCTAATCAAATTAAGAAAGCAGTGGTTGGAAAAGGGCATGCTGCTAAAGATCAAGTATCTTTTATGGTGTGTGAAACGCTAAAGCTTAATAAATCGCCTCAAGAAGATGCAGCGGACGCACTGGCAGGCGCTATCTGTCACGGTTATCATTGCCTTTGATTAATAAAAACTAGTTTTTGCCAAAATAAACTCTTATCTTGCCAAAATCTTTAAGGTCTTTTACGGTTTCTTTTAGTTTTTTCAGTATCTCGTTGCTACTTTTTTCAGATTCTATACAACTAAGCGGCAAGTAAAAATCAACATGGATTTTTCCATCAAGATAATGCAGTTGAATCCTATCAATCTCGCCATCACATTTGTTATTAAACAAGGATTTTGTTAGAATTCCAAGCGCTTCTGCACGCTCTGGCAGTTGATCATAAGGTGCGCTAGTTTCATCATCTTCAGGGTCGATATGTACCGTTACATCGTTTAAGTTTTCTAAACAATCTTTAGCAACGCGCTCTACACTGACACTAATAATATGCCCCTCACTCACACTTAAAAATGGATCTACTTGCACGTGCACATCGCATGAAATAGCATGTCCAATTTTACGAGTGCGTAGTGAATGAACGCTATTTACACCACTAATTTGCCCAATAGCATTTCTTAATTGCTCAATCTGCTGTGCTTCAATAGAGGTGTCTACCAACTCTTTAGTGGCATTAAGCCCCAACTCCCAAGCAATATAGATCACCATTAAACCTACCACAATAGCAGCAACACCGTCTAAATACAAGTATCCATTTAAACTTCCCAAGATGCCGATAAATACCACAATCGAGGATAAAGCATCAGACCGGTGATGCCAAGCATTAGCCTTTAGCATGTCAGATTTGAATTTTTTGGCCACTTTAAGTGTATACCAATACAAAGCCTCTTTAGATAAGATAGACAATCCGGCAATGGTTAAAAGTAGAGCGTTGTGCGACAATTCCCCAGGGTTAGACAACCGATCAAACGCGTCAAATACAACTCCTGTACCGATAATAGCTAAAATAATAGCCAGACCTAGCGTTGCTACCGTTTCAAAACGCTCATGTCCATAAGGGTGTTCGTCATCTGCTTCTTCTGCAGAATGTTTGGCGGCGTACAAAACCACACCGTCAGAAAGTAGATCAGAGAATGAGTGAATACCATCAGCAATAAGTGCACCAGAGTTGCCTATAACACCGATAACAACCTTGAAAATGGCTAATAGAAAATCTACCACTGCACCAACAATGGTAACTTTTTGACTGGCTTGTTTGCGATTCTCTTTGTTCATTTCTTATAAATATGAGCTAATATGTGTTTTTTTGTCATTTTATGACATCTTGTATGAAATATGTACATTATCAATTAATGTAAAAATTTCCATTTTTCTTTAAATGATGTCAATAAAACACCTTGAATATGCTGTTTTATTGGTTATAAATGTTATTTTTTATTAAAATTTTAGAAATTTTAATAATGTCGTAAGTAATTGATAATAATGTAATTTCTTAAGGTTATTTTACCAATATTTGGTTATTTTTATTAAATTTAATGAAAATAGCTTGCAATTGTAAATAAGAATCAGTATCATTTGCATCTAAGTACTTAAGAAAGGTGCTTAAAAATAATAATAATCAATGGAGATAAATATAAAAGGAATACAAGCAACAATAACAATGATACTTCCAGCAGCAGTATTGTTTTCGATTCTAATTCGTTAGAATAAGCAAGATAAAGGTTTACTAATAGTACAAAAATAACATTTAATGGAGAAAGTAATGGCAAAAGGGTATTTAACATTAACACAAAAAGAATTGACCGACTATTTGGATTATTTTGAAAAATTAGTAAATTAATTAAAACAGGTTGGGAATTAATTACCACTCTCTTCGCATATTATTCTTGATGGTAATTATTCCGTACAAGCCCTCCGAGCTCTAGTCCTGCTTGGAGGTAAACTTATTAAATAAAGGGTTTATAGTTAGCTAGTTTGAATTGTTGACAAATGTTTGCTCTCTCAAACTCCGAATTTAAACTGGCTAGCTATAAATCTTAAATAATAATAAATGGAGACAATCATGAAAGAAATAAAAATAATTGCAGAAATACACAAAAAAACTAAAGCTGAACCGTGTTCTGGTTGTTGTAGAAAGTGCAAAAATAATAAGTAATTGTTTACATGTTAAATTTCTGGAATCAATACAAGTTAAGGTATTTAAAAAGCCAAGGAAATCTTAATTTTCATTCAATGCGAAAAGCCAATCTTCCAAATAAACTAATCAAGCGAGCTTTGTTAGAGTCACTAAGACAAGATTTAATGCATGATTATTCTCTGTAATTGTTAAATTAATTTAATATATAAAAATATAATAATAATCTATTGATAATGCAAATGATAACTGGTATCATTTACGCAAAAAATTAATTTATAAAAAACCCATGCAACTTCTATCAAGACAGCTGGCAGGCTCAACATGCAAAATTGGTAACATTGATCTACCATATACAAAAAAAATCAAATTATTAGGTTTGGGTATTAACACTGGAACTTATGTTTCTATATTGAGAAATAGAGGTGGAGATATGGTCTTAGCCATGGGTAATGCGCGTGTTAGTATTGGTAGAACCATAGCAAATTTTGTTGAGGTTGGTTAGTATGGGTTTTGACAAAATAGCACTTATTGGTAATCCTAATTCTGGAAAAACCACTTTATTTAATATTCTAACTGGCGCAAAACAACGTACGGGAAATTGGCCAGGTGTAACAGTTGATCGCAAAGAAGGCGAGTTTAATATTAATAACAAATCATACTTAGTGGTTGATTTACCTGGTGTTTATTCAATTGATGATAAAAATTCATCAATTGATGAACAAATCGCTAGAGATTTTGCACTAAGTAATTCTGATTATTTGTACTTTAATATTGTTGACGCTTCAACTTTAGAACGCGGGCTTTACTTAACAACACAATTAAGAGAATTGGGTGTTAATGTTGTTGTGCTTCTTAATATGATGGACGTGGTTAAAAAGCGCAAAATGAATATTGATATTGACAAATTAAAGCAATCTTTAGGTTGTGATGTTTTGCCAATATCGCTTAAAGAAGATGTTGATCTTTCTGTATTTTCATCAGCAATTGACAACTATGAGTCTGTAGAGAATTTTGGTATTGATTATTCTAGTAGCGATATCGATTTTGCAAAAGAGGCTGGCGATGAAAATCAACTTGAGTTGTTGGAGGCTGAAGCGAGATTTAACCATGCCAACAAGATCGCTACTCAGGTAATTACTCATTCAGATAATATTAAAAAAACCTTTTCTGACAGAGTTGACAAGTTGGTACTCGGATCGATAACAGGTGTGCCATTTTTCTTAATAGTGATGTATCTATTATTTTTAGTGAGTATTAATTTTGGTGGTGCATTGATTGATTTCTTTGATATAGCTGCTGGAGTAATATTTATAGATGGCATGGCACAGGTATTGAATTCAATAGGTGCTCCTGAGCTTATTACCGTTGTTGTTGCGGATGGTATTGGTGGTGGTATTCAGGTTGTGGCTACTTTTGTTCCAATTATTGCTGCACTTTATTTATTCTTAACTTTGCTCGAAGAAGTTGGTTATATGGCAAGAGCTGCTTTTGTGATGGATCAGTTTATGCGTAAGATTGGCCTTTCTGGTAAGGCGTTTATTCCACTTATTGTTGGCTTTGGTTGTAACGTTCCTGGCATTATGGCAGCAAGAACTCTTGATACTCATCGTGAGCGCATTACTACGGTGCTAATGTCGCCATTTATGTCGTGTGGTGCAAGACTTGCGGTATATGCACTATTTGCTGCAGCGTTTTTTCCAGTTGGCGGGCAAAATATCGTATTTGCACTATATTTGATAGGAATATTGTTTGCGATATTTACCGGATTAATTTTGAAGCGTGCATTTAAAGGCGGGGCTGATACTGGAGATTTCTTAATGGAGATGCCAAATTACCAGTTGCCATCATTGAGAAATTTGGCTATTAACACTTGGAATAAGCTAAAAGGTTTTGTATTAGGTGCAGGTAAGATTATTGTGCTAGTAGTTATGGTGATTAATGTTGTTAATAGTATCGGTGTTGATGGGTCTTTTGGTAATCAAGACTCAAAAAATTCTGTACTGAGTAAAGTCGCTCAAACTGTCACACCAGTATTTGAGCCAATGGGCATTGAAGAAGATAACTGGCCAGCTACGGTGGGTATTGTTACTGGTATTTTGGCAAAAGAGGTTGTTGTGGGTACGCTTGACTCTCTATATTCTAGCATTGATAAGCAAGAATCTGAAGTTGTGGAGGAGCAATCTGAATACAGCCTTAGCGCTGGACTTGTTGAGGCAATTGAAACAGTTCCTGCTAATTTGGCTGACGCCATGCAAAACCTGTCAGATCCATTAGGTCTTAGTGTTTTAGAGGATACGCATTCGCAAGAATTGGCTGCAGAATCACAAGAAGTATCAACTGATACTTTTGGTGCTATGGTGTCACGTTTTGATGGTAAGGTTGGCGCGTTTTCATACTTGTTATTTATCTTGTTGTATTTTCCTTGTGTGGCAGCATTTGGTGCAATGGTTCGCGAAGTTGGTAAGAGCTGGGCTTTGGTTGGAGCGTTATGGGCAACAGGACTGGCTTACTTTTCAGCGACAGTGTTTTATCAAATAGGCACGTTTTCACAACACCCTGCAACCTCTGTTTTATGGATAGGTGTTTCAATAGCGATTTTAGTGGTTTCAGTTGCCATGCTTATGCGTAGTGGTAGAAAGTCTCAATATCTAGTAATTCCTGTTGTGACAGATACTCAGTGTAGGCATTGCAAATAAAATAAAAATGCTTAAAGTGAGTAATTTATCTATCGCCTATAAAGGGAGACAGATAATTGATAACTTTAATTTAAACCTTGAAAGGGGTGACATCTTGGCCATGCTTGGTGATAGCGGTAGCGGTAAAAGTTCTGTTTTGAGGTTTATTGCCGGATTGGATGTAGCTAGTGATGGTGAGGTAGTGCTTAAATCCCAATTAATTTCTAACATGGGTCAGCACAATACTTCTGCAGAAGACAGAGGGGTGGGCATGGTATTTCAAGACTATGCGCTTTTCCCGCATATGAATGTGAAAAAAAACATTGCTTTTGGTATTAATCATCTTTCTAAAAACAACCAAACACAGCGCGTTAAAGAATTGTTAGAGATGGTTGGGCTTGAGGGTATTGAAAAGAAATATCCACATCAGCTATCTGGCGGAGAACAGCAACGTATTGCTTTGGCGCGCGCATTAGCACCTTCGCCAAAGTTATTGTTGCTTGACGAACCATTCTCCAGTTTGGATAAAAATCATCGTGATCAGTTGGTATTACAAGTTCGCGATATTTTGAAAAAAGCTAATATTACTTCTATTTTGGTTACTCATGATCAGAATGAAGCTAATACCCTTGCTGATAAGGTTGGTATTATTCAAAACAAATCCTTGACTATTAATTAATAATAAGTATCATTCGCAATTGATAATCATTATCAATAAAACTAAAACTAATATATCAAGGAAAAAAAATGAAAACAAAATCTCTACTTTCATCAATTATTGCAGTATCAGCAGTTTCAATTATGGGCACATCTAGTGTTAATGCTGAAGGTGCTAAAAATTGGAACGAACAACCTGTTACAGTTTATAGTTCTAGAAAAGAGCATTTAATTAAGCCGTTGTTTGAAGCGTTTACCAAGGAAACGGGTATTGAAGTTAACTACTTAACAGGAAAAGGTGGTGCGCTTATTGAGCGTTTAAAGCTAGAAGGAAAAGGCACTAAAGCAGACATGTTTATGACAGTGGATGCGGGTAATTTATGGTACGCGGGAGAGCGGGATTTGTTTCAACCAGCACAAACCGAAACATTGAAAAACAACATTCCTTCACATTTAAGAGATCCAAATGGGCTGTGGACCGGATTATCAGTGCGTGCTCGCACAATTGTTTACAATACTGATCGTGTAAAACCAGAGGAGTTATCGACTTATGCTGATTTAGCAAGCAACAAGTGGTCGGGTCGTTTGTGTCTTAGAACCAGTAAAAAAATCTATACTAAATCTTTAGTGGCTTCATTAATTAATCACCATGGTGAAAACAAAGCATGTTGGTTTGGTCAATACTTACTACTATGGACGTTTGATGGACAAAAAACCAAGCTCACCTTTAAAACTATTTTGGGCTAACCAAGACACAACAGGTGTGCATGTTAATGTATCAGGCGCAGGTGTTACTAAAAATGCATCAAACCCTGAGGGTGCAGTTAAGTTGTTAGAATGGCTATCTTCAGCAAAAGCGCAAGCAATTTATGGGTCTTTAAATAAAGAGTATCCAGCCAATCAAAATGTCGCTTCAGATGAAGTTGTTTCAAGTTGGGGTGCGTTTAAACAAGATACAATGAATTTGGCTCAAGCTGGAGTTTTGCAGGCAGATGCAGTAAGATTAATGCAAATAAAAGGTTACAAGTAGTTTAAACACTACTGATACCAACCCAAGGCTTATAAAGTCTTGGGTTTTGTTGTTTTTAAAATAAGAGAAAAAACTAATAAATACCGTGGAAAAAAGTTGTTTTAAATCACAAATTTGGATTAGCTTATTAGCGCTAGTTGTAGCCACGCCTATTTTAGTGGTTGGCTTGTCATGGTTGTTGCCAGAGCACGATCTTTGGGCACATTTTTCACAAAATCTACTTTCTGGCTTAGTTAGTTCAACCGCTATTCTTTTATTAGGTGTGAGTATAGGTGTAATGCTTCTAGGCACGTCTTTAGCTTATCTAGTGGTAATGGTGGAGTTTCCGGGCAGAAAGTGGCTAGAGTGGGCATTGTTTTTGCCTTTTGCTATTCCAGCTTATGTGCTAGCTTTTGTGTATTTGGGTGTGTTTGATTATTCAGGTTATGCGCAAGTATGGATGCGAGAAGTATTGGATCTGCCAGGTTTTGATATTCGTAGCGGATCATGGGCAATTATTTTGGTGTTTGTTTTGGTGTTTTATCCTTATGTTTATATGATGACACGCGCCTCATTTAAACGACAAAAAATCAACATGATTGAGGCGGGTAAATTTTTAGGCGCTAGCCCACTGCGAGTTTTTTTTAAAATCTCATTGCCATTGGCTCGTCCAGCAGTGGCAGCTGGCGTGTTGGTAACACTCATGGAAACCCTGGCAGATTTTGGTGTAGTTGGGTTATTTAACTACGATACATTTACCACAGCCATTTATTCAGCCTGGGGGGATTTTCGCTCTATTGAGGTAGCGGCACAATTGGCTTCATTATTAGTATTGGTGGCATTTTTCTTAATTTATTTTGAGAAAAAAGCACGTGGCCAGGCTAAGTATTATTCGGCTGATGTTTCTGATACCAGGCCTTATCAAGCAAAAGGATGGACGGCTTGGGTTATTGCTTTATTTGTATTTGGCATATTCATGTTAGCCTTTGCTATGCCTATGCTACAACTAGTGATTTGGGGCTGGGAGTCGGTTTCCAAGGAATGGAGTGCTAAGTATTTTGATCTAATAAACTCTACTATTGTGTTAACAGTTGTGGCGGCCATTATTACAGTTAGTATTGCTACAGTGCTTGCACTTCCTGGACGTTGTAAAAGTAATAGTGTGTGGCTAAAAAGTGTAATTCGTATGGCAACACTAGGCTATGCATTGCCAGGTTCAGTAATGGCAGTTGGTTTGTTGTATGGTATTAATCAAATATCAATTATTAATATTCACTTTGGTGGCGAGAGTATCAATCATATTATTTTTGGATCTATCGCGCTACTTATTTTTGCTTATGTATCACGCTTTATGGCTATTGGCTATAGTTCAATTGATGCATCTGCCGAGCAGATAAAGCCTGTTTATACGCAAAGTGCACACTTATTGGGTGCTTCTCGTTTTCGTTTAATTTGGCAAGTGTACTTGCCTATGATGAGACCTGGCATCTTAGCAGGTGGTTTGTTAGTGGCAGTAGATGTTATGAAAGAATTACCTGCTACTTATCTCTTAAGACCATTTGGTTGGGATACGCTAGCCATTCAAGTATATGAACTTAGCGCTGAAGGATTGTTCGAACGCGCTGCTGTTCCAGCGTTAATCATGGTGGTATTTGGTGCAATACTAATGGGTGTTTTTCAGCACCTGGATAAAAAATCTTCAAAAGGATTTTAAAAGGTTAGTGTAATAATTTACTATATGGCTAGACTATGCATTTATAATGTGATTTAGCATATATGGAGAATGGCAATGACTAGCTTGTCTATTAAAAATATGAGTATCGAACAAAAATTATCAACCATGGAATTGATTTTGGGATGATTTGTGCCATAACGATTAGGTCAGCTCTCCAGACTGGCACTTGGATGTTTTAAAAGCTAGAGAAAAAAATAAAGAAACCTCGATCGATTGGTCTAAAGCAAAATAGCAAATTATTGATAGGACTAGATGAAGATAAAAATACTACCTTCAGCCAGTAATGATTTAGTCGAAGGGTTTGGTTTTTATGAAAAACAGTCTAATGGCTTAGGTGATTCTTTATTTGCTGTTTATTATAAAATAAAGAAAAATACTGTTGAAGTATGTGCAGTAGATTGTAGAAGCGATCCAATACTTGCAAAGAATAAACTTAATTAAAGAAAATAATGAGCAATATATTATTAAATATTGATGGTATTACTTGTGCAGCAATTAATGCAAGTATTAAAAACAATGACGCCCTAGATTTGTCTGTTATCTCGCTTACCGAAGGTACAACGACAGCTGGCGTATTTACTCAAAATGTATTTTGTGCAGCACCTGTTGTGGTTGCTAAAAACCATTTGCAAAATTCACCATTAGCACTACTTATTAATAGTGGTAATGCCAACGCAGGTACTGGCACACAAGGCATGGAAAATTGCGTTAAAACTTGTGAGTTATTAGCTAGTGAACTAACCATTAAAGGTGATCAAGTACTACCGTTTTCAACGGGTGTGATTGGCCAACAACTCGATTTGTCAAAATTTGAATCCGGCATTCCAAATGTGGCAGCACAACTTTCAACCAATGGTTTGAATGATGTGGCTACAGGCATACTAACAACTGATCTAGTTAAAAAAACTGCATCAGCTCAATTTGAAGTGAACGGGCAAGTAGTGTCAATCACTGGTATTGCTAAAGGTTCAGGCATGATTCGCCCTGACATGGCCACCATGCTAAGTTTTATTTTTACTGATGCAAAAGCCACTCAAGATGAGTTGCAAGCTTGTTTAACTTTAGCGACCAATCAGTCGTTTAATCGTATTACAGTGGATGGAGATACCTCTACTAATGATGCATGCACACTGAGTGCTACAGGTGCTAGTGGTGTGAGTATTGACGAGTGCGAGAGTGAATTCCAACAAGCACTTAATGAAGTTATGCAATCTTTAGCGCATCAAATTGTTAAAGATGGAGAGGGTGCTACTAAGTTTGTTGAGGTGTGTGTTAAAGGCGGTGCAAGTAATGAAGACTGCTTAGAAGTGGCTTACACGGTTGCGCACTCACCACTGGTTAAAACAGCACTGTTTGCTTCTGATGCAAATTGGGGCAGGATTTTGGCAGCCGTTGGTCGGGCAAATATTACCAACCTTAATATTGAAGATATTAATATTCATCTTAATGCAGTGAGTATTGTTAAAGCGGGCGAGCCAGATGCGAGCTATACTGAGCAGGCTGGCAGTGTTGAGATGGCAAAAGATGATATTGTTATTACTATTGATATTGGCAATAGTAACTTGCAAGAAAGCGTATGGACGACGGATTTTTCATATGATTATGTAAAGATCAATGCAGAGTATCGTACATGAGTGTTTACCGATTACTAATCTCTTGCCCTGATGCACACGGCCTAGTAGCTGTAGTTAGTCAGTTTATTTTTGAACATGATGGCAATATTAAAGAAGCGCATCATCATCTTGACGAGAGAAACAAACATTTCTTTATGCGCATTGAAATCGAATCAAATTCAATTTCTTGTTCACTAGATGAGTTTAGGCAAATGTTTTCTGTGTTGGCTGATAAGTACAACATGGCATGGCGACTTAGTGATGCAGGCAAATTAAAACGTGTACTAATCATGGGATCTAACTCTTCTCATTGCGTGGCAGATCTACTGCATCGTGGGCACGAGTCTGAGCTTGAAGGTGAGATTGTTGGTGTGCTTTCTAACCATAATAAACTATCTAAACTGGCTAGTTGGTATGATGTGGCATTTAAGCAAGTGGCTATTAATAAGGATACTAAAGAGCAAGATATTGGCAAGATGTCAGAAGCGATTGATGCTTTCGATCCTGATGTGATTGTATTGGCACGCTATATGCAAATAATTCCAGAAGCGTTATGCATTAAATACAGTGGCAAAATTATTAACATTCACCACTCTTTTTTACCATCGTTTATCGGCGCTAATCCGTATGAACGTGCTGCTGAGCGTGGCGTGAAGCTTATTGGTGCAACTTGTCATTACGTAACAGCTAATTTAGATGAAGGGCCAATTATTGAACAAGATGTGGTTCGTGTTGATCACGCTGATAGTGCTGAAGACATGAAAAAAATGGGTCAAGATATTGAAAAAATTACTCTGGCCAAAGGCTTGCAATACCATCTAGAAGATCGAGTGCTAACTTGTAATAACAAAACCGTAGTGTTTTCATAAAAGTTGATTCAAATCAATTAACATAATGGACTGGTGCGTAAAATAGCTTTCCATGGAAGCAACCCCTTATCTTGAATTTTTATTACCCTTACTATTTTTTATAGTTGCATTTGTCTATTCATCTGTAGGTATGGGTGGTGGTTCTTCTTATACGGCCATTATGGTAATTTCTGGCATGAGCACTTTAGTCATTCCAATGGTATCCTTAACGCTTAACTTGTTTGTTAGCACGCTAGGTAGTTATAACTTCTTGCGTAACAAACACGGCAAGCCACATATTATTTTGCCATTTTTAATCTCTGCCATTCCATTTGCTTATTTAGGCGGAGCTCTACACTTGCCTAGAGAGGTTTTTTTATGGATATTACTAGCATCATTGATTGTAGTTGCTACGCGTATTTACCTTTGGGAGGATACAGGGTTTAGGATTAAACTTACTCACAAACAAAAGATTATTGTCTCTCTGGCTTCTGGCTCAATCTTGGGATTGGTAGCCGGTATTGTTGGTATTGGTGGTGGCGTTTATTTGGTGCCACTTATTATTATGCTTAAGATTGGAACACCTAAAGAAGCAGCAGCAGCCGGCGTTATTTTTGTTTGGACCGTGTCTTTATCAGGTTTAATATCACGTTTGCAATATAACTCAATAGACTTGCTGAACTACGCGCCATTAATTGCAGCAGTTATTGTGGGCGGGTTTTTAGGTTCTTATTTGGGGTCGTTTAAATTTAGCCCTAAATTAATGGAAAAAATCTTAGGTATTATTATATTAATTGCAATTGCATTTTTAATTAAAAAAATTATTTAATTTTTTAATTATTGCACTTGAAAGGTTGAAAAACAACCATAGATAGTCTTTCAAATAAGCGCTAAGCTTTACCATTTTACCAACCAGGAGAAAAGATGAACATCCATCCAACACGTG
>CAYFPI010000016.1:24370-32566 GCA_964344985.1 uncultured Candidatus Thioglobus sp. | reverse complement strand
ACAGGTTTTTAAATATGCTTAAGTTGTCTTGACCCAAAATTATTAGAAATGGTTAGTGACAAGATTCGTCTTAGGCATTACAGCTATCAAACTGAAAAAAGCTATATTGGCTGGATAAGGCGCTATATATTTTTCCATAATAAAAAACACCCAAAAGACATGGGTAAGGTTGAAATTGAGCAGTTTTTAACTCACTTGGCCGTTGAGAAAAAAGTATCTCCTTCAACACAAAATCAAGCGTTTAACGCTTTATTATTTTTATACGAGCAGGTATTGGAAATATCAATTAAAAATGAGAATATCTCTGCACTTCGTGCCAAGAAAAAAGTACATATTCCTGTAGTACTAACGCCAGAAGAAGTGGCTGTTGTTATTTATAACATGAAAGGCACATACAAGCTTATGCTCTCACTTATGTATGGCTGTGGTTTACGTATGAAGGAGCTTCTTAATCTGCGCATTAAGGATATAGATTTTGGTTTTGATAAAGTTTATGTTTTTGATTCAAAATCACAAACTGATCGAACATTGCCTTTACCGAATAAAATTAAAGAAGACCTTGAATTACATATTGATGATGTACGTAGGTTACATACTCAAGATTTAGACAATGGCTATGGACTGGTAAAACTACCCTATGGTTTGGAACGCAAGTATCCAAATGCAAATAAAGAGTTTAAATGGCAATATTTATTCCCAATGAGTAAGATTTCTAAAGATCCTCGTGGTGGTTTGGAAATGCGCTTTCACGTACTGGACAAAACCTTTGGTAGAAACATTAAACAAGCAGTTGATAGATCACACATTAATAAGAAAATATCCTCACATACCTTTAGACATTCTTATGCCACTCACCTTTTACAAAATGGTGTAGATATTCGCTCTATTCAAGAATTACTCGGACATAAGGATCTTGCAACTACAATGATTTACACCCACGTAGTCAAAGAGTTAAGTAAAGGCAACATCAAAAGCCCATTGGATTTTTAAATAGTCAGTGGTCATACATTAAAACAAACTTTAAATACTCTTGCTTCCTACAAACCCCAAATGCCTTCAAGCCTCATGCGCTCCAATCGAAACACAATTAAATAAATTAAATTTTAGCTGAGCTAGGATGGCTCATTTTCATATAAATCCCGCCTTGTTTTAATTCTGCCAACATTTGCCCTAAGCGCTTTTGCTTGGTTGTTTTTAATTTAGCCTGATTGATCCAGCCAATGTAATCATTTTGTTGATAAGCCGGTCGATTTAGGTAATCAGCATAAAGTTTTTCGTCTTCTAACGCCTGCTTAACAAAGCTAGGCATTGGGTGTTTTTCACGTTTTAATCTTGAGTAATCTGTTGACATGGTTATTTCCCAATAACCTTACTGCCTGAAAATTCCAATTGACGCCAAGCCTCATAAGCCACAATCGAGACACAATTAGCCAAATTTAAACTTCGAGAGCCGTCTTGCATTGGCAATGAAACCTGATTAAATTGATTGGCTACATCCTCTGGCAAGCCTTTGGTTTCAGAGCCAAATAACAATGAATCTCCTGTTTGATAGGTCACATCAGTATATTTTCTACTAGAGCCTGTTTCCACCGCAAATACCCTTTCAGGTTTAGCTCTATCTAGATAATCTTCAAGGTTGTCATATTCATAAACTTGGGCAAGCTCTTTATAGTCAAGCCCTGCTCGCTTTAGACGCTTATCAGTAATTTCAAATCCAAACGGCTTGATCAAATGTAGGCTTACCCCCATGTTTGCACTTAGACGAATAAGACTACCAGTATTGTTAGGAATCTCTGGCTCGAATAATACTAAATTTAACATAATATTTTATTTTTGCACTTGAATATCTGAACATCATCCCATAGATAATGATTAATTAAAACAAAAAAACTAATAAATTCCTATGGATATTAATAAATTAACTTCGCAATTTCAACAGGATCTTGGTGCCGCCCAATCTTTAGCAATAGCAAAGAATAACACTGCAATAGAAGCTGTGCACGTCTTAAGTGCTATGCTGCAAGCTACTGATAGTAGTGTTAGCAACTTGCTAACTAGTATAAATATCAATACTAATAAGTTACGAGAAGATACCAATAAAGAGACTGATAAACTAGCCACTGTTAACAACCCTAGTGGGGATGTTAATATTTCTCAAAATCTATTGCGCCTTTTAAACCAGGTAGATAAATTGGCCACAGATAGAGGTGATTCTTACCTTTCCACTGAGCTATTTTTATTGGCCATTATTAAAGGCAATGACACAACAACACAATTACTAAAATCTGCTGGTGCTAATGAAACAAACATAAGCCAAGCGATTGATAACCTTAGAGCAGGAGAAACCGTGAACGATCAAAATGCAGAAACACAAAGAGACGCTTTAAAAAAATACACTCAAGACTTAACCCAACTAGCCACTCAAGGTAAGCTGGATCCAGTCATTGGTCGTGATGGGGAAATTCGTCGTGCCATTCAAGTATTACAACGTCGTACAAAAAATAATCCAGTACTCATTGGTGAGCCAGGTGTTGGTAAAACTGCCATTGCTGAAGGCTTGGCACAGCGCATTATTAACAATGAAGTGCCAGAAGGTATTAAGGGTAAACAATTATTATCACTAGATATGGCGGCTCTTGTTGCAGGTGCGAAATACAAAGGTGAATTTGAAGAAAGAATGAAGGCTGTCTTAAAAGAGCTTGAAGCGGAACAAGGTCAGGTGATTTTGTTTATTGATGAATTACACACCATGATGGGCGCAGGAAAAGGCGAAGGTTCTATGGATGCAGGCAACATGCTTAAACCGGCGTTAGCACGTGGCGATCTTCACTGCATGGGTGCTACTACACTTGATGAATACCGACAATACATTGAAAAAGACTCTGCTATGGAACGTAGATTCCAAAAAGTGTTGGTCGATGAGCCAACTGAAGAAGATACAGTTGCCATCTTGCGCGGGTTAAAGGAAAAATACGAAGTACACCATGGTGTGGAAGTAACAGACCCTGCCATTATTGCAGCAGTTACCTACTCTACTCGCTACATTACCGATAGACAATTACCCGATAAAGCCATTGACTTAATCGATGAAGCTGCCTCTCAAATCCGCATGGAAATCGACTCTAAGCCAGAATCTATGGATAAGCTTGATCGCAAGCTTGTGCAACTAAAAATTGAGCGCATGGCACTTAAAAAAGAAAAAGATAAAGCTTCTAAAGAACGCCTAAAAGAATTAGAAGAGACTATTAAATCGCTTGAAAAAGAGTACGCTGATCTTGAAGAGATTTGGAAAAAAGAAAAACTGGTTGTACAAGGTGCACATCATCTTAAAGAAGAATTAGAACAAGCTAAATCTGACTTGGAAAATGCTCGTCGAAATAATGATTTAGCTAAGATGAGTGAACTTCAATACGGCAAGATTCCTGAGCTTGAAACAAAAATTGAACAAGCAGAATCGGCTGATGGCGAAGAAATGACACTACTTAGAAATAAAGTAACAGAAGATGAAATTGCACATATTGTCGCCAGATGGACTGGCATCCCTGTCGATAAAATGATGGAGGGTGAAAAAGACAAACTCTTGCAAATGGAAGAAATCATTCATAAGCGTTTAGTTGGTCAAGATAAGGCAGTAAAGGTTATCTCTGATGCAGTGCGCCGGTCTCGCGCAGGATTATCAGATCCTAATCGTCCAGATGGATCATTCATGTTTATGGGCCCTACTGGTGTTGGTAAAACTGAGCTTACTAAAGCGTTGGCAGATTTCTTATTCGATACCGAGCAGGCAATTGTGCGTGTAGACATGAGTGAGTTTATGGAAAAACACTCAGTTGCTCGTTTAATTGGCGCACCTCCTGGATATGTTGGCTATGAACAAGGTGGTGTGTTAACTGAAGCTGTGCGTCGTAAGCCATATTCAATCATTTTGCTTGATGAGGTTGAAAAAGCACATCCTGACGTGTTTAATATTCTATTGCAGGTGCTTGATGACGGCCGACTGACAGACGGACAAGGCAGAACGGTTGATTTTAAAAATACAGTTATTGTAATGACTTCAAACTTAGGTTCGCACTTAATACAAGATAATCCTGGAAAGGATATGTCAGATGAGCTTATAAAAGTTGTTGGTGAGCACTTTAGACCAGAGTTTGTGAATCGTATTGATGAAATTGTTACTTTTAACAATTTAGAAAAAGAACAAATTAAAGGCATTGCCGATATTCAAATTCAAATTTTACAATCTCGATTAGAAGACCTTGATTTGAAATTAGAGCTAAGTGATCAAGCTATGACCATGATTGTTGATAAAGGCTACGACCCTGTATTTGGTGCTAGACCTCTAAAGAGGACTATTCAACAACTACTTGAAAATCCTCTATCACAAAAAATCCTATCTGGAGAATTCTTGCCAGGAGCAACGATTCATGGTGATGTTGCTAACAATGAGCTGGTTTTTTCTTAAACATATCTAATCAGTTATCTTTAGAGGTTGATATAATCAATCTCTATGGATGACTATCTAAAAATTGCTAGAAACGGACTGTGGAACAACAACCAAGCCTTGGTTGCTCTGCTTGGATTATGTCCTTTACTTGCTGTTACTAACAATATTGTTAACGCAATTGGCTTGGGTATTGCCACTACATTTGTCCTTATCGCTTCAAACGTAACCATTTCTCTATTTAGGAATCAAATCTCTAAAGAAGTTCGCATTCCTGTTTTTGTTTTGCTTATTGCTTCATTTGTAACGATTGTTGAATTACTCATGCAATCATATTTTTACGATTTGTATTTAATATTAGGAATTTTTGTACCACTCATTGTTACCAACTGTGCAATTCTTGGTAGAGCCGAGGCTTATGCCAGCAAAAACACTTGGGGTAAATCATTAATTGATGGATTAATGATGGGTATTGGTTTTTCCCTTGTTTTAATTGTATTGGGCGCTATGCGTGAACTTATTGGCTCTGGCACTTTATTTGATCAATCAGCTATTTTATTAGGCAGTTTAGGGGAAAGTCTTAGCGTAACAGTCTTTAATGATTACCAAGGTACATTATTAGCTATTTTGCCACCGGGTGCCTTTATTGGCCTAGGGTTAATTGTTGCATTAAAAAACTATATCGATTTAAAATCAAAAACAAACTAATAACAACATAAGGGGAGATTATGAAAAAACTATCAGCTTTATTTTTAAGTGCTTTTGCACTATTGGCTCATGCTGAAGGCGAACAAACCAAAGAGGTATTTATCTCACCAGGGGTTGTCTCTATTGATATCAACCATCAAGGCAAAGTGGTTAAGTTGCAAAGAGAGCAAGACCGAGATAACGAGATCTCTGATTTTTATCTAAAAACCACTCGTGGAAAAATTCAGCCTATGCATCCATTTGCGCCACACGCAGTTGAAACTATTGGCGAGCTTGAAATGATTGAGTACGTAAAACAAAAATCAGCTGGTGATGATTCATTAATGATTATTGATACACGCACACCAAACTGGGTTGCTATATCTGGCGGCATCCCTACTGCGGTAAATATTCCATATACAAAATTCAAAAACAAAGAAAAAGCTCTAGCCATTATGGAAGATCAACTAGGTGTGCAAGTTGATGATACATTTGACTTTACCTATGCAAAAACTTTAGTAATGTATTGCAATGGTATTTGGCGGTCAAACACCTGCAGCTGGCAAAGCGCTACTTGGTTATGGCTACCCTGCTGCAAAAATTAAATACTTCCGTGGTGGTATGCAAAATTGGAAAGCACTTGGCTTAACCAGTGTTAACCTATAAAACTTGAATACTGTTCAAGACTACTTAAACAGCGGTGCAGAAGACATTGCACCGCTATTATCTTTAGTACTGAATAAGAGCAATGCCCAGCTCATTACTCAGAATAACTACAAGCTTAATCAAGAAGAAAAACAACAACTAGACACTCTCATTGATCAGCGAGAACAAGGAATGCCTTTTGCTTACCTAAGCGGCACAAAAGGTTTTTATCACTTGGATTTCAAGGTAACTTCAGATACACTAATACCAAGACCTGAAACTGAACTACTAATAGACATTGCAATTGATTTATTTCCAAAAGAAAAAAACATAAAGGCAGTAGACCTTGGTACTGGAAGCGGAATTATTGCCATCACTTTGGCAGATAAAAATCCAAATTGGCAAATGACTGCTACTGATTTTTCACTGGGAGCACTTGAGATTGCTAAACAAAATGCCACTACTGATATTAATTTTCAACAAGGTAGCTGGTTTGAAGCTGTAAACAATCAAACCTTTGATTTGATCATTTCCAATCCCCCTTATATTGAAGAAAATGACTCGTATTTGAATGATTTAAAATTTGAGCCAATCACGGCTTTAACTTCTGGAAAAGACGGCTTGGATGATATTCGAATCATTATTGAACAAGCACCGAACCACCTTAACAAAGATGGTTATTTGTTGCTGGAACACGGATACAATCAACAGCAACAAATTATTAAATTACTTGAAGAAAATTTCATCAATATTCAAACTTTTCAAGACTATAACTCCAAAGATCGTGCCATTTTGGCGCAAATAAAATAGTTTTACTATTGAGTCTTTAAACCATTCTTAATCTTGTCCGTATATTTTGAATCAACCTCGCAATATTTTTCTTGTTGGGTGAAGTAATCTTCTTCCACCCATGTGCTTGAAGGCTTAAACACTGGCACGCTGCCATCAGCATAAAGCACCGTGTTATCAGTAAAGATGGTAATGGTTTTATCTTGAAATAGAATTGATTTTTCAGCAACAACACTTGCCGATGCAATTAACAATAAAGATACAATTATTTGTTTATAAACTCCCCTCATAAGCTTATTCTACTACAAAAACAGACAACGGTTTTTACAAGTATTTTGCCATTCTGCGAAACATTTTCAATCGAATAAGGAAATATAGATAAACCATATGACCGATTGAGTACAGAAAATAACAATGCAGAATGGCAAAAGACGAAGTAAAAAAAATGAAGTCGGTCTATAAGCCGGGTTCTGTAATAGATAGTCATTCATCTACGCGCATTGTTACCAAGACGCTTTAGCACTCTACCCGCTACCTTATGCGAGCCACATCAATGGCAGCCTATTTGAGCTTGCTCCAAGTGGGGTTTACCTTGCCACGGTTGTTACCTCCCGCGCGGTGCGCTCTTACCGCACCTTCTCACCTTTTCCCATAAATGGGTAGTTTAAATCTCTGCAGCACTTTCCGTTATGTCACCATACCTAGCAGTTAGCTAGCACTTTGCTCTTTGGAGCCCGGACTTTCCTCTAAAGCAATAGCTCTAGCGACTATCCGACCAACTTCAGATGTGAATTATACGCTATGAGAATATTCGCGCAAAATATCAACAACTTGCACAGAATAAGATTGGTAATATTTGTTCTTACCAAGTTTTTGGGCTTTTATATGGTCTGAATCATTTTTCCAGTTTTGAATCTGCTCTAAACTGTTCCAATATGATATTGTGATTTCTTCACCATTCTCACAAACTGATGATGTGTCTATACACCCATGCCCTTTAGCCTTGTTTCTAAGATTTTCAACCAATTGAAAATATTCGTCATCCAATTCGTTTATCTTTGCGCTAAAAATTACTGCGAACATTAGTTGATAGTTTGTAGTTTTTGAAAAATACTATGGATATTGTCACCATTGGAGTCAACTGCTACAGTAACCGGCATATCCTCTACTTCAAGTTCATATATGGCTTCCATTCCAAGATCTTCAAAAGCAATTTTTTTAGCTTTTTTAATTGATTTAGAAATTAAATACGCTGCCCCACCCACAGCAATTAAATAACTTGCCTGATGTTTTTTAATACTATCAACGCTTTGCTGGCCACGCTCTGCCTTACCAATCATGCCTAAAATATTAGTATTCTCAAGCATTATATCGGTATACCTATCCATTCGAGTAGCTGTTGTTGGTCCTGCAGGGCCAATTACTTCATCGCCCACCGCATCAACCGGGCCTACATAATAAATAAATTTATTGTCAAAATTAACGCCTTTTGGCAGGCCCTCGCCATTGTCAAGCATTTGCTTAAGGCGCGCATGAGCTGCATCACGCCCAGTAATGATTGTGCCAGTTAATAACAGCGTATCACCAATATTCCAATCACTCATTTGACTGCGAGTTAACGAATCAAGATTAAC
>CAYFPI010000016.1:10512-24360 GCA_964344985.1 uncultured Candidatus Thioglobus sp. | reverse complement strand
TTATATTGAGAATAATCCATTTCTAGTTCTGGATAAATATCCATATCAACTTCTGGCAACTGCGCCACACCTGAACCGTCTAGAGAAAAATGCAGATGACGAGTGGCAGCACAATTTGGAATCATGGCAACTGCTTGAGAGGCTGCATGAGTTGGGTAATCTTTGATCTTGACATCCAGTACTGTTGTTAAGCCGCCTAACCCTTGCGCACCAATGCTAAGATTATTAATCTTATCCATAAGTTCTAGGCGGAATTTTTCAATATCACTTTGATTGGTTTTTTGTGCGACATTGTGAATATCTATTGGATCCATTAAACTTTCTTTTGCCATTAGCATGGCTTTTTCTGCAGTACCGCCCACACCAATACCAATAATGCCTGGCGGGCACCATCCTGCACCCATGGTAGGAATCATATCAAGCACCCAATCAGCAACACTTGCAGAAGGATTAAGAATGGTAAATTTGGCTTTATTTTCAGAACCACACCCTTTGGCGGCCACAATAAAATTCAACTCATTTCCTTTAACTACTTTCGTATGAATAACCGCAGGCGTATTGTCTTTGGTATTAACTCTAGAAAACAACGGATCTTTAACAATAGAAGCGCGAAGTGGATTTTGAACGTCGGTAAAGGCTTGTCTAACACCTTCATTAATCATATCTTCCAAAGATAAATCAGTCTCCCAACTAACGTCCATACCCACTTCTACAAAAACATTCACAATACCAGTGTCTTGACACAATGGTCGCTTTCCTAAGGCAGCCATTTTTGAATTAATTAAAATTTGTGCTATGGCATTTTTAGCCGATTGATGTGTTTCTTTTTCATACGCACCTGCCATTGCTTTAACAAAATCAGGTGTATGGTAATAAGAAATATATTGCAGGGCATTACAGACGCTTTCAATCACATGTTTTTGCTGAATTTTCATATTTATAACACCTTGAATATTGTCTAATTTTTATAGTATTATATCTCTTTATTTCACTAATATTTAATCAGGAATTTCTATGTTCAATTTTTTTAAAGGCCAAAGCTTATCCATTGACTTAGGTACTGCCAACACGCTTGTTTATATGGATGGTGCAGTGGTATTAAATGAACCTTCAGTGGTTGCTATTCGTAATGATAAAGGATCGATGGAGGCTACCGTTATTGCTGTTGGTCAAGACGCAAAGAACATGCTGGGTAGAACGCCTGGATCTATTGAGGCCATTCGACCAATGAAAGACGGTGTTATTGCTGACTTTAAAGTTACTGAAAAAATGCTGCAACACTTTATTCGCAAAGTATTGAAATCTGGATTTTTCTCGCCAAGCCCTAAGGTGCTTATTTGTGTTCCTTGCGGTGCTACTCAAGTAGAGCGTCGTGCTATTAAAGAGAGTGCAGTTGGTGCTGGCGCACGCGATGTGTATCTTATTGAAGAACCAATGGCTGCAGCACTTGGTGCTGGTATGGCTATTGAAGAAGCCTCAGGTGCTATGGTAATTGATATTGGTGGTGGTACCACTGAGATTGCCATTATGTCACTTAACGGCATTGTTTACTCTGACTCGCTAAGGGTAGGTGGTGATGTGTTTGACGATACTATTGTTAGATTTGTTCGTAGAGAACACGGCATTATTATTGGCCCTGCTACTGCAGAGCAAATTAAAGAAGAAGTAGGATCTGCCTTTAAATCAACAGCGGTTAAGAAAATTGAATTTAGAGGGCGTGATGTTGCTAAAGGCATTCCAGTTAGTTTTGAAATTACCAATACGGAAATTCTAGAAGCACTTCAAGAGCCACTTAAAACCATCATTAGTTCAGTGAGAACAGCACTAGAAAAAACACCGCCAGAATTAAGTTCTGACATTGCCGAAAATGGCTTAGTACTAACTGGTGGTGGTGCGCTACTAGACGGTCTAGATAAACTTATTAATCAAGAAACCAACCTACCTGTTCGCATTGCTGATGATCCACTAACTTGTGTTGCACGCGGTGGTGGTGTTGCACTTGATATGATCAGCAAACACAACATGGGATTTTTGGCTGCTGAGTAAAACGCCAAGATTATTATAGGGATAAATACATGAAGTTGCTTAAGCTCTTTATTCCTATACTGATCTGTATTTTTTTAATCATTATTGATTTCAAACTATCTTACCTTAACCAGACAAGACAAGCCATTGCCAGTTTAATATCACCCATTTATATGCTGGTAGACTTGCCTCGACAAATCTACACCTGGATTGATGAACAGGGTACCAGTAAAGACCAACTTATTAACAAAAATAACAACTTAGAAACTGAAGTTGCTAAACTTAAGGCGCAACTACAAAACACTTACACCCTATCACTAGAAAACAAAAAACTTAAAGCGTTATTAGAATCAAGCTACCAAATCAAACAACAAAAATTAGTTTTGAGTCGTGTCAGCTCTATCAGTCAGTCTCGATTAAAAAAACAAATTATTATCAACAAAGGTAGTAATCACAATATAAAAGTGGGTTATGTCGCTCTAGGTGCAAAAGGTATTATCGGTCAAGTCTCGCAAGTAACACCTGAATATGCCACTATCCTAATAGCAAGCGACCCTACTCAATACATACCTGTAAAAAACTCTAGAAATGGCGTTCAAGGTATTAGCCAAGGGGTGGCAGAAAACAAACACTTATTAAGTGTTAATTTTGTCGAACCAGGAGCAGATATAAAAACTGGTGATTTGTTTTTAAGTAGCTCAATAGGAGGTAAGTTTCCAGAGGGCTATCCGCTAGGAAAAGTTACACATGTCGAGCAGCACAAAAACGAACCTTTTTTACACATTCAACTCAAACCCATTCAAGATACTCAATCTTTAGAGTTTGTTATTATTGTTGCGGCTGATTCGTTATGAACACTCAAAGACCTTACCTGTTTTTATTAAAAATTACGCTATTTGCGCTAATTTTAAGCGCTCTACCTTTAAACGGAATCTTGTTAGATGCATCGCCTTTTTGGCTATTGTTGTTCTATACCTATTGGCTGGTTAATTTTCCAGCAAAGGGAAAGTTTTTTATCGCTTTAATACTGGGTGTTTTGATTGATATTATGCATGGAGACGTGTTAGGTCAAAATGCGTTAGCACTAATTATGGGCAGTGTATTTATTGATAATGTCAAACAATCATTTTTTGTTTCTAATTTAAGCACTCAGCAAGTATATGTTTTTGTTTCCGGATGTATTTATTTGTCCTTTTTCTTGCTAACACATCTATTAATACACGGCTTGGTATTTAATTATTACCTATTAATCGCACCACTCAGCGGTGCACTGGTTTGGCCAGTTATTCGATTCTTTTTAGAAAAATGCAAACATCAATAATCAATGGATAATATTGGTAATACGCATGTAGAAAGTAAAATTCTTTCTACCCGATTAAAGTTTGCACTTGTCTTTATCTTTTTATTAACTTTGTTGCTGATTGTGCGCATTTACAATTTGCAAGTTGTTAGTCATAAGTATTATTTAGAGGAAGCACTGGGAAACCAAATGCGAACTCTGCCAATTACCCCTGATCGTGGAAAAATATTTGATCGTAATGGCCATGTTCTTGCCACCAATAAATTATCATTCAGATTAACACTCACACCTGAGAAAACCAAAAATATTCAAAAAACACTCTTAAAACTGAAAAAATCTGGATTTATTGATGATGATGATATTAAGCGTTTTAATAAAACTAAAAAGCGTTATAAGAAGTTTCACTCTATTCCTATTAAGCATAATTTAAATCATGCTCAAGCATCTAAATTTTTAGTCAGTAACGATTTCATTGGTGTTGAGACCGAACCTTATTTTCATCGAGTTTATCCAAATGGTCAGTCTAGTGTTCATGCTCTTGGCTATGTATCCAGGATGAATAAAACAGATAAGCTTAACTACGATAAAGGCAATTATCTAGGAACAGATTTTGTTGGAAAACTAGGCATTGAAAAACAATATGAACACTTACTTCACGGCACTAGTGGTCTAAAGCAAATTGAGAGAAATGTAAGTGGTAGAATTATTGATACCACCATCATTCAGCCTGCCATCTCCGGACAGAACTTATATCTAAGTCTTGATTTAGACATGCAACTCAAAGCAGAAGAAGTGCTCAAAGATAAACGAGGCGCTATTGTTGTTGTAAATGTTAAAAATGGCGAAGTGCTCACCTTGGTGAGCACGCCAACTTACAACCCCAACTGGTTTGTTAATGGAATCTCACATGAAAATTATAAAAAATTACAAACCTCAACTGACATTCCACAACTCAATAGAGCCATTCAAGGTTTGTACCCACCTGGGTCAACTGTCAAACCTATGGTTGCTCTTGCAGGCTTAGAAAAAGGCATTATCACCCATGAAAGTAAAACGTTTTGCCCTGGGTTTTATCGATTGCCAAATGTAAAAAGAAAGTTTAACGACTGGAAGCGAACCGGACATTCTCATGTTGATGTTAAAGACTCTATTGCCCAATCTTGTGATGTTTTTTTCTATGATTTGGCTGACAAAATGGGTATTGATTCACTTCACGAGAGTTTAAATTTATTTAACTTTGGTCAAAAAACAGGTATTGATATTCCTGGTGAAAAAGGCGGAATTCTTCCTTCTAAAGCATGGAAAAAAATCAATCGTGATGAACCTTGGTATCGTGGTGAAACGCTAATTGTTGGCATTGGCCAAGGATTTATGACTTCTAGTCCATTACAGCTTGCTGTTGCTACAGCAGCACTGGCCAATAAAGGCCGGCTATTTCAACCTAAAATACTAAAAAACACACAAACTCCAGGCGGAGCTCTCATTGCTCAAAATAACACCAATAGTCAACAAATTCCAATAAAAAATATTAAGAACTGGGAAGAAGTTATTGACGGGATGAAAATGACCATTTACTCACCAAAAGGAACTGCTAGAAGACTTAATAAAAACCTTGGGTATACATTAGCTGGAAAAACAGGTACGGCACAAGTATTTGGACTTGATGCTGAAGAAGAATATATTGCTGAAAAATACGAAGAAAAACTAAGGGATCATGCTCTTTTTACTGGATTTGCACCCATAGAAGACCCTGAAATTGCCATTGCTATCATTGTTGAAAATGCAGGCAGTGGCAGCTCAAAAGCTGCGCCACTTGCACGCAAAGTGTTAGATGTACACTTTAATAAAAAATTAACTGAGACAATTATTAAGTAACACCTTATCAATAGGGAAACTCAACGTATGATCCATTCGGTAACGAGACTTTAGTTGATCAAGTTGGGGTTGATTGATCTCATCATACAAAATAATAATTTTAGCCTCTGGAGAGTTTCCTTCTAAAGTTGCTAGCAATGACTCAATATTGCTAACTCGATCTCGAAATTCTGGATTGTGGCTAAACTCTGCCACTAAAACTTGGTAATTATTTTTCTTGGCAAGTTTTGTTGCTTTCCTTTGAGAGTCTTCAAAATCTACCTTAAAACCTTTTTCTACAAACAAAGGGGTGTAATCTTCAAACCCACCCTCATCTACAAAAAATAACAATCGAGCACTCATTAATCAGCTCTTTTGCAAAGAGTAAAATCCTTCTTTAAACTCAGAAAAAGTATTATTTTCAATAGCTACTCGCATTTGTGACATTAGATCTTGATAGTAATATAAATTATGAATGGTGTTTAGTCTTGCACCCAATATCTCGTTTTTGCGCTGCAGGTGATGAAGATATGATTTTGTGTAATTTTTACACGTATAGCACTCACAACGCTCATCTAGAGCTGAGGTGTCCAGCTTGTATTGCGCATTGCGAATTTTAACAATGCCTGAGGAAGTAAACAAATATCCATTCCTTGCATTGCGTGTTGGCATTACACAGTCAAACATATCAATGCCGCGCTCCACCGCCTCTACCAGATCACTTGGAGTACCAACACCCATTAAATACCTAGGCTTATCTTTGGGAAGCTGATCTGGCAAATAGTCTAATACTTTAATCATCTCTTCTTTTGGCTCGCCCACACTTAACCCGCCAATTGCAAATCCGTCAAAACCAATTTCAATTAGCGCTTTAGCAGATTCACTACGAAGATCTTCATACATACCGCCTTGCACAATGCCAAATAGTGCGTTAGTATTATTAAGCTTATCATGATGATCTTTTGAGCGCCTAGCCCACCTAAGAGATAGTTGCATGGATTGATCAGCTGTTGTTTTATCGGCAGGATAAGGTGTACACTCATCAAAAATCATAACAATATCAGAGCCTAATTGGTGTTGAATTTCCATAGACTCTTCTGGACCCATGAATATTTTAGAGCCATCTTTAGGAGAGCGAAAATCCACACCTTTTTCACTAATTTTTCGCATATCTCCTAAGCTAAATACTTGAAAACCACCCGAGTCAGTTAGTATTGGACCTTGCCAATGCATAAAGTCATGCAAATCACCATGTGCCTGAATCACTTGAACGCCTGGTGTAATTGCTAAGTGAAAGGTATTGCCTAGGATAATTTGTGCGCCAATACCTTCTACTTCTTCAGGTGTCATGGCTTTAACCGTGCCATAGGTTCCAACAGGCATAAAAGCAGGTGTTTCAACCACACCCCTATCAAAAATCATCTTGCCACGTCTGGCTGATTGATCTGTATTCTTTAATTTAAATTTCATCTTTTTTTTCGTTTATTTGCAATTGCCATAACTTAGTGTACTTACTATTTTTGGCCAGTAATTCTTGGTGAGTGCCACTTTCTTTAACAATACCATCACTTAGGACGATAATTTTATCAGCATCAACAACACTGGAAAGTCGATGAGCAATTACCAGTGTTGTGTGCTTATCACTCAAAGAATCTAATGCTTTTTTCACCATCTTCTCAGAATAAGAATCAAGCGCTGATGTTGCTTCATCAAAAATTAAAATTGGTGGATTTTTTAACAACACTCTTGCAATAGCAAGCCTTTGTTTTTCACCACCTGATAACTTTAAGCCACGCTCTCCAACCAGGGTTTCATACCCTTGTGGTAACTTGTCAATAAAATCACTAATAAAAGCCATCTTGGCAGCTTGATGCACCTCTTTTTCACTAGCGCCCTGCTTACCATAGGCAATATTGTAGTAAATACTCTCATTAAACATCACTGTATCTTGAGGTACCACACCTATGGCTGATTGCACCGAATGCTGATTTAGATTTTTAATATTTTGACCATCAATTAAAATCTCGCCAGAATCCACATCATAAAACCTAAACAATAATTTAGCCAGCGTTGACTTTCCAGATCCAGATTCGCCAACAATGGCCACCTTTTGCCCAGATTGAATCTCAAAACTAACATCTTTAAGAACTTTATCTTTGCCTTGATAAGCAAAAGAGACTTGATTAAATTCAACTTTGCCTTGTGTTATTTTCAGATCTTTGGCAGGTTTTGCATTACCAACTTTTGGCGTTTTTTCTAACAAGTCGAATAAATTATTCATGTCGATAAAATTATGCTTGATTTGACGATAAACAATACCTAAAGACCCTAACGGTAAAAATAGCTGTAATAATAATGCCTGAACCATAATCATATCGCCTAGACTTAAACTTTGATCAACCACACCACGTGCAGCCATTATTAAAATCATAGTAACACCAATAGCAATAACTGCACCTTGTACAAAATTAAGCGCTGTCATTGAGGTAAAACTCTTAGTAGCAACATTCTCCCATCGAGTCATGGTGTTGTTGTATCTATCAACCTCAAACTGCTCTCGATTAAAATATTTAACCGTTTCATAATTAATTAAGCTATCTACTGCATTGGTATTTGCCTGTGACTGCATGTCATTCATTTGATATCTGTACTTCATGCGCCAGGTAGTAATTGCTAATGTCAGTCCTACATAAAAAACAACGGTTGCAAGCGAAATGCCGGCAAAAAATACATCGTAATTAACCCATAAAAGACCAATAACTAGGCAAATTTCAAAAAATGATGGCAAGATATTAAATACAAAAATAGACAATAAAGTGGAGACACTCTGTGTGCCTCTATCAATATCTCTAGTAATACCGCCAATTCTACGATCTAGATGAAAAGAAAGATCTAATGTGTGCAAATGTTTAAAAACACCTAGAGCGATTAAATGCATGCCGTGATACCTAACTTTAGCAAAAATTGCATCTCTAAGTTCGTTAAACAAAGAGCTTGATAATCTGAGAGCTCCATATGCAAACAACAAGCTAAGTGGCAATATCAAAACAACATTATTGCTATCAAGAGAATCTACAATTTCTTTCAAAACTACTGGAACAGCAACATTTGCAAGTTTTGCAGAAATTAAAAACAAGGTTGCCAAAATAACGCGAAAACGCATTTTTAATAAATATGGCAATAGCTTTTTTAAAACCTTAATGTCTTTGGTTTTAAAATCATAGGCTTTGGTTTGATTAGAAGTAGCGTGCATCATTAATTGGATAATTATCAGGCAATATTGCGCCTTTTTCTAGTGCAATGGAAAGCACCTCATCAGTTCTAAAATTTTCAGGATTTTGTAATAACTCTTGTTGCCAAAACGAATGAGACTCACATAATTGTGGATGAGTGTGATTACAGCCCAATACATGAAATGTACACTCACCAACCTTCCAAGGCCCTTTGCCTTTAATACTACCCTTGATCAAATGGATGCTATAAGTAGGGTCTTTTTCCCAAAACAACTCAAAATATAAAACACCTTTTGGGTGGTCAAATAACTGTTCAACCACTCTTGTTTCTCCATTTGGATATTTAATATAAAGTGGGGAGCGCATTGAAAATAAGGCATTCATCAGACAAAAGATTGGTTGATTTGATCAAATTCAAAACCTCTTGATTGCAAAAATCGCTGTTGCTTTGCTTTTTCTTTGTAATCAACAGGAGGTTCTGAGCTGAATTTAGCCGTTCTAATTTCCTTGGCTAGTGTGTAAAAATCAAATTCAGACAAATCAAAATCTTCAATACCGCGCTGCTTTAAATCTATGGAGATTTTAATCGGCCCCTTTCCTTGATTGAATCGCATTTGAATAAATTCAGTAGCAAAACGTTCGTCACTTTGATAATTTTGCTTAATCAATGAATCGATACTATCACTAATATCAGATAAGCTAAATTCTTTAATACTGAGTTTTTGCGTTAATTCAAAAACAGAATGCTCTCGCCTGGCCAACATCCGCATAGCGGCCGCATAACACTGCTGCTTAGTCTTGCTGCTCGCCACGAGTGTTCATTAATTTTTCACGAATTTTCCCTTCAATACTATCTCGAAGCTCGGTATTCTCTTTTAAATAATCACGCGCATTATCTTTACCCTGGCCAATTCTCTCACCTTCAACACTATACCAAGCGCCAGCTTTTTCAACTAGATTAAGCTTAACACCTAAGTCAATAATCTCACTTTCTCTGGAAATTCCTTGATTGTAAAGAATTTGAAACTCTGCTTGTTTAAACGGTGGCGATACTTTGTTTTTAAGCACCTTAACACGTGTTTCATTACCCAAGACCTCATCACCCTTCTTAATGGCGCCAGTACGACGAATATCTAGACGAACTGAAGCATAAAATTTGAGCGCATTACCACCCGTTGTGGTTTCTGGATTGCCAAACATAACACCAATTTTCATACGCAATTGGTTGATAAAAATAACCATGGTATTAGTTTTTTTAATGTTTGATGTTAATTTTCTAAGCGCTTGCGACATAAGTCTTGCTTGCAAGCCCATGTGTGAAGATCCCATCTCACCTTCAATTTCAGCTTTTGGTGTCAATGCCGCTACCGAATCAACCACCACAATATCAACACTACCAGAACGAACCAGCATGTCTGTAATTTCTAATGCTTGCTCGCCAGTATCAGGTTGTGAAATTAATAGCTCGTCTGTGTCTACACCCAAGCGTTTTGCGTATTGTGGATCTAGCGCATGTTCTGCATCAATAAAAGCAGCTGTACCACCTAACTTTTGCATCTCTGCAATTACATGCAAAGTTAATGTTGTCTTGCCTGATGACTCAGGGCCATAAATCTCGATAACACGCCCTCTTGGCAAACCACCAATACCAAGCGCAACATCTAAGCTCAAACTACCTGTTGAAACTGCCTCTATATCTGATCGAGACTCTTCATCACCCAGAAACATAACCGAGCCCTTGCCAAATTGCTTATCAATTTGTGCCAATGCTGCCTTAAGTGCTTGTTTTTTCTGTTCTTCCACGTTGTTTCTCCTAGGTAAAATGTTGTTAAACTTACTTTTATTAATTCAACAATTATATCCGAATTATTGTGACTGATTTTTCAATAAATGACACTCAAAACATGGCCATTGCACTTAAGCTTGCACGCCAAGGAATACATGGTGTTGGTGCCAATCCTATGGTGGGTTGTGTGATTGAAAAAGAAGGTGAAATTATTGCTAAAGGTTACCATCAAACCTTTGGAAAAGAACATGCTGAAATCAATGCACTTAATGCCATTAATCACCAAGCTCATGGTTGTACTATTTTTGTTACCTTAGAGCCTTGTTCACACCAAGGAAAAACACCTCCTTGTGCTCAAGCAATTATTAATTCTGGCGCAAAAAAGGTTATTATTGCCACTCTAGACCCCAATCCATTAGTTAGTGGGCAAGGTGTAAAAATGCTTAGAAATGCAGGTATTGAAGTAGCAATAGGATTGTTAGAATCAAAAGCGTTGGAATTGAATCGCGGCTTTATTAAACGCATGAAAACCAACCTTCCGTTTGTTACTTGCAAAATTGGCATGAGTCTTGATGGAAAGACTTCAATGCAATCAGGTGAAAGCAAATGGATTACAAGCGAGTCTGCACGTCAAGATGTGCAACTACTTCGCGCTCAAAACCAAGCAATTCTTACCGGATCTGGCACGGTACTATCAGACAACCCTTCTATGACTGTACGTCTAGATAATGTCGATGCAAACCCACTCAGAGTGGTTATAGATGGCAAGCAACAAATTAACAACACTGAATTTAATATTTTTTCAGATGATGCACCCACACAAGTGTTTAACAACTCGAACACTCGAGTCAATGAATCTGGCAAACTAGATTTAACAGACGTATTAACTCAATTAGCAAATCAAGGTATTAATACCCTCTTGCTTGAAGCAGGCCCTGGTTTAATTGGCGCCATGATCAATGAAGATCTTATTGATGAGTTTGTGTTCTACGTGGCACCCACGCTAATGGGCTCTAGTGCCAATTCAATGATGACTCTAGCTATTGACAAGATGAGCGATAAGATTAATTTATCAATCAATGATATTAGGATTATTGATAAAGATATTCGAATTAGTGCCAAAATAGACACATGAAAACCTTGAATAACAAACGTATTATATTGGGTGTTAGCGGATCAATTTCTGCTTATAAAGCACCTGATATTGTTAGGCGTTTGCAAGAATTGGGCGCCGAAGTGAGAGTAATACTTACCTCAGGTGGTGCTAAATTTATCACCGAACTGTCCTTACAATCAATCTCACAAAACAAGGTTCATCATAACCTCTGGGACAATTCAGCAGAATTAGCCATGGGACACATAGAATTAGCCAAATGGGCTGATGCAATCTTAATTGCACCCGCCAGTGCCAATACTGTGGCAAATATTGCCTCAGGAAAAGCCAATGACTTACTAAGCAGTGTCATTCTAGCTAGTGAAGCTATTCTACTACTTGCGCCAGCAATGAACCAACAGATGTACAATTCCACTGCTGTAAGCGAAAATCTTCGCATACTGGCCGATCGAAATACACATATTATTGAACCCGATGAAGGGTCGCAGGCTTGTGGCGATATTGGCAAAGGGCGTCTACCAGAATCTAACAATATTGCACAGCAAGTGGCGCAGCAATTTTGCACAAGTGCTCTTAGTGGCAAGAATGTTGTTATTACTTTGGGCGCAACCGTAGAGAATATTGATCCGGTCAGATTTATTTCAAACCATTCTAGTGGAAAAATGGGCATGGCGCTAGTTGACAGATGTATTGAATTAGGTGCAAATGTACGCTGCATTTACGGAAACATATCTGTTGAGTTAAACGAAAGAGCCACCAACATACAATCCATCAGTGCTGAAAAAATGTATGACTCTGTCATGAACAATATTAATGATTGCGATCTTTTTATTGCATGCGCTGCTGTTAGTGATTTTTCACCAAAACACTCAAAAAATCAAAAAATCAAACGAACAAGCGAAACCTTAACACTCGAACTCATGCCAAATAAAGATATTTTATCTGATGTGTGTCATTTGGATAAAAAGCCATTGTGCATTGGCTTTGCAGCAGAGACTCAAAATTTGATTAAAAATGCACAAAAAAAGCTAAAAAACAAAGGTTGTGATGTCATTATCGCCAACGATGTTTCAAGTGCTGAATTTGGCTTCAATTCTGATGAAAATCAGGTGGTTTATTTAAGTAAAAATCAACAAGTAAATTTAGGCAAAAATAGTAAAAATAAAATCGCCAAAAAAATCCTAGAAATCTACATTAAAGATTTCTTATAAATTGCAAAAAACCTTGATAAATCAACGTCTATTAAAGTTACTCACAAAACTGTGGATAACTCTGTTAATATCTTCTTAAAAACCGATCAAAATGCTGTTGTATTGCGCTTTTTTATAGTTTTGAATAAAAACTAAACAGTTATTTTTTTTCATTAAAAATCAATAACTTACATAAAACAACTTAAAACTATAATATTAGAAAATACTCATTTACACTTTTGAAATTCTACTGGAGGAAAACTAACTGTGTTTCACGCATTAAATCAAGGGTTTCACGACATATTAGACTATCATAAAGTTTTAATTATTTAGTATTATAAAACTCTGATATTTAGACATTAATTCATGGTGATTTTAGGCTTAAATTTTTTAATTGGAATCATGGTTTTTTCCAGCAAAAAAACCTTGGAAATCTCCATGCTAGAATTAAGCGTCATTTTTGTCATTTTATTGGCAATTTTCTACACATTTAAGAGGTATCGAAGGCTTAGCATTAATTTAATGGTTTTACTGCTTGGTTTTTCCTGGATGGGTGTTTTTTCAACCTTTGTGCTTGAGTCCAAAATAGATGATATTTATCTCAATAAACCCATTAAAGTTATTGGAAAAATATCCAGCTTGCCAGAACTGTCTAATTCAAAAGCAAAATTTAATTTATCAGTCGAACAGCCTTTTACTGGAAAAATCAAACTATCGTGGTTTGATAAAAACATGCCGACACTCAAAAGTGATGACACCTGGCAACTTTGGGTCAAGCTAAAACACAATAATGGGTTTCAAAACACCTCTGGATTTGATTATGAAAAATGGCTTTTTTATCAAAAAATTGATGCAACAGGCTATGTTCGTAAAAACTCTGACAACCTCTTAATTAAAAACAACAACAGCATTACAATTAACTCAATAAGGCAAAATCTTGGCGATCAGTTATCTGCTTACTTATCTTCTTTGTCTTTTGGTGGTGTTATTAATGCTCTTATTATTGGAGATAGATCTCTAATAACCGATGAACATTGGTTACTGTTCAAACAAACCAACACAACGCATTTAAGCGTTATTTCTGGCTTGCACATTGGACTTATATCTGGATTCATCTTCATGCTAGCAAGCTTTTTGTTTAAGCGATGCGCTTATTGCACATCAAGGGTTCCGGCTATGATTTTTGGCGCTTATTTTGGAATGATTGCTGCGTTTCTATATGCGGTCATTGCAGGTCTATCTATTCCGACACAACGCGCTTTTATTATGGCAAGCGTGGTGTTTTTATCCATTATTTTTAGACGCCACCACAATACTTGGCAATTATTCTCCATAGCACTACTATT
>CAYFPI010000016.1:9667-10502 GCA_964344985.1 uncultured Candidatus Thioglobus sp. | reverse complement strand
AAATGTAATCTCAGCATCCTTTTTTAAATATTTTTTGAGTGTATTTAGTATTGGGTTTTGGTTATCTTTTTATGTGGTGGCTGTTATTATTTACGGAATTTCTCAGCATCAAGACAGGCACTGGCTATTTAGAGTTATCTATCTTCAACTGCTAATTAGCATTGCAACCATGCCTTTGGTTGCTTGGTTTTTTGCCTCAGGATCCTTACTTTCTCCACTGGCTAATTTAGTCGCCATTCCTGTTTTTAGTTTTATAACCACTCCATTGTCATTACTAAGCACTGTATTTGTCATGCTTGATATTGATGCTTTGGCTAATATTGGCTTTATGATAGCCAATCAATCCTTAGAAGGACTAGCCTCTTTTCTTAAAGCCATTCAACAGTTTAAGCTTAACCAATGGCATTATAGTCAAAGCAATATAACTACTTTTGCAATACTGATAGCAGGGGTTTTAATTGCACTATTACCAAAAGCGTTAAAACTCAAAACAGCTGGAGTACTGATTATTATTAGTGCTTTATTTGGATCCGGTTATTCCATTAAAAAAGGCGATGTAGTTATCACTACTCTGGATGTGGGTCAGGGGCTGTCTCAAGTAATTCGCACACAGAATCATACACTTTTGTTTGACACTGGCGCATCATACCCATCAGGATTCAATCTGGGCGATGCAGTAATTACACCCTACCTGCGTGCTAATCAAATATCAAACCTAGACATTGTTGTTATCTCTCATGGTGATAATGATCACATTGGTGGATTAAAATCTATTATTGATCATTTTTCAATTGATAAAATTGTTAGCTCGGTGCCTAATAAAATAAAGCAATCA
>CAYFPI010000016.1:8431-9657 GCA_964344985.1 uncultured Candidatus Thioglobus sp. | reverse complement strand
CACATGTAAATCTCAAAAGCCCTGGGAGTGGGATGGAGTTATGTTTGAGTTTTTAAATACTAGTAAAAACTTTAAAGGTAATAATGCCTCATGTGTACTTAAGGTTTCCAATGGTAATTTTTCAGCACTTCTTACAGGTGATATTGAAAAACAAGCAGAATGGCAACTGATTGGAAGCCGAGGAGATGCATTAAACATTGATGTTTTAATCAGCCCTCATCATGGCAGTAAAACCTCCTCAAGCACTCAGTTCTTAAATGCCACATCACCGTCATGGGTAATTGTATCTAGTGGATACAAAAATAGATTTAAACACCCTGCAAAAACCGTACTAGATCGTTATCAACAACACAAGATAAACACTATTAAAACCAACTGTTCAGGGCAAGTTGATGTTTATTTATCCAACAAAATTCGTATCCAAAAATATAGAAAAGATCATGCTCGCTACTACATGAGGCAATGCGGTGATTAATGATAATGAATTTTACTAACTTGGTCTTTAACCAACCCATTAACAGCGTCGACAAGTTCCTGATTTGGCATTACTCGCACGTCTTTACTAAGTGGAATACTGCCTCTTAAAGACTTGGTTTGATAAGATATTTTGACAGGGCACTCGCCTTTGTGCTGATTAAAAACATCTGTCAATTGATTAAAATAAGTCTGATGTTTTTCTGATAACAACACTTCAAAACCCTTAGCATAACTCATTTTAACATCATCAATACTTTCGATTTTCTCTACCACTACTTGCCACTGATCTCTAAAGTCTTTATTAATCTTTCCAGAAATAACAACCACTTCATCAATCAGTAGTTTGTCACTAACTGAACTCAGCGCTTTGGTAAATACAACAGCATTTAATGATTGAGACCCATCCTCAACAATTACAGTAGCAATTTGCCCGCCACTTTTTGTAGCTCGATAACGCAACTCTGAAATAAGCGCCAATACGCGAACATCTTTATTATTTCTAAAACCAATACCAGAAGGCAGTGTTGCATTAATGTGCTTTAAATCAGCCTTATATTCGTCTGTAGGGTGATCATAGAAATAATAACCCATAACACTCTTTTCAAGAGATAAACGTTGTTTAAATGAGAATCCTGGTGCATCAAGATAGTTTGCTTCATATTCATTATGCTCTTGCGTATCAGCAAACAACCCTGTTTGCCCACTAGAATGATCGCTTTGTCTTTGATCTGCTTGCTTTACTGCAACTG
>CAYFPI010000016.1:0-8421 GCA_964344985.1 uncultured Candidatus Thioglobus sp. | reverse complement strand
AGACTAGCCCTATCAACCCCAAAAACATCAAAAGCGCCACTATAGATTAATGCCTCTAATGCACGCCTGTTCAAATAATGCCTTTCAATTCTAAAGCAAAAATCAAACAAATCTTTATATGTGCCATTATCTTGTCTTTCTTTCACTAAAGCGCTAACCAGTGCCTCACCTACGCCTTTGATAGCGCCCAAGCCGTAAATAATAGTGTTTTCATCTTTAATGCTAAATTGATAGTCTGACTCGCAAACATTAGGAGCACTTACCACCAAGCCCATTTGCTGAACTTCTGAAATTGTAAATGAGACTCGGTCTGTATCATCCATCATGCCTGAGAGTACTGCAGCCATAAATGGAGCTGGATAATGCGCTTTTAACCAAGCAGTGTGGTATGACACATAAGCGTAAGCCACTGAATGGGATTTATTAAATCCATAACCTGAGAATTTATCAATTAAATCGAATATTTCGTTGGCTTTTTTCTCCTTAATATCTTTTTCAGCTGCACCGCTAACAAAAACATCTCGCTGACGATTCATTTCTTCAACTTTTTTCTTACCCATGGCTCGGCGCAATAAATCTGCACCACCAAGAGAATATCCTGCCATAACTTGCGCTGACTTCATCACCTGCTCTTGGTATAAAAACACACCATTTGTTGGTGCTAAAATCTCTTCAAGCATGGGGTGTGGATACTTTACTTGGGCGCCATGTTTTACATTAATGTAATCATCTACCATGCCCGCATCTAGTGGACCTGGACGATATAGCGCCAGCATAGCAACAATATCTTCAAAATTATCCGCTTGTAGTTTTTTTAAATAACTACGCATACCTTCTGACTCAAGCTGAAATATCCCGGTTGTGTCACAACGCTGTAATAATTCATACACTTTAGCATCATCCAAAGGTAGTTTATCTAAATCAATTACCTCTTCTCGAAGATTTTTGTCTTCAATCATCTTAATGGCTTTTTGAATTACTGTTAAGTTTGACAAGCCTAAAAAGTCAAATTTAACCAACCCAACTGCCTCTACATCGTCTTTATCAAACTGAGAGACAATACCATCTTCTTCATTTTCACCTTTATATACTGGGCAAAAATCACTGATTTTTGATGGCGCTATCACCACACCGCCGGCATGTGTTCCTACATTTCTTACCACGCCTTCAAGCTTTTTAGATAAGTTAATAAGCTCTGTTACCGCTTCTTCAGAATCATACCGAGCTAATAAATCATCAGAACCACCTTCAGAGTCTGGCTTTAATGCCTTATCTAGGGTCATCTTTAAATCATTAGGAATTAATTTAGAGATTTTATCGCTAAAACCATAAGGGTGACCAAGTACACGACCTACATCGCGCACCACGCCTTTGGCGGCCATGGTTCCATAAGTGATAATTTGAGACACTTTTTCACGGCCATATTTCTTTGCCACATAGTCAATTACCTCATCACGCCTATCGGTACAAAAGTCAATATCAAAGTCTGGCATTGAAACTCGTTCAGGATTTAAAAAACGCTCAAACAGTAATTCATGTTTAATTGGATCAACATTGGTAATACCTAGCACATAAGCCACTAATGAGCCTGCACCAGAACCACGCCCTGGACCAACTGGAATATCATTCTCTTTTGACCATTTAATAAAGTCTGCTACGATTAAAAAATAGCCCGGAAAATCCATTTGAATAATCACATCAAGTTCAAACTTTAGACGCTGATCATAAACCTCGCGCTCAACATCAAGCCCTTGAAGTCTTTGATCAAGGCCTTTTTCTGATTCTTGAGAAAAGAATTGCGCCATACTCAGACCTTCTGGCACTGGAAAATCTGGCAAATAATTCTTCTTATGCAATTCAAAATGAACATTGCAGCGCTTTGCTACTTCGGCGGTATTTATCAAAGCCTCTGGCAAGTCTGAAAATAACGCTTGCATTTGTTCACTAGATTTTAAAAATTGCTGGTCAGAAAAATAACGATCACGCCCAGCATCGTCTAACAAACCACCTTGGGAGATACAAATTCGAGCTTCATGCGCATCAAAATCACTTGGATCTAAAAACTGAACATCATTAGTAGCAACAATAGAAATATCAAGTTCTAACGCCAAATCAACACATAAATGAAGGTGTTGCTCATCATGCTCTCTATTGGTTCTTTGTACGGCTAAATAATAACGATCGGCAAAAACAGAAGACCAAAATAAGGCCTTCTGTTTGGCTTCATTAATCTGATTATTTAATAAGTACTTAGCCACATCACTCGACACTGCAGTAGCAATCATAATCAAACCTTGATGATAGTCTTTAAGCTGCTGCTCAGTAATACTAACACCCTCATTATTACGACCTTTTGTATAGGATTGAGAGATTAACTCACACAGATTTAAATACCCTTGACGATCTTGACATAAAAGCAGTGCAGAGTGCAATTCGCCTTCTTCATTTTTAATACTGACATTAGCACCAAAGATTGGCTTAATGTTGTTAGCAATAGCTTTTTGATAAAACTTAACAGCAGAAAAAAGATTCGATCCATCTGTTAGCGCAATGGCACTCATGTCATGCTCTTTGGCCTTATCAATAAGTTTTGGAATGCGAACCAGGGAATTTTCAACTGAAAATTCACTTTGACATTGTAGATGAATAAATGCAGATTCTGACATTAAAAAATATTAAAAAAGTAATGAGATAATTGATCGATTAATTCCATTTTACAACTTGAAAAATAAATGAAATTTTCTTTTTGAAAAATAATTTGGAAAAAAATAAAATCAATATACCTACACTTGTTAAATCAATAAAAAGAGCATTAAAAACACCTTGTTTTTAACAAAAAAGATGAAATTTAGACAAAAATCAATAGTTTTTTTAAAAAATTAGCAAATTTTATTAACGCAAAAAAAACGCCCCAAATGGGGCGTTTTAACAATTCTAAATTAGTTTAGTTTAGAATCTTGGGCCAGCAGAAGCTGCAGACGATGCTTGTAAAACAGCATTCTCTGTTTGCTTGTGAGCCTTGTTAGCCAATGCTACTGCTGCTGCCATCTTGCCAGCTTTGTGTAGTTTTTTAGCTTCTTCAATCATCTTCTGCGTATCACGCCAAGCCATATTAGCCTTGAGGTTTGCAGAATAACCAGCTTCCGCAGCTGCAATTGCAGCTTGGAATGGATCTGAAGAGCCATTATTCCAATTATGAGATGATCCTAGAAAATCAGCTTGAGCTGTTAGGGCAAATACTGTCAAAGTTGTTAATAATACTTTTTTCATTATATTCTCCTATTATTTTCTGTAACGAGCATCCGTAATTTCAAGACCATTACTCATCGCTTGGTGGAAGAATTCCATGTCACGATAAATCTCTTTTTGAGCCTTGATTGGCTTAGCACGCATATTCTTTAAGCAACCACCGTAACGACGATGTAATGTACCTAAACCAGCCCACTTCGCACGATACATAGGAACGTGAGTTGTATGACCTAATGCTGGAGATAGGATATCTGCTCTTGCTTTTTTGCCCGCATTGTATACGTGGCAATCTGCACAAGACATGTTGAACTGACCACGCTTAGCATAGAAGAAAGCCTTTCCTCTTGCGTAAGCCGCTTTAGCGCCTTCTGATTCAACTTTTACATTAATCTTTTCACCGGCTGCTTGATCAGAAATCCAAGCACTAATTCGAGCAATCTTACCCTTCATAGTACCCATCTTCTTACCAGTTTGCTCTGTATAACACTTTTGAATTGTACCTTCTAGTGTTACTACTGTACCTGCTGCATCATCATAGTATGGATGAGCTAGACGAGCCGCCTTAGGATCTTTAAGTGCATCACACTTACCAAGACCAAATTTTTCAAACTCTTCGCCGCCTTTCTCTACCGCTTCTTCATACGGAGGGATGCCATCTAAAATTTCTTCAAATTGCTCTCTTGAACCTTCGTCAAATGCATAAACACCATTTGTGTAATCTGCAAATTCAACATTTGGCTTAATTGACTTAAAGTGGCCAACAAAGGCTTTACGGTCAGCCTCTACATCTGCAATTGCAGATGTAGCGCCGGCCATTAAACCTAAACTGACTACTGCAGTTATTAGTTTTTTCATTATTCTCTCCTCAACGATAAACTATCTTACTTAGACTTAGCAGTCGCAGTATTTGATTTACCCTTGTTGTCTTTGTATGCTAAAGTGATCTCATCACCTTTTGCACCTGGAACGTTAAACTTAAAGTATGGGTTCTTAGAGATAGAACTACCAATATCAGCATCTACAACAACGTTACCATTGTGAGATACAGTCATGTGTGTAATGTGGTTAGCTGGAACGATCTTGCCTTTCTTCTTACGAAGACCTGTTTCCATTGGATGCTTGATTAAACATTTGATACCGATAACACCTTTTCTAGCCTTAGGCTTTAATTTAATTTTTCCCATTGTATTCTCCTATTAATATTATTAGATATCTAATTAACCGCCACAGCCGCCAATTGTTACTTTAACTTCTTGTGATACTTTAGTTGTTGCACCACCTGCTGTTACTAATGCATCTACTTTAGATGTTTTACCCATCTTAATACGAGTAGAAACATAACCTTGTGCACCTGCTAGGTTAAATGAAGCTGCTAGTGGTGTTGAGTTGCCAGTAACATAGAAAGAAATGTTAGTTACACCATCCATCTTAGAAGCATCAACGGTCATTGGTACAACCGCACCATTCTCGGCAATCTTAGGAGCTTTAAATTTAAAAGAACCTTTACCTGCGCCTGCTGCTGAAGCACCCGCTGCATCTGACTTAGCTTTAAAGTCTGCTGTGTTAGCAAATGCCATTGAAGGTGTTAGTAAGCCTGCGCCTACTGCTGTTGCAACTGCAGAACCTGCCATTGCACTTTTTAGAAATAATCTTCTTTTCATTATTTTCTCCTTATTTTGAATAAATATAATTAGTCACTTGATCAATTTGCTTTTCAGTAAGAATTTGGTGCTTACCAAATGGCGGCATGATTGTGTTTGGATTCTTAGTTGTTGCATCCCAAATTTGTGCTCTTAGAGCGGCTTTATCTGGAAATCTTGCTTTCATAGCAAGTAGTGGTGGACCAATGTTACCTGGCAAATTACCACCTGGAATCATATGGCATGCTAAGCAGTTGCCCGCTTTACGACCGAAAGTAACTTCTTCGTCCGTCATCTCTTTAGCACCCGCTTCTAATGGCATTACAAACAATGCACTCAAAGCTGCTACTGCTGAGATGGAAGAAATGGTTTTCTTCATCTTTCTCTCCTCTATATATAAAAAAAATAAACCCCTTGAAAGGCCTAACCTTACTAAGCCCTCTATGATAAACATATTTTTTACAAATGCAACACTTTTATGAAAAGTTAATATAGATTAACTTTCAAGCCTTAAACTTGCTCAGCCGCCCTAATTAAAGCACGTGCTTTATGCATGGTTTCATCCCATTCGGATTGAGGAATAGAATCGTGTACAATCCCTGCTCCAGCTTGAATATAGAGCGTTTCATCTTTAATAACAGCTGTACGAATAGCAATTGCCATATCCATACATCCATGCCATGAAAGATAACCAATTGCACCTGAATAAATATTACGCTTTAAAGGCTCTAACTCATTAATTATCTCCATTGCACGAACTTTTGGCGCCCCAGAAAGTGTTCCTGCTGGAAAAGTGGCTTTTAATACATCCATTGCACTCATGTCATCTCTAAGCTCACATTCAACATTTGATACAATATGCATTACATGTGAATAACGCTCAATAAACATCTTATCCGTTAAATCCACCGTGCCTGTTTTGGCGATACGACCCAAATCGTTTCGACCTAGGTCAATCAGCATTAAATGCTCGGCAATTTCCTTTTCGTCTGCAAGCAGGTCTTTTTCTAAAGCTAAATCCTCTTGTTCATTTTTACCACGAGAACGTGTGCCAGCAATTGGCCTTACTGTTGCACGCCTATCACCATCAACTCGAGTTAATATCTCAGGCGATGAGCCAACAACACTCAACTCTCCTAAATCCAGATAGTACATATATGGTGACGGATTAAGTCGCCTTAATTGGCGATACAATTCAATTGGTGGTGCACTAAATTGACTACTCAAACGCTGAGAAGGCACAACCTGCATAACATCTCCAGCCTTAATATAGGTTTGGATTTTTTCAACAGCGTCTTTATAATTTTGCTCGCCAAAACTAGAGGTAAAGTCATCAGCACTTAACCGGTCTGACTGATAATCCTTCTTAGTAATTGGCTGATCAATTTGTGACTCAATTTCATTAAGTCTTTCTTGTGCGCTTTCAAAACTACATGTTGCTGGATCAACATGAGTAAGTAGAAATGCCTTATTAGCAAGATTATCAAACACCACCAAATCATTCGACACCATAAGCATAATATCGGCAACATTAAGCTCGTCTTTTAAATTAATGTCTTTTAATCTTGGCTCAATATATCTAATAATCTCATAGCCAAAATAACCCACTAGGCCGCCATTAAACTCCGGAAGATCACTAATTGAAGGCACTTTAAATTGAGACTGATACTGCTCAACCCAAGCCAATGGATCTTTAACTGATAGCTTCTCAATTACTTTTGAATCTTGTTCAATGTAGACTTCGTAATCAAACACTTTAACAACTGTTTGAGCACTTAAACCAATGATTGAATAGCGACCCCATTTTTCACCACCTTGCACTGATTCAAACAAATACGAATAAGGTGTATTGGCCAGCTTTAAATATAAGCCAAGTGCTGTATCTGTATCAAGCACAACTTCCTTAAAAACAGGAATGTGGTTATACCCTTGTTGAACAAATTGATCAAAGCTGGTTTTATTCATGCTGAAATTTTATACCAAATTCAAAAAATAAATGAATAAAGAGTATTTATATTTTAAATTTAGAATTGACCTTTAGAAAATAAAAAAACCGTGTCAATGTTATTGGCACGGTTTTTTATTTTTTGTTTGAAAAACAGGCTTAAATTACTCTTCTACCTGCTCCTCAGCTTCACTTAATTGCTCAGCCAATGCCTCTTCTGCTTGCGCAGTTTGCATTATATTTTCTGCTCGTTTAGCACGACGCTCTTGATGATGAACAAAACCAGTTCCAGCTGGAATTAGTCGACCAACAATCACGTTTTCTTTCAAGCCTAGAAGCTCATCCGTTCTTCCTGTAGTAGATGCCTCAGTTAATACTCGAGTAGTCTCCTGGAATGAAGCAGCAGAAATAAATGACTCAGTTGCTAGTGACGCCTTAGTAATACCCATTAGCAATCTTTGGTAAGATATTAATTCCTTGCCTTGGGCAGCTAGTTGTTTATTAGTTTCAACAACTCTTGCATATTCAGCAGTTTCACCATTAACAAACTTAGAATCGCCTGAATCAAGAACCTCAACTTTACGTAGCATTTGCTTCACAATAACTTCAATGTGCTTATCAGAAATGTTTACACCTTGTAGGCGGTATACATTTTGAACTTCTTTAACCACATAATTAGCTAAAGCCTCTACACCCAATAAGCGCAAAATATCATGTGGATTAGATGGTCCATCAGAAATCACATCACCTTTTTCAACAGTTTCACCATCGAAAACGTTAATTTGACGCCATTTGTGAATCATCATCTCAGTTGCTTCACCCTCTTCAGAAGTGATTACAAGACGATCTTTAGATTTGGTTGGGTTACCAAAACTAACAACACCGCTTGCTTCTGCAAGAATTGAGTGATCTTTTGCTTTACGCGCTTCAAACAAATCAGCAACTCTTGGTAGACCACCGGTAATATCACTTGTCTTAGACTGATCTTTCGGGATTTTAGCCAATACTTCACCAGCACTAACCACTTGATTATCTTCTAGATTAATCTTAACCTCTGATGGTAAGTAATGTGTTGATAAAACCACCTCTGAATCACTCTCTTCAACCATCTTAATCATTGGCTTCAAGCCTTTTGCTGCTGCAGATCTTTCTGCCTCATCAATCATCTCAAAGAATGTTAATCCTGTTAATGGATCTGTATTTTTATTAACTGTTACACCTTCAACGAAATCAACAAATACAACTCGACCATCTTGCTCAGTAATAATTGGATGCGTATGCGGATCCCAGTCTGCAATCTTATCTTTTGCCTTAACCGCACCACCTTCTTGAACATGAACAATCGCACCATATGGAATCTTGTAGCGTTCAACTTCCTGTCCTTTAGTGTTACGAATAGTTACTTCAGATGAACGGGAAACAACAACCAAATCGCCTGTTGCACTTGTAATTGATTTTAAGTTTTCAAAATGTGCCATACCATCGTTATCAACGTTAATACTGCTCACTGCAGTTGCAGCAGACGCCGCACCACCAATGTGGAATGTACGCATTGTTAACTGTGTGCCTGGCTCACCAATTGACTGC
>CAYFPI010000015.1:26031-33340 GCA_964344985.1 uncultured Candidatus Thioglobus sp. | reverse complement strand
TTTCTTAATAAGCCGTTAGTGTCTTTTACAAACAACTCATCCCACTTGCCACCCCAAATGACTTTAATAACATTCCAACCTGCACCACGGAACATACCCTCAAGCTCTTGAATAATTTTCCCATTACCACGCACAGGGCCATCAAGACGCTGAAGATTGCAGTTAATAACAAAAATTAGGTTGTCTAGCTTTTCACGACCTGCCATTGAAATCGCACCGAGCGATTCTGGCTCATCAGTCTCACCATCACCTAAGTATGCCCAAACGGTACGTTTATCCGTTTGCTTAATATCACGATGATGAAGGTACTTCATAAAGCGTGCTTGATAAATCGCCATGATTGGACCTAGACCCATTGAAACTGTTGGGAACTGCCAAAAATCTGGCATTAACCATGGGTGTGGATAAGAGCTTAACCCGCCCTCTCCTGACTCTTGACGAAACTTAAGCATTTGCTCTTCAGTGATACGCCCTTCTAAAAATGCTCTTGAATAAACACCTGGAGAAATATGACCTTGGAAGAAGATTAAATCCGCACCTTGGTCAGCATCCGGACCACGATAAAAATGATTAAAACCCACTTCATATAAAGTTGCACTTGAAGCAAATGAAGCAATATGACCACCTAACTCATAAGGCAATTGGTTAGCTTTAACCACCATCACCATTGCATTCCAACGAATAATGGCTGAAATTCTAGCTTCAATATCTTCATTAATATCAGTTGCTATTTCTTTTTCTTTAGCAATAGAGTTTAGATAAGAAGTATTAACACCTGTTGGCAAATCCATACCCTCATGATGCGCCATATCCATCAGCTGATTTAATAAGAACTTAGCACGGTCATCACCCTCAACACGGGCAACAGATTTAAAGGCTTCTAGCCATTCTTGAGTTTCTATAGGATCAATATCTTGGCCTGGCATAATATAAGTAATTTGTTTATAAAAATATCCAAATTATACCCAAGCCAATGGCTTGATTTAGCAACTACTTGGTAAAATATTTAAGTAGTAATAACGTTGCAAAAAAGCCAAAAAATCCCATGCCAATTTGCCATAATTCATTTTCTGGAAAATAAAAACCACCAACAACACCGCTAGCAAATAAAGCCAGTAATGGCAATATATACAGCTGAAAAGCTCGATAAAACAACTCTTTAGGCGATATCTCTAAAACAACAAAATCTCCCACTTTTACACCCTGTCGCAAAGGTCTGTTAAAAATAGAAAATCCATCAAAATATTTTGACAAAACGCCTGTACCGCAAGCGCCATTTGCACCACAACTAGAGCAACCGCCAGAACGATTTACTTTAAGCTTCATCGCTTCGTTTTTAATCTCAATCACTTCAAATTGCTCTTGCATTTTGCTTAAAATAACTTAATCCAATTAATCTTATTTTAATGACTCTATGACTATATCTCAATCTATCTTTAAAGCCTACGATATCCGCGGCATTGTTGAAAAAGACCTTACACCTGAAGCAGTAAAACTTATTGGTCTGGCTATTGGAAGCGAGTCTATTGCCAAGGGTGAGCGTGGGGTTGTTGTGGGTCGTGATGGTCGTTTAAGTGGCCCTGGTTTAATGGAATCATTAAAAGATGGATTAAAAGCAAGTGGCTGTCATGTGGTTGATATCGGCATGGTGCCAACACCGTTGGTGTATTTTGCCACTTATACAAAAGCAGCTAGCAGTGGCGTTATGATTACTGGCTCACACAATCCACCAGAATATAACGGTTTTAAAATTATGATTGCTGGCGAAACGCTCTCTGGCGATCGTATTCAAGAGCTTTATCAGCGTATTCAAAACAATGATTTTTCCTCTGGTCATGGTACTTCAACCAAGGTTGATATTGAGCAAGACTATATTGACCGAGTCAAATCAGATATTAAGCTTAATAAACCACTTAACATTGTTGTTGATGCTGGTAATGGTGTAGCCGGCAATATTGCACCAAAGTTATTCGAAGCACTTGGTGCTAATGTTACAAAGTTGTTTTGTCTAGTAGATGGCAACTTCCCTAATCATCACCCCGACCCATCTAAGCCAAAAAATCTCAAAGATATTATTCAAGAGGTTAAAGATACTGGCGCAGACATGGGATTTGCCTTTGATGGTGATGGTGATCGCCTTGGGCTGATTGATAATAAAGGCAACGTGATTTGGGCAGATCGCCAAATAATTCTATACTCAAGAGATATCTTAAATCGCAACCAAGGCGCCAAAATTGTCTTCGATGTTAAATGCTCTTCCCTACTACCTAAAGATATTACTGAGCATGGTGGTCAGCCAATTATGTCACGCACAGGTCATAGCTTTATTAAAGCCAAACTTAAAGAAACTGGCGCGGCACTGGGTGGTGAGATGAGTGGTCATATCTTTTTTAAAGAGCGTTGGTATGGGTTTGACGATGCTTTGTACACAGGTGCACGACTACTAGAAATCATTTCAAAAACTGATAAAACTTGCCACGAGGTATTTGCCGATTTGCCAGACAGTATCAACACTCCAGAAATCAACATTCACTTTGACGAACAAGGTGATCAATTTGACGCAATGGATAAACTTGCTAAAAATGTGAGTTTTGATGGCGCTGAAATTACCACTATTGACGGTGTTCGAGTAGATTACCCAAATGGCTGGGGCTTAGTTCGCCCTTCTAATACCACACCTTGTTTGGTACTTAGGTTTGAAGCTGACAATCAAAAAACCCTAGAAGAAATTCAAACAAAATTCAGAGCTTGGTTAGAAAACAACAATATTTCCACTAAAGACTTCTGATTTTAATTATTTGCTAAATTTTTAAAAAAATAGTAAAAACAGGCTACTTTTAGCCTAAAAATGGTGTTTTTATGCTATTTTTACCGGTTTTTGATTTTTTTTCACAATAAAATTTGGATAAATTTGAGTCTATTCGTAAAATTTACTAAATTTTGAAACAATGTTATGTTTTTCACCCTTGTAAACAAACGATAAATTGTTTGCATGTAGCATAAGCCGATCCCCTCCAGTCAACTCAAATCTTTGCTTATTAGTTAGTGTTTTATTTAAATATTTTTCAGTAGTTTCTTCGCTAACTCCATACATTGGATCGCCAACTATTGGATAACCAGCACTATCCAAATGCACCCGTATTTGATGCTGTCTACCGGTAATTGGCACAACCCTTACTAAAGTAGCATTATGTTTTTTGATAAATTTCTGCGGATAAACATGCGTTATAGACTCTTTGCCATTTTTTACACCGCACTGCATTTTGATTGATATAGAACCATCTGCTTTTGCTATTGACTTGTCAATGGTTATATCGGTTTGCAAATCACCCTTTACAAGTGCTAAATATTCTTTTGCATATTCTTTATTTTCAAACATAGTTTTTAATACGGTACTTGCAGGCTTATTTTTAGCCACCAATACCAAGCCAGAAGTCTCGGTATCAATTCTATGAACTAAATCGGCTTTCTCGCCAAATTGATAGCGCACTTCATCAAGCAAACAATATGGTGTGGTTTTTTTGGTGGGATGCACCATAAGCCCTGATGGCTTGTCAAATACGACAAAATCATCCGCTTCAAAGATAGGTTTTAATCCTCTTGTAGAGCCTTCAAATACCGCTATTTGAACGTATTCTCCAGTTATGATTTGTCCGTTTTTTAGTGTGCCACCTTGATCGTCAAACACTCTATTTTTAGACAATAATTTCTGAGATACAGAAGAGGACAAACCTGCTTCATTGATTAAAAATAATTGAATTTTTTCACCAACAATTGCCTTGTATTTTTTTAATGAAAATGGCATGTTGTAAATTTTATAAAGCTAAAGATTTTTATCAAGAATATCAATAGACTTACCATCTAGGCTCACTTGATTTTTATCAGCCCAATATTGTCTAATACCCTCTTCACCTTTTTTATCACTCCAATCACTTAAGGTTTGTCTTTGCCCTTGATACTCGTATAACGGCACACCAAAACCACATGAAGTATGCACCAGATCAACTTCTAAATCAAAAATTTGTCTAGGGCCTGTAATAGGTGGGAATAATGCATATAGCTCATCCCAGTTTTTATCATTGTGATGCACAGCTTTCGCATGGCCATACAGGCGCAAAATCATGGGTTTTTCATCAAAAGAGTTAAACATAATGGTCATTCTGCTTTGATTTTGCATGTGCGCTGCAGTTTCATTGCCACTGCCTGTTGCATTTAGCCAAACCACTCTGTTTTTATTGATAATACGCAATGAATCCAAGCCTTTTGGTGAAAGGTTGATTCTGCCATCTATATCAGTGGTGGCAACAAAAAACATCTTCTGCTTAGCGATAAATTCATGCAGGTTATCCGGTATTTCTTGGTACTTTTTGCCCATAACTTAAATGAATAATGCAGCCAAACCTAAGAATGCCACAAATCCTATTACATCAGTAATGGTTGTTAGAATAACGCCACCAGCAAGCGCTGGATCAATTTTAAATTTGGTTAACAGTGAAGGTAAAACCGCACCTGAAAAGGCAGCAAAAATTAAATTAACAATAACAGCAAGTGCAATTACAACACTTAACTCAATATCCGCAAACCAGACATAAGTCGCAATACCAATAATCACTGCCCAAAGCATGCCGTTTAATAGTCCAATTGCTACTTCTTTATTCATTAATACTTTTAAATTAGAGGTAGTAATCCTTCCTGTGGCCATGCCGCGTGTTACCAAAATAAGCGTTTGAGTGCCAGCAATACCCCCCATCGATGCCACCACTGGCATCAAAATAGCCAAGGCGATTTTTTCTTGCCAGGTGGCCCCACACAGCCCCATAAAAAATACCGCAATAAACACAGTAACCAAATTAACACCTAGCCAAATACTGCGACGTTTGGTTGACTCAATAACAGGTGCGAACACATCATCTTCTTCATCCAAACCCGCCATTGACATCACCGAGTGTTCAGCCTCATCACGAATTACATCAACCACATCATCAATCGTAATACGACCAATCAGTTGATTTTGATCATCCACTACTGGCGCAGATATTAAATCACGCTGCTCAAACAAACTAGCAACTTCACTTTCTGGTGTGTCAGCCAAAATTGGTTGCAATTCTTTGTTAATCAAAGGCTTGATGTTTTGTTCAGCCTCGTTAGTTAACAAGGTGGAAATATGAATAGAACCTAAATATTTATAACCACGATCAACCACAAAGATCTGATCAGTATCAATTGGCATCTCTTTAAGTAGGCGCAAATAACGAACCACTGTACGAACACTCACATCATCACGAACTGTGATAATATCAATATTCATCAACCCACCTGCAGAATCCTCCGGGTAGGACAAAACTCGTTTAAGGTTGTCTCTATGTTTATGATCTAGCGTTAACAACAAGTTATGCACCGCACGCTCAGGAAGCTCAGGAACGATATCTGCTAAATCATCCATGTCTAAGCCTTCTGTGGCTTTTACAATAGAATCAACATTCATTGAGCTTAATAGTTGCGACTGAACATCTTCGCTCAAATCTTTAAGAATGTCACCCTGTGTTTCTGGATCAATTTCAAGCCATAGTTTAGCTCTATCTTTAGGAGGGACGGCTTCTAATAGGCGAGCAATTTCAGCCGAATGTAATCCGGCCAGCTGAGAGGCAGCCTCTTCATACAAAGATGCCTCCAAAGATCCCATTAATCTCTGAAGGCAATCTTCAAAAGAAGTGTTTTCAACTTCTGACATAACCTTATGTTTTTCCTAGTTTTTTCCGCACAAATAATTGTGCATGGCTATTTTTTAGTTCTTTCTGTGATCGTTTAGCTTTTCTTTATGCTTTCTAATTTGAGCATCAAGCTTGTTAACCATTTGATCAATAGAAGCGTACATGTCGCTACTTTCAGCTTTTGCAAATAAATCTGCACCACTTACATGGATAGTAGCCTCAGCTTTCTGAACATCTTTCTCAACTTCTAAAATCATATTAATATTAATCACATGATCAAAGTGATGTTTGATTTTAGCTAATTTTTCTTGAGAATGTTGTTTGATTGCCTCAGTGATATCGAGATGGTGACCAGAAATATTTAACTGCATAGTTGCTCCTTTTCAAGTTATTAAATAATGCACTTATATTGTGGCACATTTGGGCAATAAATGTAGGGTATTTACTCGCTTTAAAAGCAAATAAAAACATTCACAAAAGCTATTTTGTGTATATAATAGTAGTTTTACTTATTCTATATTTAGGAGATGAAAATGGACGCAGTTAGTCAAAGATCTAATGAATTAAGCGCTAAGAAGATTGAATTACAAGCTTCATTTAAAGCACACACAGACGCAAACGGTTTTTCTTACGAAGAGTGGGTTAATCCACCAGCAGGTTCTTTTTACGAAAGCTACAAGAAAGATTTAGCTGAAGTTGATAACGAAATGGCTCCACCTTTACAGTACCAATCATAATTAAATATTTTGATTGGTAAGAAGCCCCGTTAGGGGCTTTTTTGCTTTAAGTCCAATAGGTTTTGTTAGTTATTTAGATCCTTTTTGCAGTTTGCCAAAAGGATTTTGTTTTTTTAAGGTAGATACACATAATGTCATATTTAATGTCAAATTATGCACCACTTGACGTTGCTTTTGTTAAAGGTAGTGGCTGCTATTTAACAGACGATCAAGGTGATCAATATCTTGACGGACTATCAGGTGTGGGTGTTATTAGCCTTGGGCATGCTCATCCTGTTATTGTTAATACCATTCAAAAACAAGCGGCTAACTTATTGCACACCAGTAACTGGTACCACATTAAACACCAAGAAACACTAGCAGAAAAGCTGTGCAAACTATCCAACATGGATAATGCATTTTTTGGTAACTCTGGTGCTGAGGCAAATGAAGCTGCTATTAAAATTGCACGTCTGCATGCTCATGCTAATAATATTGACCACCCTATTATTCTAACTGCTAACAAGAGTTTTCACGGTCGTACTATGGCAACCTTGTCGGCCACTGGAAATCCAAAAGTTCAAGACGGTTTTGCGCCACTAGTGAGCGAATTTATTCATGTTGACTTTAATGATGTTGTTGCTATTAAGTCTTATGAAAATAATAACAATGTTGTTGCTGTCATGCTTGAACCCATTCAAGGGGAAAGTGGTGTAATCATTCCAGATGATAATTACCTTAACCAAGTTCAAGGTATTTGCCAAAATAACAACTGGTTATTAATTTTAGATGAGGTGCAAACGGGCATTGGTCGCACCGGGAAATTATTTGCCCATCAGTACAATAACATCACTCCAGACGTATTAACACTTGCAAAAGGCT
>CAYFPI010000015.1:22369-25998 GCA_964344985.1 uncultured Candidatus Thioglobus sp. | reverse complement strand
GGTGTGCCAATTGGCGCTTGCCTTGCTAAAGACAAAGCCTCTACGCTACTAACGCCAGGTACTCACGGGTCAACATTTGGTGGCAATCCTTTGGTTTGCTCTGCAGCACTAAGTGTTTTAGATGTTATCGAAAAAGACAATATTTTAGACAACGTTGTACAAATGAGCGCCTACTTTGCTGATGCGTTTAGTAATAATCTTAAAGATTCAGACAAAGTAATAGATATCCGTATTAAAGGATTAATGATTGCCATTGAGCTTAATCAAGACTGCTCAATGTTATTGCAACAAGCACTTGAAAATAAATTACTTATTAATATCACGGGCCAATCTATTCGCTTATTACCACCGCTGATTATTAACAAAGATGAAGCTGATATTATTATTAGCACTATTTGCAACTTGATTGAGGCTTTATAAAAAGCCAGGAAAGAGATTATGACAAAGCATTTTATTAACCTTGACGATCTAAGTACAAATGATTTGGAAAAAATCATTGATGATGCTATTGTGTTAAAAAAACAGCACAAATCTGGAGAGATTAACGCCACACTTAAAAATAAAACACTGGCAATGATTTTTGATAAATCTTCAACTCGTACACGAGTATCTTTTGAAGCAGGCATGACTCAACTGGGTGGACACGCTTTATTTTTATCCGATAGAGATATTCAACTAGGGCGTGGTGAGCCGATTGTTGATAGCAGTATTGTTATTAGCTCAATGGTAGATGCGGTTATGATGCGTGTTTCTTCACACGAAGACATTAATACATTTTCCGAACACTCATCAGTACCAATTATTAACGCCTTATCCGATGAGTCTCACCCATGCCAACTATTGGCAGATATGATGACTTACAAAGAGCACAACGGCTCAATTACAGGTAAAACAGTTGTTTGGGTTGGTGACGGAAATAACATGTGTCATACCTACATGCAAGCAGCAAAAGCTTTTAACTTTAAGCTAAATATTGCCACTCCTGTTGGCTACGAACCTGACGAAGAGTTTATTAATAAATACAGTGATCATATTGCACTTTTTACTAATGCACAAGAAGCTTGTCAAAATGCTGATTTGATTGTGACTGATGTTTGGGCATCAATGGGTCAAGAAGAAGAACAAGCAAAACGTGAAATTGCTTTTAAAGATTTTCAGGTTAATGAAGCTTTAATGAATACGGCAAATTCAAATGCACAATTTATGCATTGTCTGCCTGCACATCGTGGAGAAGAGGTGTCTGCTGGTGTTATTGATGGCGATAAGAGTTTGGTTTGGGATGAAGCTGAGAATCGCTTACACGCTCAAAAATCTTTATTACTATACTTATTGGATAAATAGCTATTTAGCAATAGTGTCTAACTTTAAATACGCTTCTTTGTAAAAGTTAACCCCGCGCTTAATTTTGCTACGTCCATTTTGCTCGTGCCATTTGTTAGTATCACGCAGTGAATACACACAACCACAATAACCTTGTTGATAAAATTCTTCGCGTTTTGCTATCTCCAACATACGTTGTGAGCCACCATTTTTACGCCAATTAAGGTCCCAATACTCAACATCATCATATTGATCTGTTGCTCTTTGTGCGCAACCATTAACCTGATTCATATCCTTCCAACGAGAAACACCTAAAGTAGAGGTTAACACTGGAAATCCATTTTCATGTGCATATAACGCACTTCTTTCAAGGCGCATATCAAAACAGGTTGTGCATCTTTCACCTCTCTCAGGTTCAAATTCTTGACCCTTAGTGCGTTCAAACCAGTTGTCGCTATCATAATCTGCATCAATAAAAGGTATGCCTAATTTTTTTGCAAATCGGATGTTTTCTTCTTTTCTAAGTTCGTATTCATCTCGAGGATGAATATTGGGATTATAGAAAAAAATTGTCGTATCTAAATCAGATGCACTTAACGCCTCCATAATGTCGCCCGCACAAGACGCACAACAAGAATGCAATAAAAGCTTGGTTTTACCATTTGGAGTTTTTAAATTTGGACGCTGATAAGCATTCAAAGAATAATCTACTTTAGACATGATTGTAGTTTTTTCAACACTTCCCAAGTGTCTCTCTTAAGCTCTGGATTAGATAAAACACTATTTGGATGATGAGTAATAAAACACTTGTTATTAATAGCTTTAGCATCAGGATTCATAATCAGAATTGTATCAGCGTTATAAGCCGATATAACCACAGATAAATTATCACTATTAGTAGTTACCAACTCAACGTCATTGCTATCCAAATTGATAGCTGATAACATTTTAAATAAAAACTCTCGAGAGTCGCCACTTGCGCAAAAAGACACTTCTGGATTTACCTCAACCACTAAACATTTAACTGATTTATTAACAACTTTTGTTGTGTGATTACTAGAGTACAAATGCTCTGGAATTCCCAAAGTATCAAGATATTGTTCTCTGGTAATACTCAAAGCTAAACCTGTGGATGCGCCCTATCTGTCGCTGCTAAAATTTTATTAAGGCCATGAATATAAGCTTTAGCGCTTGCAGTAATAATATCTGTATCTGCGCCTTGTCCATTAACAATGCGCCCTTCATGCTCTAGTCTAACATTTACCTCGCCCAATGCATCAGTACCTTGCGTTACATTAGAAACCGAATACAATTGTAGATTAAGATCTAAGTCAACTAATGAATTGATAGCACTAAAAGCAGCATCAACCGCACCTGATGTTTTTGCTACAGCACTTTTTTCTTTACCATTAATTGACAAAACAATATTTGCTTCATTCTGCTCACCAGTCTCTGTGCATACTTTTAAAGAGACAAGTTTGATAGACTCGCTTTCTTCAATTTGAGTTTCAGAAACAAGCGCTTGCAAATCTTCATCAAAAATTTCATGTTTTTTATCAGCCAACTCTTTAAAGCGTCTAAAGGCATCATTCAAACTCTCTTCAGATTCAAAATCAACACCCAACTCAGACAGGCGAGCTTTAAAAGCATTACGACCAGAGTGCTTACCCAATACTAACTGATTGGTATTCCAACCCACATCCTCAGCTCTCATAATTTCATAAGTTTCACGATGCTTTAACACGCCATCTTGATGGATGCCCGCCTCATGTGCAAATGCATTGGCACCAACAATCGCCTTATTAGGCTGAACAATAAAGCCAGTAACACTGGAAACTAGACGTGAGGCTGACAAGATGTGTGTTGCATCAATATTACTGTCGCAATCAAAAACGTCCTGGCGTGTACGTACTGCCATTACTAACTCCTCTAAAGAAGTGTTGCCCGCCCTTTCGCCCAGGCCATTAATTGTACATTCAACTTGTCTTGCACCATTAAGAACTGCCGATAGTGAATTAGCTACCGCTAAACCTAAATCGTTATGACAATGTGCTGAAAAAATTGCCTTATCTGAATTTGGAATGCGCTCAATTAATGACTTCATGGTAGCGCCAAACTGATGAGGAATGTTGTAGCCTACTGTATCTGGAATATTAATAGTGGTTGCGCCCGCTTTAATAGCAGCTTCAATAACTCGACACAAGAAATCTTCATCTGAACGTCCAGCATCTTCTGGAGAAAACTCAACATTATCAGTATACTGCCTTGCTCTAGTTACTGCATGAACCGCTTGCTCTACTACTTGATCA
>CAYFPI010000015.1:0-22359 GCA_964344985.1 uncultured Candidatus Thioglobus sp. | reverse complement strand
AGGCGTCATCTGCAACTTCATTTTCATGTGAATATCACTCGTTGCAATAAAGGTATGAATGCGTGATGAGTTTGCACCCTTAAGCGCTTCGCCTGCACGATCAATATCTTTATCTAGCGCTCTTGCCAATGAACAAATGGTTGAATCTTTAACCGTATTTGCAACTGCTTGAACCGCTTCAAAATCACCCACTGAGGCGATTGCAAACCCTGCCTCAATCACATCAACACGCATTTTTTCCAACACTTTGGCGATGCGAATTTTTTCATCTTTTGTCATTGATGCACCTGGTGATTGCTCTCCATCACGCAAAGTTGTATCAAAAATAATTAGTTTGTCAGACATTTAAGTCTCCTGTAAAAATTTGTTTGTTGTAATATTGTTTGTTGGTGCTAGGCCTTTCAGCCATACGAGTTGATTGATTACCTTACGGTAATAATCGTAACAAAGACAAGAGGCTTTGTTTAAATTGAGAAACGATAACTTGATAACTCATAATGCGCATTATAAAGCAATACTATATTTTTTTTGCTCGTTTTTTTAATTGGCGTTTCTTTCTGACTTCAACCATTGTCATGATTAAGCCTGACAACGCATAAGCAAAGAAAAATATAAACAATATTGCGCTTGGCCAAAGTGTTACTACAATAATAATTAGTGTTGCGACCAATAAAAGTTTAAAAGAAGACCTACCTTTAAGGTTAATCTCTTTAAAACTATAATAACGAACATTGCTCACCATGAGCACACCTGCCCCCACAAGAATAATCCAGGCGAATAAAATTAAATACTGCTCATCATAAACCGTGGTGCCAATAATCTCTTTAGTCCACACCATACCAGCAATAAGTGCTGCTGCTGCCGGAGAAGGCAAACCTTGAAAATAACGCTTATCTTCAACACCAATTTGAGTATTAAAACGAGCCAGCCTTAACGCGCCTGCCGCTACATAAACAAAAGCGCCGATCCAGCCTATTTTCCCCAAGCCTTCAAATAGGTAAAAATACATAAGTAATGCTGGTGCCATTCCAAATGAAACCATGTCAGCCATTGAATCATACTGAGCGCCAAACTCACTTTGTGTATTGGTTAGGCGAGCCACACGACCATCTAACCCATCCCAAAGCATGGCTATAAAAATAGCAATGGCAGATTCAGCATATTGACCTTTAGTTGCTAAGATAATAGCAAAAAAACCAGAAAAAAGACCAAATGTAGTTAATACGTTTGGCAATAAGTAAACCCCTCTTTTTACTTTTTTCTCTGTCATGGTTTGATTATAAATATTTATTTATGACTGTCTAAATAAAAACGCCCAACTTAGTTGGGCGTTTTTAAAGCTATTTAGTTCTTGGCTTGGTCAACAATTTTATTTTTATTAATCCAAGGCATCATTGAACGAAGCGATTCTCCAACTTGCTCAATTTTATGCTCACGTTGAACTTCACGACGCGCAGGAAGATCGCCAACATTTGCAACAAACTCTTTAGCGAATGTACCATCTTGAATTTCAGTCAAGATTTTCTTCATTTCGGCTTTAGTTTCGCTAGTAATAATTCTTGGACCACGTGTAACGTCACCATATTCAGCTGTGTTTGAAATTGAGTAGCGCATATTTGCAATACCACCTTCATACATTAAATCAACAATCAATTTAAGTTCATGCAAACACTCAAAATATGCCATCTCTGGCTCATAACCTGCTTCAACTAACGTCTCAAAACCAGCTTGCACTAAAGATGTTGTGCCACCACAAAGTACTACTTGCTCACCAAATAAATCTGTTTCAGTTTCATCTTTGAAAGTTGTTTCTAAAATACCTGTACGACCACCACCGATCGCTGACGCGTATGAAAGTGCTGTTGCTTTAGCATTGCCTGACGCATCTTGTGCAACTGCGATAAGATCTGGAATACCACCACCCTTAACAAATTCACTACGCACTGTGTGACCTGGCGCCTTAGGAGCTACCATGATCACATCTAGATCATCGCTTGGCTCAATCAAACCATAAAGAATGTTAAAACCGTGAGCAAATGCTACTGTTGCGCCTTTCTTTAAATTAGGTGCAATACTATCTGCATAAATTTGACCTTGGAATTCATCAGGTGCTAAGATCATTACCAAATCTGCCCATGCAGTTGCATCTTCAATTGACTTAACATCTAAACCTGAAGCGCTTGCTTTAGCAGCTGAAGCCGAACCTTCTCTTAATGCAACAACCACTTCAACGCCTGAATCTTTCAAGTTGTTAGCATGCGCATGACCTTGAGATCCATAACCAACAATCGCAACCCTCATGCCTTTAATGATGTTTAAATCAGCATCTTTATCGTAATATCTATTCATTTTTTTCCTCTTCTTTTTCAACGCTTAATGCGTTTTATTGTTTAACTTTTTACTTCTGACAAACGCCTGTAACGCCTGTTCTAGAAACCTCTAATAACTTAGATGCATCAACCGCATTTAAGAAGTCATTAATTCTTGTACTTTGTCCAGCAATTTCAATGGTGTAAGTATCAGCGCTAACATCGACAATTTTTCCACTGTACTCGTCAATTGCTTTATCCATATCTGCTTGAGAATTTGGACCAACCTTAACTTTCACTAAAGCCAACTCTCTTTCGATATGGTTAGCTGCTGTTAGATCAATGGCTGTTACCACATCGACTAATTTGTTAAGCTGCTTGATAATTTGATCAATGATATTGTCATCACCCACACTTACAATTGTCATGCGTGATAGTGTTGAATCATTGGTAGGAGCAACTGTAAGTGATTCAATGTTAAAACCACGTGCTGAAAACAAACCTGCCACTCTTGATAAAGCGCCCGACTCATTTTCTAATTGTACTGAAATTATATGTCTCATCGTTATACCAAATTTAAACCTTCATCATTAGTTGACTTCATCTCATCTTTGCCACCTAATAGCATTTCATTATGTCCTGCGCCTGATGGAATCATTGGGAATACATTTTCGGTAGGATCAGTAATAATGTCTAAAAATACCGTTCTGTCTTTTTGCTTAAACGCCTCTACTAGAGCTGGCCTAAGGTCAGATTCTTTTTCAACCAAAATACCCATATGGCCATAACTTTCTGCTAATTTTACAAAATCAGGTAATGCATCCATATAACTCATGGCGTAGCGTTTTTCATAGAAAAACTCTTGCCATTGTCTAACCATTCCTAAGTAACGGTTATTTAAATTAACCACTTTAACAGGGGTTGCGTACTGCAACATGGTTGAAAGTTCTTGAGTCATCATTTGAATACTACCCTCGCCCGTAACACAAGCAACATCCATATCTGGCATGGCAATTTTGGCGCCCATGGCAGCCGGTAGGCCAAATCCCATGGTGCCGAGTCCGCCTGAGTTGATCCATCTACGTGGCTCATCAAACGGGTAGTATTGTGCTGCCCACATCTGATGTTGACCAACATCTGAAGTAATAATCGCATCACCACCTGTTACCTCGTACAAAGCCTCAATAACACTTTGTGGTTTGATAACACCTTCTTTAGTGGCAAAAGCCATTGAATCAACACTGCGCCACTCATCAATTTGTGACCACCAAGCGCTAATATCTTGAACAGATCTATTCTTCATGCTAGCAATTAGGCTTACTAGTACAGACTTCACTTCGCCCACTAGGGCAATATCAACAGCAACATTTTTTGAAATTGAAGCTGGATCAATATCAAGATGAATAATTTTGGCTTTTGGACAAAATTTATCAATGTTTGCAGTTACTCTATCGTCAAAACGTGCACCTACTGCAATTACACAATCAGAACCGTGCATAGCCATATTAGCTTCATAAGTGCCGTGCATGCCTAGCATTCCTAAAGACTGTTTATCTGTTGCAGGATAAGCGCCAAGACCCATTAGTGTTTGGGTAATTGGAAATCCTAAAGATTGGGCAAATTCTCTTAATTCATCTCTAGCATTACCGATAACTGTACCACCACCAGAGTAAATAATTGGTCGTTGTGATGCTGCAATAAGGTTTGCTGCTTTATTAACATCATCAGCATCAGCATCTGTTACTACTTGATATGAGCGCATATCAATAGCATCTGAATAGCTTGGCTCATCAATCTCAGCGATCGTAACATCTTTAGGAATGTCAATTAATACCGGGCCAGGTCTACCAGTTGTAGCAATATGGAATGCTTTTTTGATGATTTCAGCGATATTGTTAACATCTTTAACCAAGAAGTTATGTTTAACACAAGAGCGTGTAATACCAACAGCATCCACCTCTTGGAAAGCATCGTTACCAATTAAAGCTGATGGCACTTGGCCAGAAATAACCACCATTGGGATAGAATCCATATAAGCAGTTGCAATGCCAGTTACAGCATTAGTTAAACCTGGACCACTGGTTACTAAAACAACGCCGGGTTTGCCACTAGCTCTTGCATAACCATCAGCACCATGCGCTGCAGCCTGTTCATGACGAACCAGAATATGCTGAATAGAATCTTTAAATTCAAGCGCATCATAAATATGCAATACCGCACCACCTGGGTATCCAAAGACATGCTCTACGCCTTCTTTTTCAAGACTATTTACGAGTATTTGAGCGCCATTTAACTTCATCACTTTAAACTGATAATAAAAAACTTTTCAATTATACCCAATGAAGCACTTTATAGCGTCAAGGATTATAAGGAATTTTGCCAATCCTCAGAATAAAATTGCACAGGAGAATCATCTTGCTCAAATGTCTCAATAGACCAAGTATCTGGTCGCTCCAATATGGCTGAAAGTAGTTGGTCATTCAACAGATGCCCAGTCTTGAATCCTTCGTAATGTCCAATAAGATTTGAACCCAACAGGTATAAGTCGCCCACAATATCTAAAATCTTATGTTTAACAAATTCATTGTGATAACGCATACCGTCTTCATTCAGCACATCATCGTCACTAAGTGCAATTGCATTATCCATGCTCGCACCCAGGGCAAGATTCTTTCTTTGCATCATTTCAACATCTCGCATGTAGCCAAATGTTCTAGCCCTGGAGATTTCTTTTAAATAAGACTGTTTAGAAAAATCAATGGTTAATTCTTGTCCACTTTCTTTTACCTTTTTGTGATCAAAGTCAATTTCAAGCGATACCTTAAAGCCTTGGTGTGGAGACACCTGCGCCCAAGAGTCACCATTTTCAACACGAATAGTGTCTTTAATAACAAAGAATCGCTTGTGCTCATCCTGTTCTTCAATGCCAGCTGATTGTATTAAAAAAATAAAAGGTGCTGATGAACCATCCATAATAGGCACTTCAAACGAATCAAGCTCTACCAAAACATTGTCAATACCAAGCGCTGAAAATGCACTCATTAAATGCTCAACCGTTGACACTTTAACACCCTGATTTTCAAGACCAGTAGAAAGAACCACCTCATTAACAAATGCATTGTGAGCACGTACCAGTTTCCCGCCTGCATCCATGCGTCTAAACACAATACCGTGATCCACTTCAGCAGGAATTAACGTCATATTAACAACGCCACCACTGTGAATACCGACCCCTCTGGCTTTAACGGTTTTTTTAATGGTTCTTTGCTTTATCATGATTAATTAGAATTCAAACAATGATTTGATTTTACCCCTTAAACCAACATCTTGCTCTTGTTGTTGATTTTGGTCAAAATACTCAACTGATGAATCATGCACCAGCAAACCCAACGCTGAAAAGTAGATTGGATCATTTAAGATTACCTCTTTAGCGGTAATCAACTCACGATTAACAATGGCTAACTTTGTTCTTAGGCCAAATACACTAAATAATAAATTTTCACACTCTTTTATTTTTGATCCACCACCTGTAACTACAAGCCCTGCTCTAATCGATCTATTAAGTTTATTACTTGTTAAATCTTGCTTAACCAGCTTGCAAATTTCTACATAAGATTTTTCAATAACATTTGTTAGGTCATGCAGTGATATAAAGCGCTTATCTTTAACACCAGGCTGGGAAATGGCAATTAGACGATCTTCTGGTGCAGACTTAAGCTGTGCATAACCATGCTTCATCTTCAGTCTTTCAGCCTCTTCAAATGTAATTCCAAATGCATCTGCAATACGCTCAGTAACCATATTGCCACCCATATTAAACACATGCGAATAAGTAATACCACCATTGGTAAAAACAGATAAATTACTCGTACCAGCGCCAATATCTAACAAACAAACACCTTGTTTTTTATCCTCATCACTAACACACACCGCACTACTGGCAATAGAATCCAATACCATCTCATCAACAGCTAGCCCGCCTTGTTTCATGCTATGCTCAACATTACTAATGACTTGATTAGAAACAGCAAGCAAATGCACTTGTGCCCATAAAAGTGTAGCCTCTAACCCCAAAGGATTGTTAACAGTATTGGGATCTTCATCAATTGTAAAATGATTCACTGTTTTATTTAAAAAACTTTTATTACTAAGTGCTGGCGCAGCAGAAGCATTGTCAATAGCTTTCTGCATATCTTTTTCAGTAATAATATTATTTTTTGAGCTGATAGAGATTTGTCTATATTGATTGGTAGTGCTTAGATGTAAATCAGAGATATTTATTTTGGCATTGTGAATTTTTTCATTACAGCTTTTATAAGCCAAATCCACGGCTTTTTTAATTACATTTGCTACGGCATTAACATCATTATCAACACCTTCTTCAGCCTCCTCAGTATCTTTAGCGGATATATCTTTTTTAATATCCGCAATCAAAACAACTGTCTTGCTCGTACCAACATCAATGCTTGCAAAAAAGTTATTACCTGCCATTATCTTGCTTCTACACTATCTAACCACTCAAATAAATGAGAAAATTCTACTGTCTTTCCACTAAGTAAGCGTCTAAATTGCTTGGCATTTTTCTGGCCATGATAAAGCCCAAGAATATGTCGTGTCATTGATCTAATAGGTACTGATTGTTCAACTTGAATTTTCATATATTCAATAAAATCTAATAATACTTGCTCACGAGAAATATTGGACGGGTTTTGTTTATAAATTCTATGATCAACATCAGATAGTAAATAAGGCTGATGATAAACCGCTCTACCCAGCATAACATTATCGACACACTCTAAATGCATTAGTGACTGATCAATTGTCATAATACCACCATTAATGCCAATGGTTAATTGTGGAAAATCTTGCTTTAATTGATACACCCAGTCGTAATTAAGCGGTGGCACAGAGCGATTCTCTTTTGGACTCAATCCTTGCAACCAAGCTTTTCTAGCATGGACAACAAAATTATCACAACCTGCACTGTTGACTGTTTCAATAAAATGACACAGCTCATCATAACTTTCCATATCATCCACGCCAATTCTTGATTTGACGCTTACAGGAATATCAACAACTTGTTTCATGCTACCTACACACTCAGCCACAGTCTGTGGTGTTTGCATCAAACAAGCGCCAAAACTTCCTGATTGCACCCTATCAGAAGGACAGCCCACATTGATATTCACCTCATCATAACCCCAATCTTGAGCCACTTTTGCCGCAATTGCCATCTCATTAGCATCACTTCCGCCCAGTTGTAATACCAAAGGATGCTCTTTAGCATCAAAGTCAAGTAAGCGATTTTTATCACCATGAATAATGGCTTTAGCAGTTACCATCTCCGTCCAAAGTTGAGTATGTTTGGACAGCAGTCGATGAAAATAGCGACAGTGTTTATCCGTCCAATCCATCATTGGCGCTACAGAAAATTTAGTGCTGTAGTTCATTAAGTAGAGTTGTTAATACAAACTGAATGCTAGAGTCTACCACTGATTGTCGATCGCCTTCAAATTTTTGTGTGGTGGTAAAACACTTGCCTAGTACACAAAAGCCAAAACACACAGTACCCACTGGTTTTTCCTTGCTGCCACCACTTGGTCCAGCAATACCAGTAATAGCAGCTGAAACATCAACATGCGCATTTTTAATAACACCGCCGGCCATTTCACTGGCAGTTTGCTCACTAACCGCCCCATATTGCTTAAGTGTTTGAGAAGTAACGCCTAGCATGTCAATCTTGGCCTGATTACTATAGGTAACAAAACCCCTGTCAAAATAAGTTGATGAGCCATCTTGTGAGGTTAATAAAGAACTAAGAGCTCCTCCCGTACAAGATTCCGCAACTGCAATGGTGAGTTGTCTTTGTGTTAATAATTTGGTTAGTAATGTTAATATTTGCATTATTTGAGTGCTGAGCTAACAATTTCAAAAATATCTTTGGACAAGTCTTTGGTATTTATAATTTTCTCCAACTGCTGTTTTTGTAATGATTTTAACTCTGGAGTAAAACGCTTCCAATGGTTATAAATAGACACCAGTCGAGCGCCAATTTGTGGATTTGTTTTGTTCAGCTTAAGAATAATATTTGTAAACAATTCATAACCTTGTTGATTGTGAAAATTTACATAATTTTGTGAAAACCCGCCAACAACACTACGTAAACGATTTGGCGTGTTGAAAGAAAATAATTCGTGCTTCATTAATTTTTCAATCCCATCTGAACCTACTAATGGTGAAGTTGATTGTGCAGCAAAAAATTTATCCATCACTTGAACATCATGCTTATATTGTGAATAAAAATCAGAAATAACTTCATCTTTGTATTGATTTTCGTTAGTTATTAATAAACCAAAAGCCGAGAGTTTATCACTCATACAATTGGCTGTTTGATATTGTTGATACACTAAATCAAATTGCTTATCTTTAGCCAAATAATATAAGCAACAATTCTTTAAAGACCTTTCGCCTACTGATTCAGGTGTTAAATCATAAGGCTTATCATTAATTAATGATTGGTAAGTTGTTAATAATTTTTCACCAAACCTGGTGATAATTTTTTTCACTACCTTCTCGCGCTTCTCATGAATATCAAACACGTCAATAATTGATTGTAATTGATGCAGCAGACGCTCAGATGGCAGTGTTAATATTTCACTTAGTAATGATTTATCTTTAGTATGGTCAAATAAATATTCAATAGCATTAAAAAACAATTCTTCATCAACTGATTGCGGGTCTAGAATCAAACCTTGCCATAACTGCTGAGCATTGTCCCAACGAATAAAGGCATCATCATCATGCTTTAATAAAAATATTTTTTGCTTAAAGGTTAAATCAGAATCAAGTTTAATAGGCGCTGAAAATCCTCTTAAATAAGAAGGTGTTGGCTCATGTTGTATGTCTTTAAAAGTAAACTTCTGAACACTGTCTTTTACCTCTAACATGCCACTATTAATAACATTGCCTGTATTGTCTAACAATGCAAAGTTAAAAGGAAAATAAAAAGGTTTTTCTGTATGCTGCTTTACAGTGATTGTAAATGTTGCATCTTTATACTCTGAACAAACACTAACTTCTGGTGTTCCGCTTTGCTCATACCAATGCATAAATTGTGACAAATCGATACTATTAGCATCACTCATACTCGCCACAAAATCATCAATAGTAACCGCCTGAGAATCATGACGATCAAAATATAATTTCATGCCTTTTTGAAAACCCTGCTCACCCAATAAACTATGAATCATACGAATAACTTCTGCACCTTTTTCATAAACAGTGAGTGTGTAGAAATTATTCATTTCTATATAACTCTCGGGGCGAACTGGATGTTTCATTGGGCCTGAGTCTTCTGCAAATTGGTAAGTGCGCAGTGCATTAACATCTTCAATGCGTTTAATCGAACGCGCATGCAAATCAGCAGTAAACTCTTGATCCCTAAAGACCGTCAACCCCTCTTTCAAGCTAAGTTGAAACCAATCTTGACACGTAACCCTATTACCTGTCCAATTGTGAAAGTACTCATGCCCTATCACTGCTTCAACATTAATAAAATCTTTGTCTGTAGCAGTTTCAGGATCTGCAAGCACATAGGTTGAATTAAAAATATTCAAACCTTTGTTTTCCATAGCGCCCATATTAAAATCATCCACCGCAACAATCATGTAGATGTCTAAATCATATTCCAAATTAAATCGCGACTCATCCCACGCAAATGACCGCTTAAGTGAATCCATTGCAAACTGGGTTTTGTTGATATTATGAGGCTCAACATAAATCTTTAAATCTACATCTTTGCCAGAGCTGGTTGTGTACACATCCTCCAAACAAGCAAAATCACCAGCAACTAATGCGAATAAATAACAAGGTTTACGAGTTGGATCGTGCCATATTGCTTGATTTTTAGATTGATTGATTAAATTTCCATTGCTTAATAGTACTGGGTATTTATCTGTATCTGCATTAATGCGTACAGTAAACACACTCATAACATCCGGCCTATCAAGATAATAAGTAATTTGCCTAAATCCGTGAGCTTCACACTGCGTACAGAAATTACCACTGGATTGATACAAGCCGTTTAATGATGTATTTGTCTCTGGATGAATTCGATTCTCAACCTCCAGTACAAAATCATTAGAAAGGTTTTTAAGCTCAATCCCTTCTTCTGCCAATCGGTATTCAGGTGTAATACCATTAATAGCTATTGAGATCAACTCCAGATCAACACCATTTAAAAACAGTTTTCCCGAACGGTCTTGAGATTCTGGATTTTGATAAAAGTGTATCTTTGATTTAACAACAGTTTCGCTTTCTGACAAATCAAATGTTAAATCAGTTGTATGAATTAGATAATTACTTACGGTGTAATCCTTACGATAAATAGGTTGTGGCTCTAAAGTGCTAATAATACAACTCCCAATATAATTCGGTAAATAACAAATGGAATTAAACCAATTGTATCTAATAATTTAATAAAAAATACAACAGTTAGGTATGCACTAATAGCCGAGATACCAAATCCTAAAACTAACAACCACCAATCAACTGCTTGACTTTGTTGATACAACTCTATCAACATTAACATAGAAGATAAAGCGATAACTGGAATAGAAAGTAAAAAAGCAAATTGAGTTGATGCTTGTTTTGATAATCCGATTAACAGTCCAGCCGTAATGGTAATGCCTGAACGAGAGGTGCCCGGAATAAGTGCTAAAGCTTGCATAATACCTACAAAAGCCACATCCATCCATCCGACAACATCTCTAACATGTGCCTTTTTACGATTTACCCAAACTGAAAATCCTAACAATAATCCAAACAACAGTGTTGCATAGGCAATAACTTCGGTTGAGCGCAAATTGGTTTCCACGATGTCTTTAAATAAAAGCCCAGAAATCCCTACTGGAATTGTTCCTAGCAATATACCCCAAGCAAGTTTTGATTGACCGACACTGCGCCTATTAACAACTGAATAATAAAAATCAATTACTAAGTGTTTAATAAGCTCACGATAGTAAAACACAATTGCGCTTAACGTACCCATGTGCACTACCACATCAAAAGCCAAGCCTTGATCTGGCCAATCAGTTAACTTAGGAACTAAAATTAAGTGCGCAGAAGAAGAAATTGGCAAAAATTCACTCAAACCCTGAATGAGTGCCAATACAATTGTTTGAATAAAATCCATCTGTTGTTACAGTTTATGTGTTAAATCTTGCTCAGAAAATCCTTTCGATTTTACGTCAAGATTTTTTGTAAGTGCCAAAACCTTAAAACTCTCTCCCATAGCGCTTGGTAAAACCAATTGCTTAACTTGCTGTGCTAGAGTAATGCGCCTACTATCATCATCTTCTGACAGTAAATACTCATCAATACCTAGCGAGATCAAAAACATGGCTTGTGTTGCATACCCATTGATTAAAAAACCTGATTTTTTGGCCTGGTCAGCAATGTCTGAAAAATTCACTGACGTTGTAATATCTTGCTCGCCAATATGCACAAAAGGATCATCACTAGCTTTATGTTGAAAATAACACCTTAATGTCCCCTCTGATCGTTGCTCATGAAAATATTCATCTCGGTGCATGCCGTAGTCAATCAACAGTACCAATGCTTTATCCAAGAATTCATGCAAAGACTTAATCCATGCAACAGCGCGCAAATTAACCTCAGTTGTATAGCCATCACTCACCCGCATTGGAAGTAAAAAACTTGGATCTTGATAAGGTTGATCAAACGCTTTCCACTTAAACTGATCATCTTGATGTTCAACACCTAGCTCATAAAATTGATTGTTTTTATTAATAACACGCTTAGCAGGCATAGCATCAAGCACTTCATTAGCAATCACCACGCCAGAAAAATCCTTAGGCAGCTCATTCAGCCAAACCACTCGGTCAATCAGTTCAGGCAAGGCTTTAGTAATAGTTTTTCTTTGACGCTGTTGTAGTTCAGCGCTTAATTCTAGAATATAGTATTTATTAGGCAAGCATTCAAGCCTGCCAAGCTCAAACAAAACTTGAGCTGCAAGCACGCCACTGCCAGCGCCAAATTCCAATATATCGTTATTTCCATTAATAACTTGTGCAGCCTGGCGTGCCAGGCAAAATCCAAACAAGTCTGAAGTTTCAGGAGCGGTGATAAAATCCCCCTTCTCTCCAAATTTTTCCGATCCACTTCGGTAATAACCCAATGCAGGATAATACAAAGCTAAATCCATAAATTCATCAAAACCTATGGGTGCATCATTTTGTATAATGGTGTTTTTAATAATTTCTTCAAGCGTCATTGGAGCGCTATTTTATATGAAAACAGCATTGGTCACAGGTGGTGCACATCGGATTGGCGCTCAAATTTGTAAAACCTTACACAAGGCAAATTACAACCTAATTATTCATTACAACCAATCGGAAAATGCAGCAAAGAAGTTAAGCGATGAACTAAACTTAATTCGAGAAAATTCTGTTAAGACAGTTCAAGCCAATCTTAATAATCTAGACAACATTAAACAGCTATGCACTCACATTGACTCGCTTGATGTTTTGGTTAACAATGCCTCTGTGTTTTATCCAACACCAATAGACAGTATTAGTCACAATGATTATCAAAACATTATGAACACCAATCTGATGGCGCCTTTGTTTTTATCAACCTCTTTGGCTAATAAACTTGCAAATACGCAAGGTTGTATTATCAATATTGTTGACATACACAGCGACAGACCTTTAAAAAATCACACAATTTACAACATATCAAAGTCAGCCATTGCCATGATGACCAAAACACTAGCCAAAGAGCTTGCTCCTGAAATTCGAGTGTGTGGTGTATCTCCAGGCTCTATTCTTTGGCCAGAAAATGAAGCATCACTTAATGATGCACAGAAGAAGAAAATGCTAAATAAAATCGCCCTTAATAAACAAGGAAAAGCCAGCGATATTGCAAATACTGTTTTATTCCTATCTCAATCAGATTATATTACTGGACAAATTATTCGTGTTGATGGTGGTCGTAGCCTTAATCAATAACACAACGCTTATAAAAATTCTTTGATTAATATCATACTATTTTTGTGATATAATCAAAAGGCTTATTGTTTAACAAACATCAGCAATTTAAGAATTTTTAAACGTTTTTGTGCTAAGAAAAAAACCACAAAAACTTATTAATATTTTGGGCTTTTTATTGCCACATATAGAGTAATTTTTCTTGTCATTCTACAATCATAGTAGCTAAGCAAGAACAAGGGTAAAACCCTTATAAACAAAGGTTTTTTATCATTAATGATAAACAGAAAATATAATTCAATACCTAGTCAGTACAGCGGTGCTGATTCTCTGCGTGTGCATATAAGCCTACTAACACTAGGACTTAATCATGAACCACATACTTATCAATGCAACCCACAAGGAAGAGATCCGAGTTGGTGTTGTCAAGAACAAAAAGCTAACTGGACTTAACATTGAGACCAGCCTTAACAAGAAAACCAAAGGCAATATTTACCGCGGAAAGATCTCCCGCGTAGAACAATCTCTAGAAGCGGCTTTCGTTGATTACGGTAAAGAAAGACAAGGATTTCTACCTTTTAAAGAAGTTGCTGAAACACTTTATAACGGTGCCAAACCTAAAGGCTCTAAGCTAACAATTTCGGATGTTTTAAAAGAAGGTCAGGAGATTATTGTTCAAGTCGAAAAAGAAGAGCGTGGCAACAAAGGTGCGGCATTAAGCACCTACATCAACCTTGCTGGCGCTTATATGATTTTGACACCAAACAATCCTAAAAGCCACGGAATTTCTAGACAAATTACCTCGTCCGATAGACAGTCCTTAAAAGAAATTATCAGCAAAATTATACTGCCTGAACATTCAGGTTTAATCATTAGAACCGCAGGTGCGGGCAAGAGCTTTGAAGAACTTCAATGGGAAGTTGACTACCTATCTGATCTTTGGAAATCTATTAATAAAGCCGCTGAAAAACGCGCTGCACCATTTTTGATTTATCAAGAAAGTGACATTATTATTCGCACCCTACGCGACTACTTAAGAGAAGATACAGACAGTGTTATTATTGATGAGCTAGAAGCATTTCAAAATGCCAAAGAGTTTGTAAGCTTTGTACTACCTCACTATCTTGATCGTATTAAATTCTTTGATGTGTCAGAGCATTCTTTGTTTAACCACATGGGTGTTGAGGCGCAAGTTAGAAGTGTGTTTAATCGCGAAGTGTCACTGCGCACAGGTGCGACCATTGTGTTTGATCCAACCGAAGCCTTAACCGCAATTGACATTAACTCAGCGCGTGCAACCAAAGGTTCAGATATTGAAGAAACAGCCTACAACACAAACTTAGAGGCAGCCAAAGAAATCGCTCTACAATTACAACTTCGCGATATTGGTGGTCTTGTGGTGATTGACTTTATCGATATGTCATCTGAGGAACATCGAAAGTCTATTGAAAAGGCTATGGAAAAAGCCACTCAATCTGATCGTGCTCGCATTCAAATTGGCACCATTTCACAATTTGGCCTGCTTGAAATGTCCAGACAAAGACTCATGAGCTCAGTCACTGAATCTGTTGAAAAAACTTGCCCATCTTGCCAGGGTCGTGGCACTACGCCTACCATTCCAACGCTAGCTCTAACCATCTTAAGACAACTAGAAGACGGATGTAATGCAACAAGTCAAACAGCACGTTTAACCATTCAATCAAGTGTTGAAGTAATTACTTATATTCTTAATGAGAAACGACAAGACATTGCAAGATTAGAAGACAAGCACGGCATTAAGATAACCCTATTGCCAAACCCATACATGCAATTCCCTAACTTCACCGTTAATAAACAAAAAGGTGAAAAGAAATCTCAGCATAAGAGCTACCAAGGAATTTCAAAACCTCAACAACTGCTTGCTGAAAATGGATTGACTGATCCTGCAGAGATTCCAGCTATTAACATGAACCGACCACAAACACGTGTTCCGGAAAAAAAGCCATCATTATTTGAAAAAATAAAAGCTGCATTATTTGGCAAGAAAAAGAAAAAGCCAAACAAAGGTAAAAATAAAACCAACAATAGAAATCGTAACCGCAATAGAAATCGTAATAAAAATCGAGGTAAGAATTCCAACCAAAATAAGCAGCAAGGCAAACAGCAGAACAAGCCTCAAGCTAAGGCGCAAAACAAGCCAAAGACTAATAACAACAAAAAACCTCAAGCTAAGGCGCAAAACAACACTCCTAAGGAGCAAGTTAAAACACAATCTGCACCTAAGGCTCAAAACGACAAGCCGCAGCAACAACCCAAGGAAAACAAGCCTCAGGCACCTAAAGCGGTTAAAAAAGAGGAAGCTAAAGTAGAGTAGTTATGTACAAACTTGCAGTATTTGGCAACCCTATTAAGCATTCACTATCGCCAAGTATTCATACCCAGTTTGCCAAACAAACTGGGTGTGATGTCAGCTACGATAAAATTCTTACACCAATTGACGGTTTTAAAGAATCGGCAAAGAGCTTTATTGATAAAGGTGCTAACGGATTTAACATCACTGTACCTTTTAAGTTAGATGCTTATCAACTTGCAACCAAGTTAACGCTTAATGCTAAAACTGCTGGTGCTGTTAATACTATTAAAGTTCAAGATAATCAGTTAATTGGTGAAAATACCGACGGTATAGGACTGGTTAAAGACCTAACTGACAATCTAGGTATTGATTTAAATAATAAAATTATTCTTATCTTAGGAGCAGGTGGCGCCACTCAAGGAGTTTTATTACCACTATTACAACAAAATCCACGACGTGTCATGATCGCTAATCGTACCGCCAGCAAGGCAGAAAAACTCAAACATGATTTCTCTCAATATGGAAAAACTTGTGGTTTTGGCCTTGAAAAAATCAAACATGATCCAGTTGACATTATCATTAACGCCACCAGCGCTTCACTAGATGGGCAAATGCCTAAAATTGCAAATGGTTGCGCTAATGGGGCTATTTGTTATGATCTAATGTATGGCAAGCAAACGCCTTTTATGGATTGGGCACAACAAAACAACGCCTCTATGGTGGCTGATGGTTTAGGAATGCTGGTCGAGCAAGCGGCGAGCAGCTTTGAATTTTGGACAGAAAAAAAACCAAACACCAAACAAGTAATTGATAATTTACGGAGCTAGACGCTCAATATCCCAACCATCACCCTTCTTTAAATATACAAAGCGATCATGTAGGCGATTTTCTCTACCTTGCCAAAACTCAATTCTATGAGGGATAACGCGATACCCACCCCAAAAATCAGGCAGTGGCACCTCGCCTTGATGAAACTTTTCTTTCATTTTTTCAAATTGAGTTAATAATAATTGTCTAGATGAAATTCCAGAAGATTGATCCGACGCCCAAGCGCCTAGTTGTGAATCTTTGGGTCTGGAAGAAAAATACTTAATTGACTCTAACGTAGAAATTTTTTCAACAAAACCGGAAATCTTAACTTGTCTTTCAAGATCGAGCCACGGAAAGAGTAATGCTGCTTTTGGATTTGACTTTATTTGCTTTGACTTTCTAGAATTATAATTAGTAAAAAACACAAAACCTTTTTCATCAAAAGATTTTAGTAATACTGTTCTAATGCTTACCTCATCATTATCACTGGTTGCTAAACTCATAGCATTTGGCAGTGTTAGGTCAGCATCAGTTGCCTGCTCAATCCAAATTTCAAATTGAACAAATGGATTATTATTTAGCTCGTCTTTAGATAAACCAGCACTGGTGAATTCACGCCTAAGTTTTAATAAATCAACACTCATTAGAATGGCAAGAATTTATTTTTATTTGCCTCAGTCAAATGATGAGAGATTAAGTATTTAATAGGTGGAAAATGCTCAGCAAACTTTAACACCAATTTTCGAACTTGTTTAATGACTGGCGCATCATTAGTAAACAAAGCAACAATACCATTAGTGCCAAAAAACATCAGCCTAGTTAGGTTTATATGCTTCTTTTCATAAAGCTTTAATAAAGATTCAGAGCCAATATCTTGACCATGCTCAAGCGCCTCTTTGACTAATTTCGCCAAAATATCTTGCCCTCTTAGTCCTAAATTAAACCCATGTGCGGTTACTGGGTGCATGCCAACTGAAGCATCACCAATCAACGCAAAACGATCAGTAATAAAGGTTTGCGCATGGGTGCCAATCAGCGGATAAGAATGTCTAACCCCATCTTGGGTCATCTGCCCAAACTCGCCTTTAAAGAATTCTGTTACAAATCCATTAAACTCTTTATTACTCATGTCTAGCATTTTTTGAGAATCGTTAGTTTTTACTGTTAATACCACTGAAGATGCATTGCCAACCATTGGCAACAAAGCGAGTGTTTTTCCATAATCAAAACATTCTAATGCTACATTATTATGTGACTTTTCATGATTCATTTTGGTAACAATCATCACCTTAGAAAAATCCTTCATCAATGTTGGAATGCCCACCTTGCGACGAATATCAGAAAAACGAGAATCTGCTGCAACGACCAATTTAGCCTCAACACTCTCGCCATTATCTAATACAACTTTAGCACTGTCTTGATACTGCTCAACATCACTAACACTAATGCCGGTTTTAATTTCAATATTATCAGCATCTTTAACCCTGTCATAAAGTGCTTGACGAATTAAATAATTAGGAGCTAAATATCCTAGCGCATCAATGTTTTTTTGGTCTGGCTTAAAGTTTAAAAGTGATGGGGAGTCGCCATCAAACACTTTGGCTTCTCTAAGTGGTGCCACTCGAGACCCATCAATCAAACCCCAAACGCCTAATTTTTTCAAAATTTTAAGCGATAAATGTGTCAGCGCAATTTCTCTACCATCTTCTTTTGGATGAGCAATGGCATCAAGTTCAGATCTTTCAACAACCAAAACTTTAACGCCCGACTCTCTCATAGAACAGGCAAAACTAAGCCCTGCTGGACCTGATCCAATAATAACAATATCGTAGGATGTTTGCATATTTGATATCAATAATCTAAGATAATGAGCTTATTATAACTACCAAGACTTGCCATGATTTATGTTGTTATTCAATTTAGCGCCATATTCTTTTTAATTGCCAATACACAAATAGACAATTTAAACGTCTACTCACTAGCGCTATTAACTCTATCTTTGGTTATTGGACTAACTGCTCTGATCAATATGAAATTATCTAACTTAAACATCTTGCCATCATTAAAAAATAACCATCAACTGGTTACAACTGGCATATATGGATACATTCGACACCCTATGTACACCAGTGTTATATTATTATGCTTTGGTTTGTTATTGACCAATCTTTCGATTGTTAATCAACTGGTTATGCTGATTTTGGTTATTGATTTAATCTTAAAATCTAGCCATGAAGAAAAACTACTATTAACCAGATTTGCCAACTATCAAGACTATAAAAACAAAACCGCTAGATTTCTACCTTTTGTTTAATTCAATTAGCAACTCAACAGCCTGCTGATTATCGTTTTTTGCTAATTTTTTCAACCAGTACTTTGCTTTTTTAATTGATTTTTTAACGCCCAATCCATCAATATACATTTTGGCCACTTCAAACTGAGATTGTTTATGCCCTTTACGCGCAGCAGCAATGGTAAAGCTATAAGCTTTTTCTAGATTTTTTTTAACACCTTGTCCTAGTCGATAATGTCGAGCAATGTCCAAATAAGCATCTAAATTTTCTTGCTCTTTTGCCTCTTGGTACAATTTATGTGATTTTTGATAATTATTAAAAGGCTTGTCATCATAAATAGAGGCCAATTTATAGCTTAGCTTTATATTGCCATTTTCATAAGATTTTTGATACAAATCAAGCGATTTTTTAAGACTGCCATTTTTTCCAAATTTTAATAAGAAAAATTCATTCTCAATTAAGTTGGCTAACTTTTCTTGAGCTTTGGCGTGCTCTTGATTCGCTGACTTTTCTAACCACATATAAGCATTTTCAAAATCTTCTGCATCAATATACGCAACACCCAAACGATATTGCTCTTCGCTATTGCCTGAATCTGCTGACTTCAAACGCCATTTATTAGCAAGAATTGGATTTTTTTTTGTGCCTCTGCCCTGCTCATACATCAACGCCAAATTCTGTTGGGCATCCGCATAACCCTGTTCAGCAGATTTTTTAATCCATTGGTGTGCAATTTTTAAATTTCTTTCAACCCCAATCCCAAGGTAGTACATGCTTCCCAAATAATATTGCGCTCTAGCATTGTCTTTTGTAGCGGCGGCTTTTAAATATTCTATGCCTTTAGCATCATCTTGATCAACACCAGTGCCTTCGATATGCATCAGGCCCAGTGCAGTTTTAGCTTTCAAATCACCTATTTTTGCAGCATGAGTAAAAGCTTGAAATGCTTTATCGAAATTTTGCTCAACGCCAGAGCCATAATAATAGGCTTTTCCTCGTTCATAAAGACCAGTGTTAGCCAATAGCAAGGAAGGAATAAAAAAAGAAACAATTAAAAAAAACTTCATGCTGTAAATTGTATACGAGAAGTTTGAAAGATTGAAAGTTTTGGTAGTCGCGAGTGAATTCGAATCACCGACCCCTACCATGTCAAGGTAGTGCTCTAACCAACTGAGCTACGCGACTATTATTTAGAAGTGTTAATTAGAAATTAACAGCGAGAAATTATATCCTAAAAACAGGTTTTGATAATCTCTTGAATATTGCTTGCTGCTGCGTATGGATCGTCAGCGTTTTTGATTGGGCGACCTACTACAATGTAGTCTGATCCAGATTTAAAGGCGGTAGCTACATCAACTACACGTTTTTGATCATCATCATTGGCAACTGGACGAATTCCTGGGGTTACAGCAATTAGTTTATTGTCTACATATTCTCTTAAGAATGGCACTTCAAGACCTGATGAAACCACGCCATCACAACCCGCTTCAAAAGCGCGCTTAGCACGAGAAATAACCAAATCTTGTACATCACAATCAAAACCAAGATCATCAAGATCACCCCTATCAAGACTGGTAAGCGCTGTTACCGCTAGAATTTTAAGATCACCTTTGTTCTCAGCAGCTTTTTCCATCAATGATTGGTTGCCATGAATGGTTGCAAAAGTTGCGCCATATTGACTCAAGCGATTAATTGTTCTGCCAACTGTTTCTGGAACATCAAAGAATTTAAGATCAACAAACACCTTTTTGTCTTTTGCAATTAACCAATCCATTAATTGAAAGTACTGACCTGTCATTAACATTTCCATGCCAATTTTGTAAAAATTAACACTGTCATCTAACTGATTAACCAAGTCTTTAGCTTGATCTACCTCAGGTACGTCTAATGCAAAAATTAGCCTATCTTCAATCTTAATGTCTTTCATCGTTGTCCTTGTAATTAAAAAATACTGCCACCAGAATAGCCATTTTCATTAGCTTTTCTAATCCAGTATTTTGACTTATCAATGTCTTTATCTATAGACTTTCCAAGCGCGTAAAAAATGCCTAAATTATACTGTGATTTTGCATATTCTTGTTCGGCAGATTGTTGATACCATTTAAATGCTTTGGATAAATCTTTTTGTACGCCCACGCCCAAATCATAAGCCAGAGCCAGATTATATTGAGACTGTGCATCACCTTGCTCAGCAAGTCGAAGAACTTGCTCAAATGTTTTTTCCGACTTCACTAAATTTATCTAGGCGATACGTTAATATTAACCCTGATGGTATCAGAATAAGGTTTATTTTTAGTAGTGTAGGTAAATGTACGACCATCGTATTCATACTCAACTCGATAATGACTCAAGCGTTCTTTTGACTCAGTGCGGTACTTAGTTTCACACACTTCTTTACTAACTACTTTTCCTGTTTTGGCTTTAGCTAATTCATCATCATGCGCAAGTGATGCGCCTAATAATGCACCGGCTGCAGTCATGGCTTTTTTGCCATCGCCATCACCAAACTGATTACCAATCAAACCACCAAATAAACCGCCAACAATTTCATTGGTAATAGATCCGTCGCTATCACCTTGATAAAACTCTTTAATATAACAGTCTTGATACGGCTCACGAATGGTATGAGTTTTATAAATCTTATCAACTGAAATAACCTTGGCGGAATCTGTATAACTACCTGCTATTGAAAGTTGGGTATTTAACAATAATGGCAATAAAATCCAGGCTTGTTTTTTCATTTTTTCAGCTCCATTTTTTATAAATAAGGTAGTATATATTGTACGCCTATCTTTAAAAATATTTAATGAATTCAAGCACACTTTACTATATTCACGATCCAATGTGCTCTTGGTGTTGGGGGTTTAGCAACACCTGGGAAATGGTTAAAAAATCATTACCCAAATCAATCAATATTCAATATGTACTTGGTGGTTTGGCGCCAGACAGCAAGAATCCAATGACTGATGAGATGCGCGAATATATTATAAAAAATTGGCAAAAAATCGAAATGAGCATTCCAGGGGTAAAATTCAACTATGATTTTTGGAAAAATTGCCAACCAAAGCGTTCTACCTACCCTGCTTGCCGAGCAATCATTGCTATTAGAGAGCAAAACCCTCAATTAGAGGTGAAAATGACTCAATTAATTCAAGAATCTTACTATTTAGAGGCTAAAAATCCGTCAGAAGATGATGTGTTAATCGCACTTGCCAGTAAGTTGGATATCGATATTAAAAAAATTAGAAAAAACTTAAATGACACCCAAACACAAACATTATTGCTCAACGACATTGTTTTGGCAAGAAAATTAAGTGTTAATAGTTTTCCGTCTTTAGTGCTGCAAACAAATAACAAACTAAGGCCAATTAAAATTGACTATAACAATCCAGAGTTAATTCTGAATCAAATCATTACTTGAATTTAACACCTTATCAGTTGATAATACACCTCTTGCCCTCGTAGCTCAGCTGGATAGAGCAGCCGCCTCCTAAGCGGCAGGTCGGACGTTCGAATCGTCTCGAGGGTGCCAATCATTGGTTTTAGCTTTAGGGTCAAGACAACTTAAGCGGCTCTTTTCTAATAATCGCAAGCAAAATTTTATA
>CAYFPI010000014.1:33384-33993 GCA_964344985.1 uncultured Candidatus Thioglobus sp. | reverse complement strand
ACTTTAAAAAACTAGATTAAACAGCATTTTCTGTTAAAAATTTAGAAAATTTTACTAATTAATGCGTAAAAAATATAATTTTTTAGTAAATTAACCTTTAAAAAAATACTTTTTTAATAAAAATTGCCTTATTTATGTTAATTTTAGGTATTTTTAGTGATATTTTTACTAAAAATATTCATATTTACTGTTTTTTAGGCAAAAACTACTATTTTAATAATTTCTTAATTTTTTAAAAAAGCATTGTTGTTCAATATGCACCACAAGGTACAATTATGGTTTAATTATTTTTTCTTGAGTGTGAAAATGTATAAAAAATCAATATTTAATTTATTGACAAGCCTTGTTATTGGCATGATAGTCACATTCTCTTCTGTAGTTTGGTCGAAAGACCCGAATATGGCTGTAAGAAATATGGACGACAATGGTGATAATAAAGTTAGTTTGAGTGAATGGCCAAAGCCAGAATTTATTTTTAATAAAATTGATTTTAATAAGGATGGTTTTATAACGGCACAAGAGTTTGCAAAAAAATGGGGAATTCCAATGCCTGGCACATCAGTAAAAAAGCGCAGTATTGATGAGGCGGGAGAGTTGGATAAAACTAAT
>CAYFPI010000014.1:33101-33374 GCA_964344985.1 uncultured Candidatus Thioglobus sp. | reverse complement strand
GCTGATGTGCACATGCACCCACACCCTGACAACCACCCAATAGACCAACTTAGGTGGATGAATAACAATGGAGTTAAGTGGGCAGGTCTAGGTGAAATGATTGGCGGTAGATCTGTACGTGAGCATTATATAAATACAATAGGTGATAGATATATACCGTTTGGTGGTCAAAGTTTTTTAAACCAAATTTTCTTTAGATATGGAGTTGAAGGGTTAGAGGATGCTGACAATCATTTATTCAGAGAACTAATGGACGCGTTAGAGAACGACTTT
>CAYFPI010000014.1:32636-32972 GCA_964344985.1 uncultured Candidatus Thioglobus sp. | reverse complement strand
CTGGTCCAAAATTAAACGCAAGACCAATATTTATGCCCCAACATATAGAGAAATGCTCAACTTAGTGGAAAAATATGATGGCGCACTATCTATTCATGTAGATTGGGATACGGAGTCTGTTAAGCAACTAGAATTGTTGGCTGATTACAATAAAAATGCAAATATAATTTGGGCGCATTGTGGTGGTAATACTCGTGCACATGATGTGCAAAAAGTGCTTAAAAGACACAACAATATTTATTGTGATTTGTCAGCTAGACACAAGCCAAAAATGAAGTCTCGTGCTTTAAAGAAAAAACCATATCAAGAAATTTTTACTAGTTATAGTTTAAACAA
>CAYFPI010000014.1:30579-32626 GCA_964344985.1 uncultured Candidatus Thioglobus sp. | reverse complement strand
TAATCCTGCAGGTAATATTATTTGGGCGCATTGTGGCAACGACGGGAGTGCATCACAAGTGCGTGAAATACTACAACATCATGACAATCTCTATTGTGATTTAGCCGCTAGACATCGGCCAAAACTTAACGATTGGGTAATCAACAATAGACCCAAAGCTCAAATTTTTAATTCCTATAGTTTAGATAATGCTTGGAAAACACTCATTGAATCGATGCCAGATCGGTTTATGGTAGGCACTGATACCAAAACCGAGAGTCATTATGATCAAGGTATTGCCAATATCAGAAACGGTCTTTTGGCAAATCTTAGTCCAGAAGTGGCTGAAATGGTTGCCTATAAAAACGCTCAAAGATTATTGGATTTACATTGATTTTTGCTACTTAACCACCAAAGCAGAATAAGTAATTGAAAGAATAATAACGGAACAACTGATAATAAGACCACTTCCCAGCCGTAGTTGAAGACAAACCATCCTGCAGATAAAGAAGCGATTGCTTGAACAGTAAAGATGGAAAAGTCATTGAGAGATTGAACTTTGAATTTTTCATTGTTGTTGTAGGCATTTGGCAATAGACTGGTGCCGCCAATAAATAAGAAATTCCAGCCAAGTCCTAATAGGACTAAAGCTATCCAATAGTTATCTAAGGTATGCTCTGCTAAGGCAATGGCAATGCAAATCATGTATAAGAATACGCCTAACAGCATCATTTTTCCCAGCCCTAATAATTTAACAATCAGTGGGGTAAATAAAGACGGCAGAAACATTGAGATGACGTGTGATTGAATAACGAATTTGGTTTGCTCCAAAGAATAACCATCAATAACATGCATGCTCATTGGGGTGGCGGTCATGATATGGCTCATCACCACATAGCCAACAGTAGCACTGGACATGGCCACAATAAAGACGGGTTGTCGAATAATGGCAGCGAGTTTACGAGCACTTTTGTGATCTTTGTTTTGAGTTATGTCAGTTTGCTGATAAAGCCATAAAAGGGTAAAGGCAATAATAAAGCAGCCACCCAGTAAGACAAACGATCCTACGAAATCAGTATCAAATAATTCTCTGCCGATGGTGGCAAGCTCGGGTCCTAAAAAAGCAGAAAAAAGCCCGCCAATAAGAACGGCTGAGGTGGCAGTGGCACTAAGATTTGAGTCTACACTTTCAATGGCTGCAAAGCGAAACTGATTCATCGTAGCGGTGGTAATACCAAACAAAAAAGCGGCTAAGCAAAATAAATAAAAAGATTGAATCTCCAGTGCAATGATGGCTAATGAGATAACGGCAAGCGTGTAAATACAAACACTTAAAAATGTGCGACGTCTACCAATGATTGACATGATGTGATTAATTGGAATGATGCCACTTGCCGTGCCAACTACCAGTAAAGCCATAGGAAGCGTTGAAAGGGTTTTGATTGGCGCTAGAGACTCACCAATAATGCCACCTATAAAAATCACAAAAACACTGAGCGACATAAACAGCGCTAGACTGGCCGTTAGAATCCAGACATTTCTAGGCAGGGCAAGCATTTATTTTTTAACAGGTCTTTTCCAGTTTGGGAAAGGTCGTTGTTTTGATCGGCTTAAGCTAAGTTGCTGCGCAGGCGCATCAGAGGTAATGGTGGATCCAGCACCAATGGTTGCCCCGACACCAATAGTTACTGGTGCAACAAGCTGAGAATCAGAGCCAACAAATGCATTATCGCCAATGTTGGTTTGATGTTTATTAGCGCCGTCATAATTACAAGTAATCACACCGGCACCAATATTGACATCAGAACCCATTATGGTATCCCCAATATAACTAAGGTGAGAAACTTTTGAGCCTTTGCCAATGGTGGATTTTTTAACCTCGACAAAGTTACCAATTTTTGCATTTTCGCCAATATTTGCCTCAGGGCGAATGCGTGCAAACGGGCCAATGGATGCACCGTTGCTAATCAGTGCATCTTCAATTACTGAATTTGGCAAAATAGATACATTATCACCAATTTTAGTGTTTTTTATTATACAGTTAGGAGCAATTGTCGTATTGTTTCCC
>CAYFPI010000014.1:30280-30526 GCA_964344985.1 uncultured Candidatus Thioglobus sp. | reverse complement strand
GGGTTACTTCACCCTCAATGACAGTGTTAATGTCAATTTCACAATCTTGCCCAAAGTTAAGCGACCCTCGACAATCAAAACGTGATGGATCTTTTAGGCCAAGGCCTTGTTGCATATATTTGGTTGCTTGTTCAAGCTGAAAAACTCGTTCTAGTTCGGCCAGTTGTGCCTTGTCATTTACACCTGCTACTTCAAACTCATTATCTGTAATGACTGACGCAATAGTCTTGCCATCACTTACCGCCA
>CAYFPI010000014.1:24306-30222 GCA_964344985.1 uncultured Candidatus Thioglobus sp. | reverse complement strand
GTTTGCCAAGATAGGCATTTAATAGGCCACTATCAAGCGCCATAATGCCAGTATTAACTTCGCATATCTTAAGTTGTTCAATCGATGCATCTTTTTGCTCAACAATGGCCTGTATTTGATTGTTTTTTCTAATAATCCTGCCATAACCTGTAGGATTGTCAAGCGCAACTGAGAGTAGCGCTACACCAGTTTGTTTTGCTTTATTGATTAAAGTTTGTAGCGTTTGTTCTTGAATAAGCGGCACATCACCATAGAGTACCAGTGAAATTGAATCAGCTTCAACAAATGGCATGGCTTGAGCAACTGCATGGCCAGTGCCAAGTTGCTGAGTTTGCTCAACCCAATTAATTGAATCATCATCAATACTTGATTGAACAGCATCGCCACTAAATCCGTACACAATATGCACTTTTTGACAGATAGATTTGGCTTGTGCGAGTACGTGGGCTAACAATGTATTGTTGGCAAGTGTTTGCAATACTTTAGGTTTTTTGGAATTCATGCGCGTGCCTTTGCCGGCTGCAAGAATAATAGCGTGAATATTCATATTAAAAGTCTTCTACAATAGGATTTTGGTCAAGATAAGACTGAGTGACACCAGGAACAATAAAGGTAATGGTTCCTATAACTTGACCTTGTTTTTTGCCAACACTGTAAGTGGCGGCGCGCATCTGGATGGGTGCATTCTTAAAAATATCAGCAAAGTTTCGTGATTGGCGCGACTGTATTAAAAATTCATCTTTACTAATAAAAGTGTACTTAATACTGTGTTTTTGATAGGCTTCGTCTTCAAACTCAGCGACTAATTTTGTAAATTCATTTTTATTAAATGTATTGGCGCTCACTTCTAAAATATCTAATTTGCTTTTGCCATCCTCAATGAGCACTAAGTCAAATTGTGTTTTAAGTGCATAAAACATTTTTTTAATTTTACTAACATCAGTTAGTGGCATCATCAGTACGATAGAGACAAGACGGTCATTTAAAAAACGAAAAGCAATTTCAGACTCTTCTCCTGCTAAAGAGTGTTTTTGCATACACAGCGTACCTGTTTCATATTTTTGCGAGCAATCTTCTAGAGGTAGAGATTTTTGCAAAAATACCTTAGGCATGCCTACTAAAAATTGCTTGTACAAGCGAATTTGCTCACCTGATAAGCTTGGTAGTGACAGTGAAAATAACAGTGTAAATAGTGCTAAGCGTTTCATGGTGGAGTTATTTATTTTGTTTGATTGATATTGTAAACGCTAAAAGACTCAAATACAATAAAATCAACCCCTATGAATGACACTTGCTTTCACTGCGGATTAGGGGTTACTGATAGTAATCGTATCAGTTCGCAAATTAACAAAATCGATCGAGAATTTTGCTGTGTAGGCTGTGCAAGTGTTTGTAAAACTATTTATGATAGTGGTCTAGGTAATTTTTATCAGCAACAAACAAACTCACTCTTGCCAGCAGTATCTCTAGAATATCCTAAAGAGTTTTATGATGCGGCTGCTTTTCAACAGCCCTATTTGGAGCTTTCTAATCAAGGCGAGAAAATCATTACTCTAATTAGTGATACCATTCATTGTGCTGCTTGTGTATGGCTGATTGAAAGAGCAATTGGTGAGCTTGATGGTGTGGTGTGGGTACGAGCAAATCTTACTGATAAGCGTATTCGTATTAGTTGGAATGAGAAAGCCATCAAGCTATCCACCATTATGCAACGACTGGCTGATTTGGGTTATGCAGCCATGCCATATGAGCAAAATGTGGCTGAAAGCATGGCAGAAAAAGCAAACAAGCAAATGCTTTATCGTATTGGTTTTGCTGCATTTACCATGATGAATTTGCTGTGGATTTCAATTGCCATGTATACCGGAGCGAGTGATGGAAAATATCATCACTATTTTCAATGGTTGGGCTTTGCTTTAGCGACACCAACGCTATTCTATTCTGGCTTGCCGTTTTTAAAAAATGCCTATACAGGAATAAAAAACGGTTTTATGAATATGGACCTGCCTATTAGTATTGGTGCACTAACAACTTATTTTTACTCAACCTACGTATTACTTGGTTTTTCTGCCAAGGGTGAGGTGTATTTTGACACCGTGGTTAATTTTATTTTTGTTATCTTGATTGGTAGATATCTAGAAAGTTCAGCTAAAAAAACCTCACTATCAGCATCAAGCTCATTGCAACAGTTGCAACCAAAAGTGGCTTTAGTTGTTAAAGGGGATAAACAAACAATAACCCCTGTTGGCGCTATTGAAATAGGCGATGTTGTATTGGTTAAACCTGGGGAAAGATTAGCAGTTGACGGGTTTGTTGTTAAAGGTGTTAGTGATATTGATGAATCATTATTAAGTGGCGAATCTCTGCCTATTGGTAAGCAGGAAGGCAGTGAAGTGTTTGCCGGCTCTATTAATGGTAGCGGCAGTTTGCATGTTGAAGTTACAAAAACATTAAAGAGTTCTGCACTGGGTCAGATTGTAAGCCTGGTTGAGAATGCTCAAGACAATAAAAATTCAGTGGTATGTACCATTGACAGAATCATCCCTTATTTTGTAACCACGACACTGGTATTGGCGATTGCCACTTTTGTGTACTGGCAATCACAGGATTTTGATTTGGCATTACTGAGTGCAACCAGTGTGCTGATTATTACCTGTCCTTGCGCCTTTGGATTGGCAACACCAATGAGCATTGCTGTTGCTAGTGGTGTTGCGGTGGCGAAAAAAATACTGATTAAAAATAGTGATGCATTGGAGGTGTTAGATAAAACAGATTGGGTGGTTTTTGACAAAACTGGCACATTAACGCAAGGCGAATTTAAGTTAACTCACATAGAAGCAACCATTGATGAGCAGCATTTTTTACAAATATTATCAAGCATAGAAAACTTCTCAGAGCATCCGCTGGCCAAAGCCATTGTAAAAGATGCAAAAGTTGAGCAGAATTTAGAAGTGCTAGATTTTCATTCAATTGCTGGCCAAGGTGTAACAGGCGTTATTAATGAAGTAGAGTACAAAATTGGTTGTTTGAATTTTGTGCTTGCTAATCAAATAAATAAAGATAAGCTTTTAGAGAAAGCACAAGCATTGGAGTCGCGTGGTGCTAGTTGTATTTGGTGTGCTGATCAAAACAACATATTAGGCTTTGTCGCTTTGCAAGATGAGATCAAAACAGATGCCAAACAGACTGTTGCCCAGCTTAAATCACAAAGTGTGGGCGTTAGTCTATTAAGTGGCGACTCTCAACTGGTTAGTCAAAATGTGGCTAATACGCTAGGTATTGATCACGTTATGGCTCAAGCATTGCCAAAAGATAAGGCTGAATACATTAAACAATTACAACTTAAACATACCGTACTAATGGTGGGAGATGGTGTTAATGACGCACCGGCCTTGGTGCAAGCTGACACGTCCATGGCCATTGGTTCGGGTAGTGACGTGTCAGTTAATCATGCTGATGTTGTAGTGTTGGGATCAACATTAAAGCCGGTTTTAGATATGTTTGATCTGGCAAAACGTACCAACACAACCATTAAGCAAAATATTGTGTTTGCATTGTCATATAATGCACTGATGGTACCATTGGCAATGATGGCAAAAGTAACACCACTATTTGCAGCCATTGTTATGCCAATTAGTTCGCTAGTTGTTATTGGCAATGCAGCCAGATTAAGAAGAAGACGGAAGGCTTAAAAAAATTAGATTTATTTGCTGCAAATAGTATATAATTTGTCCTCTTTTGATATTTAAACATAAAGCGACACCAACATGAAAACAGACATTCACCCTAACTATACAGACGTTAAAGTAATTTGCTCATGTGGTAACACATTCGAAACTCGTTCAACCGTAGGTAAAGACGAGCTACATTTAGATGTGTGCTCTAGCTGTCACCCTTTCTACACTGGTAAACAAAAAATCATGGACAGTGCTGGTCGAGTTGAGAAGTTTAAATCACGTTACGCTGCATTTAAGCGATAAACAATTTAAATTGTATAAAAAAGCCACTTATTAGTGGCTTTTTTTATGTCCGAATGAGAGTGATGCTTAAGCAAAAATCATTATAATTACAGTGTTTGTTTTTTATCTTAAAAGCTCATGTCATTTGATTATATTAACGCCTTATTAAAAAAACCAACCACACGCACACCAATCTGGGTGATGCGACAAGCGGGGCGTTACTTGCCTGAATATCGTGCAACACGTGCAAAAGCAGGTGATTTTATGAGTTTGTGTAAAAGCCCTGAGCTCGCTTGCGAAGTAACCATGCAACCACTTGATCGGTTTGATCTTGATGCAGCAATTTTATTTTCTGACATTTTAACCATTCCAGATGCAATGGGATTAGGACTGTACTTTAGTGAAGGCGAGGGGCCAAAATTTGAGCGTCCTATTGAAACCTTGGCAGATATTGAAGCCATTCCATCGGAAGTTAATAGCGAGCTAACTTATGTATTTGATGCAGTATCTACGATTAAATCTGCATTAAAAACTCGCGCCCCGCTGATTGGCTTTAGTGGCAGTCCATGGACATTAGCAACCTATATGATTGAAGGTGGCAGTAGTAAAACTTTTGCTAAAACTAAAAAAATGCTATTTAATAATCCGAAAATGCTGCATTTGTTATTAGATAAATTGGCTGATAGCGTTATTGCTTATCTAGATCAACAAGTACTTAGTGGCGCAGATAGTTTGATGGTCTTTGACACTTGGGGTGGTGTACTTTCTAAGGAAAATTATTTGAATTTTTCACTCAGCTACATGCAAAAAATTGTAAATGGCGTGAAAGCAAAACACCCAGAGATTCCAATAACGCTATTTAGTAAAAACGGCGGTAAGCATTTAACTGAAATTGCAAATACGGGCTGTGATGGTGTAGGTATTGATTGGACGGTGGAATTGGGAGAAGTGGAGCAGCAAATTGGCAGCAAAGTTGCCATTCAAGGTAATCTTGACCCTGCTGTTATGTATGCTACACCTGAAGTTGTAAGGGTAGAGGTAAAAAAAGTGCTTGATCAATTTAAAGGTAATACAGGGCATATTTTTAACCTAGGTCACGGTATTACACCTGATGTTGATCCAGAAAATATGACAGTGCTAGTAGATGCTGTTCATGAATTTAGTGCCAAATAATTAACATGTCTCGACTATCAACAGTTTTTTCAAATCTGCCTGAATCGCATAAAGCGTTTATTCCGTTTATTACTGCTGGTGATAGTGGTCTAGACAATACGTTTGAGTTGATGCAGACTTTGGTAAAAAATGGTGCTGATGTCATTGAGCTCGGCGTGCCATTTTCAGATCCTATGGCTGATGGGCCAATGATTGCAAAATCACATGAGCGTGCAGTTGCTGATGGTGTGAGTCTTCACGATGTACTAGACTTAGTAAAAAAATTCAGAAAAACTAACAACACAACAGCCATTGTATTAATGGGATATTTAAATCCGATTGAGGTCTTTGGCTATCAAGAGTTTGCGCTTGAGGCAAGTAGTAGCGGCGTTGATGGCGTGTTAGTGGTTGACATGCCGCCAGAAGAGGCGCACGATCTAAAACAAAAACTAGATGCAAATAATATTGACTTTATCTTTTTGGTGGCACCGACCACAACAGATGATCGTATTGAATTTTTATCAACAGTCGCTTCTGGATTTGTATATTTTGTTTCCCTCAAAGGAGTGACAGGCGCAGGGCATTTAGATATTGATTCAGTTGATCACAATCTGTCTCGTATTAGAAAACATATTGATTTGCCAGTTGGTGTTGGCTTTGGCATTAAAGACGCTGCAACGGCACAAGCAGTTTCTCAAAATGCAAATGCGGTTATTGTTGGCTCTTCTTTAGTTGCATTTGTTGAAAAATATGCATCCGATAAGGATAAAATGATAGAAAGTGTTGGAAATTTAGCAAGTGAAAT
>CAYFPI010000014.1:23673-24296 GCA_964344985.1 uncultured Candidatus Thioglobus sp. | reverse complement strand
TCCTGCGCAGTTAAACAGTAAATAATAAGGATTAATCATGAGTTGGCTAGAAAAAATCTTACCCTCAATTACCAGTGTTGTTAAGAAGAACATTCCGGAAGGTTTGTGGAGTAAGTGTCCAAAATGTGAAGCCACTATTTATTCTGAAGAGTTAAAAGATACGACTTACGTTTGCCCTAAGTGTGATCATCACATGCGTATCTCTGCTAGAGTTCGTATTGAGAGTTTTTTAGATGACGAAGGCCAAGTTGAAATTGCTGAAAATTTAGAGGCGATTGATCCACTAAAGTTTAAAGATCAGAAAAAATATAAAGACCGTTATGCTCAGGCACAAAAAGCAACCAATGAAAAAGATGCACTGATTGTTAAATCGGGAACATTAAATGGCATGAATGTTGTGACGGCGGCATTTGAGTTTAAGTTTATGGGTGGCTCTATGGGTTCAGTTGTGGGCGAAAAGTTTGTCCGTGCTGCACAACATAGTATTGACACAGGTGCGCCGCTTATTTGTTTTTCAGCATCAGGTGGTGCGCGTATGCAAGAAGGGCTGTTCTCGCTCATGCAAATGAGCAAAACATCGCTAATGCTTAAATTATTAAGTGATAAAAAAATTCCATTTATTT
>CAYFPI010000014.1:0-23663 GCA_964344985.1 uncultured Candidatus Thioglobus sp. | reverse complement strand
GTATCAGCTAGTTTTGCTATGCTTGGCGATGTTCATATAGCAGAGCCTAATGCACTGATTGGTTTTGCAGGGCCTCGAGTGGTTGAGCAAACGGTTCGTGAAGAATTGCCAGAAGGATTTCAGCGTAGTGAATTTTTGCTTGAAAAAGGCGCTATTGACATGATTGTTCATCGCCATCAATTACGCAACAAAATACACACACTATTAAGCGCCATGACCTTTAATGGCTAAATACAAAATTCATTATAAACTGAGCCATGCAAATGGCACTTTAGTTGATGAATCGTGGGACGATCCTTTAGTTTTTGAATTGGGAGATGGTCAGCTTGATCCTTGTTTAGAATCTTGTGTGGTTGAGGCCAAAGTGGGTGAGTTACAAACTTTTTTGCTCAGTAGTTCAGAGGCTTTTGGCGATAGCTATGATGAGGCTTTTCAGGTCATGCAACGCTCAGATTTTCCAAAAGATTTAAATATTGAGCTTGACGCCGCTGTTGAGTTTAAAACGCCAGCGGGTGATTCTTACGTGGGCTGTATCGATAGTATCGATGGCGATGATATTCGTGTGAATTTTAACCACCCCTTAGCAGGGGCCGATGTATCTTTTCAGCTCAAAATTCTTGAAAAAAATTAAATGAAAGTATTGCTTGCTAATCCACGCGGCTTTTGTGCAGGTGTTGACAGGGCTATTGAAATTGTAGAGCGTGCACTTAATATTCACGGCAAGCCGGTTTATGTGCGCAATGAGGTGGTTCATAATCAATTTGTAGTTGACGATCTTAAGGCTAAAGGCGCTATCTTTGTTAAAGAGATTAGTGAGATTCCAGATAATCAAGTGGTTATTTTTAGTGCGCACGGCGTGTCTAAATTGGTTAAGAAGCAATCTCAAGTCATTGCCTCAACCATTTATGATGCAACCTGTCCTTTGGTAACTAAAGTACATAAAGAAGTGGTGCGCAAACAAAAAAAGAATACTCAAGTTGTTTTAATTGGCCATAAGGGTCATCCAGAAGTTGAGGGGACATTGGGTCAGTCAGAAACAGGAAAAAATGTAGCGCTTATAGAGAAAGAAAGTGATGTGAATGAGCTTAATTTTTCTGCTGATCAGGCAATTTCCTATACAACACAAACCACCTTGTCAGTAGATGACACCAAGCCTATTGTTGATTCATTAAAACGTAAGTATCCAAATATTCAAGCGCCAAAAAAAGACGATATTTGTTATGCGACCCAGAATCGCCAAGATGCTGTAAAAACACTGATGAGCTCTTCTGATATTTTGCTGGTATTAGGCTCTAGCAATTCTTCAAACTCAAACAGACTAAGAGAAATTGCACAAAAACAACATCTGCCTGCTTATCTAATTGATAACGCTAATGAAATTGATGATCGTTGGCTAGAAAAGGCGGATACGGTTGGTGTAACTGCTGGCGCTTCAGCGCCAGAAGTATTAGTACAAGAAGTGATTAACTATTTATATGATAAGGGTGCCAATGAGGTGCTTGAGGTTAGTGGCGTGCAGGAGAATGTGCATTTTCCTGTGCCAGAAGAATTAAGATAGCATTGTAGGCAAGACCTACAATAATGAATAAAAAAAGGATTTCAAAAATGTCAAAAACAGCACTTATTTGCGGATCTTATGCATTTGATTCAATCATGGTATTTCATGATCAATTTAAAAACCACATCTTGCCAGATAAAGTACATATGCTTAATGTGTCATTTTTAGTACCAACCATGCGCAAAGAGTTTGGTGGTTGTGGCGGTAATATTGCTTACAACTTACACCTATTGGGCGCAAATTCAATACCCATGGCAACTGTTGGTGAGGATTTTGATCCCTACCTTAAATGGATGGAGTCTCATCATATGAATACCACTCATATTAAAGTTGTAGAAGGTGCTTACACTGGGCAAGCTTTTATTACTACTGATATGGATGATAATCAAATTACAGCCTTTCATCCGGGTGCCATGAGTGAGTCACACCAAAACCATGTGGGTGATGTCTCTAGTGTAGATATTGGCATTGTCTCTCCAGATGGTCGAGACGGCATGATTAAACATGCTCAAGATTTTTATCAAGCCGAAGTGCCATTTATATTTGATCCTGGACAAGGCATGCCAATGTTTTCAGGAGAAGAACTTATTGAGTTTATTCATCAATCAACCTATTTGGCAATGAATGACTATGAGTCACAAATGCTGCAAGATAAAACTGGGCTTGATTTAGAAACCATTGCTTCAAAAGTAGAGGCATTTATTATTACTAAAGGCTCTCAAGGCAGTGAGATTCATACAGGCGGTGAGGTTATTAGTATTGCACCAGCGCCAGCAAAATTAGCACAAGACCCAACGGGTTGTGGTGATGCTTATAGAGCCGGACTTTTATACGGCATCATGAATAACATGGACTGGAAAACAACAGGACAATTGGCTGGATTATTAGGCGCTATTAAAGTTGCACATCTTGGTACACAAAATCATCAATTTGATATTGACGAGATAGAGAGGCTTTATAGAGACAGCTACAATGAAGAGCTGTTTGGTTAGGTTTGCTCTAAAGGTAAAACAATAGTACTTTTCTTCGAGGAGAGAAGTGGTATTAGACTATATCTCTAGAGCATGGTAAAATTATAACATATCTTATTTTGATATATGTTGTTTTGACTGTTTTTAATTTTTAAAACGGCCATTATAATGGTGAGCGTTTAGTTAATAAATCCTTGGGTAGAATGTATGGAGCCACTTAATAAATTATTCAAATTACGAGAGTCATTGCGTGAATGCGAAGAAGATCTCGGCATTGCTGAATACTCAGAAATTGAGCGTGCTGTTTTAGAATTTGTAGTTAATCAAAAGCAAACCACCATTACCAAAATCCTTAAACATAATTACTTTCAAGGATATTCACTCTCAACGATTAATCGTGTTGTTGCCAAGCTTTTAAAATCTGGTGTACTTAAATCTGAACAGTCAGGAAAAGACAAGCGCGAGATGAATCTTTCATTTGTGATAAACACTTAAATTTATAAGCTGTTTTTTGTAATACGCAGTTATTACAAAATAAATCCACACAATGTTGAAACAATTACAATTTGCTTTTATATCAGCACTGCTGATTATGACCAGTACTTATTTAAGTTTGGCAATCCATCCCGCTCAACATGCTGCAGAAGTTAATTGGTTTTGGTTGCCATTAGGCGCAGCTGTGTTGGTTTTTTTACTGTTTGACTATGATGCCTTTGTCGGCGTTGCCATAGGGTCATTTGTTTCTGGTGTTGTTTTTTTTGATTCTTGGAGTGTGCTTGGCGGTATTAGATACGGCGTTTTCGAGACGCTGATTGTTGCAGTCTCACCTCTATTGGCATTAATGACTATGAAAAAGCTTGATTTATCAAAGTTTTTTGCTGCAAGAAAGGTTAATTTCCGACACGTGGTTTTTTTGGTTGTACTCAGCGCAACCTATGAGGCACTATTTAAATTTAGTTATTTTTTGTCTGTAGTTAATTCAACAATGGAGCCATCGCTAGTCATGCGAAATTATCTGGTGAGCGGCATTATTGGTGGTGTTTGTTTGGTGGTGTTTGTATTAAAAATAGTTGATATTTTGCTTAGCCGATTAAAATGAGCCCTATTATAAAAGTGGCCATATATTGATTTATGGTTTAAAATAAATGTTTTTTTATAAAACAATATCTTTATGATAGACTTTATTAAATTCAATCTAATTTCATTTATTATTGTTTTTATATAGCGCTGGATCATTGTACCATTTGATCATATAGATATATCCATCGCCAACTATGTGGGCTGGCTTCCAATCGGTTCAACTATTATTGTTACATTGTTATTTGGATTTAATCGCTCATTTTATGGGATATTGGCAGCACTATTATTAGTGGCAGGCATTAATAAAGGCTTTGTGTGGGACCCATACCAGTTTAGCTACATTGGTAAAGTGATCGACAGTTTATCACCAATCATATCGATTATGATCATGCGCGCCTTTCAGTTATCAACCTTTTTTGATGCTGAAAAGCTTAATCATAAACATGTTATATTTTTAGTAATTTTAACTTCGATTGTGGCAACTTTACCTAAGGTGTTTATCTACCCATTAGGTGGTAAAGTTATTACTGATCCGGTTGCATTCATGACCTCTTATGTAACTAGTGATATTTTAGGCGGTATGGTATTTATTTACCTGTTCTACACACTATTTAAATCAATATTAGTTAAGCGTAATTTGATATAAGTTAATTTTCGCTTTAATTAGAATTTTTTTGATATAATTCAAGCTTTTACAATCTTGAGGAAGAGGGAAAAACATGAAGGCATTAGAAAAACTATTTGAGTTGCGCCGTTCATTAGATGTTTATGAGCGTGAAATGGGTTTTGATCAATTATCAGAAGTAGAAAAATCTGTGCTTGAGTTTATCATGCACACGAAAGATGCAAATATTACTGCCATTACTAAGGATCAGTATTTCGCTAAATATTCATTGTCAACCATCAAAAGAGCTGTTGGTGCGCTACTCGATGAAAACATCATTTCAGCCAATCAATCAAGCGTTGATAGACGCGCTATGATCCTTAGCTACAATAAGTAGCCCATAGACAAACTTTTTTAAAAACTTAAAGCTTTCTCTACTTGGGAGGGTCTTGAGTTTATTAATATCACTTATAAATGCTAGCCAACATTAAAAACTACTTATTTGAAAATATCATTGCTTTTTTAAGCGTATTTTTAGCCGCCTATGTTATGGTCTTATTTGGCGAGTTTGAAGTGGGTGTAGGTACTTATTTTTACCTGCCACTGGGTGTAAAAATATTAATGTATCTTTTGTTTGGATTTAGGGTATTGCCAGGCATCTTAGCTGCTTGTGTTGTAAGTGGTGTTGTCTTGTTTAATTCTTGGAATGATCACTTGTTAATTGGAACCATGGCAGCGTGTGCAGGTGCTATTGCACCGATTATTGCCATGCAAACCATGAAAATAACACAAGTGTGTGATTTTTCTAACTTGCGCAATATTGATTTCAGACACGTACTATTCTTAATTATGTTTACTTCTGTGATCAGTGCATTGTTAAAGTTCTTTGTTTATATGCAAAGCATCACCATGAATATTAATGCGGTTGATTTCATTGCACACTATATTACTGGCGATGTACTAGGCAGTCTTCTGGTTATTTATCTAGTTATGAAGCTGATTGCGCCAGTATTGCAATTCGTATTTCAAGAAAAAACAGCCTAACCCCCCCCCGCTTTTGCATTCAAATTAGACTATAATGGTCTCTTTTCTTAAACTATTTGTCTAGCTTTGTCGATTACGCTTCAGCATAACCTGATCGCATTTATTGCGGTCTTTATCTCTAGAATGATTATTGTCCCATTTGACCATGTGGATATTTCTGTTGGAAATTACATTTGGTTGCCAATGGGTGCGGCTATTCTTGCTCCGCTTTTGTTTGGTTTTAAATCTTTTCCTGGGGTTTTGATTGGTTATGTACTAGCTACATTTATCACCAAAGGCGGTACTTGGGAGGCAATTCATATTTATAGTTATTTAGGAAAACTAATTGACAGTTTGGCGCCTATTGTTTCAATATTAATGATGAGATTTTTTCGATTATCTGATTTTTTTGATTCTGGAAAAATTAACTATGCGCACGTGATGTTTTTGGTTGTTTTGGCATCACTACTAGCAACACTAGCAAAAGTTTTTGTTTATCCAATGAACGGAAAAATTATTGAAGATCCGGTTTTATTTATCCAGTCTTATTTATTTAGTGATATTTTAGGTGGCGTGGTGTTTATTTATGTGGCGTTGAAGGTTTTTGCGCCAAAATTAATCAAAAACAAGCTAATTTAGCTTTTTTAGCAAATTTTCAATAAGCTCAATACGTCTGATGTCTTCAGGCATGTTTTCTTTTACGATTAACTGATTTTGGCCTTTTAATTGATAGCTTTGAGGCTGTTTTTGGATTAAATTGATGATTTTTATTGGTTCTATGGTGTTTTTGGCGCCAAAAGTAATGATGGCTTTGTCATCATAAAGGTTAATTTCATCAATTCCGATTTTTTCTGAAAAAAGTTTGAGCTTGGTGTTGGCAAATAAATTCTTGGTGGAGTCTGGCAATAGGCCAAATCGATCAATCATTTCAATTTGCAGTTCTTTAAGCTCATCGTTAGTTTTGCAGCTGGCAATGCGTTTGTATAACACCAGGCGTTCATGCACATCTTCTAAATAATCCTCAGGAATGATAGAAGGCAGACCAGAATCAATCTGAATATCATGATTGATTGGATCATCTAGGTTGATTTTTCGTCCTGCACGCATCGCATCAACAGTGCGTTTTAATAGATCGTGATAAAGGTTAAAGCCTATTTCACTAATTTTTCCTGATTGATTATCGCCGAGCAAGTCGCCTGCACCACGGATTTCCAAATCATGGTTGGCCAGCATAAATCCTGCGCCCAACTCTTCTAAAGATTCAATCGCATCTAAGCGCTTTTTAGCATCTTTAGATAAGGATTGGTGTGATTTAATAATCAAATAAGCATAAGCTCTATGATGTGAACGGCCAACACGACCTCGAAGTTGATGTAATTGCGCCAATCCAAAATTTTGTGCGTTATTAATAATAATGGTATTGGCATTAGGAATATCAATGCCAGTTTCAATAATGGTGGTACATACTAAAATTTGAAAACGCGCATGGTAAAAATCACTCATAATGTGTTCTAGTTCACGCGTTGGCATTTGCCCGTGAGCAATGCGAACCTTAACATTTGGCATGATCTCTGTAAGAGAGTGCGCCATATTGTCAATGGAGTCAATATCATTGTGTAAAACAAATATTTGTCCACCACGATGAAGCTCACGTGTGCAAGCCTCAATAATATTGTCATCCTTCCATTCTTGCACAAAGGTTTGAATGGCACTGCGTTTAGCAGGCGGTGTGGCAATAATAGAGAGCTCTCTAAGTGATCCGAGTGCCATATTAAGTGTTCGCGGAATAGGGGTGGCAGTCATGGTGAGAATATCGCTTTGACCACGGAGTTTTTTCAAAGCTTCTTTTTGTTTAACGCCAAAGCGGTGCTCTTCATCAATAATCACTAAACCAAGGTTTTTGTATTTAATATTGTTTTGAATGATTTTGTGTGTGCCAACAACAATATCAACCGTTCCTTGAGATAATTTTTCAATAATTATTTTTTGCTCTTTAGGAGTTTGAAATCTTGATAACGCAGAAATTTCCACAGGATGGTTGGCAAACCTATCAACAAAAGATTGATGGTGCTGATTAGCCAGTAGTGTGGTTGGGACCAAAATAGCCACTTGTTTTCCAGCCTCAACAGCTAAAAATGCAGCACGCATCGCAATTTCTGTTTTTCCAAAGCCTACGTCGCCACAAACCAAACGATCCATTGGTTTTTGGCTACGCATATCTGCCAGTACTTCACCCATGGTTTTGATTTGATCAGGTGTTTCTTCAAAAGGAAAACTGGCCACAAAAGAAGAATAAGCATCGTTAGGATCTGGAAAGGCAAATCCTGAGAGCGATTCACGCTTGGCATAAATTTCTAAGAGTTCTGCTGCAACATCATGCAAGGCTTCGCCTGCTTTTTTCTTGGCCTTGCTCCATTGCGGCGTTCCGAGCTTGTGTAGTGGTGCATTATCAGCTACTGCTCCTGAGTAGCGAGAAATTAAGTTTAGAGAAGTGATGGGCACCATGAGTTTGGCACCACCTGCATACTCTAATTGCAAAAAATCTTGTGACTGTCCATCATAGGTTTGAGTTTTTAAACCTAAGTAGCGACCAACACCATAATTTTCATGCACAATAGGGTCGCCTTTTTTAATCTCAATAAGGCTTTTAATCGCTTCATCAAAATCTTTGTGTTTAGCGCGCCTTCTGCGTTGTTGTTGGACAACTTCTTGGCCAAATAAAGCCTCTTCAGTAATAATAGCAATATCATCAGTCAGTAGCCCTTGTGACAAGGCTTGGTTGGTAATGCAAAGTGAATGATCAAGCGAGAGAAAATGCTTCCAATTATTAACGCGGTGTGCATTTAGTTTATGGTTGGATAATAATTCCTCTAAGATGCTTTGCCTGCCAAGAGAATTGCAAACAATGAGTATTTTTTTGTTGAATCTTTTAACAAAGTCGTCTAGTTTGTTTAAGGGGTATTTGCCTTGTGGTTCTATTCTGAGTGGCGGCAGTAGTTTTGATGAAAAATTATATTGGCCATTTTTGCCTTCAAGTTTTGAAGTGCCGATCACTAATTGTGCTCGATTCTTTATTTCGCCAAACAACTGTTCCTTTGATAAAAAAACTTGATTGACACCAAGAGGAGGTCGGTCTAAATCTTGTTTGGCATGTTTGTATCTATCGTTAATATGATCAAAGGTTTGATCAACCAATTTAGAAAAGCCATTAAATGTTGATACAACAGTGTTATTAGGTAAAAAATCAAACAGTGTATTGGTTGAGTTAAAAAATAAAGGCAAATAAAATTCTATGCCATTTGGCAATCTTGCCTCACTCACCTCTTGGTAGATAAGCCCCTCATCACCAATGGCTTGTTGGTAGTTTTCTTTAAATGTTTCAATGCTGTTTTTATCAGTCGCAAACTCTCTAGCGGGCAGTAATTCAATGTTGTTAACTTCAGATTCAGAACGCTGAGTGGAAGTGTCAAAAGTGCGAATAGAGTCTATTTCTTGATCGAACAAATCAATTCGATAGGGCGAGTTTGCACCCATAGGATAAAGATCAAGCAAAGAGCCTCGAATATTAAACTCTCCACGCTCCATAACAGTGCTAACGCGTCTGTATCCAATTTTTAATAATTTTTCACTAAAAATATCCAATGCTAATGTATCGCCAACATTAATGTCAAAGCTGTACTGATCGACAAATTCTAAAGTGCATAATCGCGAAAATAGCGACTCAAGGGTTACGATAACAATGCCACGTTTTATTCTCTTTATCTTTGATAAGGTTTTAAGTCGATTAGAGGTAATATCTGGATGTGGTGAAAAATGATCATAAGCCAATACTTCCCAGTCATCAAACTTAAGAATGTCTAGTTCTGTATTGCTCTGTTTAGCATCCCCTTGAGAGGTATAAAAATTAAGTGAATTATATAAAAGATCTAAATGAGCAATATCATTAGCAATAAGCAGTACGACTTGATTATTTTGTTCAGTAAATTCAATTAAAGCCAGTGCGTCACTACTGCCATATAAAGAACCCCAATAGCTCTTTTTTCCAGATTTTATGGTTGCTTGATCAGCAGAATAAAGTACAGACATGAATGTTAACTAAGTATGTCGATACCTTCATTATTTAGCATTTTAATTAGTTGGATTAGTGGCAAGCCAATTAAAGAATTAGGATCATCACCAATCATGCGCTCAAATAAGCTAATGCCAAGCGCTTCAGATTTGAAGCTTCCGGCACAATTGTAAGGGGTCTCTTTAACAAGGTAGGCTTGAATTTGATCAGTAGTAAGTGTTTTAAATTTAACTTGATATTTTTCTACAATTGTTTGTATATTGCTATTATTTGTATTTAAAAGAGTCAATCCTGTTAAAAATGTAACGATATTTCCAGAGCTTTCTTGTAATTGTTTTATTGCATTTTCATGCGTATGTGGCTTGCCAAGAATTGCATCGTTTTTACCCAGTCCATCCTTAAGAGTTGCAATTTGATCAGAAGCAATGATTAGCCCAGTTTGAGTTTTTGCAACTTCACGCGCCTTTTCTTGGCTTAATCGATAAACCAGTTGCTCTGGTGTTTCGCCGTCTTTTCTAGATTCATCAATATCGGGTGATTGTGTTGAAAAACCAACATCAAGCTTATCAAGCAGAGCTTTTCTAAATGGCGATGATGAAGCAAGAATTAATGACACGTGCGTTAACAGTATTTGTAAAATAGGCTTTATTTTACTTTATTTGGGTCTTTTTCATGCGCTTATCAATGATTGTGGCAATGGACGATAATCAGCTCATTGGCAAAGATAATGCCCTGCCTTGGCATCTGCCAGCTGATTTGGGTTATTTTAAAAAAGTAACCACTGGGAAAACAGTACTTATGGGGAGAAAAACACATGAGTCTATTGGCAGGCCTTTGCCTAATCGTCGCAATGTGATTGTGAGTCGTAATGCTGATTTTGAAGCGCAAGGCTGTGAAGTGGTTTCTAGTATTAACGCAGCACTTGAGCTAGCAAAAGATGATGATGAAGTCATGGTAATGGGCGGTGCTTCTTTTTATGAGCAAATGCTGCCAAGTGTTGATAGGCTTTATATTACTTATATTGAGGGTAGTTATGAGGGTGATGCTTATTTTCCAGTTTTTAATAAAGATGAGTTTGAACAGGTTAGTCGAGAGTCACACTCACCTGATGAGAAAAACCCGCATACTTATCACTTTACCGTCTTGGATAGAAAACGCTCATGATTAAAATTATTACAATAATAACAGCGGCGCTTTTATTATCAAGCTGTGTACTCACAAAAGTGGTAACAGTGCCTATGCGTGTTGGTGGTGCGGTTATTTCTGTTATTCCAGTTGTGGGAGAAGAGATTGATGCGGCTATTGACGAGACAGCAGATGTGATTGATGCCGTTCCAATCTAGATGTTATATTGATGAGTTATTAAAAAGGCTGCCTCGGCAGCCTTTTTAATATTATTTTTTAGCGTTTTTCAGCCAAGACTCGTTTAAAGTCTTTTGGCATCACTTTAATGAAGTGTTTGAGCTCTTCATTCCAGTTGTCTAAAATTTTCTGAGCCACACTAGAGTCAGTGTGTTTAGCGTGGTTGGTTACAAAGTTAAATAATTCTTTTTGTGCTTCATCATCCATTGGATCAAGGTCAATCATGATTGGATTAACCATAGATTCAAATGTATTGTTTGGATTGTAGATATAAGCAATACCACCACTCATACCCGCACCAAAATTACGCCCAACTTCACCTAGTATCACTACTCGGCCGCCCGTCATGTATTCACAACCGTGGTCGCCAATACCTTCAACCACTGCACTTACACCAGAGTTTCGCACACAGAATCGCTCCGATACACAGCCTGATAAGTAGATTTCTCCACCTGTTGCGCCATAGCCACAAACATTGCCTGCAATAATTTCATCTTCAGAGTTGAATGTTGAGTTTTTAGGTGGATAGACAATTACTTTTCCGCCTGATAAGCCCTTGCCAACATAGTCATTAGCATCACCTTCAACCTCTAATGTGATGCCTTTAGCCATAAATGCACCTAATGACTGACCTGCAGATCCATTAAATTTAATATGAATAGAGTCGTCATCTAGCGCATTTCCACCACGTGCTTTAACAATGTGAGAAGACAGCATTGCACCAACAGCACGATCGACATTAGTGATTTTTTCTTCAATGCTAATTGATTCATTATTTGCAATAGCATCCTTGGCCTTGTCAATTAGCTTATTGTCTAGCTGCAATTCAAGCTGATGATCTTGGAATATTTTTTGATAAGTGCCAGCTTTAGCGTATGGCTTTTGTGCCGGAGTAAGTAGCGCATCAAGATTAATTGAACTTTGCTTCCAATGCTCAATGGCTTTATTCATTTCTAGCATATCAGTTCTGCCGATCATCTCATTAACAGTTCTAAAGCCTAATTGTGCCATAATCTGACGTAATTCTTCTGCTATCATAAATAAATAATTAACAACGTGTTCAGGCTTTCCGGTGAACTTCTTACGCAATTCTTTGTCTTGTGTTGCGATACCAACTGGACAGGTATTAAGATGACACTTACGCATCATAATACAACCCATAGTGATAAGTGGCGCAGTAGAGAAACCATATTCTTCAGCACCCAATAGCGCAGCAACAGCAACATCACGACCAGTTTTCATTTGGCCATCAGTTTGAATAATAACTCGAGAGCGCAGGTCATTCATAACCAGTGTCTGGTGTGTTTCAGCAACACCTAATTCCCAAGGTAATCCGGCATGTTTGATTGAAGTTAAAGGCGATGCGCCAGTTCCACCATCATGACCAGCAATTACGATATGATCTGATTTGGCCTTGGTAACACCTGCTGCAATTGTTCCTACACCAATTTCAGCAACTAATTTCACACTAATTCTAGCTTCAGGATTCGAGCGCTTAAGATCAAAAATAAGTTGTGATAAATCTTCAATTGAATAAATATCATGGTGTGGTGGTGGTGAAATTAGACCAACACCTGGTGTTGAGTGTCTAATTGCCGCAATGCCTTCATCAACTTTAGAGCCTGGCAATTCGCCACCTTCACCAGGTTTTGCACCTTGTGATACTTTAATTTGAATCTCATCAGCATTGTTTAGATAGTCAATGGTTACGCCAAATCTACCTGAGGCTACCTGTTTGATTGATGAGCGACGTGAATCACCATTAGCATCTGGAGTCCAACGCTTAGCATCTTCACCACCCTCTCCAGTGTTTGATTTACCACCTAGACGGTTCATGGCAATGGCCAAAGATTCATGTGATTCGGCAGAAATAGAGCCAAAACTCATTGCACCTGTTGCAAAGCGTTTAACAATTTCTTTGGCAGGTTCTACCTCATCAATTGAAATAGGATTGCCTTTTTTAAATGACATTAATCCGCGTAGAGTTGAGTTGCGAGTACCTTCTTGATTGGCATGATCTGCAAATTCCCAGTATGCTTTTTCATCATTATTTCTAGCTGCAAGTTGCAAATTAGAAATGGTTTTAGGATCCCACATATGCTTTTCACCGCCACTACGCCAGTGGTATTGTCCGTGGTTGTCCAGCGTGTCTGTAGCATAGGCCATCTGATGGCGTTTTTCACTTTCTGCTTGCAAGATGTCAAAACCAACACCATTAATGCGTGACGCTGTCTCAAAGAAACATTTATCCATTACTTCTGGCGCTAGACCAATAGCCTCAAAAATTTGAGCGCCTTTGTATGATTCAAGCGTTGAGATACCCATTTTCGCCATTACTTTTAGCATGCCCTTGGCAACACCTTTTCGATAAGCGGCAATGATGGCATCATCGCTTTCAATATCGACCATCTCATCACGACGTGCTTGCCATAGCGCCTCAAAGGCTAAGTATGGATTGATTGCATCAGCACCATAACCTGTCATTAAACAAAAATGGTGAACTTCGCGAGCTTCGCCCGTTTCAACAACAATACCCACTTGGGTTCGTTCATGACTGGCAACCAAGTATCGATGTAGTGCGGATGAGGCAAGGAAGCTTGATATTGCAACACGATTAGAGCCAATATTTCGATCAGATAAAATAATCAAACTGTGACCATCTTGGATGGCTTGTGAGCCTTGGATGCAAATATCATCTAACAGTTCAGATATTTTTTTATCTTCGTTAATGTCATAAGTAATATCAATGGTTTTACTAGTCCAACCACGATGATTGCAGTGTCTTAAGGCCGCTGTTTCTTCATTGGTTAGAACAGGGTGATCAATTACTAACCTGTGTGCATTCTCAGCAGTGTTTGTTAGTAAATTACCCTCTGGGCCAATTGAACATCGTAGCGACATTACCACTTCTTCACGAATAGAGTCAATCGCCGGGTTAGTTACTTGTGCAAATAATTGTTTGAAGTAATCATAAATTACACGAGACTGGTCAGATAAACAAGCAAGTGCTGAATCATTACCCATAGAACCTACTGGATCACGCAATTCATTAACTAGTGGCAACAGCATAAATTGTAGTGTTTCCGTACTGTAGCCAAATGCTTTTAGCCTGTGAATTAAAGACTCTGGATGGAAACCATGCGCTTCTTTATCGCAACCTAATTCTGATAGGTGAATTTGCTGGTCTTTTAGCCAGTCTTGGTACGGATTTTTGCTGGCAAATTCGGACTTAATGGTTTCATCATCAATCAGTGCACCTTTGTCAAAATCAACCAAAAACATCTTGCCAGGGCGCAATCTACCCTTAGTCTTTACATTGTCAGTTTCAACATCAACAACACCAACCTCACTGGCCATGATCACACGATCATCATGCGTTAGGTAATAGCGAGAAGGGCGAAGACCGTTACGATCAAGAACAGCGCCAATTTGATGTCCATCGGTAAAGGCAATTGAAGCAGGACCGTCCCACGGCTCCATCATGTTCGAGAAATATTCGTAAAACGCCTTTTTCTCGCCACTCATGTTGTTGTCATTTTGCCAAGCTTCGGGCACCATCATCAGTACCGCTTCTTGTAGCGAGCGACCATTCATCATTAAGAACTCTAATACATTGTCAAAACTACCTGAGTCAGACACTTCAGTTTCAATAACTGGCAATGTTTTGTTTAGATCGTCTTTAAATAAATCACTCTCCAATGTGCCTTCACGAGCACGCATCCAATTGTAATTACCTTGGCGAGTGTTAATCTCACCATTGTGAGACATGTAGCGACAAGGTTGGGCCCTATCCCAAGAAGGGAAGGTGTTGGTTGAGAAGCGTGAATGCACCATGGCTAAATAAGTTGCAAATTCAGAATTGGACAAATCAGAATAAAAATCTAATACTTGTGAGCCCATTAACATGCCTTTGTAGATAATAATGTTAGTTGATAAACTACATACATAAAAAAGCATTGCCTGAGCAAGTGACTTGTCAGTACGGATAGCATTTGATGTGTGTTTTCTAATGATAAATAAAGTGCGCTCAAATGCTTTGGTATCAAGTCCTTCTGCCTTGCCAACAATCAGTTGTTTCATTACTGGTTGTGATTCTCTGGCAATATTACCCACATCAGCTTTTTGAACGTCGATTGGCACATCTCTCCAGCCAATAAATACTTGACCATGCTCAATAACAGACTGCTCAAGTAGGTTCATGCAGTAAGCGCGTTCTTTATCGTCTTGTGGCAAGAAGACATTGCCAATACCATAATCGCCTTTAGATACTTTTACATTAAATAGTGATTGAATTTCTTTAGCAAAAAAATCATGAGGAATATTGACCAAAATGCCTGCACCATCACCTGTGTTAGATTCACAGCCGCAACCACCTCGATGGTCCATTCTAGAAAGCATTTCTAGTGCATCAATGGTAATTTGGTGTGATGGTTGTGCTTTTACATGAGCAATAAAACCAACGCCACAGTTCTCCTTTTCATTATTAGGATGGTAAAGACCGTGAGCTTTTGGTAAGTGTAATAATTGGTTTTGCATAGTCAAAAAATCTACAAAATATAAATCGAAAAATTCTGTCAATTATAACGTAAAAAAGGGCTCCATAACTAGCCAAATACACCACTTCTATCATGTATTTATAGTTAAGACTAAGGTAGAATAACGAGATAAATTAACTCTGATACTCTTTAAATGCTCTGCGTTATTTCCCCTTCTAAAACACAAGATTTTTCACCATCAACAGTCAAAAAGCACACGTTAACGCGACAAATGCAAGACTCTGAAGCATTGATTGATGTTTTAAAGACAAAAACTCAAGATGATATTGCTGTCCTTATGTCAATTAGTGAAAAATTGGCAAAGCTTAATTTTGACAGGTTTCAGACATTTGCAACACCATTAACACTAACCAATGCAAAGCAGGCGCTGTTAGCATTTAAAGGGGATGTGTATAGCGGCATTGATGCGCCTAGTTTATCACTGGGAGATTTGGAGTTTGCCCAAGACAATGTACGCATGCTCTCAGGCTTGTATGGCGTGGTTCGTCCACTTGATCTTATTGCGCCTTATCGTTTAGAGATGGGTACTAAGCTTAAAAATGCTAAAGGGAAAAATTTATACGAATTTTGGGGAGATAGAATCTCACAAGTATTAAATCAAGATGAATCTGATATCATTATCAACTTGGCCTCTAATGAATATTTTAAAGGTATTGATAAAAAAGCATTGAATGCTAAGATTGTTAATATTGCATTTAAGGAATTTAAGGGCGATAAGTACAAAGTTATCGGCATTTATGCCAAGCGAGCCAGAGGTTTAATGGTAAATTACATTATAAAAAATAGACTGACTGGCCCGCAAAGCCTGAAGTCATTTACAACTGAAGGTTATCAATTTAAAGAAGAGCTTTCTGATGAAAAAACATGGGTGTTTACCAGAGGATAATTCCCAAGCAATCTTGCATTTTATGTGCAGAATACGATGAATTTTGTATTTGCAAATCATGTATATCAAGCCTTACAATCTCTAATAATCGTTGTCAATCATGTGCAACAAAACTGAATTCTAAGCTTAGTTTTTGTGGGCAATGCTTAACGCATGCGCCGGTATTTTCTAAGGCTTATACGCTATATGATTATTGTGACACAACAGCAGATCTAATTAAACGCTTTAAGTTTGATCATCAACTTTGTATTGGTGATTTTTTTGCGCATCAGCTAAATGATTTTTATCAATTATTAATGAGTAGGGGTAATCCATACGACGCTATTATCCCGCTGCCTTTGAGCAAAACACGCATGAGAGAAAGAGGCTTTAATCAAACACATGAACTATTAAGAATAATCGATAAGAATAAAAGCACTTTCATTGATTATAAAAGTGTTAAACGCATTAAAGCCACTCGCGCATTGTCAACACTTAATGTTAAGGAGCGACAACAAGAAATTAAAGGCGCATTTGAGGCAAAACCCATGAATTATCAAAATGTGTTGTTAGTTGATGATGTGATGACCACAGGCTCAAGCTTGAGTGAGTTGGCAAAAACTGTAATAAAAGCCGGTGTTCAGTCTTGCGATGTATTAACTTTAGCCAGAGCTTGATTTGTAAAATTTACTTAAAAAGCACTAACACCAGCAATGCCTTGAGCACCCATCTCAAGTGTTTTGTCTAAATCTTCCAGACCCATGCCACCTAAAAAATACACAGGAATGTTAAGTTTATCCACCACCTCTTTGGCAGCTTCCCATCCAAGTGGAATGGTGTCCGGGTGAGTTTGGGTGGCTTGAACAGGCGAGATAACAATAAAGTCTGCACCGACTTCTTGAGCATGCAATGCCTCTTTTAGATCGTGTGTAGATACACCAAGCAATTTGTCATTATTACAAGGTCGTTTGTCTAGTTTTAGCATTTCGCCCGTAGTAATGTGCCAGCCATCACAATAAGTTTCATTGAAAGACTTATCAATAGTATTAAGTAACAATTTGACGTTATTTTGCTTGCATTTGTTGTGAAGTTCTTTGATAAATTCACTATCTAGCATTTCTTTGCTGCGAAGTTGTACAAGGCTAATATCTTGGGCCATCTTCTTGTCAAACTTATCCATCCACTGTTGAGATTCGTGCTTGCTAGATGGGGTAATCCAGTATTTATTAGGTAAGGTTATAGAGTCGATAAAAGCTTTCATGGTTGGTAGTAGTTTGTAGTTTTTTAATTCATCAATATTAGCCCAGTTTATTTCTTGTCCTTCAATACCAGTGGGTGTGTGTTGATACTTGTCAATATTATAAATGCTAAGGTTGACGATTCTGTCGCTATATTGGTGCTGCATGGTTTGATGTAAGTTAAGTTCACCTACTTGAACACCAAGCTCTTCGTACAACTCTCTAATAATGGTTTGCTCTTCAGATTCATCACGTTCAACCTTGCCGCCAGGCAACTCCCAAAAGCCGCCCATAAATTGATGATCCTGACGTTTAGCAATGAGTAGTTGTCCTTTATTATTGCGCAAAACCCCAACAACGGCCTTGATAGTATTCATTTAATGAGCTAATGGTAAAATGGCATTATTTTAATTTGATATCCTTTTGAATATTTACGAAAAAATTCAAACATTAAAACCGCATGCAGTTTTGCTTGAGGATAGCTTAATGGGGATTGAAAAAGAAGGATTGCGTGTTTCTAGAAAAGGCGGACTTTCACAAGCACCCCATCCAAAAGTATTGGGATGTGCGTTGACACACCCCAATATTACAACAGATTTTTCTGAGTCGTTAATTGAACTGGTAACCCCAGCCAAATCAAGTGCGGTTGAAGTGCTTGATTTTTTAAAAGACACGCAGCATTATTTATATCTTCACTTGCCTAAAGATCAAAGCTTTTGGCCAGCATCCATGCCGTGTGTAATTCGAGGTGAAACCTATATTCCAATTGCTCAATATGGATCGAGTAATCGTGGCAAGATGAAAACTGTCTATCGTCAAGGCTTGGCAAACCGTTACGGTAGTGTTATGCAAACCATTGCTGGGATTCATTTTAATTATTCATTTTCATCATCATTTTTTGAAAAATATAAGAATACTGTTGGCTCAACCCAAACTATGGTTGAATTTACCAATGAAAGTTATATGGATCTCACTAGAAATGTGGTTCGTTACGGTTGGGTCATTCCATATCTATTTGGCGCCTCACCTGCGGTTTGTAAGTCATTTTTAAAAGGTTACCACCAACATTCTTTGGTGGAGTTTAATGACTCCACACTGTTTGAACCTTATGCCACTTCATTGCGTATGGGTGATATTGGTTATCAAAATTTGCGAGAAGATGAAGCGGGCGTTAAGGCTAATTACAATTCTTTAAGTCATTATGTACATTCACTAAAGTCTGGCATGTCTGCTAATTGCAGTGAGTATGAGCAAATTGGTGTTAAAAAAGAAGGAAAATATCAACAATTAAACAGCAACATTCTGCAGATTGAAAACGAATATTATGCTTCTGTTAGGCCGAAACCACAATTGTGTCCCGGTGAAAAGCCACTTGACTCTTTGAGCAACAAAGGCATAGCTTATGTGGAATTAAGGTCTTTAGATGTTAATCCGTCATTATTATTAGGTATTGATCAAGAGCAGTTATATTTTTTAGAGGCATTTTTATTGTTTTGTTTGTTACAAGATTCACCCGCAATTTCTACCAAAGAGCAATTTGAGATTGATAACAATGACCAGCTGATTGCGCATGAAGGTCGAAAGCCTGATTTAATGCTAAAAAGACACTCTCAGTCAATTCTTCTAAAAGACTGGGGTAACGAGTTAATTGAGAAAATACTATCTTGTACCGAGCTGTTGAGTGATGATTATTCGCAAGCAGTGTCTAATATAGGTAGACGTTTTAACAATCCGGAGTTAACACCATCAGCTCAAGCACTAAATATTATGAGAGACAAAAACCAAGGTTTTTTTGATTATGCCAATACATTTGCAAAACAACACAGAAGGGAGTTTTTGTCACAAGATATCAATCAAGTGCATTTTAACCATCTTGACGATTTGGCAATCTTGTCTTGCAAGCAGCAACGTGAAATTGAAGATTCTGATAGCATGAGTTTTGATGAGTTTTTGGCAGATTATTTTGAAAAGGTATAGTAATGAGTAATGAAACAACCATTTGTGCATTAGCCAGTAGCCTTGGCAAAGGTGGCATTGGCGTTGTTCGAGTGTCTGGCCCTCTTTGTCAAGATATTGCCAAACAGATGCTTGGGATTGTTCCTAAGCCTAGGTATGCATATTACGGTTCTTTTTTTGACCAAGACAGAGTTGAGCTTGACAAAGGTATTGCGCTTTATTTTCCAGCACCACATTCGTTTACGGGAGAAGATGTTCTTGAATTTCAAGGGCATGGTGGCATGAGTGTGATACGCAGTTTGCTAGAGTCTGCAATTGCTTTAGGTGCTAAAGCTGCTGAACCTGGCGAGTTTTCTAAGCGCGCCTTTTTAAATGGAAAAATGGATTTGGTTCAAGCTGAAGCCATTGCTGATATTATTGATGCCAGTTCTGAACAGGCGTCAAAGTCAGCACTAAGGTCGCTTTCTGGCAAGTTCTCTAAGCAGGTTAATCGCCTTACTCAATCTATTATTGAATTGCGGGTTTTTATCGAAGCGACCATTGATTTTTCTGATGAAGAGATTGATTTTTTACAATCTGATCAAGTAAAAACAAGAGCGCTCGATATTCACTCAGAAATTAAAGATATCTTAAAATCGGCCAAACAAGGCTCAATCTTGAGAGAGGGTTTAAACATTGCTATTGCTGGCAAGCCAAACGCTGGAAAATCTTCGTTATTAAATGCATTAACCCAAGATTCAAGTGCTATTGTTACTGATATTGCAGGCACTACCAGAGATGTACTAACCGAAACTATTCACATTAATGGTATGCCGCTTAATATTATTGATACGGCAGGATTGCATGAGAGTGACGATGTGGTGGAAAAAGAAGGCATTAAAAGGGCGCGAAAAGCGATTGAAAATTCCGATGTAGTGATGCTGGTGTTTGATGCACAAGATCAACAGCCAGATTTTTCAATCTTGCCTGATGAAGCAGGCAGTCAATCATTGCTATTGGTTAAAAATAAAGTTGATTTAACCAATGAGCCAACTCAAAGAGTTTTAAATGATAACAAAGTGCAGTTATCTGTATCTGCAAAAAATGCCAATGGTATTGACCTTCTTAGGCAAGAGCTGTCTGATATTGCAGGCTTAGAGAGTGGATCAGAAGGTGTTGTGCTAGCAAGAAAGCGCCATACTATTGCGCTAGAATCTGCACTGTCTTTTATTGATAATGCGCTTGTCCAATTAGAGGTGGGCGCAATAGAGCTAATGGCAGAAGATTTGCGCCAAGCTGGTCAATTTATGGGTAGCATTACCGGTGAGTTCTCTTCAGATGATTTGTTGGGTGAGATTTTCTCCTCTTTTTGTATTGGTAAGTAATGAGTATTAAAGCAAAATTCTATATTTACTTTCTTGTAACAATATTGTTATCGCCGTTACTCCTTTTGGAAGTGGTTCTGGCTTTTTCCAATGGGAATTTGGTTGATATTATTCTTGTTATTATTATTTTGTTAATCTACTTAGGCTTGTATTTAGCCATTCGTAAAGATTTTTTAATGCCGTTTAGTGAGTTGCAAGACTGGGTTAGGCGATTTAAGTTTAATCAAAATGTAAGGCTCAATGATGAGCACGTTACCACTTTTCAGCCTGTTGTTAAGGCAATTAATCATTTGATTGATGAAAACCAACACTTGTATGACGACATGGAGAGTATTCTAAATAAACAGATTCAGCGCCTTAGTCAAAAATCAGCCTCCTTAGAAACACTTTATAGTGTTTCTTCTAAACTTAACAAAATTCACTCAACTGAAGAATTATTTGAATATTTTTTAGGTGTATTTTCTAGTATGACTGGCGCAAGTTCTGGTGCCGCAAGGTCATTAGGTGCTGATGGTGAGCTGCACTTGGTAAGTTCTTTTGGTAGTATTGATCAACAAGGTATTGAGACCCAAGTCTTAAGCAGTGATTGTTTTTGCGGCGAAGTGGCAATGGCAAAACAAGCAGGTGTGCAGTTTAGTGTGCATAATTGCGCTAAGTGTGTGGGCGAGAAATCCAAACAACAAGCTAAGGTTGGAACTATTTTTATCCCACTTAGGTATCACGGAAAAACATTAGGAATTTTCAACTTGTTCTTTGATACCGAGCCTTCGTTGGCTTTAGAAGAGCGAGCATTACTTGAATCAATTGCTGATAATATTGCAGTAGCTCTAGATAAGGCGGCACTTAATGAGCAAACTAAACGCATGGAGTTGTCACAAGAGCGGCTTTTCCTTTCGCAAGAAATTCATGATTCTTTAGCCCAAACTATTTACAGTCTTAAGCTTCAAGTTAGTGTGCTTGGAAATTCTTTAAAAGAGGCAAAGCAATTAGACGCCTATCAAAAGGTCCAGGCATTACAAACAAGTATCACTCAAGCCAATCAAGAATTAAGAGAATTAATGTGTAACTTTAGAGTGCCACTAGATCCAAAAGGCATTGAAGTATCGCTAGAAAACCTGGCAAACCGATTTAAAACAGAAGAAGGTATTGCTACTTTTTTACAAGTAGAGGGTAAATTGAGAGTCTCGCCAGAAGTTGAGATGCAAATTATGCGCATCACCCAAGAAGCTTTGTCAAACATCCGTAAGCATGCCAATGCACGCAATGTACGTATTTTGTTATCTGCAGAGCCTAGTTGTCAATTGCTCATTGAAGATGATGGTACTGGCTTTGAAAAAGATAAGAATGCCAGTGAAATAATGGGGAATAATATTGGTATGAACATTATGAAAGAGCGTGCTGATCGAATTGGTGCCAAGCTTGAAATTGAGTCAGAGGTAGATGAAGGTACGCGTATTACTGTAACTTTTGCAAAAAACACATGAAGATATATATTATTGATGACCACGCCCTATTTCGTAATGGACTCATTGCTTTATTAGAGTCGAAAGATATTAGTGCGGATGCAGCATCTTCCCCTGAACAGGGTTTAGCAGAAGCGCCAGAGCTTGAAGTTGATATTATTTTGCTTGATCTGCGCATGCCTCAAATGTCAGGCATTGAAGTGTTAAAAGCTTTAAAAGCAAATAATATTGCGATTCCAGTTGTTATGCTTACCACTTCTACCGAAGAAACAGATTTGCGTGATTGCTTAAAACATGGCGCTCAGGGTTACTTATTAAAAGACATGGATCCAGATGAATTGGTTAACGCTCTAAACGAAGCGGTATCTGGATCAATTGTAGTGGCTCAGGATATGACGCACGTTCTAGCAAAAGTGCTTAGAAATGAATTGTCTGATAATGAGCCTTCTTTTGATGCGCTGACTAATCGAGAAAAAGAAGTGGCTTGTCAAGTAGCCTCTGGTTATAGCAATAAGGTTATTGCACGGGAGTTAGGAATTTCAGATGGTACAGTTAAATTACATGTTAAGTCCATTTTAAAGAAACTAGCCCTTTCATCAAGAGTTGAGGTTGCTGTTATGGTGACTGAAAAAGGATATTGTAAATAAGGAAGCAGAAATGGACGGTTATCAACGACTAGTAGTTAAGGCGCTTAAAACAGTAGATGAAGTAATGCCTTGGGATTTAGAAGAAGAGATTGAACAGAGTTCAAATATTATCTTATTAGACATTAGAGAGGCAGATGAGTTCGAGATGATGCATATTAAAAACTCAATCCACGTACCAAGAGGTCGCCTAGAAGGTGCTTGCGTATGGAACTATGATGACACCGTGCCAGAGCTGGCAAAAGAAAGATCACAAAATATTGTAGTAATATGTCGTTCAGGTAATAGAAGTGTTCTGGCGGCGCAAACCATGCAGCTCATGGGCTTTGAAAATGTACGTTCACTAAAGATGGGAATCAAGGGCTGGAATGACAATGACATGGAAATGGTTGATTTTTCGGGAAAAATAGTAGACATTGACGAGGCTGACGAATGGCTAAATAGAGCAGTTCCTGAAGACAAATTAGCCCCTTCATAAAAATAATTAAAAAAAACTAAAAATAGCACTTGACCTAGTGATTTTTCTTAGTATAATTTCGCGCTTTCACTGCACCAAAACAGTAAAAAGTTTTAATGCAAAAGAAAGTTGAAAATAAGTGTTGACAAGAAGATTTAACGCTGTATAATTTCCACCTTTCACTGCATCGAAAAGTTTACTTTTAGCGCAGTAGCTCTTTAAAAATATATCAAACAACTTGTGTGGGCACTCGTACAATAAAAATTGTGCAGTGCACACGAAATGATTTACATTAGTTTGTGAATTGTTCCGACAAAACAAAAGCAAAATCAGCTTTTAAAAAAATTGAACGCAAAGCGCATTTATTTATAAATGTTGCCAATGTTCTAAATAGTTAGAATTGAACTGAAGAGTTTGATCCTGGCTCAGATTGAACGCTGGCGGTATGCTTAA
>CAYFPI010000013.1:8736-36177 GCA_964344985.1 uncultured Candidatus Thioglobus sp. | reverse complement strand
TGTCATGACAGTACTTTAACAGGTTTTTAAATATGCTTAAGTTGTCTTGACCCTAAAATATTACAGCAAGTCAATCAAATCATGACTGACAACAAATTTAAACAAGAAGAGCAAAGACTACAAGAAATAATTGCCACTTCTGCTGATAAAAATGCCTATATTAGTTTGGGTAATTTATACCTATCGCAAAATAAAAACAAGCAAGCCATTGAAAACTTTCAAGAGGCGACTCTACTAGACCCAACAGATCCTAAACTGTTTACTTCAATGTCTGTAGCTTACTTACATCTTAGTTTTTATGAAATGTCTAAAGCAATGGCAGAGCGCGCTATAGAGCTAGACCCGGCACTTACCCATGCAGATAAAATCATTAAATATATTGATAAAAAACAAGAAGTGCTAGCCCAAGCTGCCAAAGCAGATAAGGCCGCCGAAGTTCAATAATTAATCGTGGATACAGCGTTCAGTTTTAAAAGATCCGCAAGCTGAACCTGTAACCTTATCGCAGTACTTACAAAGCTCATCGCCATTATCTAAAACAATAGTTTTATTCTCTAGCCTTACACCTTCTTCTTTAAGCAGGGTTAACGCCCTTGAAAAAGACTCTGGCTTCATACCTAAATATGACGCAATTAATGCTTTTGAATATGGCAATTTAAAAGTATTGTTAACTTTACTATGAACCAAATACCAGCCCACTTTTTCTTTAGCGGTTTTAAGCTGTAACACCTCAGCGCTTAGCATTAGCTTTTGCACACTATCTGCTAAAAAATCAATCATATTTATAGAAAACTGATGGTTTTTAGCAGTAAAACGATCAATCTCATCTTTATTGAAATAAAGTAGTGTTGTATTTTTAACAAACTCTGCACAAACATCATAATGCTCAGAAAAATGCATAGGCACTATAGTATCCTTCTTGTCAGCAATAGTGATTACAATTTCATCACCTCTTTCATCTAATTTCGTCAATTTAAACAAACCTTCATACACAACATAGCATTTATCATGCTCCTGCGAATCCAGTGTAACTAGCTCACCACGATGATATTGTTTAACCTTAACTGAATGCATAAAATCAATTAATTCAGACTCATCAATGTTTTTAAACAGGGGTATCTTTGCTAAAAAATGATAATATTTATTGTAATGCTCTTTTGACGGAATCAAGATATCTCCCAAGATGGTATTAAATAGTAATTATAAAAATATGCGCCAAGCTTACAAACAACTTAAGTTAATTTTTCTTGACTTGTATCAAGTTTTTCAATATACCTTAAACTGACCTGTGTTTAATTCCATTGTATGTTTTTGATACAATTTGTTACATTTATATAAAATTCATTTTTTTTGCATTTTCCTTTGACATTAAGCCTTTCCAATTAATTCGTCATACACTTTCGTCATAGACAAAGGTCTATACAATAAGGATGTTTTTTTAAATTATTTGCTTAGACTATAATTAACACCCATGAACACAAACCGACCAAGTAGAAAAACCATCATGCAAATTATGATGGTTATATTAGCTATTTTTATTATTCGCGCCTGGCAACAGCAAGATCTAACCGCAGGGCAAGTACCAAGCTTTAGCTCTAAAACACTCACTGGTGAGGTAATGAATTCTAATCCTTTGCCAGATCAGGCAGTATTGATTCATTTTTGGGCAACTTGGTGTCCAGTATGTAATCTAGAAAATGACAACATACAAGCCATTTCTAAAGATTACAAAGTGCTTAACATTGCCATTCAGTCAGGTAGTGATTTAGAGATTCAAGCTCACGCTGAAGAAAACAACATGCAACTTAATAATATTATCAATGATCAATCAGGATCCATTTCAAAGCTATTTGGCGTTAAAGGTACGCCTAGTAGCTTTTTTATTAATACCAAAGGTAGAATTCAATTTACCGAGGTGGGTTACGTCACCACATTGGGTTATCGGTTAAGACTATGGTGGGCAGGACTATAAATAACGACTGGTCTGAGTATTTAGACCCGTTGTTTAAGTTAGAATCTTTTAAACACTTAGAGAATTTTCTAGAGTATCAAAAAAACAACAACATCACCATCTTTCCACCAGAAAATCAAATCTTTAAAGCATTTGAACTAAGTGACTTTACAAACACCAAGGTTGTGATTCTTGGACAAGACCCTTATCACAACGAAGGACAGGCACACGGCTTAAGTTTTTCAGTTCCAAAAGGGGTTAAAACGCCGCCTTCATTAAAAAACATCTTCAAAGAGTTAGAGCTGGATCTAAATATTAGCAACCATACAGGCAACCTAGAAGCCTGGGCCAGTCAAGGTGTATTACTACTTAACACCACACTTACCGTTGAAAAAAACTCACCTGGATCGCATGCCAATTCTACTTGGGGTGATTTTACTGACTCAGTCATTGAAACACTTAGCAACAAAAAGCAAAATTTAGTATTTTTACTCTGGGGTGCGCATGCTCAGAAAAAAGCTTCACTAATCGATGCTAGTAAACATCTGGTATTAACAGCGGCTCACCCTTCACCCTTTTCAGCGCACAAAGGATTTTTTGGCTGTAAACATTTTTCTAAAACCAATGACTACCTTAAAATACACAAACAACAAACAATTAACTGGCAACTATGAAACTAATCATTGACGATGCTTGCTACGCCTATAACGAGATATTTTCTCAGTTTGGCGATATTACCGCCATGGCTGGGCGCGACATTGACGCTAAGTCTGTAAAAAACTCAGACGTACTCATTGTACGCTCACGTACCAAAGTAAACAAAACGCTACTGGCGGGTAGTAACATTAAATTTGTAGGCTCAACGGTGGCTGGCCTTGATCATGTGGATCAAGATTATTTAAAAAACAACAACATTGAATTTTTCTCAGCCCAAGGGTGTAACTCAATGGCTGTGGCAGAGTTTGTGATTAGTACCATTATCAACCTTGCCGAAAAGCACAGCTTTAACTACCAAGACAAAACTTTAGGAATTATCGGCGTGGGTAATGTTGGCTCAAGATTGGCAGCAAAAGCCGAACTTTTAGGCATTAAAACTCTACTCAATGACCCTATCAGGCAAGAAAATGAAAATTTGCCAAATTTTGTCAATTTAGATACTGCTCTGAGCGCTGATATTGTCACTTTTCACACGCCACTCACTTTTGATGGCAAATATCCTAGCTTTAAACTACTAAATCAAGATAATTTTCATAATATTAGCGAAAAAACCATTCTTTTTAATGCTGCACGAGGTGGTGTGATTGATGAAAAAATTTGGGAAAAAACGCAAACGCTAGAAAATGTGATTGATTGCTGGGAAGACGAGCCTAACATCAATCAAAAACTTCAAGACAGTGCTTATTTAGCCTCTCCACACATTGCCGGACACTCAGTGGATGCCAAATTTATGGGCAGCTTTATGGTTTATGAAGCTTTGTGCGATTTTTTAGGTGAAAAACAGCAAGAAAGTATTAAAAATTTAATAAATCCTGGTGTTTTAGAGTTAAAAAGTGACAATTTGTTAGATTGTTTAAATGAAGTATATGATTTCAAACAAGACACATCAGCCATTAAAAATATTGAAAATTTTGAATATTACCGCAGAAATTACCCAATCCGCTACGAATGGCACCATTACAACAGCAAAATACCACTGCCCATTGTATAAGTTTTGCTTATTGAGTGTTCAACATGGATTTTTTAAACTTCATGGCAATGCACACAGGACACTCTGACTCTGTATGTCGCTTAAGTTTTTTGGATGCTTTGGCAATCAAACTCTCAACGCCTTTTCGTTTGATGTGAGAGCCAAATGAAGCTTGGTAGTTTTTAACTAGGCTCACCCCTGAGAACACCACGTCATAAATATGCCAGTCATCACTTAAAATCATTTTAAGTGACACAATGATAGGCTTTGACTCGCCATTAATATTAATCTTTAACTTAACAATAGCTTTGTTGCCTTTACGTTTAACTTTTGAATCTGCCGATATTTTAATACTGTCCAAATCATCATAAGTCGACAAAATAGAAGAATAGTTATCCACCAGAGAAACAGCAATATAGGTTTGAAGAATTGTTTTTTGTTTGGGTTTAAGCGCATCCCAGTGCTTCTTTAATGCCTGTTTGGTGCTTTCATTAATATCTAAACTAGGCAATAATTGACTAATAATTAACTCCTCAACATCTTCAACTGAATTATTCCCTTGTGCTTTTGATTCTTTAAGGGCTAACAATGCCTCAGTCATAACGTGGACTGCAGCCACTTCCGGTGGTGGTGCAGACATGGCCTTTGTTGAAATAAAACTCACTAGTATTAATAAAATTGCACTTATTTTTACAAACATTGCTTCTCCTATATTGCCTGTCAATTGTAAAACCTAACTAGCCTTTAAAACAAGGCTGTTTTGAATATTTGTCTAATTCCACCTCTTTATCTTTAAAAAGCTCTGTATTAGTAGTGTGATGAATAGAAACTATATTTGAATTTTGCTTAGTCATTGCATTAAGCTTTGCACTCTTTCCAGTGCGTGACATGCCATGCCACTGCGTTAACAAACGGCCATTATTGATAGAATTTCCATATTTTCTATCAGGTGTATTAATCTCAACTGGTGTTTCTCTCACTCTAATTCTAGGCGACCAATTTTTATCAATATTCATTTTAGACCAAATTTCATCTGCGTTTTGATAATCAAAACCTTTAAGCCCTAGAGATTTTGCCACCAAGCAAATAATCTTCCAATCTGGCTTAGACTCGCCTGCAGGAGGTAGAAATGCATTTTGTTCTAAATACCTACGCTCAGAATTTTTTTGATGACCACTTTTTTCACTCCAAGGGCATGCTGGCAACACAATATCAGCATCTGCAGTGGTGAGTGTTTTAGTAAAGTCAGAGACAATCAAAGTATCAAACTCTCGGTAGTTAATCATACTATGAGCAGGATTGGTTGCCATGACCCACAAGGTTTTAATTTGACCGGTTGAAAAAAACTCAGTTGCTGTTAGATCACTGGTTCGAATGCCAAGCTCTCTACCGCCCATGGCATTGCTTTGCCCAGTTAAAGACAAAACGCCACAGCCTGGTTTATTAATATTGCCTGTTTTAATGTGTGCATTAATGAGTGCATTTACCTTATCGGTCGCATCAGTTGATTGGGTTAAGCCTTGAGAATAAACACTAAGCGTTTTTTTATTTCTAAACCAATCTTGATTGACCAAGTCATTAATAATTGTCATATCCTGACCAGGATCAACCTTAATAAATAAATCGGCTTGTTTTGCAGTTGTGGTTTCATACACATCAACACAAACGACATAGGCTTTTGATTTTCTAATATGATTAAACACAATTGGGTGGCAATCTGCCGTGTTACTACCAATAATAAAAATGGTTTCTGCACCATAGATATCGTCATAAGAAACTGGCACAATATCAGCACCATAAGCCCTTTTATTAGCCTCAACCGTTGAATACATGCAAAGCCTTGAATTACTCTCTATGTTTTTAATACCATAAGCATCTGCAAATTTTTTAGCAACATATAAATCTTCCATAAGCATTTGGCCTGATAAATACAATGCTATTTCGTTTCTTGGTGTGGTTAAGAATTTATCACGAATTGCTAGAATGGTTTTATCCCAATCACCCAATGATGGAAACAGTAGTCTGTCCTCATTTGTTCCAACTGTATCTAATAAAGTTTGACCCTTAACACACAACATGCCTTTATTAACAGGTGAAGATTGATCGCCTGTTAATTTTAATGTTGAACCAGATCGACTAATTTCAATGCCGCAACCTACGCCACAATAAGGGCATGTTGTTTTAAAACTCATTTATTTACTTAACGGTTAATAATAGTAGTAATACAAAATTTAATACAAAAGACAATGTGATAAATAGTCTATATTTTTGTAATTTTGATTCTGGTCGCTTAAATGTTTGAACGCTCAAAAAATTTGAATTTGGATGCTCTAAATCATACAAAAATTCACTTAATGCTTCATATCTTTCGCTTTTGTCTAAATGACAAGCTTTTCTAATAGCGCCATCAATCCAAATTGGAAGATTTGGATTATGAATCAATGCTGATTCATAAGTTAATTTAGATACTTTTTTTACTGTTAAGTTTTTATCCAGCTTATCTTGATACGGCAAACATCCTGCAAACATCTCAAAGGCAATCACGCCCAAGCTAAATTGATCAGATGCCTGAGATGCTTTTTCATCAATAATTACTTCTGGAGCAGTATAGCCTTGTGTGCCTTGATTTCCTACAGAATTAATAGGGTTAACCAACTCTGCCACACCTGCAATTCTAGCTGAACCAAAGTCAATAAGCTTAATTTGGCCAATTTCATCAATCATGATGTTTTCTGGCTTAAGGTCGCAATGTAACATTTCTTGACGATGAAAAGCGCGCATGCCTTGAATAATTTGCTTGATAATGCTGATGGCTATTTCTATGTCTGGATTTTGATTTTTATCCATCCACTCTCGCAATGTTTGACCTTTAACAAACTCCATTGCATAAGCTAGAAATTTATCTTGCTCGCCACTATTATGAATCTTAACCACATTGGCACTTTGCACGCGCTGACCCACCCATTGTTCATACATAAAGTGTTTTAGATACTCGGGATCATCTTCAAAGTTGACTGATGGTGTTTTGAGCGCAACCAATTGTTTAGTACTAATATCTTTTGCTAGATACAACTGCATTCTTGAGCTAGAAACAATTAACGATTCAATTTCAAAGCCATTGATTTTCATGCCTTTGGTCAAATCTGGTGGCACTGGACGTTGTGTCAACTCATCAAAAGCTTCATTTAAATTTTTCTCTGGTAATTGATCAACATTAACAATAACAGCAGAAATGTTATCAATACTGCCCGTATCTAATGCTCGATCAATAATTTCTTTAACACTTGATCCTCGACTCATTAATATCTCTAATAAAGAATCGTCCAAATAATCATGCACACCATCAGTGGTCATTAAAAACTGATCGCCCACTTCTAAATCAAATGTTTGATAATCTACATTCACTCTAAGATCAAATCCCATGGCTCTAGATAGATAAGTTTTTTCTTTATTTAAACTTAGAATATGGTCTTTGGTAAGTTGCGTTAATACACCTGATCGATATCTATAAATACGGGAATCGCCCACATGAAAAACATGCGCAATGTTAGATTTTAAAATAATCACACTCAAGGTTGAGAGCATAGATGAAACTTCATCAGAACGTATGGATTGTGAATACAACCAATTGTTAAGTGCCGAGATTACCTTAACAGCACTATGCTCAACACTCCACGAATCTGGAGTGGCATAGTAATCACTTAAAAAACCACTCACGCAGCAACCACTCGCCTCTTTAGCGCGTTCACACGCACTCACACCGTCGGCAATAACTGCTGCTATGCCTTTGTATTCCAGTGATTTTGCACTAGGGGTATGATAAGCACAAGCGTCTTGATTTTCTTGCTTTATGCCAGCAATTGAGTGTGAACTGATTGTTGCTTTAAGTTGCTTCATATTTAATTTAGTTTAATAACCTCAACCGTACCATCATCTAAAATCTCTGTCATATGACCTTTAGGATCTTCTAAAAATAATACAATTAACGCTAACACCGCTACTGATACCAGGCCAATAATCATGAAAAACTCATCGTATTCAACCATGGTATTAATCGTCAAAAACATCACCGCACCCACATTGCCAAATGCACCAACCATGCCAGCAATCTGACCCGTTAACCTTCTTTGAATAAGTGGCACCATGGCAAAAATTGCACCTGAACCCGCCTTGGAAAAAACACCGCCCAGAATGGTTAAGCCAACCACCCAGACAATAGACCAATTTTTATCAACAGTGCCCAATGCCAAGAAACTTATTGCAATACCAGAAAATGTAATAATTAACGTTAATTTACGCCCAATCTTATCACTAATCCAACCGCCACCTGGTCGAGCAAATAAATTAATGAATGGGTAGATGCCTGCTAAGAGTGCTGCCGTAATTTTAGGCAATTCAAACCAATCAACATAAAACATAGCCAACACAGAAACCACTGCAAGCTCTGTGCCAAAAGTAACTAAATAAGCCCAATCCAGGATAGCCACTTGTTTAAACTTATATTGATGTTGCTTAGGAACAGGGTTTTTAATCACTTGTGCATTGATATGCCAAATCTTGGTTAGTTGCAACACAAACATAACGCCTAAAGACACGTACACCGCCCAGGTAGTTTCTAATGAAATCAGGTTCATCTTAGAAGGTGAAAGCTTCCAGGTTAATAAAGCTAATGCTAGGTACAGAGGAATATTCATAACAATATAAAGAATTAATCCGCCAAAGCTTGAAACCTCCATTGCGCCAGATTTTTTTGGCTTAAAGTAAGTAGATCCTTTTGGCGTGTTAGAAACACTGAAGTAATACACCACGCCATATACAATCGCCAGCAAACTTGCCATAGTAATAGCAAACCTCCAACCATCATCACCACCAAAACTTACAGCAATAAATGGTAGAGTTGCCGCTGCACCAGCCGAGCCAAAATTACCCCATCCACCATAAATACCTTGTGCTGTTCCTGTTTGTTTAGCCGGAAACCATTCTGAGATCATACGAATACCCACCACAAATCCAGCGCCAATAAAACCTGATAAGAATCGCATCATTGCCAATTGTTCATAGCTTTGCATCCAACTAAAGACAATTGAAATCACACCGCCTAAAATCAAAATACTGGCAAACATAATCTTAGGACCTAGTTTATCTACCAACATACCAACAATAATTCTTGCCGGTATGGTCATAGCAACATTCAAAATTAACAGTACTTTTGCTTGTTGATCAGTTAAATCTAATGCCTCTTGGATAAATGGCATCATTGGCCCAAGACTTAACCAGACCACAAAAGTCATAAAAAAAGCAAACCAAGTCAAGTGTAATATCCGATACTTGCCTTTAAACGACAATATGTTTAGTTTATCTTTCATAATAACTCCTAATTAAGCTGATTTTCGCTCAACCCTATGATTGGTACTCACCCACGGATTTTTAATTGTTGTTGGTAATTTATCAGCCCAAGATTTAATCTTTTCAGGTGTATCCAATTGAGACTGAATATAGTCAAGCCCTACTCGCTCTTCAAAATGCATAACTCGTTCAAGGTAATTTGCTTCAGTACGATAAAGTTGGGTAAATGCCCTCAGATACTCAACCACCTCATCTTCTGTTTCAAAGAATCGATCTTTCAAGCAAGCCTTGGTACGAATACCACAAGCACCAGCTACATGAACCTCATAGCCTTTTTCAGTACAAATAACACCAAAATCTTTAATCGTTGCCTCAGCACAATTGCGTGGACAACCACTCACGCCCATCTTAAATTTATGCGGCATAAAGTGCGACCAAACCGCATCTTCCATCTTAACCGACAAACCCATAGAGTCTTGAGTGCCCATTAAGCAATGCTCTGAACCAACACATGACTTACAAGTTCGGGTTGCCTTGCCATATGCATATCCACTCTCCATGCCAGCAGCAGCAATTTCATCCCACATATCATTAAGATTCTCTTTTGGAATGCCGAGTAAATCAATACGCTGACCTCCGGTAACTTTTACAGTTGGCACTTCATATTTAACGGCAATATCTGCCAATGCTTTTAGTTCATCAGGTGTGGTTAGACCGCCTTGCATTTGTGGCACAATTGAATAAGTACCATCGTTTTGTAGATTCGCATGCATCATTTCATTGTGTGGTCTTTCTTCATCATTGTGCTTATACAACTCATTAAATTGCGACGATAAATAGTAATTAATTGCTGCACCACATTTTTCACACGAACCATTAAAATCAAGGGAGCTTCTCACTTCATTAATGGTTGCAACTTGATCTAGGGCTCTAATGTATTTACGTACCTGATCTGTTGAGTGTGATGTGCAATCACACAATGTATCTTTAGCCACGAGTTCAGCGCCTGATACAAAACTAAACACCTGCTTAGCAACTGATGCACAACCACCACAACCCGTTGCACAGCCTGTGTTTTCTTGCATCGATTCAAACGTATCACAACCACCTGCTACTGCTGCAACAATATCACCTTTAGTAACACCTAAACAACCACAAACTTGCTCATCATCTGCCATTTTCTCAACACCTGATGCGCCCGCACTTTCCTTATCAATACCAATATCACCGAACAATAGTGTTTTACGAATATCGGTAATGTCTGTTTCATTTTTAATCAAATCAAAATAAAACAATCCATCAGTAGAATCACCAAACAGCACTGCACCCACTAACTTATTGTCACGAATTGATAGACGCTTTCTAGTATTCAACGAATGATCTTTAGAACAAAGCACTTCATCATCAGGGTTGTTAAATTCACCTGCAGAAAATACATCTACGCCTGATATTTTTAATTTAGTAGAAATATCAGAACCTGTATACATGTGATGATTAACCTCACAAATTTGCTCAGCACACACGCGCGCTTGCTCAAATAATGGTGCAACCAATCCATACGACATGCCGCGGTGTTTAATGCACTCGCCCACTGAATAAATAGCAGGATCTGAGCTCATCATTGTATCGCCAACAATAATTCCTCGATCGGTATGTAGGCCTGCTGATGCCGCTAAAGAATCTTCAGGAATAATGCCGACCGACATTACCACCATATCAGCATCCATAGTTGAGCCATCTTCAAACTCTAATGATTCAACCGAAGTCTCGCCATTAATTTTAGTAGTAATTGCATTTAGCTTAAATTTAATATCTTTTTTCTCTAATACAGTTTGTAACAAATCACCAGATGAACTGTCTAGCTGCATGTTCATGATAGAGTTTCCATTGCCAATAACCGTCACTTCAAAACCAAGCTCATTAAGACCATTTGCCGCTTCCAGCCCCAAAAGACCTGTGCCAATAACAACTGCTTTTTTGGCCTCGCCTACCCTTGACTTCATATATTCAACATCGTAAATATCTCTAAACGACACCACGCCTTTTAAGTCTTTACCAGGTAATGGCAAAATAAACGGTCTAGATCCAGTACAAATAACTAAACGATCATAATTAATCGCATAAGACTGCTTATCATCAGTTAGCAATACAGTTTTTTCAAATCGATCAATAGATGACACAGAGCAGCCTGGCTTAAAGGTAATATTATTTTGAGAAAAGTAGTTTTCATCATGTGTTTTAATATCGTCAAACTCTTTTTCTCCTGCTAACACAGGTGAGAGCATAATACGATTGTAAGGCAACTCTCTTTCTGCACCAATAATAGTGATTTGATACATAAGTGGATCAATTTTTAACACCTCATCCACTACTTTCATTGCACTCATTCCCGAGCCCACTATTACTAAATTTTTCATATTCTTACTCCTTATCAACTTTAACTAACTCATGCTTTTTTAAAGCAAAAAAAAAGCCACCCATCTCACTTACAAATTAATACAAGTAAGATGGGTGGCTTCAATACCCGTGGTCAACTCCACCTTGAAATTGACGAAAAAAAACGCTTATCTAATATTTCTAATCAAGAGAAAAATCAGATAAACGTCTATGTTTGTTGTTGCCCCTCATTGGGTAACTGTGGTAAATTATAGCATTGAATACATTGGCAATGTATTAATTTATTATAATATTTTCATCAATAGGAAAATTTAATGAATAAGATAGTTGTACAAGAGCAAGATTTTGACCTAAGCACTGAAGTAGCGTTAGCTAGAACTAATGATACGGATATTGGTGCGGTGGTAAGTTTTGTGGGCACAGTGCGTGATTCAGATAATGAGTCCATTGTGAAAATGACACTAGAGCATTATCCTGGGATGACTGAAAAAGCATTGGAAAAAATCGCCAATCAAGCAGCTGATCGCTGGCCTCTTGGCAATACAACCATTATTCACCGTGTGGGTGAGCTAGATATTAATGATCAAATTGTTTTGGTAATTACTACCAGCAAACACCGTAAGGCTGCTTTTGAGGCTTGTGAATTTATTATGGATTTTTTAAAAACTCAAGCGCCTTTTTGGAAAAAAGAACATACTAATAACAAAGACACTTGGGTAGAGGCAAAAGATAGCGATACACAAGAAACTGGTCGCTGGCGCTAGTCAATCTTTATTAAGTTCAAAATCCTCTGGTGAGTTTAAGTTAATAAACATCTCTTTTTGATCAGAAAAATCTACTTCTAGTGCATTGTTTTGTCTAAGCCAAAGGCCTAATTTCCGCTCACCGCTTGATAAAAACCTGTGCAAATCATCTCTTAAACTAGCATTTATTAGCGCAAAGGTTGGATGCATCTTTCCATTATCTGTTGCTACACCAATATCCGCTCCAGTCTGATTTATACTTTCAAGCAATCTTTCAAGTAATAAATTATTGATAAAAGGACCATCACAAGGAACCACCAAGAGATAGCTTGTTTGCACCTGATTAAGTGCGGCAGATATGCCTGCCAATGGCCCTTGAAAATCAGACAACTGATCAGAGACAACTTTTCCAAACTCTTGATACAAGTCAATGTTTCTATTAGCACTGACCAATATACTATGCACATCTTGATTGATAATATTAGCCACATAAGCAATGAGTGGCTTATTATTGAAAAGAATTAAACCTTTGTCTTGACCGCTCATGCGTGTGGCTTGACCGCCAGCAAGAATAACAGCGGTAATATCGGCTTTGGTTATGCTTTTCATGTGGATATGTTATTTATAACTAGATAGGCTGTATGATACAATTAATCGAATATTTTTGACAATAAAAAACCATGGACAATGCTCAAGTCGATTGTGGCTGCGATGACATACCACAAGCACTACTCTCTACTAGCGAAGCTTTAGAGATATTAACTCGCTCAGCCAATACTGTTAGTAACACCAGCACTTTAGAGCTTGACCAGGCGTTAAACAGAGTGCTCGCCAAAGATGTTTGTTCAGGCATTGATGTACCTGGATTTGACAACTCTGCCATGGATGGTTATGCCATTGCCCTTAAAGATGAACAGGTTAACACGCCTGGAGGTTTTTCGTTTGAAATTACCGATAGAATCCCAGCAGGTAGCACTGGAAAAACACTAGCACCTGGAAAAGCTGCACGAATTTTTACTGGCGCGCCAACGCCAAAAGGCGCTAATACCGTCATCATGCAAGAAGAATGTGAATTGATTGATAACGATTCAAAAATTGAAATCTATCGCCCTATTGCTCTAAATGAAAATATTAGACCAATGGGCAATAATATTAGATCTGGTGATGTTATTTTAAAAGCTGGCATAAAACTCAAACCTCAAGATATTGCATTAGCGGCCAGTGTTGGTGTGGACACACTGGAAGTATTTGACAAGATTAAAGTGGGTGTGTTTTTCACCGGTGATGAGCTGGTTGAACCTGGTGGAGAGTTAAAATCAGGCCAAATATTCAATTCGAATCGATACGCGTTAGTTGCTCTTTTAAACAATCTTGAGTGTGATATTGTTAATCTTGGCAATATTAAAGATACTTTAGATGACACTTGCAATGCTTTGGCATCTCTCAAATCTGAATGCGATTTAATCATGACTACTGGCGGTGTATCTGTTGGCGAGGAGGATCATGTTAAGCCTGCAGTAGAGACACTGGGTGAGCTGAATCTATGGCGCATTAGAATGAAACCTGGAAAACCACTTGCTTTTGGACACGTGGGTGATGCAGCCTTTATTGGCCTGCCTGGTAACCCAGTGTCAGCCATGGTGACATTCTTACTATTTGCCCGTCCATTTATCAAAACCATGCAGGGTGTCAACAACCCTTATAATGCTACTTTTAAGGTTGAGGCTAATTTTGACTGGCACCGTTCTAAGCCCAGACGTGAATTTGTGCGTGTGCGTCTTGACAACTCACAAACCCCTGCCCAAGCTAATCAACATCCAAAACAAGGATCAGAGGTGTTAAGCTCTATGGTTTGGGCCGATGGGCTATTAGAAATACCTGAAAAAACCACCTTTAAAAAAGGTGAAATTTTAAATTTTTACCCATTAAGTGAGATGATGTTATGAGTGATGAGTTAACCCATATTAACGCCAAAGGCAATGCACAAATGGTAGATGTAGCTGATAAAAACAATACCGTAAGAATTGCTCGCGTGCGCGGAAAAATATTCATGAAATCAGAAACTTTGCAAAAGATCAAAGATAACGATTTTAAAAAAGGCGATGTATTGGCAGTATCTAGGGTGGCCGGTATTATGGCAGCCAAAAAAACACACGACTTAATCCCAATGTGTCACTTACTAAACTTATCCAAAATTAGTGTGGATTTTGAATTTATCGATGATGGTATTCAAGTCAATACCATGGCAAAGCTAAATGCTCAAACTGGTGTTGAAATGGAAGCATTAACTGCTTGCTCCGTTGCACTGCTTACTATTTACGACATGTGTAAGGCAGTGGATCGTTTTATGCGTATTAGCGATATTCAATTAGTGGAAAAATCTGGCGGCAAATCTGGCCTGTGGAAATTGGAAGATCATGAGTGATAAACTAATCGATAAATTTGGTCGGGAGATTAATTATTTAAGAATCTCTATTACAGAACATTGCAACTTTAGGTGTTTTTATTGTCGCGATGATAAGCACACACCAAATTGCAAACGTGAAGATATTCTTAGCTATGAAGACATTCAAAAAATTGTCAGATTGTTTGCTGAGATGGGTATTAGCAAAGTAAGGCTTACCGGTGGAGAACCGCTGCTTCGTCGAGGTATAGTAAAAATAGCTCAACTGATTAGCTCCACTCCTGGTATTACAGATATGCCACTTTCTACCAACGCCCAACTATTAGGAAAATTTGCACAAAAACTCCATGACAATGGCGTTAATAGAGTGAATATCTCTATCGATTCACTCCAACCTCATCGCTTTAAAGAGATTACTCGTGGTGGTGATGTGAGTGAAGTAATAAGTGGTATTGATGCTGCCATTAAAGCAGGCATGAATCCTATTAAGATTAATGCAGTTGCCATGCGTGGTGTGAATGACGATGAAATAGAATCACTGGTAGATTTTGCCATTGAAAAAGGTATTGACATCCGCTTTATCGAAACCATGCCAATTGGCGTTGCTGGCATTGAAACACAATCTCAATACATGAATGAAGATGAAATTCTTGCAAGAATTAAGGCGCATCTAGATGGCAAATTAACCCCAATCAAAGCCGGTAAAACTGATGGCCCCGCCACCAATTATAAAATTAATAATACCAATTCTACAGTGGGTGTTATTAGTGCTGTATCAAACCACTTTTGCCAAACTTGTAATCGAGTAAGATTAACTGCAAAAGGCGAATTAATACTTTGCCTAGGTCAAGAAGATTCAATATCACTCAAAGACTTAGTTAGCTCTGATTTAACAGATGATGAAATCAAGCAACAAATCATGAATGCTATTAATAAAAAGCCAGAGAAACACGAATTTAACAGCTTTATTGACAACATAAGCAATAGACAAATGGCTGAGATTGGCGGATAAAATCAATAAATGGGGAAGGCAAGGCCTTCCCCACTAAGGAAATTAATATGAAAATCTTATATTTTGCATCACTTAAAGAAAATCTTAAAACCTCTAATGAAGAGATTGAACTAGATACAAACACAACTGTTGAAAAACTAAGAGGTATTCTTGCCAAAAAACATGGTGAGCATTATTTCCCCAACAATATTCTTTGCGCTGTTAATCAAGAAATTGCTACTGATTCACAAGTTATCAAATCAACAGACGAGGTGGCCTTTTACCCACCGGTTACTGGCGGCTAAATTTATTTTTATTAAAGATAGTTTTCAAACGGATTTTTATCTCTAAAACTACCCACTGCAATTGCTACAATTAGCAATATTAAAGAATTGAAAAAAATAGGCATAATAACAAACGCATAACCTAGTTGATGAATAGTTTCACCGCCCACTACAGCAATAACAGCCGTTGCTCCACCGGGAGGATGCATGCATTTAAACATATGCATAAATAATAGCGATAAAGCTATTGCTAAAGAACTAGAAATAATAATATCACCAACCAAATAATAGCAACTCACCCCAACAATGGCTGATACTGCATGTCCGATAATTAGATTGTAAGGACGAGAAACAGGCGAGTTTGGCAAGCCAAACATAAGCATGGCTGATGCGCCTGCTGAGGCAATAATTATTGGGGAATTGGTACTATTTAAAATAACATTTGAGAAAAAACCTGCCATTAAAACTGCTACAAAAGCGCCGATAATAGATATCAATAACTCTTTATTGTTAATTATTCTATCCCCTCCTTAATAACAATAAGTTAGCAAACTACATAATTCAAGTGGGGGTTCAACCCCACCAAAACAAAGAGGGAGGAAAATATGTAATTCGCTAACTTATTGCTACCCTTTAAGTGCTAATAGCATGGGCCATGATTTTCTTAACAGCTAGCTTTAACCCGTCTGCAATTAACAGTGTTGCCAGCATCACAATTGACATCCACATTGGATCATTAACGCCGTTTGATTGAGCGATTACAAGGCCAAAAAACAACCAAAAAATCGCCCAAGTAAATTTAAATAAAAATAATTTCATAACCAAACTAACCAGTACTCCATCCTCTTGGACGTTTCATACCTGAAGCTTTACAAGCTTGCTTGACATAACCGTAAGGAAACATGGTAAATAGCTTTGCTTTCGCACCTTTTTTATCAAGATCAAAATCAACAGCCATTTGCTTGGTTGTATGACGCACATCAGGCGGAACACCGTGCTCATCATAATAAGACCTCATAAAATCAAATACCGTCCAATACTCGTCACTCAGTTCAAGATTTTCCGAGTTGGCTAGTTCTGTGGCCACATCATGATCCCAATCTTCAGGATGAATTAAGTACCCTTCTGGGTCTAATTCTATGTCTCTATTGTTTACTATCATATTAAAACAGACTCCATATTATTACTAATCGGTTAAAAATAAAATTAGATTAGTAGTTAGATTTAACAAAAATTTGCAAAGTTGGCATCTGATTTTTCTTTGCCATCTTCATAGCCAGCTTCATACTCATCGGTAATTCGCTGCTCTTCAATTTCAGGGTTGTGAAGATAACCTGCTATCCAGCCTTGGATATAGTTATCATTCACACCCATTTCCTCCATTTTTTTAACACCATCAAAATATTGCATTTATTAAATCCTTTTATAAGTGTGTTTTAATGTTCTTTGTTCTTACAATTTGGTACGGACGCATTAAGTAAGTAAGCGGTACAGACCAAACATGAACTAAACGTGTGAATGGAAATACTAAGAATAGTGTCATGCCAAATAGCATGTGCAACTTGTACGTATGTGGCACACCAGCAAGTAATGACGGATCAACACTTAGTGTAGCAATTGACTTCACGTATTCAGCTAGCGTTAGCATAATAGTTACATCACCCTCTGCAGCATGACTCATAGAACCAGGGATTGTGTTTAAACCTAATAGCGCTGTTAGCAATAACCAGAAAATAACAAAGTTATCTCTAAAACGACTAACGGCCTTTACACGCTCGTTACTAACACGACGGAAGAACAGTAATGCTGCGCCAATAGCAGCCATACCACCAAATGCTAAACCTGCATAAATAGCAATGTACTGATGCTGAACATCTGTAGCAACCATCTGCCACCAGCTATGGGGCAGCAACATACCTGCTGCATGACCAAAGAAAATACCGATAATACCAACATGGAACAAGTTAGATGCCAAACGCATTCCGCTATTACCTAGTAGTTGCGATGAATCGGCTTTCCAAGTGTACTGTTCACGATCAAAGCGAATCCAGCTACCGATGATAAACACCACGCCAGCGATATATGGATAAACGCCAAATAAAAAGTTTTCTAAATTCATGTTATCTCTCCTTATGCTGCGTTAGCTAAATAGCTGCGCTTTTCAACAATTCTGATTAGCTTAGAATAAGGGCTTTCAGCCTCATCCAAGTTATCTGCAATCACCTTGATAATCTTCTTAGCATCACCTAGAAACACTCTTGATTCCATGTCATCCAGTGTTGATACATATTCTAAAATTAGTGGCAAAAAGTCAGGAATTTCACCCTCTTTAACTTCTAGACCTTCTGTTTTAAAATGCTCAGATAAATCAATCAGTGCAGGGCCACGCTCATTATCATCACCAAAAATATGATGAGTTAAATGCAGGTCATGCTCTGGCACCATGTCAAAGGTTTCAACATAAGTTTGTTGAATACCGATCGTGGTGTGCACTCGCATCCATGAAATGAAATCCATAATAATTTCCTTTTCGTGATCTTCAATTTCAGTCTTTGGCGAGTCTTTAACAAACTCGATAACCGAATCAAGATTTTCCATCAGTTCATTATCTGGATAATCGATTAGTTTTGATAAAACATTAAATACTTGCATATTATTTCTCCTTAAGCTTTCTTGCGAGGCATATTTTCAACAGGAATCACAGACTTCTTGCGCGCTGTTGGGAATAAACTAAACCCTTTGCCACCGTCTGGACCGTGTGAACTGGTATTACCACCTGAGAAACCATTTTGACCTTGGAATCCATACGGATCTTCGTGACGCATCTCTTCATGTGATGTTGGAATTACAAAGCGATCTTCATAATTTGCAATACCTAGTGTTTGATACATATCTTCAGCTTGCTCAACACTCAAACCTGCATCTGCCAACACTTGCTCACCATCACTACCTTCAACCGCTTTAAAGCGCTGATGTGCTCGCATGGCTAACAGTTTAGAGATTGAGCTAATGATTGGTTTTTCATCACCTGCTGTAAACATATTAGCAAGGTACTTCGCTGGAAAGCGCACTGAATCCACTGTTGGAATTACACCGTTTGATGTTTCAACTGCTCCCTTATCAATTTGGCTTTGAACTGGAGATAAAGGCGGTACATACCACATCATTGGTAATGTTCTGTACTCTGGATGAATTGGGAAGGCGATCTTCCAATCCATAACCATTTTGTACACTGGAGAGTTTTGTGCTGCATCAATCCATGATTGTGGCACACCATCTTCAAGCGCTTGAGCAATTACCGCAGGATCGTTAGGATCTAAGAAAGTATCTAAATGATCTTGATACAAATCTGTTTCATTTGGTGTTGCAGCAGTATCACTAATCTTATCAGCATCATAAAGCATAACACCTACGTAACGAATACGGCCTACACATGACTCAGCACACGCCATTGGCATACCTGATTCAATTCTTGGGTAACAACCAATACACTTTTCTGATTTGCCTGATTCCCAGTTGTAGTAAACCTTCTTATATGGACAACCTGTTACACACATTCTCCAACCACGACATTTGTCTTGGTCAACCAAAACAATACCATCTTCTTCACGCTTGTAAATTGCGCCTGATGGACAAGAGGCTGCGCACGCAGGGTTAAGACAATGGTTACACAGACGTGGAAGATACATATGGAATGTATTTTCAAAGTCCTTGTACATTTCTTTATTAACATTCTGGAAGTTAACATCTTTCGAGCGTTTTTCAAACTCACCCGCTAGATCATCTTCCCAGTTAGGACCCCATTCAATCTTCTCAATATCTTTACCTGTAATTTGCGATACAGGTCTAGCTGTTGGTGTTGCTTCCGATAAAGGAGAGCTTTGCAGCTTGTGATATTTGTAATCAAATGGCTCGTAGTAATCATCAATTTCTGGCATATCTGGATTAGCAAAGATATTCATCAGTTTGCTCATACGACCGCCAGCATTAAGCTCTAACTTATTGTTAACAACTTTCCAGCCGCCTTTCCATTTACTTTGATCTTCCCAGTTTTTAGGAAAACCAATACCAGGCTTAGATTCAACATTATTAAACCAAGCATACTCAACACCTTTACGGTTAGTCCAAATATTTTTACAAGTTACCGAACATGTGTGACAACCAATACATTTGTCTAGGTTCAGTACCATTGAAATTTGTGCTCTTATTTTCATCTCTTGTTCTCCTAGCTATATTAGTTGTTAATTCCTGGAGGATTCTTCTGTGCCTCTCTCTCAGGGGTTAATGGTCTTTCTAACCAGTCCACATCTTGATCTTCAATCTTATGAACAATCACGTATTCATCACGATTTGAACCAACTGTTCCATAGTAGTTAAATGCATAAGATAGTTGAGCATAACCACCAATCATATGAGTTGGTTTAGGTACAGTTCTGGTTACCGCATTCAAGATACCACCACGTTTACCTGTAGATGGAGATCCGCAAACATTTACGTTCTTCTCTTGAGCGTGATACATAATTGCCATACCGTTTGGTACTCTTTGTGAAACAACTACCCTAGCAGTGGTTGCACCATTGGCGTTTACTGCCTCTACCCAGTCATTATCTTCAAGTCCGATTGATTTAGCATCTTCTTCAGAAACCCAGAAGTATGGACCGCCACGGAAAAGTGTTAACATTCTCAAGTTATCTTGATAAGTTGAGTGAATACCCCACTTAGAGTGTGGCGTAATCCAGTTAAGTACCAAGTGTGGCTTTTTCTTAACCGCAGCTGGTACGCTTTCATGCGCTTTTAAGTCAACTGCTGGCTTATAAGTACAGAAGCCTTCACCGAAGTCTAACATCCACTCATGATCTTGATAGAATTGTGCACGACCTGTTAATGTTCTTAAAGGAATATGCTCATGAAGGTTAGTGTAGCAAGCATTGTAACTCACCTCTTCAGATTCAATTCCTGACCAAGTAGGTGCAGTAATAATCTTACGTGGTTGAGATACAATATCACGATAGGTAATCTTATCTTCTTGACGACCTTTGTACAGGTGCGAGTGATCAATACCTGTCTTCTTAGATTGTCCAGTCCACGATTTATGTGCTACTTCACCATTGGTCTCAGGCGCCATACGCATTACTGCATCACACACATGAATATCCTCTGCAAGTGATGGCAATCCTTTAGAAATACCCTCTTCTTTAATCGTACCATTAAGTACTGCCAACTCATCAACTTCATGATCGGTATTCCAATCAATGCCCTTGATATTGTTACCCAATTTCTTCATTAGAGGACCTAAGGCAATGTATTTAGCATAGGTGTTTGGATAGTCTCTTTCAACCACCTTAAAGATTGGCGCTGTCTTACCTGGAATAACATCACACTCGCCCTTCTTCCAGTCTTTAACCTCACCAAACGGTTGAGCCATAGCCATCGGAGTATCGTGCTGCATTGGTAGAGACACAACGTCTTTTTGTGTACCCAAATGCTTCTCTGATAATTCTGAGAATTTCTTAGCGATAGTCTTAAAGATCTGCCAATCAGATTTTGCTTCCCATGCAGGATCAACCGCTTTACCTAGCGGGTGAATAAATGGATGCATGTCTGTTGTATTAAGGTCAGCTTTTTCATACCAAGTTGCTGTCGGTAGAACGATATCTGAATAAGCGCCCGTAGAATTTAGACGGAAATTAATATCAACCATAAGATCTAGCTTGCCCGTAGGCGCTTTCTCATGCCACTTAATTTCCTTGCACGCTGCACCTTCAGGACCTTCACTAAGCACACCATTTTGCGCACCCAATAAATGTTTTAAGAAGTACTCATGACCTTTAGACGAACAACCAATCAGGTTAGAACGCCATACAAATAAGTTACGCGGGAAGTTTTCTTCCGCATCAATATCTTCATAAGCAAAGTTCAAATCACCTTTTTGAAGCTTCTCGGCAACATATTTAGAAACTGCCGCCTCATCTGTTGCACCCGCTTCTTCTGCCTCTTTAGCAAGTTCAAGTGGATTTTGATTAAACTGTGGAATCGATGGCGTCCAACCCATACGCTGCGCTGCAACGTTGTAGTCAGCCAATTGATTACCACGATATTTCGCTTTTGCAGTTGATGCTAATAAATCATCGGCCTCAACTCTTTCGTAACGCCACTGATCTGTATGGAAATACCAGTAAGTTGTTGACGCCATATGACGTGGTGGACGATGCCAGTCAAGACCAAATGCAATTGGTGCCCAACCTGCTTGAGGACGAAGTTTTTCTTGTCCTACGTAGTGAGCCCAACCACCACCTGATTGACCCACACAACCACAAATATGAAGCAAGTTCATAATACCGCGGTAGTTCATGTCATTATGGTACCAGTGGTTAATTGCCGCACCCAAGATAACCATAGACTTACCTTTAGTCTTCGAAGCATTATCAGCAAACTCGCGACCTGTTGTTTCTAAATCAGCAGCAGGTACGCCAGTAACTTTGGCCGCCCATGCTGGTGTGTAAGGAACTGATTCATCATCGTAAGATGTAGCCAGGTTATCACCCAAGCCACGATCAATACCATATTGTGCAATTTGCAAATCACACACTGAAGTCACCATAACTTCATCACCATTAGCAAGTTTTAACTTACGCACTGGAATCTTACGTACCAGCTCATCACCCTCTTCAGGATTAAAGTGAGGGAAAGTAACATCAGCTACACTGTCTTTAGTATCAATACAGCTTAATTCTGCCTCAATATCTTTGCCATTAGCTTGTTCTAAAATATTCCACTTACCCTCTTCACCCCAACGGTATCCGATTGATCCGTTTGGTGAAACAAAAGTATTAGATTTAGAATCGAAAACAACTGTCTTCCATTCAGGGTTGTTTTCTTCACCCATGTTCTTGTCAAAGTCTGATGCGCGTAAGAAACGACCAGTTACTGTTTTGCCATCACGCTCTTCTAAGATAACCTGCATTGGGAAGTCAGTAAAGCTTCTTGCATATTCAGTAAAGTACGGATCTTGTTTATCAACATGGAACTCTTTAAGAGCTACATGTCCCATTGCCATAAATGCTGCAGCATCTGTACCTTGTTTAACTGGCATCCATAAATCTGCAAATTTAACGTATTCTGCATAGTCAGGCGCCATAGAGACAACTTTAGTACCATTGTAACGTGACTCAACCGCAAAGTGAGCATCTGGTGTACGTGTCATTGGTAAGTTTGCACCACAGACAATAATGTATTTAGAGTTGTACCAATCAGCAGACTCAGGAACGTCTGTTTGCTCACCCCAGACTTGTGGAGATGATGGAGGTAAATCACAGTACCAGTCGTAGAATGAACCAACACCTGCACCAAACATTGATAAGTATCTTGAACCAGCAGCGTATGAAATCATACTCATTGCTGGAATTGGAGAGAAACCATAAATACGGTCAGGGCCATATTTTTTAATTGTGTAGACATTTGATGCTGCAGTAATTTCTACCACTTCATCCCAAGTAGAACGAATAAAACCGCCTAGACCACGAACGCCAACGTATGAATCACGCTTAGCTTTGTCAGATTGGATTGCTTCCCAAGCTTCAACAGGATCTTTACCGCTAGCTTTTTCAGCTCTGTATAAATCCAACAAACGGCCACGAATCAGTGGGTATTTAATACGATGCGGAGAATACAAGTACCATGAGAATGATGCACCACGCTGACAACCTCTTGGCTCGTGGTTTGGCAGATCTTCACGAGTGCGTGGATAATCTGTTTGTTGCATTTCATAAGACACTAGGCCATTTTTTACAAAAATTTGCCATGAACAACCGCCCGTACAGTTTACACCGTGAGTAGAGCGTACCACTTTATCATGACGCCAGCGGTTACGGTAAGTATCCTCCCATGCGCGATCCTCACCCGTAACAATACCGTGTCCTTTTGAATAGGTCGATTTTGTACGACTAAAATATTTAAGTCTGTCTAAAAAATGACTCATAGTTTTCTCCTGTTTTTATCTCTTCTTTTGTTAATTAAAAACGTTCCATTTAAAGATGTATTTTGCTTGTGTTTTCAATATAAACCTTGACCTAGGTCAAGCAAAACAAACTCTTTATTAAAAATAACTAAATTAATTATTTTTAATAAAGAGGGGTGGTTTTGGCAACCACCCCAGGTTATTAAAAGTTAGTGGTTATGGATTATGGAACTCGGCATCCTTACGTAAGTAGAACCACCAGTTGATCACCATACATACCGCGTAGAACACTGCAAAACCATACAATGCATTTTCAGGCGTTGTTAGTTTGATTTGCTCACCAAATACTTTAGGAATAATGAACGCACCGTAAGCTGCTACTGCAGACGTCCAACCCAATACCGGGCCTGCTTGTTCTTTATTAAATACTTGTGAAATCGTTCTAAAGGTAGAACCGTTACCAATACCTGTCATTGCAAACAACACAATAAACAAGATTAGGAATGGCCAGAAGAACTCTTCAGGTGTAGCAGAAGCATATGCTTGCTTCATGTAGTAAGCAACACCAAGCGCTGAAGCTACCATAACACCAGAGATGATCTGCGTTACTTTAGCACCACCCATCTTATCAGCAATCATGCCACCAATAGGACGAATAAGTGCACCAACGAAAGCACCTGTCCAAGCGTAAGTAAGCGCTGAAGGAGCATTAGGATTAACTGTGTTGTGCGTCATTACACCATCTACCAGGATATGCTGGAAACCAAAGATAACTTTAATAGATAAAGCCAGTGTTGCTGCATAACCAATGAACGATCCGAAAGTCATTACATAAATAATTGTCATTGCCCATGTGTGCTTATTATTAAAGATCTTGTATTGACGATTAAGACCTTCTTTGTAGTCTTTACCTAATGGCAATATCTTAAGAAGTAACACTGTTAAAACAATAATAATTGGTAGTGCAATCCACTTACTAATCATTAGACCAGAACCAGAAGCTACCTCAGGTAGCATTAACCATAAGCCAAATGCTGCTGTTGATAGGCCTAGGATTAACATAACAATAATCTTAACAAATGAACCCAAAGTCGAACCAATATTAGGAGATACATGCTCTTCAGTAATATTGTTCATACCCAACCAAGAAGCGATAGATAGTGGAATTAGGATAACCAACCAAACATAACCTGCATTTTGAAGGTAAGTGTCAGTACCAGCAGGAATCTTACCTACTAACGTACCCGATGCAATTTGCAACTCTGTTGGGTTGCCCATTACTGCCATTGTCATCACCAATGGGATAACAATTTGCATGGTAGTTACACCAAAGTTGCCTAGACCTGCATTCATACCCAGTGAATAACCCTGAATCTTCTTAGGGAAGAAGAAAGAGATATTTGACATTGAAGAGGCAAAGTTACCACCACCAAAACCAGACATTAATGCCAAGATTTGGAAATGCCAAAATGGTGTATCTGGCGTGGAAAGTGCTATACCTAAGCCCAGTGCCGGCAAAATCAATAATGATGTTGTCAGCCAAATGGTATTTCTACCACCTGATAAGCGAATAAAAAATGTTGATGGAATTCTTAAGGTTGCACCAGATAAGCCAGCAATTGCTGCTAGTGTAAATAGCTGTGACTTATCAAAACCGCCATAGCCAGTATTTAGCATCTGTACGGTAATAATACCCCACATTAACCATACGGCAAATCCCGATAGTAAGCTTGGGATGGATATCCACAAGTTACGATTGGCAATTGCTTTGCCTTTGCTTTCCCACTCGGACTCATCATCCGGATTCCAGCTTTTTATGTCTTGAGCCATTACGACCTCCTCTTATTAAAAACTATTAAAAAATGATTTACTTAGAATTTTCTACTGCAGCTGCAATATTCTTCTCTTTTTGCTCTTTACTAAATGTAAAGTGCATCCAAATTACTGATACGCCTGTTGCGCCATAAAGCAACATAAAGATCACTGAATTAATGTGCGTGTAGTCAATCAACATACCAAACATGATTGGTAGTAAAAATCCACCCATACCACCGGCAAGACCAACGATGCCTGACACTACACCAATGTTGTCCGGGTACTCATCAGATAAAAACTTAAATACAGATGCCTTACCAAAACCCCAAGCAATACCTAAAATAAATAGCAGTGCAGTAAATACCCATACATTTAAGCTTAAGTCAAAGGTTGCAGCTTCACCTGTAGTTGTTTGAATAACTAATGAAGTTTGTGGGTATGACATAAAGAATAGGCATACTAGTGAAATCCACATTACCCACCAAGTTACTTTGTAAGCGCCGTACTTATCTGAGAACCAACCGCCCAGTGCACGAATTACACCTGAAGGCAGTACAAAGATAGCTGCTAGTAATGCCGCAGTTGTTAAATCAAAACCATATTCATTAATGTAGTACTTTGTCATCCATAAAGATAGTGCTACAAAACCACCAAATACTAATGAGTAGTACTGCATGTATTTCCAAAGCTTAGGATCATTTAGCGCCTTAAGCTGTTCTTTCATGCTAATTTCTTTTGCAGTATGGTGTGCAGGATCTTCATAAGTAAACATCCAGTACAAAACAACAACCACAAGCATTGCAACTGCATAAATCTTTGGAACTGCTTGCCAACCGTAAGCAACTACCAATGATGGAGCTACAAACTTAGTAAGAGCTGCACCAGCATTACCCGCACCAAAAATACCCATGGCAAAACCTTGATGCTCTTTATCAAACCATTTAGCAGTGTAAGCAATACCTACTGAGAACGATGCACCAGCAATACCAACAAATAATCCCAATACTAAGAACTGCCAGTATTCAGTCGCCGACCCAATAAACCAAAGTGGGATAATCATAGTAACCATCAAAATAAAGTAAACAATTCGCCCGCCAACCTTATCTGTTAGCATACCAACTGGTAGTCTAAAAATAGAACCTGTTAAAATCGGTGTTGCCACCAATAAACCAAATTGTGTTTCTGAAAGCTCAAGTAATTCCTTAATCGGAATACCGATAATTGAAAACACTACCCATACAGCAAAACATGCCGTAAACGCAATAGTATTGGCTGCTAATACTGAATTAGCCTGACCTTTGTGAGTACTTATCATTGATAGGCCCATAACCTCCTCCTTTGATTTTTTAAAAAAGTTATGGTGATTTTGCGCTTATATATAAAACAAACCTTGATGTATATCAATTAATTTGATTATGTTTAACATATGTGATATAAATCACATTATTAATTATATGGTTATTTTTTTGGTATGATTTAACACTTGTTAGGCATCTACTTATAAAGAAAAAAACATTGAAAGATTATTTAATTTGCATGTCGGATTTGATTCATTCTCTCCAAGGAGAAAGAGGGTTTTCTGTCTTATTTATTCGAGAAAAAGATCATGCTGATGCTGATAAATTAACAAACTTCTTCAACAATACAAATAATGCAATTGTTAAAGCAAAAAATATTTTCTCCCAACTAAAAAAGCAAGAAGATCTTGATGCAGAACAGTTTGAATTAATTGCCAGGATAGATGGCCATCTTGCCAAACTCACAATTAAACGAAAGACAGTCGGTTCTGGAGAGTTGTCAACCTCAGAAGTGTTTGACTTTTACACGTTTGGCTTAATTACGCCACTGATTCAGCTAATTAGTAGT
>CAYFPI010000013.1:0-8726 GCA_964344985.1 uncultured Candidatus Thioglobus sp. | reverse complement strand
TTTGCACTTAAGATTAACAATCTTCACCCGAATGCAATTAGTGCTTTTGTATTTTTCATTCAATGGAAAGAAAAAGTTGGACTTGAAAGGCTAATTCTTATCAAAGGATTTATTAAACACAACTTTGATGACAGTGAATATCAAGAGCGTATTGAATTTTTATTCAATGAACAAAATTATTATAAAAAATCATTTGTCTCACTTGCAACCATTGAACAGCAAGAAATTATTAAATCCACTTATGATGTGCCTGATTCAGAAATACTACATCAAATACATCAACAACTCTCTTTAAAACAAGTTGATGATTCAATTAGTAAAATTGAAGTTAATGACTGGTTTGAACTCATTTCTAAAAAACTCAATGTTATGCATACGGTTGAATATGAACTTATCCTCAATCTGGACAAAAAGCATAGCTTGTTTACCACGGAGTCAATTAAAGATCTTAATGTAGAACAACGTCTTGTATACAAACTACCTATTTTTGAGAACATTCCTGCTCACGAAATAAACCAAATTGTTAATAGTGGTGATATTTATCAAATACCAAAAAATAAGCTAATTGTTGCAGAAAACAATATTGCTACACACTTACACATCATCTTAATTGGCTGGGTTAAAGTGTTTAAAACAACAGATAAAAACAAAGAAGAAGTGCTTCACATGCTTAACAATAATAATAGCATTATGGAGAGTTGTATTTTTTCAAATACATGCTTAAAGGCCAGCGCTAAAAGTGTTTCAGATGTACTATTGTTTTCAATTCCAGCTGATATTGTTAAACAACAAATAAAAACCAACAACCAATTCACGCTAAACATCTTAAGCTCAATCGCTAATAAAACGGTATCACTTGGTCATGAGCTTGAGCTTATTAAAACACAATCAGTCGATCATAGAATTGGCTACTATTTACTACAACTCCTGAATCAAAAAAAATGGCTATCTTCTCGCATTGCTCTGCCTTACAGTAAATCTATCATTGCTTCACAATTAGGTATGAGTAGAGAAGTATTTTCTCGCTCTCTTAGCGGTTTAAATTCTCAAGGGTTTTTAGTTGATAAAAATAGTGTCGCCTTGCCTAGTAAAAACTCCCTTTGTAAGTTTTGCGATTCAATAATGATTGAACAATGTCATAATTATTCCAGCAAGGAATGCATTAACAAAGATACATATTATAGAAATATCACTATTAATTAGCTGGTAGTCCAACCCTTAGGATGTTTCATGCCTGATATCTTGCAAGCTTGTGCAATATAACCATAAGGAAACATTTTGAATATTTTAACTTTAGCTTGTTTTTTATCTAAACCAAATAACAGTTTAGCTTTATTTGTTATGTGACTAGCACTTGGAAAAGTCTTATACCTATCATAATAATTACGCATTACATCAAAAATCTTCCAATAGTCATCATTAAGACTAATACCTTCTTGTTTAGCAAGCTCGGTTGCAACTTCATGACTCCACTGTCCTGGATCTAGCAAATATCCATCCGAATCTATATTTATGGACTTTCCATTTAAATTTATACCTGCATCACTCATTAATACATATAAAAATAATAATAACAATTGACTGTCTACATTATGCGTTAATGACATGCTTTATCCTTGATACAGGTCAATATATTTAAAAAAATTTATCCGTACAAATAAAATATATTCCGATATTTAAATGCTTCGGTGTTAACATTATTTCCATTAAAAAAAATACCACTATATTTAAATTATGAATAACACAAAAATTAAAGTTGGCTTTATTACTATTTCAGATCGTGCTGCTCGTGGTGAATACAAAGACATTGGCGGGCCTGCTATGCAAGATTGGATTAAAAATGCCATACTCTCTCCGTACGAGACAGACAGCATCATCATTGAAGATGAGCAACCTTTAATCGAACAAACCATAATTGACTTTGCAGATAATAGAAACTGCAATCTTATTCTAACCACAGGTGGTACAGGACCAACCACGCGTGATGTTACTCCTGAGGCAACGCACGCAGTATGTGAGCGAATCTTTGACGGCTTTGCCGAACAGATGCGCACTGTAAGCTTACGCACAGTGCCAACGGCAATTCTATCTCGTCAAACAGCGGGTACGCGTGGAAATAGCTTAATTATCAACTTACCAGGCAAGCCTGCTGCAATTGCAGTGTGTTTAGTCGCAGTATTTGTAGCCGATCCAAAATGCTTAGAGCTTTTGGACAACTCCAATATTCAAATAGATCTAGATTTTGTAGAGCAAGAGTTTGATTAATTACTTACTAAGTTAGACAGACGACGACGATACACACTCCTTTTTTCTGGGTTGGTATTAGCTATTAATTTTTTTATATAATAATAAATTATTATGATTTTATTGATTTATATCAAGTTTTTTCAGAAAATACGCTTGATATTAAAGGAAATTGGCAGGTTTTTATTATTTAAAAAAAATCGTCAAAAATCTGTGTTTTTTTATAGAAAAACACAATTAAAAAATGATTATTAGCTATATTTTTTTAAATTTTCTTAAGGAAAAGACAAGAAAACTATTTTTTTTCACCTTCTAGGTAAGATTGAATTAAGGCATTGTAAAGATTTTTATCGCCCTTATCAAGGCTATATTTTTGAATCAAGTTGTCAATGATTGGAGTTAACACATATCTTTTATGTTCATCTTTTAATTTTTCAAGATTTATACTTCCATTATTATCTATACAAGCTGACACATAGCCTTTTGCATCAGAAAAAACAATTTCTTGATCCATCATCACTTCTAACTCATAGGTATACAAGCCGATATTGTTTTCTCTTGCAATGGTTAGGCATACAGATTGATAAAAATCTTCATGATCGACAAAATTTTCAATATTGATCAATGCTGCAAGCTGATGACTCTCGCCTTTATAATCAAACTCAACTGTAGCTAGCGCTGTATTCATTATTTGGTTAGTGATAAAAATAATTGTGGTAATTCTTTTGGTAAAGATTCAATGCGATCAACCACCGAATAGTGCGAACCAAAAATATCTGCAATATATTCATCGGCTTTTTTATCCAAGCTAATACAATATGGATACATGCCTTTTTGTTGCACCTCTTGCACTGCTTTATGTGCGTCTTGAATAAGCACTTTAGGATCACCAATATCAATATCTGCAGGTTCGCCATCAGTAAGAATTAACATAAGCTTCTTATCACTTTGCTGCAAGTCTAGATAATGAGCGCCATGACGAATAGCAGCTCCCATACGCGTTGAAAACTCAGCCTTAAGATCGGCCAGGCGTGCTTTAACCGTATCATCCCAGTGCTCACTATAACCCTTGATGTGATAGTACATTACCTTCTGACGCGTATCAGAATTAAAACCAGCAATGGCAAAATTATCGCCCAATTGCTCAACCGCCCAAGCCAGTAGCGATACTGCCTCTTGAGAGAGTTCTAAAATAGTTTGTCCTGACGAACCAACCGTCTCATTGAGTGATTCGGATAAGTCAAGTAACAACAATACTGATACACTGCGAGAATCATGCTCAAAATCAACATTAATGCGCGTATCAGGTTGTGAGCCATTTTTAACATCGATCACACTACGAAGTGCAATATCTAAGTCTAACTCTGCACCCTCTTCTTGATAGCGAACGCGTTTTTTATTTTGAGGCTTAAGCAAATCTAGCACTTTTTTAAGCTGCTTAACTAAAGCTGAATGCTTGTCTAATAAACGGTCAATTTTTGATGCGTCTGTATGTGAATGAAGCCTTTCGTAAACTGCCGCCCAATCAGGTTTGTATGACTCATAAGCATAATCCCATTCGTCATAATAATGTGGCGGAATAACTTCAATTTCTTCCTCTTCTTCGTCTTCAACTTTATTGGTGTTTTGAAAAATTTCATCGTCTTCATCAAACTCTTCAATAAACAGCCACATAGAGCGATTATCATCTCGATAGCTTACCTCGGTATTATCAAAATACATGTCTGGTAGTGGGTCTGACTTTTGATGGGTTTTAATTAGATAAGAAATGCCTAGTTTGAGAGAATCTTGTGTAGTGCTCTCACCACTTTTCATTAACTGTTTAAATTTTTCAACAAACTCTAAAAGAATTGGGTTTTTGTAAGGATGGTTTTCATCAATCAAGGCACGAGTAAGAATAATAGCTCTATGTCTAATACAAGATTGAGTCTTACCATCACAATCATCTTCTCCTGGAGCCGGAACAAGACTCATCCATAATTTTTTCAAACCTGGATACTCTTGAGCTGCCAAATATTCAACCCTAGCATCTTCAAACACCTCGGCAAGCAAGCGTTGTTGGGGTGAGATGTTATCAGCCACCGCTCTTTTAGTAAATTGATGATGCGCTATTAAGTGTGACACAAGTGCCATATAACGACGACATGGAGATACGCCATTCAGCTCAGTATAAATATCTGGCAAGCGAATAATATCATCTTCTAAATATGGATGGAAATGCTCAAGTTTTTCAAAATCCGGTGAATATGGCGCGTACATAAAGTCCGTTTTCCACAGAGCCTGCTGAAAAAGATTAATTGGACGTTCTAAATCAACAAACAATGCGCCCTTTCTCTGGCGCTGAAATACTGCTTTAGAATCTGCAGTTGCTAAAGAAAAATATTCTTCTTGTCTTTCTGGATGATTTTGAAAATATCTAAGACCATAATTAACCCACTCATAAATCCCTTCATAATCCAACTGCTCTAAAAGCAAATGAATTTGTCCAATAAGCGCTTTTAATGAGGGTGATGTGTGCGTATCATGAATGCCGTGAATAGAGATAGTGGTTTTATTAAGATGATACTCAATCAAACCTAAATAATCATCAAGTTGATCGGGATTTGTATGCTCTATAACATCAATAAAACTAATTAAAAATGGCTCAACTGCATCTTTATTTGGCGTGCGAGATATTTTCTGATAAGCAAAATTAGTGATTTTTTCAATGGCACCTTCACCATAAAACTCACCAACCCAAGGCATTACTTTTAAAAAAGCAATAGAAAGAGCATCACCTTGGCCAATTTTAGCCAAGAATTCCGCACCTTTATAGTAATACTTTAGATCTGACTCGCTAAGCTTTAGTTGTGCTTGATCAATATTTTTATGAAAAACATCTAAAACACTATCAAAAGCACAATCTAGCTCTTGATAACGTTGAGCATCATCTTGTTCAGAATCTTTTGGGTCAGTAGTCATACAATAGAATCAACCAAAGATTGCATCAATTGCACCACCCATGGTTGTGCGAACTTCTTGATCATCTGTAATTGGATTAACTAAAGCCATATGACACGCATCCTTCGCTTCAATTCCATCTGTAATTAGTATGCCTGCATAGTTAAGTAGGCGCGTTGAAGCACCTTCATCAAGACCATGACCAACTAAATTACGTGTTGTTTGTGCTAATTTAACTAGTTTTTTAGCCGTCTCAGTATCTACTCCAGATTCTTTAGAAACAATACTAGCTTCAAGATCGGCCGAAGCATAGTCAAAATCCATGCCGGTAAAACGCTGCTTAGTTGATTGTTTAAGATCTTTCATAAGTGACTGGTAACCAGGGTTGTATGAAATAACTAACTGAAAATCTGGATGAGCCTTAACCAGCTCACCTTTTTTATCCAACATTAACTCACGACGATGGTCAGTTAATGAGTGAATAACCACCATAGTATCTTGGCGTGCTTCCACAATTTCATCAAGATAACAAATTGCACCATGGCGCGCTGCTAATGTTAACGGACCATCCACCCAGCGAGTACCATTAGCATCTAGCAAAAAACGACCGATCAAGTCTGAAGCAGTAATATCCTCATTACAAGATACGGTAATAATAGGCTTGTCTAGTTTGTGTGCCATATGCTCAATAAAGCGAGACTTGCCACAACCTGTTGGGCCTTTAACCATGACTGGCAGGCGCGAATTATAAGCAGAAGTATATAACTCTGCTTCATTTGATTGGGCTTCATAAAATGGCTCTAGTTCAATTTTAAATTGATTGATATCGAAATCTGACATAGCTCTATCCTTAATAATAATTTTGTGTAAGTAATAAACTTACTGAAAAAAAAGCCTCTGCATGCAGCAGAGGCTTTTATTAACTAAAACGTTACAAGGTTTACTTGTGAACGCCTAGCTTATCTCTCCAACCAGGGAAGATTGTATCTGCATCACCAGGGAATGACTCGAATGCACGAGCAAACTCATTGTGATCTTTAGCAAACTCAATTGGGTCAGCACCAGACTTCCAACATTCGTACGATTGACGAAGTGAAGTAGCACCAGCCGCTGGAGAATCAATGTGACCGTAAGAACCACCACCAGAAGTGTTAATTACATTACCGTGACCTAAGTTCTCGAAGAAACCTGGAAGACGTAGAGCGTTCATACCACCAGAAATAATTGGAGTAGTTGGCTTCATACCGTACCACTCTTGGTGGAAGAATGGACCATCAGCACTATCACGCTCAATCATGTATGCGATGTTTCTATCATCAGCACCACCTTCCATCTTACCGAAGCCCATTGTACCCACGTGGATACCAGACGCACCCATAAGGCGAGAAAGCTTAGAAAGAACAAATGCAGTGTAACCACGAACAGATGAAGGTGACGTTACCGCACCGTGACCAGCTCTATGGTAGTGTAAGTATTGACCTGGGTATTGACGACGTGCAGTTGTAACCATACCTGGACCACCAACATAACCATCAACTAAGAATGCAACACGCGGTGCATCTGAACCAAATGCTTCAAGAATGAAATCAGCACGAGCACACATCTCATGGTAATCATCAGCTGTAATGTTTGCAGAGAAAATCTTAGCCTCGCCAGTTTCGTCTTGTGCACGCTTCATAGCGTCAGCCACTAGAGGGTATACCTTCTTAGCAGGACAGAATACTTGGTTACCTTGAGGCTCATCGTTCTTAATAAAGTCACCACCTAACCAGAACTGGTATGCAGCTTCTGCAAATGGCTCAGGACGAAGACCTAACTTAGGCTTAATAATTGTACCGGCAATGTAACCACCATCATTGTAGTCACGACCAAGAAGCGACCATAAGTCGTTAATAGACTGTGCAGGACCATCAAATAACTGAAGCATCTTACGTGGTACGTAGAAGTCTTGCATTTGAGCTTGCTTAACATCACCCATACCTTGGTTATTACCAATAGCAAGTGTCAAGAAAGATACAATCATTGAACGACCGTCAGTAATATTACGATCAAATAAGTCAATTGGGTATGCGATTTTCATGATGCCTTTAGCTTCATCAATTTCATATACTAATGCATCTACACCTTTAGTAAAGTCATCTGTTGTTGATACTTCAACGTTAGTACCTGTAGATGATTCAGCTGCAAGGTGAGCAGCTACTTCTAAATAACCATAACCATCAGCTGGCGTCATTGTGTACGCAACTAGAATATGGTTATCGCCTTTGATTAAATCATCTTCATTTAATGACAAATCAGCATATCTATTCGATTGATCCATTTTTTGGACTCCTATTTAACAAAAAGAACCCACATTATATTTAAAAATACTTTTTTTTGCAGTCTTTTAATTATTAAGGACTAATAAATGGCAATTATTTCATCTAATATAGCCTTTAAATTTTACAAAAATCACACTAATACTTTTTTACTAAACGTTATAAATACTTGATAATTATAGTAATTTTCTATATTTGGACATAATAAAACTTGACATAAATACTTAATTAAAAAGGTAAAATAATATTTTTTTATTAAATAATAAATTATATTTATGATTAATTTCACTTTAAAACAACTATATAGTTTTGAGGCAGTTGTAAGACTTGGAAGTTTTACCAATGCAGCAAAAGAGCTTTATGTGACACAGCCTGCAGTTTATATGCAGATCCAACAATTAATGCAAAATATAGGGTGTGAACTATTAAACATCAAAGGGAAAAGCATTACCCCCACTCCTGTTGGAAAAGAGTTTTATAACACCTGTTTAGAGGTGATTGAAAAACTGGAGAGCGCTAAAACCAATATCGATCAAATGCTAGACCCTGAAACTGGACACTTGCAAATTGCCGTTGCAACCACTGCAAACTCATTTACCAGTAGATTGCTTTCAAAATTTAGAAAACTCTATCCAAAAATGACATTTCACTTAGATGTTACCAACAGAGGTCGTTTGTTAGATAAGTTAAAAAACAAACAAGTTGATTTAGTTATTATGGGTGAACCACCAAATGACGACATGTTTAATACTCAAGCATTTATGCAAAATCCTCTGATTGTTATTGCACACCCTGATCACCCACTACTTAAGAAGAAAAATAATTCTATTCAAGACTTAAGTAAAGAGACACTTATTACGCGAGAAAAAGAATCTGGCACCAGAATTACAGTTGAACGCATCACCGGTATGCAGTTTAACTCAGATATTGAGATTAACTCTAATGAAGCCATTATTGAAGCTGTGCAAGCAGGATTAGGTATTGGATTTGTATCTAAACACACAGTTAAACTAGAGTTGCAAAATAACATTATTAAACAACTTAGTGTGGAAAGGTTTCCAATAATGAGAAACTGGCACATAGTTCATAATGCCAAAACCCAACTATCTCCAATTGCAGAAAGGTTTAAAAAATTTATTATTGAAAATAGTGATTTACACTGACACATTAAAAAAGCCCCATAAAATGGGGCTTTTTATTACTTAACACCAAGTAGCTTAAGTC
>CAYFPI010000012.1:1864-36498 GCA_964344985.1 uncultured Candidatus Thioglobus sp. | reverse complement strand
GTGGCAGCAGTTTGCCTATTGGCGTTATCTTTTAATTGATTAACAATAGCATTTGTTTGCTCAGCGTGCAGTTGATTAATGTCTTTCATTTTGTCCAATTTCTTAAGCGCACTAATGGTTAGTGTGGGTAGATCTGGAAGCTCTTTAAGTAGTTTGGGTGCTTGTTCTTTTAGTTTTTCAAATGAGTCTTTCATGTTATATCGTTGTTGTACAAGTTCTTCTAAAAAAGGTTTGGCGGTTGCCCATAAATCTAGTTGCGGATAAAGCTGTCTGCCTAAGCCCTCAATGTTGAGTAATGTTTTGTCTAATAATAACAGCTGTGGCTGAACAGTGATGTCAAAATTTTTCGCTTCTTGGATTAAATCAAGTAGCACTTGCCCAAAAGAAATTTCACCCAATGGCTTGTCAAACATAGGCAAGCAGATTCTTTCAACTGCTGCTTCAAAGGCAGACACATCAGTTGAGGCACTGGCCCAGCCAGAATCAATATAGGTTTGAGCAACTTGTCGGTAGTTTTGATTGAAAAAAGCTAAGAATATATCAGCCAAGAAGTCTTTGTCTTCTTCAGTTAATGTACCCATAATGCCAAAATCGACACCGATATACTGCCCTTTGTCAGAGACAAAAATATTGCCAGGATGCATATCGGCATGGAAAAAATTATGCTTGAACACTTGAGTAAAAAAGATAATCACTCCTTGTTCAGCCAGCTGTTTCATGTCAATGTTGTTGGCTTTAAGGGTTTCAACATCTCCCACAGGTGTTCCATATATCCTCTGTGTGGTTAATACGTGTTGAGCACTTAGTTGCTGATACACTTTGGGAACGTACAGGAGATCAGAATTTGAAAAATTTTGCCCGATCCTTTCACAATTGCCAGCCTCAATGCGCATGTCTAGTTCATTAACAATAATGGCCTCAAACTCTTCAACAATCTCAATGGGGCGAATTTTTTTTGCTAGCGGGTGTTTGTTAAATAGCCTTGCCAAAGCGTACATAAGCTTGACATCTTTATCAATAATTGATTCAATATCGGGGCGTACTATCTTAACCACCACTTGTTCATTATTATGAGTAGTGGCAGTATGCACTTGAGCAATGGAAGCGCTTGCTAAAGGAATGCTGTCAAAGTTTTTAAACAGATTCTTAATCGTATCCCCAAGATCTCTTTCAATAACCGAAATGGCTTTTTTGGTATCAAAAGGTGGGCAACTGTCCTGAAGTTTTTTTAGCTCAAGACTAATGTCATCAGGTAGTAAATCTGGTCTAGTAGAGAGTGTTTGGCCAAACTTAATATAAATTGGCCCTAACTCTTCAAGAGCAAGACGAATCCTTTCGCCCCGAGTGCGGTTTTTAACAGGGAAATAATGCCAAGGAATTAAATAAGTAAGCGGCTTAAGTTTTTTTAATAGTGGTGTAGATAGGATTAATGAATCTAATCTATAACGCATCATAACACGTGAGATACGAACAAAACGAATCAGACTGTGCATGGGCTAGTGATGTTTGTTTTTAAACAGTTCAGATTTCTGAGGATTGATTAACAGTTGAGACAATCCGTCTTTAATTGCATCGATTGGACTATTAGATTCAAGCGCTACTTTTTTGGCTTTTTTTGCAATTTTTCCTAATTCATGTGCAATAATGTCGCCAGTATATTGGGATAAAATTTCTTCAATATCAATGTCTACTTGTTGAAGCATGTCAACCAATAGTTGCGCTGTTTTCACATCACCATGTATGATGATTTTGTCTTGTCTGAGTAATTCTGTTAAATCTTCACCTTTAAACAATAAGAAAAACACGTTGGCCGTTAGCTTAATATCAACATCGCTTTTTCTGGTGACATCAGAGACAACAAAAATCCGCTCATTAGTGCAAATAAAATTAACATCTAAAGGTAGATCTTGCAATGAAAAACGAACAGTTTTCCCATGCAGTGCGTCAATGTTAATGCTATCTGTGGTTATTAGATAGTTGAGTGCCTGTTCAAGAACAAAGTGTTGCATTGTTATCAGAACTAAACTTTAATGCCTTTGTGGAGTGCAACAATGCCACCAGATAGGTTGTGATATTCACAAAAGCCAAATCCAGCATCCAGCACCATGTTTTTCAATGTTTCTTGATCTGGGTGTTTTCTAATTGATTCTGCAAGATATTGGTATGAGTCTTCATCGTCAGCAATAATTCCGCCCAATTTTGGCATTACATTAAAGGAGTAAAAATCGTAGAATTTTTCCAATAACTCAGAGTTTGTTTTAGAAAACTCAAGAATCAACAAACAACCGCCAGGCTTGAGAACCCGGTGCATTTCTTTAAGTGCTTGATCTTTGTCAGTTACATTTCTAAGGCCAAATGCGATTGAGACACAATCAAAAGTATTGTCTTCAAAAGGAAGATATTGTGCATTAAGCTGAACAAAATCTACGCCAAAAATGCCTTTGTTAGTCAGATTGTTTCGCCCTTCGCCAAGCATAGCAGCATTAATATCAGACAAAATAACGTGCCCAGATTCGCCTACTTTTTTGCGAAATTCAATAGCTAGATCGCCTGTGCCACCAGCAATATCTAAAACTTTGTCGCCCGCTTTAACGTTGCTTGAAGCAATAGTGTAGCGTTTCCACAGTCGGTGCGCTCCAAATGACAAGACATCATTCATTAAGTCATATTTGCTAGCAACAGAATCAAATACGCCACGCACCAAAGATTGCTTGTCTTCTGTTGCAACGTCTTTAAATCCAAAGTGAGTGGTTTTTTCCATAATTATTTTTGTGGATAATTCCTAAAATCAGAGCCAGTGTAGATTTGTGTTGGTCTAAATATGCGGTTATGACTTACCTGCTCTCTCCAGTGTGCTAACCAGCCCGCTGAACGCGCTACTGCAAAAATTGGCGTAAATTGGTCTGTTGGTAATTTTAAGATTTCAGCGTATAAAATACCTGAGTAGAAGTCAACATTTGGATAAACACCTTTAGCGGATAGTAGTTCTTCACAAACGCGCTCAACTTCAAGCGCTGTTTCAAAACGTTTTGACAGTGTAATGCCTGTTTTGTTAACATACTGTTCAATCATTTTTTGCAAGATGGTTGCGCGAGGATCTTTAACACTGTATTCACGGTGTCCCATGCCCCAAATTACTTGCTTATTTTTTAGGCGGTTTTCAATATAGCCACGTGCATTTTTAGCTTCACCAATTTCATCTAACATGTTAAGTACATCTTCGTTGGCACCGCCATGTAGTGGGCCGGCTAAGGTGCCTACTGCAGCAGAGATTGATGCAAATGGATTGGTCAGAGTGCTCGCGGTAACCATGGCTGAAAAAGTTGATGCATTAATAGTGTGTTCAGCATGTAGAATTAGACACGCATCAAATAGTTTAACAATTTCATCGCTTGGTTCTTTGCCACACAGCATGTGTAAGAAATTTTGTGCATAGCCCATAGAAGGATCTGGTGGCACAGGATCATAGCCATTTCTTACATTTTCCCACATAGAAACTAGTGTTGCCGTGGTTGATAAAATGTGAATCAGTGCATTTTGAGTAACTGCAGAATCTGGCGTTGCAGCTTTTGCTTCAGGATAGAAGGTTGCCATAGAGGCAATCGCCATTTGCAACACGTTCATTGGATGGCCAGTTGGAGGTAATGACCACATCATAGTTCGAATGTTTGACTTTACTCGATAATGGCTTTGCAATAAGCATTTAAACTCTTCAGTTTCTTGCTCGCTAGGCAATTCTCCATGTAGCAGCAAAAGCGCTGTTTCTTCAAAAGAAGCTTTTTCTACTAAATCTTCAATCGAGTAACCACGATAGGCTAAAACACCATTTTCACCATCAATAGAAGAAATAGAAGATTCAGTTGCAGGAACACCTGCTAATCCTGGAATGTATTCAATCATAATTTATACCGAAAAAGATGAACCGCAACCACAAGTGGTTTTGGCATTTGGGTTATGAATAATGAAGCGAGAGCCTTGCAAGTCCTCAAGGTAATCAACCGTTGCACCAATAAGATACTGATAGCTCATTGGATCAACAACTAACTGTACACCATTTTTTTCAACACCGGAATCACCTTCTTTGTGCTCTTCATCAAAAGTAAATCCATAAGAAAATCCAGAACAACCACCGCCCGTTATATAAACGCGTAGGCGTAGATTGTCATTCTTCTCTTCATTAATTAATTCAGATACTTTTTTGGCCGCACTGTCTGAAAATTCAATGTCAGCTTGTTCTAGCACTTGACTCATTTTTTTACTCCTTACGGCAAGAGGCCTATAGACTCTAAGCCGGTACTTTGCTCAAGACCAAACATAATATTCATGTTTTGTATGGCCTGACCAGATGCTCCTTTTACTAAGTTGTCAATCACCGACATAATAACTAATTTGTTACTGTTTGGAATTTTTTGAATCGCGATTTGACAAAAATTAGAAGACTTTACGCTACGTGTTTCTGGGTAAGTGCCTTCGCTTAACAGTGTAACAAAGTGTTCGTCAGAATAGGTATTTTCAAAATAAGGTCTTGTGTCAATTGATTCATCAATTAAATCAACATATACAGTAGCATGAATACCACGAATCATAGGCACTAAGTGTGGCACAAAGGTTAAGCCTACTTCTTCACCGGCTAATAGCTCTAGTTCTTGTTTGATTTCTGGATAATGACGATGCCCACCAACACCATAGGCTTTAAAAGACTCACTGGCTTCACACAACAAAGTCGCTTGGTTTGCTCCGCGTCCCGCGCCACTTACACCTGATTTGCAATCAGCAACAATGTTGTCAAGTTTGATTAATTTATTGTTGATAAGAGGTTTGAGTGCTAACTGTACAGCAGTTGGGTAACATCCTGGATTTGCTAGCAGCATTGCGTCTTTAATTTGAGAGCGGTTGTTTTCTGGCAAACCGTAAACAGCTTGAGATAATAGCTCATCCTGAGTATGCTTCATGCCGTACCATTTAGACCATTCAATACTATCACTAATTCTAAAATCAGCACCTAAGTCAATCACTTTAATGCCTTTATCTATAAAAGCGCCTGCGCCTTCCATGGCAACGCCGTGCGGTGTGGCAAAAAATACAACATCACAACCATTTAAGATAGGAGCGTCTGGCAGGGAAAATTCTAAATCGGACTGCCCGACCAAAGAAGGAAAGATGCTGTCAACACGCTTGCCATTGAGTGAGCGCGAGCTGATTGCCACAACCTCTACTTCTGAGTGATTGTGCAATAGTCTTAATAGTTCAACACCGGTATACCCAGTGCCACCAATAATGCCGGCTTTAATCATATTAACTAGTGTGATTCCCCAAGCATTTTTTCAAGATAATGAATGTTCATACCACCCTTTTGGAAAGTAGCATCGTCCATAATGCGCCTTTGCAAAGGCACGTTGGTTTTAATACCATCAATTACCATTTCATCTAACGCGTTTTGCATTTTAATAATTGCACCTAGTCGAGTATCAGAAAAAGTAATTAATTTACCAATCATTGAATCATAATGAGGTGGTACGGTATAGCCGTTATACACATGAGAGTCAACACGAACACCTAGGCCGCCAGCAGCGTGCCACTGGGTGATTTTGCCTGGTGATGGCATGAAGTTATTTGGATCTTCAGCATTGATACGACACTCAACTGCATGACCTTTAATCTCAACATCGTCTTGGGTGAATGACAACTCTTGACCGTCAGCGATCATAATTTGCTCACGAACAATATCAACACCAGTAATCATTTCAGTAACAGGATGTTCAACCTGTACACGTGTATTCATTTCAATAAAATAAAACTTATTGTTTTCAAATAAAAATTCAAACGTGCCAGCGCCGCGATAGTTGATAGCTTTACAAGCATTAGCACAAACTGAACCAATTTTATTTCTAAGCTCTGTTGTGATGCCAGGTGCTGGCGCCTCTTCAACGACTTTTTGATGACGTCTTTGCATTGAACAGTCGCGCTCACCAAGGTGTACAGCATTGCCGTGTTCGTCTGCTAAAACTTGAATTTCAACATGGCGAGGTGTGGTTAAGAATTTCTCCATGTACACTTCTGGGTTGCCAAAGAAGCTCAACCCTTCAGATTTAGCAAGTTCAATTGAAGCAAGCAAATCTTCTTCCTTTTCAACCACCTGCATGCCGCGTCCACCACCACCACCAGAGGCTTTAATGATAATTGGAAAGCCAATATCACGTGCAAGATTAATATTTTTAATGGCGTCTTCGCCCAATCCACCGTCAGAGCCAGGCACACAAGGAACGCCTGATTTTTGCATGGCTTCAATGGCAGCAACCTTATCGCCCATGACGCGAATATTCTCAGCACGAGGACCAATAAAAATAAAACCACTTTCTTCAACGCGTTGTGCAAAATCAGCACTTTCTGACAAAAATCCATAACCTGGATGAATGGCATCAGCATGAGTTACTTCTGCAGCAGAAATAAGTGCAGGAATATTTAAGTAACTATCTGTTGATGGGTGTGGACCAATACAAACCGCTTCATCTGCTAAGCGCACATGCTTTAAGTCTTTATCTGCTGTTGAATAAACAGCTACTGTTTGAATGCCTAGCTCTTTACAAGCTCTTAAAATCCTAAGTGCAATTTCACCACGATTGGCAATTAGGACTTTTTGGATTTTATTAGTTGACATCATTGGATAACAACCAGTGTTTGACCAAATTCTACAGCGTCGCCATCTTTACATAAGATTTCAGTTACTGTGCCAGATTGATCAGCTTCAATTTGGTTCATGATTTTCATGGCCTCAACAATACAAATTGTATCGCCTTGATTAACATGCTGACCAATTGATACAAAAGCATCAGAAGTTGGTGAAGCTGAAGAGTAAAAAGTACCCACCATCGGCGAAGTAATTGGATGGCCATCAACGGTTGCTGATGTATCGGCTGTGGCTTCTACAGCTGGAGCTGCTGCGGCAACTGGTGCTGCAACTGGCGCAGGCGCCGCTACTTGTACGGGAGCAGCTGCCACAGGTGTGTCGCCATAACGAGAGATGCGAACAGATTCTTCGCCCTCTACAATTTCGATTTCTGCCATGCCAGATTGCTCTAGCAATTCCATTAATTTTTTAACCTTTCTAATGTCCATTGACTTCCCCTTTATGATGATTGTTGAATGTGTTTAATTGCAGCACTTAGTGCAAATTCATAGCCTTGTGCGCCAAAGCCAGAAATCACTCCTTGTGCAATGTCTGAAAAATATGATTTAGAGCGAAACTCCTCTCTTTTATAGACATTCGAAAGATGTATCTCTGTAAATGGAATGTCTACTGCCAACATTGCATCACGCAGTGCAACTGATGTGTGTGTGAATGCAGCAGGATTAATAATGATGTACTTAACATCATCTTTATGCGCCTGGTGAATACGATCAATCAAGCCTACTTCGGCATTATCTTGGTGGTGAGCCAAAGTTAAGCCCGCTTGTTTTGCTGTTTCGCTAGCATGATTAACAATATCATCTAAAGTTTGCGCACCATAATGATCTGGCTCACGAGTGCCAAGCATATTAAGATTAGGACCATTTAGCAGCAAAATATCCATGATGGAAAAGATATATCGTTAAATAAAGACGATTTTACCACCAACATCATGAATGTTAGTAGTCATTATCTGCACTTTCATTAGCACATAATGACTGTTATTGAGATTTTTCTAAATGCTCTAAAAAGCCTTTTGCATTGATTTCTCCCACAATGCGCTGTGCTCGTGATTCGACACCGTTGTTAAAAAACAAAATAGCAGGTGGTCCAATAATATTAAAACGAGCCATTAAGGCTTTATCAGTTTCATCATTGGCTGTAACATCAGCTTGTAATGCAATAGTATTTTTCATGGCATTAACTACATCGGCATTTGAAAATACAAAGCGCTCAAGCTCTTTACAAGAAATGCACCAGTCTGCATAAAAATCCAGCATAACAACTTGATTGTTTTTACTTGCTTTTGCAAGTGCAGCATCAAGATCAGCTGTTGATTTTATTTTTTCAAATTTAACGTGTACTGACTCAGTTTGGGCGTTTGACGCCCCCCATCCAGATAGTGGCGCTAACATGTCGCCACCACCACGAGCAACCAAGCCCCAAAGCAGAATGCCGTAGAACATAATCAATAGTCCAGCACCTTTGAAAATCCTATGCCAAGCATTTGGCGTGTCAGTGAGTTTATTTAAAACACCCATGGCAATTGGTGAAATGGTAAATAGTGTTGCCCACAATATGAGTGACACAGTGTCAGATATGATTCGGTCAAGTAGCCAAATTGCTACTGCCAACATTAAAATTCCAAAGATGTATTTGACTTTTTCCATCCAGCCGCCAGCTCTTGGCAATTTAGAAACACCTGCGCCAATTAGGATAAGCGGTGCACCCATACCTAAACTCATCACAAACAGCGATAGCCCACCTAATAAGGCGTCACCTGTCTGGCCAATATAGATCAGTGCACCTGCTAAAGGAGGAGCAACACATGGGCCAACAATCAGAGCTGATAAAAATCCCATAATCGCAACACTGATTAAATGACCACCTTCTTGTTTGTTGCTAATACTAGTAATTTTGCTTTGCAAGCTTGCTGGTAATTGGATTTCATAATAGCCAAACATTGAAAATGCCAGGGCAACAAAAATCAAACTAAAGACTACCAACACCCAAGGCGTTTGGAATAGTACTTGTAGATTTTCTCCAAAGTATCCTGCTAGAACGCCGGCAATAGAATAAGTAACACTCATGGCAAGCACAAACACAACAGACATGATGAGCGCTTTTCTAGTGGTTACCTCACCTTTTTGGCCAACAATAATGCCAGATAAGATTGGAATCATTGGGAATACGCAAGGCGTTAATGAAAGTAGTAGTCCAAATCCAAAAAAGCTTAATAAGATCCAAAAAATATTATCTTGTTGTAATAGTGCAGCGATTTGATCAGTTTCGTTCAACTCAACCGATGGCGAAGAGACAGGTGTTTTTTTTGATGCACTGGGGGCGCTATTTGTATCTTGGACAGGAAGTACTAAATTGATGTTTTTTTCTTGTGGTGGATAACAAATGCCGCCGATCCAACACCCTTGATATTTGGCTGTAAAAGTAATGTTTTGAGTTTGAATGTTTCGAAGTGGCACTTCAAGTTCTAGTCGACCTTTGTGAATCTGAACCTTTCCAAATAGTGGGTCGTCTTTAATCTTTCCTTTAGGAAAGTTAACATCGCCAATGTCAGCGCCTTTTGCATCAATAAAGAATTTATTGTGATACAGATAGTATTCTGGATGAATATCCCAAGACACCAAGAGCGTATTGGCATCAAACACTTCAGCAGAAAAACCAAACGCTTCATCAGCAGGCAGTGGCTCATCAGAGATTGGTGTGATTTTCTCAACTACAGATTGTGCACTGGTTTTGGCTTTAGAAAACATATCCATGGCATCATCAACCAGCGATGGAGTGCGCATAGAACTGATATCTAGCGCAACTGATTTAGTGATTGGCGGATAACATACGCCAAGGTCTGCACACCCTTGAAAAGTAACTGTTAGTAGAATAGATTTGGCGTCTCCTTCTAAGACGGGGATGGCAACTTCAACATCGTTTCTGTAGATGCCGACACGACCAAAAAATTCATCATCTTTAACTTTTGCTTTAGGAAATTTTGCCACACCCAGCTGATTTGATAAATCTGCTGAAATTTTGATTTTTTCTTTATAAAGGTAATAGCCTTGTGCAATTTCCCAGTTTAGTAAAATTTTATTGTTAACTGTTTTGGCTTTAAAAGCGAACGCTTCATCGGCAGGTAAAAGCGCATCCTCTGCATGAGAAAATAGCGATAGCAGCAATAAGAATAATGGCAATAATAAGCGTTTCATACAACTCTCCCCAAAAGTAGAAAGCTAATTATATGTCATGTAACCATTAAAACAACCCCTTGAGGGCGAAAATATTGCAATTTTTAAAAAAATTAAAATTTTTATTCAACTTTAAAGAAAAGGTTGTTTTTAACTATTTTTAGGCATATTTATCAACATATATGCTTGCTTTTTGTTAAATTTTAAAAATTTGCCATTTTTTTTGATTTTTCTAGGACGAAAAAAATCCCGAGTTTTTACACTCAGGATTTTTTGTTTATTAATAGCCCGTTTTTTAAATAAACGGATTAGAAATAATTAGCCAATTTTTGCTTGAATAGCATCAATTACAGCTTGAGATGATGTTGCGTCAACCGACAATAACAAACCTTCATCTTTGTAAAAACCTACTAAAGGAGCGGTTTGGTCATTGTATACATTTAAACGATTGCTGATTGCTTCTTCTGTCTCGTCAGCACGCTGAGTTACAGCACCGCCACATTTATCACATTCGCCTTCAACTTTAGTTGGGTTAGATTTAACGTTGTAGATTGCGCCACAACCTTCGCAAGTACGACGTGTTGTTAAACGATCAAGAATCACGTCTTTAGGTACATCAATTTCAACAGCAGCGTCTAGTTTTTCACCCATTTTTTCAAGTAGTGCTTTTAATGCTTCTGCTTGTGGAATAGTGCGAGGGAAGCCATCTAATAAGTAGCCGTTTTTACAATCGTCTTCTTTAAGGCGTTCTTCCATAATGCCCATAATTAGATCGTCAGACACTAAATCACCTGCTTCCATAGCAGCCTGCGCTTGCTTGCCTAGTTCTGTGCCCGCTGCAACTGCGCCACGTAAAATATCACCGGTAGAAATTTGAACTGAACCATCAATTTTGGTTAGTAATTTTGCAACAGTGCCCTTGCCCGCACCTGGTGCGCCTAAAAGAATTAATTTCATAATGTTTCCTTGGAAATGGTTAAAAAAGTTTTAGCCTCGCATCTATTAATAATTCTTAATTCTTTGAGGTCAAAATCGAGCGAAAATTATATCATAAACTGACTAATACACAAATAGCGTTTGAGTAGACCTTTAAAATGCGTGATTTTAAAAATTTGCTAAATTATTGATTAGCAACGAAAAAGCACCATGTTTTAGGCCTTAACCGGCATAATTTATGCCGTAAACAAAGGTTTTTCGGTGTTTTTATTAGGACTAAAGGGTGTATTCGTATAATTTCCGAATTTTTTTTGACTAGTGTTTAATTTGCTTTTTTAGGTCTCGGTAAAAATTTTGATGAACATCAATTTTAATCAGCTCTAAATCAGCCCCTATAAATCGATAGGCCAATAAATACTGTTGAGTTTTTACTTTATATTTATAAACAAACACCTTAGCCAAGTCGCCACTTTTTTCGGTGCCGATTTCTGGGTTTTCGATAACCGCACGTACGGCTTTATCAAGTGCTGATTTGTCGCTTTTTGATATTCTTTTGACCTTCTTTTCAAAGGTGTTTGACTGAAAAATCTTCATTCGAACTATCCGAATTTAAATTCAGACTTCTCTCCAGAGTCTAGCTCCTCAATACTAACCAATAATTCTTTAATAAATTCATAAGGAAGATCTGGATTATCTACAGCGCACTTGCCAATACGCGCCCAATACTCTACTTGGCCAGTGACTGAGCGATGTTCTACTTTTGAATACTTTTTTGCACTACTAGCTAATTCATCTGAAATTCTTACTGCTGTTGTCATAATTACACCTTTGTGTTGTTTTGATTAATTTGAGTTCATTATATTGCATAGTGTTGCATAGTGCAACACTTTATTAAAAAGGCTATTTTTTTAGTCATTTCGATTATTTCCAAAATTTTTATTGAAATCCTTTCTCACAAATCTTTGATTTGTTCGCTGAGGCTCTGATACTTTTTCTAATGAGTAGAAAAAGTATCCAAAAAGAGCTCACCCTTAAAAATAATCTCAATTCTTCTAATTTCGTTCATTGGTTTTTCTAAACTCGCTACGCTCAAACAACGAAAAACCAGCCATTCACTTCAATAAGAATAATTGGATTTATTTTTTAAAGGGGTTTTGGAGGAAAGCCTTGCTTTCCTATGTCATTTTTTGACAAGCAGTTCAAGACATTCAAACGGATCAGCGTTAAGTGCTTCGCAATATTGAATCCATTCAACCACATCAAGTCGCCTTTCACCGAGTTCGATTTTCCCAATAATTGAGTGATGAACATTGAGCAAAATACCTAGTTCAACCATTGTTAATCCAGAATTTAATCTTTGATTTTTTAACCAGTTACAAAGAATATTTCCACTTGAACTATAAATTGCCTTTTTCATCTTGTCTCGATTATCGAGAAGATGTATAATTTCTCTAAATTCGAGAAAAAGGAGACAAACATGAAAAATGCATTAATTGTATCTTTTATGCTCTTGTTTATTATGCAGTTGTCAGGTTGCAAGACAGCGTCAGAACATAGAGCGGAAGTTGAAGATAGTATCAATGATAAAGTTACTGTTGGAAACGTACAAAGAGAAGTCAAGGTGGGTATGAGTAGTGCCAAAATTATTGAAATACTCGGATCTCCCAATATTGTCTCTACTGATTCTGAAAGAAGAGAGGTTTGGATATATGATAAATTACAGACAACTGTAACTCACTCTGCAAGCAGGAGTGAGTTTTGGTATCCGTCCCCTGCAGGCGCCATATCTCAAAACCAGAAAACATTAACTGTAATAATTAAATTTGACAAAGAAAAAAGAGTTAGAGACTTTTCATATAGACAATCAAGCTTTTAAATAGACAAAAAGGAGAAAAAATGTTGAAGAATAAGTTATTAATTACAATTATAACAATGGTTGGAATTGGATTTCTTGCAGGCTGTACAGCTCAAAAAAATTATACGGCTACTAAGACTAGTTTAGAATTGCAATCAATTCAAAAGCAAGAATTTAGTACAAAATATAAAATTGCATTTTCATCAACCTTGTCAGTATTTCAAGATAAGGGCTATGTGGTTGAGGCTGCAAACGCTGATACTGGGCTGGTCACCGCTGCTGGACACAAAACACGAGGCTTTATACCGTTTGTAGGGCAGTCAATTGAATATGTGAAGGCTACTGCATTTATTGAAGATATGCCTTCAGGAAATGTTTCTATAAGGCTAAATTTTGTAAATCATCAAGAAACGTCTAGTGGCTATGGGATGAAGGGTGGAAATTCAGTCCCAATAGAAGACCCAAAGTTTTACCAAGGAATGTTTGAAAGTATTAAAAAAGCAATATTTGTTAGATCTTCATGATAAATCTAAAATTTTCAAGACTTTTGTTTAGTGTCAAGAACTAAAACGAAAATCGAAGATTTTTGGAAAGTGTTTAAAAGATCTACTGAACCACAACTACCATAGCAGGGCGAACCAAACGACCGTTTAGAGTAAAGCCCATTTGTATGACTTCCAATACAGAATTAGACTCTTGATCTGGCATTGGCACCATGGTAACAGCTTCATGAAACTCTGGATTAAATACTTCACCTTCTGGATTGATAGCTTCTACGCCAAATTTTTCCATGGTTGATAGAAAGACCTTGTCTGTCATTTCTAGCCCTTCAATGATGTGTTCAATGGTAGCTTTTTCTTCGTTGGCTGTTTTAAGTCCCATAGTCAAAGAGTCTTTCACTTCAAGTAGCGCTTTAACAAAGCCGTCTAGGGCAAATTTATGGGCGTTTTCAAGGTCTTTGGCATTGCGACGCTTAAGGTTTTCCATCTCTGCTTGCGCTCTAAGCGCTTTATCCCAGTTATCTTTTGCAGATTGTTGAGCTTCTTCTAATTGGGCTTGAAGATCATCTTCTTGGTTTTCTTGTTCAGTTGTTTCGAGCGTTTCGTCTTCTATTTTTTCAACTGTTTCTTCTTGCTTTTTCTTTTTTGTCATTTTGTTGTCCAATTAATGTATATTTGTAGCTAATTACTAGCTGGTTATATAGTGGCTATTTTAAAGAATTCAACCTTGAGTGATTAAGAAAAATGTTTAATACAATCGGCATTATTAGCAAACCGTTTGATCCTGTGAGTGAGAGCACAGCTGGTGAGTTGCGCACATTCTTAGAAGGTCAAGGTGTTAAAGCAGTTCGAGACACTCCAGTCATTGCTGAAAATGCAGACTTGATTATTGTAGTGGGCGGTGATGGCTCAATACTTAATACTGCGCGCACTTTTGTTGATAACAATATTCCAATTTTGGGCATTAATTTAGGCAGATTAGGGTTTTTGGCCGATGTATCGGTTGCAAAAATGTTTGAAATTGTGGCCCAGGTATTAGCTGGAGACTTTACCAAAGAAGAGCGTTGCCTATTGTCTTGCCAAATAGAGCAAGATGGACAAGTGATTGAGAGCAGTGTAGCACTTAACGATGCAGTTGTTAATCGACAAGACGCTCTGAAAATGATTGAGTTTGATGTCTACATTGATGATAAATTTGTTAATAATCAGCGTGCAGACGGGCTGATTATTACCACACCTACTGGCTCAACAGCTTATGCCTTGTCAAGTGGCGGACCCATTATGCATCCAGGGGTAAATGCCATTGGTTTGGTTTCAATTTGTCCACATACGATGAGTCATCGTCCACTTTTAGTGCCAGGCGGTAGCGAAGTAGTAATCAAAGTAAAAGAGGCAGAAGAAGGTGTGTCGCTCCATATCGATGGGCAAACTTCATCTCCCGTGTCGCCAGGGCAAGAAATTCGTGTACGTCAACATAGCAGTTTTGTGCATTTGTTGCATCCGCAAGATTATGATTATTTTGAGATTATTCGCACAAAACTACATTGGGGCTCGAAACTCTCGTAAGACAAACAAATGTTATCTCAATTATCGGTAAAAAATCTAGCAGTTGTTGAAAAACTAGATTTGTCTTTCGAAGCGGGCATGAGCGCAGTAACGGGCGAGACTGGCGCAGGTAAATCTATTTTATTGCAAGCGCTTAGTCTTGCTCTAGGTGCTAGAGCTGATTCAAGCTTAGTTCGACACGGCAAGGATAAGGCAGACATTAGCGCTGTATTTTTGGTTGAGAACAATCAATCAGTGCAAAATTTTTTACAAGCGCAATCTCTAGATGATGAGGGTGAATGTATCTTGCGTCGAGTGATTGCCAGCGACGGGCGCTCCAAAGCGTTTGTTAATGGCAATAGCGTTCCACTATCAATCATCAGAGGCGTGGGCGAATTACTGATTGATATGCATGGGCAAAATGAACATCAATTGTTGTTGCGCAATGATCAACAAATGAACTTGTTAGATGGCTATGCGCAATTGGACGTGCAAAAATCCGAGCTAAATATAACAGCTAGACAATATAAAGAGCTAAAGGACAAGATTGATTATTTAAATGACAATCATGATCTGGCGCAAGCACAACAAACATTGTTAACCCATCAATTAGATGAGCTTGATCAAGCGCAATTAAACGAAAACGAACTAAACACCATCGAAGAAGATTTTAAAACCAGTAGTAATGCGCAAGCACTCACCGACAAAACTTCAGAGATTTTGAATCAACTTGATAGTGATGATGGAATTAATCATCAATTATCAACATTGGCTTATGAGTTGACTCAAGCATTAGAGATGGATAAAAAGCTTGCAGATGCTCATGAGCTATTAAACTCTGCTCAAGTGCAGACTCAAGAGGCAGTTTATGAGCTTAACAATTATTTGACCGGTTTATCGATTGACGAACAAAGTGCACAAGAGATAGAGCAAAGAGTGTCAGAATTGCATGATTTAGCGCGCAAACACAATGTTCAAATTGTCGAGTTAATAACTGCGAAACAAAACATTGAGAGCGAATTGGATAAAATTGGTGCGGGCAGTCATTCAATTGATGAGTTAAGCGCTCAGCTTAAAATGCTAGAAAAAACCTACATTAAGCAAGCTAAAAGTCTTTCAAAAACAAGAGAATATCAGGCAAGATATCTGTCAGATCAAGTCACACAAGCCATGCAAGTATTGGGCATGCCGGGCAGTGAGTTTAAAATTGGACTAAACCCTAAAGCTGATGACGTACATTTAAATGGTGTTGAGTCTGTTGAGTTTTTAGTTAAAACCAACATGGGGCAAGAATTTAAAGCGCTTAAAAAAGTGGCCTCTGGTGGCGAGCTTTCGCGCATCTCTTTAGCATTGTCAGTAGTTAGTAGTAACAGTGAATACACACCAACGCTTATTTTTGATGAGGTAGATGTGGGTATTAGCGGTGCGGTCGCACAAGTGGTTGGCGAAAAGCTGCAAGAGCTGTCAGCGCATTATCAAGTTATTTGTATTACCCATTTAGCACAAGTGGCGAGTTTTGGTCATCAGCACTTACGAGTGAGTAAATCACAACTTTCAGAGGGCGTGCAAACCGAAGTTGTTCAGCTCTCAGATCATGACAGGGTTGATGAAATTGCAAGAATTCTAGGTGGCGCAACAATTACTGATAAAGCACGAAAAGCCGCTGAAGAGATGATTGCTCAGAGTTGTGCATAAAAAAGGCTGCAGTTGCAGCCTTAATTAAAGTATTAAGATTTTTTACCTTCTTTTAAACGCTCAATACCTAACATCTTAAAGATGTATTTTTGATAAGATGGCTCAGAGTTTCCTGTTTTCATATTTCGAATAAAAAACTTCTCAAAGGCAATTTTTGCCAAATGCATCATTTTGCCTTTTTTTGCCCAAGTAACATTTCTTGGTGGAATTTGAGGCATAGCAACAAATGCTGCACCAGTGTCGCCCATATCAGCAATACAAACTGCGTTCCAGGTTGGGTGGTGTGTTGGCGCTTCTCCAGCAATCATTTCCTCAATATTGTGCACAATGGCAGTTACCATTGATTCAATCATATAGCCAGTTTTAGGTGTACCGCACATAACTGGCGTTGCTTCAACAGGTGGAATAGCAATGTTTACACCTAATGAGAAGATATTTTCTTTTACTGGCGATTGTTGATAATCATTAACCATGACAAAACCACGAGGATTGACATAACCTGCGTCCACTTCAGCTAGTTTTGCAACAGTGTCTACGCCTTTAAATGCAGGCAACATCATGGTGTGTTTGGTCTCAACTTCGTGTGTTTTAATGGTTTTGCTATTATCAGCAACTGAAGCAACCTTGGCATTAGTAATCCATTTGATATGGCGATGTCTAAACTCTGATTCAAGCAATCCTTTTGAATCGCCAACCCCACCTAAACCAAGGTGGCCTATGTAAGGTTCTGCGGTTACGAATGTAATCGGACATTTATCACGAATGCCGCGTTTTTTAAGGTCAGTATCCATGATTGTGGCAAATTCATAAGCCGGACCAAAGCAAGATGCACCTTGTACGGCACCAACAACAATCGGGCCTCCGCCATTATCACAAAACTTCTCCCAGTCGTTTGAGGCAACTTTGGCATGTGCTGTTGTACAGATTGATACACTATGACCATCAGGGCCTAAGCCTTCAACTTCGTCGAAAGCCAACTTAGGGCCAGTTGCTAGAACTAGATAGTCGTAGTCAACAGCTTGATCGCCAACCAATACTTGATTGTCATTAGGTTTAATTTCTGTTGCTTCACCTACAATTAAGTTAATGCCTTTGCGCTTTAGGCGAGGCTCTAGTTCAAAACTAATATCACTTTCGCTTCTCCAGCCTACAGCTACCCATGGGTTAGAAGGAATGAAGTTAAAATTGGGGTTATTGGAAATAACCGTTACTTTGTGGTTTTTTCCTAGGGTTTTTTTAATGTCGTATGCAAACGGCAAACCGCCTGTACTCGCACCAATCACTACAATGTGTGCCATGATATCTCCTCAATAGATAAAGCTTTAAAAAAAGCTGTATTATTGTCGTCAAAAATAAGTTTGTCAAACATATCAGAATATTCTTATACTATTAATTGACAAAAGTCATAAAAATACAATTAAATGTTGCAAAATAACACAGCGCATAATATATAATATCGACACTTATGGAAATTGTTGTTGGGGCGTTGATCGCAATTCTGAATCAGGGTTTGCTTTATTGGCGTGAAAAACAACTTAAGCATAAAAATATTATCGATCCGAAGCAAGTCATTAATATGGCACGGATGTCGTTAATAGAAAGGCTTTTACTGGTAGGGGTTTTACTGGCATTGGCAATGCTTAAATTAGATCCGTTAGTGGTATTATTGAGTTTTTTTATTATTAATTTGAGCTTTGCTTTTTATAAACAATGTCAGCAGAAACCTTAACATCATCGGCCTATATTAAGCACCACTTGCAAAATTTGACGTATGGTCAAATTGATGGCAACTGGCAATTTGCACATAATGCTGCAGAAGCACAAGCAATGGGTTTTTGGTCTGTCAATGTGGATTCAATGTTTTGGTCTTTATTTACAGCGTTGGTTTTTTTCTTTATTTTTAGATCAGCAGCTAAAAAAACCACTACAGGCGTGCCAACAGGTTTGCAAAATTTTATTGAAATGGTCATTGAGTTTATTGACTTCAGTGTTCGTGACTCGTTTAAATATAAAAACAAATTAGTAGCGCCTATGTCGCTAACAATTTTTGTTTGGATTTTCTTTATGAACTTCATGGATTTAATTGCTGTTGACTGGCTGCCGCAATTGGCCGAAGTTACAGTTGCATCTATGGGTGGAGATCCACACTCGGCGTTCTTTAAAGTTGTGCCATCAACAGATCCAAACATTACATTTGGTATGGCATTATCAATCTTTGCCTTAATTTTGTATTACAGTGTTAAGCATAAAGGTTTAGGCGGATTTTTAGGTGAATTACTTTTCCATCCATTTGGAAAGTGGGCATTGCCGGCAAACTTATTGCTAGAAGGCGTTGCTTTAATTTCTAAGCCAATTTCATTAGCATTGCGTTTATTTGGTAATATGTATGCCGGTGAGATTATCTTTATTTTGATTGCTATCATGTATAGTGTCGGCATTGGATTTGGTGTATTTGGTGGCTTATTGCAAATTGGCTGGGCGTTATTCCATATTTTGATTATTACATTGCAGGCCTTTATCTTTATGACACTAACGATTGTTTATATGGATATGGCTCATCAAGCAGAGCATTAATTTTTTAATTTTTTTATTTAACACAGGAGAAATAAAATGGGTGAAACAAGCGCGATTTTATATATTGCAGGTAGTATTATGATGGGCATGGGTGCATTAGGTGCTGCGATTGGTATTGGTTTATTGGGTGCAAAAGTGCTAGAAGGTGCAGCACGTCAACCAGAGTTAATTCCAATGTTAAGAACTCAGTTCTTTATCTTTATGGGTTTAGTAGACGCGGTTCCAATGATCGCAGTTGGTCTAGGTCTTTACGTACTGTTCGCAGTTGCTTAATAAGGATAGAATTTAATTTTCAAGTATAAGGCAAACTTATGAATATAAATGCTACGTTAATTGGTCAATCAATTGCATTTTTCATTTTTATCTATTTGGTTAAAGAGTATGTTTGGCCACCTTTAATTGCTGCCATGGAAGAGCGTCAAAAGCGTATTGAAAATGGTTTGTTAGCAGCAGAGCGTGGTCTGTCTGAGCAAGCAGAGGCTGAGCAAAGAGCTCAAGATCTAATTGCTCAATCTAAAGATCAAGCGGCTGAAATTATTGCCAATGCAAATAAACAAGCATCAGCAGCCATTGAAGAGGCTAAAGATGCAGCGATTCGTGAAGCAGACAAAGTTAAGGCACAAGCACAAGCTGAGCTAGAGCAAGACACTGTCCGCACTCGTAACGAATTAAAAGAGCAGGTTTCTACTTTGGTAATGCAAGGTGTTAATTCTGTTTTGGCAAAAGAAGTGGATAGCAAGACACATCAAGAGATGTTGAGCAAATTATCACAATCATTATAAATAGCTGATTATGGAACTAGTTACAATAGCAAAGCCTTATGCCAACGCGTTGTTTGAGATTGCACAGCAAGACAAAACACATGAGCAGTGGAAGGCTATATTAGAGGCGGCATCGCAAGTGTTAAGTGATGCGCAAATGCAAGATTTTATTGCATCGCCAAAAGTATCTCAACAAGATAAATCTAGTGCTATTCAAAACTTAGTTAGTTCGGCAACAGGTCAAAAACTTAATGACAAAGAACAGTCTTTTTTAGATCTATTGCTTGAAAATGATCGTACTAACGCACTGCCAGGCATATTGTCAATATTTGAAGACAGCCTTAATGCTTTTGATGATGCAAAGGCTTTTAGTGTTACCAGTGCATATAAATTAAGTGCCAAAGAAGAAAAGCAACTGATTAGCGACTTGAGTGATAAGTACCAAGCTAGCGTAAGTATTGATGTCACAGTAGATGAGAATCTAGTTGGTGGCTTGATTATTAAGCAAGGTGATAAGGTTATCGACTTATCAATAAAAGCCCGTAGTGATGAACTAGGCTTAAGATTATTAAACTAAAAACATATTAATTAAAATTTTTAAAGAGGAAGAGTTATGCAATTAAACGCCAGCGAGATTAGTGATTTAATTAAGAAGCAAATAGAAGGCTTCGACTTTGCAGCTGAGGCTCGTACTGAAGGTACGGTTGTAAGTGTGAGCGACGGTATTGTTCGTATTCACGGTTTAGCTGATGTTCAGTTTGGTGAAATGCTTGAATTTCCAGGCAATACATTTGGTATGGCACTTAACTTAGAGCAAGACTCTGTTGGTGCGGTAGTACTTGGTGATTACCTTCATATTTCAGAAGGTGACAGCGTTAAGTGTACTAATAGATTGGTAGAGGTTCCTGTAGGCGAAGAAATGTTGGGTCGCGTTGTTAATCCATTGGGTCAACCAATTGATGGCAAAGGCGCGATTGATTCAAATGCTTCTCTACCATTAGAAATTATGGCACCAGGTGTGATTGATCGTAAATCAGTTGACCAGCCAATTCAAACAGGTGTGAAAGCGATTGACGCTATGGTTCCGGTTGGTCGTGGCCAGCGTGAGCTAATTATTGGCGATCGTCAAACAGGTAAAACAGCGGTTGCAATTGATGCAATCATTAACCAAAAAGACACAGGCATTCGTTGTGTTTATGTAGCGATTGGTCAAAAAGACTCATCGGTTGCAGCAGTGGTTCGTAAATTAGAAGAGCATGGTGCGTTAGAAAATACAACAATTGTAAGCGCAGGTGCGGCTTCATCTCCAGCACTTCAATACATTGCACCATACGCAGGCTGTGCGATGGCAGAGTATTTCCGTGATCGTGGTGAAGATGCATTGATTGTTTATGATGATTTAACAAAACAAGCATGGGCTTACCGTGAAGTATCGTTGCTACTTAAGCGTCCACCAGGACGTGAAGCGTACCCGGGTGATGTTTTCTATCTACATTCAAGATTGCTTGAGCGCGCATCACGTGTGAATGCAGAGTACGTTGAAAAGATGACCAATGGTGAGGTTAAAGGCCAAACGGGCTCATTAACAGCATTGCCAATTATTGAAACTCAAGGTGGTGACGTATCAGCGTTTGTACCAACTAATGTAATTTCAATTACTGATGGTCAGATTTTCTTAGAGACTGACTTATTTAATTCAGGTATTCGTCCGGCAATTAACGCGGGTCTTTCAGTATCACGTGTTGGTGGTGCGGCGCAAACTAATATTATTAAGAAGCTAGGTGGCGGTATTCGTCTTGACTTGGCTCAATATCGTGAATTGGCAGCGTTTGCACAGTTTGCATCAGATCTTGATGCTGAAACAAAAGCACAAATTGATCGTGGTCAGCGTGTAACAGAATTAATGAAGCAAAATCAATACGCACCATTATCGGTTGCTGAGATGGCAACATCACTATTTGCAGCTAACTCAGGCTCATTAGATGATCTTGATGCGAATAAAGTTGTAGACTTTGAAGCAGCACTTATTGCTTACATGAACGCTAATCAAGTGCCTCTTATGGACAAGATTAATGAAAACGGTGATTACAACGATGATATTGCAGGCGAGTTACAAGCTGCAATTGATGATTTCAAGGCAAACCACACTTGGTAAGTAAATAATATGGCAGTCGGCAAGGAAATTAGAACACAGATCGCGAGTATTAAGAATACTCAGAAGATCACATCGGCCATGGAAATGGTTGCTGCGTCTAAGATGAAAAAAGCACAAGACAGAATGATGGCATCACGCCCATATTCTGAAAAAATTACCAAGGTTATTGGTCATCTTGCTAATGCTCATCCTGAATTTGATCACCCTTACATGAAAGAGGTTGGTGAAATTAAGCGTGTTGGTATTATTATTATTTCAAGTGATCGCGGATTGTGTGGTGGTTTAAATACAAATTTATTTAGAAGCTTGTTAAAAGATATTGCTGATTATCAATCTAGGGGCATTGAAGTTGATCTTTGTACTATTGGTAAGAAGTCAACAGCATTTTTCAAAAATTTTGGCCTTAACATTAAGTCGGTATTAACGGATTTAGGCGATACGCCACATTTTGACGACTTGTTAGGCACTATTAAAGTTATGCTAGATAGCTTTGACGAAGGTGAAATTCAACAGCTTTCAGTGGCTTACAATTTGTTTGAAAATACCATGACACAAACGCCAACAACAACTCAGTTGGTGCCAATGGCTCCAAGCGAAGTTGAAGGTATGGATCACAGATGGGATTATATTTATGAGCCTGATGCAGAAGAAGCATTAAGTGCACTATTGGTTCGTTATATTGAGGCTTTGGTTTATCAAGGCCTGGTAGAGAATATTGCTTGTGAGCAATCTTCACGAATGATTGCAATGAAGAACGCAACAGATAATGCAGGCGATATGGTTCAAGATTTAGAATTAGTTTACAACAAGGCAAGACAAGCAGCAATTACTCAAGAAATTTCTGAGATTGTTGGTGGTGCTGCTGCTGTTTAAAAGTTTAAAAAGAGGAAAAGCAAAATGAGTACAGGAAAAATTACACAAATTATTGGCGCGGTTATCGATGTCGAGTTTCCGGCAGACAGCATTCCAAATATTTATGACGCCTTGAATGTTACTGAAACCAATCTAACACTAGAGGTTCAACAGCAGTTAGGCGATAACACAGTGCGTGCAATTGCCATGGGTACTTCAGAAGGTCTTAAGCGAGGCTTAGAAGTGACTAACTCTGGCAACCCAATTCAGGTGCCAGTAGGTACAAATACCCTGGGTCGTATTATGAATGTATTGGGCGAGCCAATTGATAATGCTGGTGATATTGGCCAAGAGGCAGATTGGGCTATTCACCGTCCTGCGCCTGCATATGATGAATTAGCGCCTGCAGCAGAATTATTAGAAACTGGTATCAAGGTAATTGACTTAGTATGTCCATTTGCAAAAGGTGGTAAAGTTGGTTTATTTGGTGGTGCTGGTGTAGGTAAGACAGTAAACATGATGGAGCTTATTCGTAACATTGCGATTGAGCATTCAGGATACTCAGTATTTGCCGGCGTTGGTGAGCGTACTCGTGAGGGTAACGATTTCTACCACGAAATGAAAGAATCAAACGTATTAGATAAAGTATCGTTAGTATATGGTCAAATGAATGAGCCACCGGGAAATAGATTGCGTGTTGCTCTAACAGGCTTAACAATGGCAGAATACTTCCGTGATGAAGGCCGTGATGTATTATTATTTATCGATAATATTTACCGTTACACATTAGCAGGTACAGAAGTATCAGCATTATTAGGTCGTATGCCATCAGCGGTAGGTTACCAGCCAACACTAGCGTCAGAAATGGGTGCATTGCAGGAGCGTATTACTTCTACTAAGAAGGGCTCAATTACATCAATTCAAGCGGTATACGTACCGGCGGATGACTTGACTGACCCATCTCCAGCAACAACATTTGCTCACTTAGATGCAACAGTAGTATTATCTCGTCAAGTGGCTGAGTTGGGTATTTATCCTGCGGTTGATCCGCTAGACTCTACTTCTCGTCAACTAGATCCACTAATTGTTGGTGAAGAGCATTATAATATTGCTCGTGGTGTACAGGGTGTATTGCAGCGCTACAAAGAATTAAAAGATATTATTGCTATTTTGGGCATGGATGAGTTGTCTGAAGAAGACAAGCAGTCTGTGTCTCGTGCTCGTAAAGTTCAGCGTTTCTTGTCTCAGCCGTTCTTCGTGGCAGAGGTATTTACAGGTGCGCCAGGTAAGTACGTATCGCTTAAAGACACAATTTCTGGCTTTAAGGCAATTCTTGATGGTGAGCTAGATGATTTACCAGAGCAGGCTTTTTACATGACTGGTTCGATTGATGAAGTTCGTGAAAGAGCTGCGGAGAGTGCATAAATGTCTATGATTCAAGTAGATGTTGTTAGTGCTACTGAATCGCTATTTTCGGGCGAGGTTAAGTGCGTGTTTGCGCCTGGCACCAATGGTGAGTTAGGCATCTATCCACAGCATTTACCACTACTATCAACACTAAGACCTGGTGAAGTTAGAGTAGAGACAGAAAATGGCATGGAGTCTATTTATGTTTCTGGTGGCATTGTAGAGGTTCAACCTGATGTGGTTACCATCTTTTCTGATACGGCAATACGTGCTAATGATTTAGATGAATCTAAAGCATTAGAGGCTAAACAGCGTGCAGAAGAGGCAATGGCAGATGCAACAGAATCTCAAGATATTTCAGCGACACAAGCGGCACTTGCTGAGTCTATGGCTCAACTGCAAATGATTTCAAAAATAAAAGGTAAAAAACGCTAAATACAAATAGCGTCAAAATTTACAATTTTATTGTTTGATACTTTAACGCCTTCTTCTTGAAGGCGTTTTGCTTTTTTGTCTTGTCCAAAAGCATAATTACCTAGCTCGCCATTAGATTTTACCACTCGATGACAAGGTACTTCAGGGGCAAAAGGGTTTTTGTTCATGGCAGAGCCCACAGCTCGATGGGCGTTTGGATGCCCAATAAGTTCAGCAAGTCGGGCATAACTAATAACTCTTCCAGCAGGAACTTTATCTTTTAAGACTTGGTAGCAAAGCTTTTGAAAATTGGTCAAACTAGATAAGCGCTCATTGCTTGATCGTAGTTATCTTGTGCTTTCAAGATAAAATCACAAGCTTCTCTTACCGCGCCATGACCACCGTTTTTATCTGTTACGATGCATGAATTATCTTTAACCAGTTCATGAGCATTGGCAACAGCAATTGGAAGGCCAATTTTTTTCATAACCGGAAGGTCAATCACGTCATCACCCATATAGGCAACTTGATTCGATGAAAGCGATAGTTTATTAAGCAGATCTTCAAAGGCAACGAGCTTGTTGTCTTGTCCTTGATAGAAGTGTTCAATACCAAGGTTTTTCATGCGATGAGCAACATTTTGAGAGTTTCTAGCCGTAATAATTGCAGGTTCCACACCATTTTGTTTAAGCAGCTTAATGCCTAGACCATCAAGAGAGTTAAAGCGTTTAAATTCTAGCCCTTCATCTGAGAAGTACAAGCCGCCATCTGTTAGTACGCCATCAACATCAAAGATAATCAGTTTTATCTCTTTAGCTCTTAGATAAGATTTATTTAATAATTTCATTCTAACTTGCTCCAGTTAAACATAGGACCTGGATCGGTTTTTCGACCAGGTGAAATGTCGTTATGCCCCACAACATCAGTAATTGGGTATTTTTCCTTAAGTGTCGCTACAACTTTATTTAATGCTTGATATTGTACCGATTCATAGGCTTTGTTGTCAGATCCTTGTAGTTCAATTCCAATAGAATAATCATTGCAATTCTCAACACCATTAAAGCTTGACAGTCCCGCATGCCAGGCACGCTTGTTGAAATCAACAAATTGAATAATAGAGCCATCCCGCTTTATTAATAAATGTGCAGAAACCTTTAAATCTTTAATGCTGTTAAAGTAAGGGTGCAGAGCTGTATTTAATTGATTGGTAAAGAAATCTTCTATATAGTTATTATTAAACTCATTTGGTGGTAGTGAAATATTGTGTATAACAATCAGTGAGATAGGTGTATTTTTTGGGCGCTGATTAAAGTTTTCTGAAGGGATGTGCTTGGCGTTTGTTAGTTGATGATTCTCAATCATGATTGATAATTATAACTTACGAGATCCGATTAAAATATCGACCTCTTAACAATACCCTGGGATTGTTAGCGTCATCAGTAAACTTCATTCGCTTGTGCAAAATATTATTACATAGCATGCCTTGATTGGCATTCATGGTATAAGTGAAGTGATGATCGGTATTAGAAGCAAGAAATTGATCAAGAGCTTCAACCGCTTGTTTTATTTCGTTTGAATTGTAAAATTCGATATTTTTCTTTCTTTGCGTATAGCGCATATAAAGCTCGCCACTCTTTTGATCGTGAAAGAAAACAGGTCCTGTAGATTTCTTACGCCTAACCATTCCATCAACCACATGTTCTGGAATACTCATGGCTTGAGGGTGGCTAAGTGCATCAGTAACTTCTGAGTTTTGTTCCTTTAGTAGTAGATATGCCATTTGTGGGTCAATCCATTGGTTTTCTCCACCATTAGCAGCTGGCCTGACACAAAACAATGAAAACGCCCTGATTCTGTTTTCAACAGCATTGTAGTATCCGTCAGTATGCCAACCAATAGCTTTATCAGTGTAAGGGATAAATTCTGACTGATTTTTATGATTGCTAATGCTTATTTCTGACAAGCCATGATTTTTAGCATATAGGTGTTGATCATGATCAATCAAGCCAAATTGCTGATTAATCCTGATAATAGTGTCAATATAGTTTTGTGGCGTTTGAATTTCAAACAATGCAAAATTATTACTATCGGCAAGCTGCCTTATGTGTGATCTTTCAGCGGTAGTTAATTGCAAAGGGTTGTTTATTTCAACCAAGCAATCTTTGATGTTGGTTATTGCACTGGCAAGCTTTTCATCTCTCCAGTGCAAATAGTTATCTTGTGAATCAATAACATTAGCCATTAATGCGCTTGTTAATAAACCATTGTTGGGCAATTGATAAAATATTGTTTACAACCCAGTATAGTACCAGTCCAGATGGGAACCATAGGAAGAAAATGGTAAATACAAAAGGCAGTGTCATCATAATCTTAGCCTGCATTGGATCAGGTGGCGGTGGGTTAAGTTTTTGTTGCACAAACATGGATGCACCCATGATTAGTGGCAAGATATAGAAGGGATCTGGTGCTGATAAATCAGCCAAGTACCAGAAAGGTGTCTGTCGTAATTCAACCATTTCTAATAACACCCAGTAAAGCGCAATAAATACGGGAATTTGTACCAAAATTGGCAAACAGCCAGAAGCAGGATTGATTTTTTCTTTTTTGTACAACTCCATGGTTTTTTGGCCCATTTTCTGCTTATCATCGCCGTAGGTTTCTTTTAACTTGGCAAGGCGTGGAGAAAGCTTTCGCATGCCTGCCATAGAGCGATAAGACTTTTCACTAAGCTTATAAAATGCCAGTTTAATAAGAATGGTTAAAATGATAATTGCATAACCCCAAGATTGTACAAATGAGTAAATCCAATTAAGCAGCTCAGATAGCGGCTTAGCAATAATAAACAAAACACCATAATCAACTGTTTTATCTAGACCAGGTGCGATAGAGTCAATACGCGCTTGCTCTTTTGGCCCTATGTATAGGCGAGTACTTGAAAGTGTTTGTGTGGCACCTGGTGCAACTGTTTGTGTTGGACTAACAATGGTTAATAAGTATTTACCGTTATTGATTTTCGATGAATAGTTGTGAGTCTTTTCAGCATCCGGTATCCAGGCAGCAAAGAAGTAATGTTGGATCATGGCCATCCAACCGCCAACTGACGTGGTTTTTGCTTGTTCATCAAACTCGTCAAATTCTATTTTTTCATAAACCTCTTGATCATCATATTTTGCGCCACCAGTAAAAGTTGGCATCATCATGTTATATTGATCCAGCATATTTCTCACTAATTGCGTATACGGTGTAGTGTTTAATGCGTTATTGCTGTTGTTAGTGACCTTATAGTCTAGCGAAACAACATAACTACCCTTAGTGAAGTGATAGGTTTTTGTAACTTGTGTATTATTTTCCCCTGTCCAAGTAAAAGGTACGCTTAAAGTGTCACCATTCATCTCGTAATGAGCATTTGTAGAATTAAACTTTGAGTGATGTGTTGGCATCTGTGTTTGCGGTAATAGTCCGCTTTGTGCTTGGAATAGCTCACCAGACTTATCGCTTAATAACTGTACCGTTTCACTACTTCCTAGCTCTGTTGGATAATCATTCATCCAGCTGTTGATAATTGTAGCGCCTTTATGACTGATTTCAAGTGTTAACAAATCAGTAACAACAGTTGTTATTTCGCCTTTAATAGGTGCTTGTGTATTTGGCAAGTCTATATCAGCATTGGCATTGACAACTGTTGGCACATCAATGCTTTCTGAATTCTCTTCAGCAGCGCTAGGTGTTGTTTGTTTTTGATGGATTAGGTTGCCATTAGCATCAACTGCATGCTGTCTATCCCATTGTTCTTTTAGTAAAAAAAGACTAAGAAAAATTGCAACAATAAGAAAGAATTTTTGATTATTCATAAGTTTAGTAAATAGGGTTAAGTTATTTTTTTGGTACGGGGTCAAACCCACCTTCGTGCCATGGGTGGCAACTACTAATGCGTTTAACGCTTAATTTTAGTCCTTTGAAAAAGCCATAAGTCTTAATAGCTTCATAAGAGTAATCCGAGCAAGTTGGTTGAAACCTACAATTAGACCCTAGTAACGGGCTAATAAACAGCTGATAAAACTTGATTGGCAGAAGCAATAAATAACGCATTAGCTCAGTGTTGTTTTGTTAAACAAATTAATCAGATCTTTTGACAACTCAGCATTATTAGCTGGTTTTGCGTGTCTTGCCATGACGACAAATTCCCGATGATCTAGTGCATTTTTATGCGTTCTGAAAGTCTCTCTAGCAATTCTTTTGAATCGATTACGCTCAACCGCTAGTCGATGTACTTTTTTTGAAATAGCAAGGCCTAATCTAGCGTTGGGCGTGCCGGTCTGACTTGCAACAATTTGCCAATACTTTCCTCTGATCATTTTTCCATTGTTAAAAATGGCTTTATATTCAGAGGGCTTTGAAACTTTTGACGCTGGTGTAAGCCTGAAAGACACTTAAGGTTGTTCTTATGCAGCTAGACGCTTGCGACCCTTTTTTCTACGTGCGTTAATTACTGCACGACCTGCTTTAGTGCTCATTCTTGATCTGAAACCGTGCTTATGCTTACGCTTAATAACACTTGGTTGAAAGGTTCTCTTTTGCTTCATAATGAATATCGTTTGATAAAATCTTGCAATTTTACCATAACTTAAGAGTATTGTCGTGCACTTAGTGCTATTGTTGTTTTGCAATAAACAATGCTACAATGTTAATAATTTTTTGCTTAATGTTAAGGTGTTTTGGTGGATTTAGTTTATTGGCTAATGTTGTTAAAAGCGCCTCACTTAGGTGTAAAAACCTTTTATAGGGCGCTTAAAGTTTTTGAGTCTCCGCAGCAGGTTTTTCAAGCAACGCACGAGCAAAGAAAAACATCAGGGCTTTTTAAAAAGCCAACATTAGAGTATTTTTCAAACGCCAATTCTTCATTAGTTCAAGCAGATCTAGATTGGCTCAAAGGTGATGATTGTTATATTGTTAGTTTAATTGATACTAATTATCCGTCATTATTAAAAACCATTGCTGATCCACCACCACTTTTATATGTACGAGGCAATGTTGAATGTTTGTCCGATTCTCAGTTAGCCATTGTTGGCAGTAGAAACCCAACACCAGGTGGCAGGGATAATGCTTATCAATTTGCATATGATATTGCAAAACAGGGGGTAACTATTACTTCTGGAATGGCCAGTGGTATTGATGCTCAGGCGCATATTGGTGCACTCGAAGCTGGTGCAAATACCATTGCGGTTTGTGGCACAGGATTAGATAGAATCTATCCGGCCAAACATAAGTCATTAGCGCATCAAATTAGCAAACAAGGTGCGCTGGTATCTGAATTTCCAATTGGAACCTCGCCCATTGCCAGTAATTTTCCAAGACGCAATCGTATTATTAGTGGGTTGAGCCTAGGCACTTTAGTGGTAGAGGCGAGTATTAAAAGCGGCACCATGATAACGGCCAAATTAGCGGCAGATCAATGTCGAGAGGTGTTTGCAATTCCTAGCTCTATTCATAATACATTGTCAGAAGGATGTCATTATTTAATTAAGCAAGGCGCTCAATTGACCGATGGTATTAATGATATATTAGGCGAGATACAACCAGGATTTGAGACGTTGAAAAACACTCAAAATACAAAAGAGATAGACAAAAGCGCCTCTGTGCTATTAAAATGTCTGAGCTATGAGCCGTTGACGGTTGACGAATTGGTTGAAAAAACCAGTCTTAGTCCACAGATAGTTACTCAAGAGCTTCTATTATTGGAGCTTGAAAATAGAATTACCAAAACCGCAGGATCGGGCTACGTATTAACCAAGTAAAGCACTATGACAAATAATATTCTTGACGTTCTAACTTATATGTTTGATTATTTATTCGAGGAAGCAGAGCAAAACGCTGCTCATGAAATAGATGATATTGAATTAAAAGAACACCTTGCGGATGCGGGGTTTGACGTTTCACGCATTGACAAGGCTTTGAGCTGGCTGGAAAATATCGCCACCTTGCAAGATGGAAAAATTAAGCCGTTTTCTACTGTTGATGAAAATAGCATGCGCATTTACACCAAGGCTGAAAAGCTTAAGTTGGATGCTAAGGCGCGTGGCTTTTTGTTGTTTATGGAAAATGTGGGTCAGTTAAATGCCAATCAGAGAGAAATGATTATTGAACAAGTGATGTCTTTAGGAGATGCTAGCATCTCATTGGACGATCTTAAGTGGGTAGTTATGATGGTGCTTGGAAATAGTACGGATGGCGAGGTTTCAGCGCAATGGCTGGAATCTATTGTTTTCCTTGACGAAAATCGCACCCTGCAATAATGGCAAAAAATCTTGTTATTGTCGAGTCCCCTGCCAAAGCCAAAACAATTGAAAAATTTTTAGGTAAGGATTATGTGGTTAAGTCCAGCATTGGACATATCCGCGACATGCCTAAGAAAAATATGGGCATTGATATTGAAAATAATTTCGAACCCACTTATGAGATAACAGCCGATAAGAAAAAAGTTGTGGCTGAGCTACGAAAATTTGTTAAATCAGCCGAAAAAGTATACCTTGCAACGGATGAGGATCGCGAGGGTGAAGCCATTGCCTGGCATTTGCTTGAGGCGCTTAAATTGCCTAAAGACACTCCAAGAATTGTTTTTCATGAGATTACCAAAGGCGCAATTACCAATGCGCTTGTTGAGCCAAGAATGGTTGATTATCACTTGGTTGATGCACAACAGGCACGCCGTATTATTGATCGCTTAGTAGGCTTTGAAATATCGCCAGTATTGTGGCGCAAAATTTCAGGTGCGCGTTCAGCAGGCCGAGTGCAGTCTCCTGTTGTTCGCTTGGTAGTAGAAAGAGAAAGAGAAATCACTCAGCATGTTGCCAATTCAACCTACAAAGTTAAAGCAGAGCTGGTTAACAAAGATGGTGAAGTGATTGATGTTAAATTAGCAAAGGACTTTGATACGAAAGATCAAGCGCTTGCATTTGCCAATCAGTTATTAACGGCTGATTTAGATGTTGCGTCAGTTGAGAAAAAGCCTTCTAAGCGTTCACCAAAGGCGCCATTTATCACCTCTACATTACAGCAAGAAGCGTCACAAAAATTAGGCTTTTCAGTAAAGCAAACCATGACAATTGCGCAAAACTTGTATCGTGAAGGCTCTATTACCTACATGAGAACTGACTCAACCACCTTATCTGAAGTGGCGATTGAAAAGGCACAAGAGGTTATTAAACAGAATTTTGGTGATGAGTATCATCAAACTCGCAGGTACAAGACAAAAGATTCAGGTGCACAAGAGGCTCATGAGGCTATTAGGCCGACCGACTTAACCAAGCCTGAAATTTTTGGCATTGATGAGCAATCTGCTAAGCTTTATGCGCTGATTTATAAACGCACTTTAGCGTCACAAATGAGTGATGCAAAGCTGCAAAAGACTCAAATTAAAATCAATGTTTCTAATGCTGACGAACAGTTTGTAGCCAATGGAGAAGTGTTAACTTTCCCAGGTTTTTTAAGTGTTTATGATTATTTATCTGCTGACGATAAATTATTACCAGGTGTCTCCAAAGGCGATCGGTTTGATTTAGAAAGCTTTAGTGCAAAACAAAGTTTTTCTAGGGCTAAAGCGCGCTACACTGAAGCTTCACTAGTTAAAAAAATTGAAGAAATGGGTATTGGCAGACCATCAACTTTTGCCACCATGGTGTCTACCGTTCAAGATAGAAATTATGTTTCCAAAGAAACTCGCGAAGGTGTTGAGCGCCAATATGAGTTAATTGAAATCAAAGATAATCAAGTAACTGAGTCACAGCCAACAGAGATTACAGGCGCAGAAAAAAATAAACTATTCCCAACTAATGTTGCTTATTTGTTGAATGACTTTTTAGTTAAATATTTTAGTAATATTATTGATTATGAGTTTACTGCTAAGCTTGAGAGTGATTTTGATACCATTGCAACACAGAACATACCTTGGCAAGGTGTGGTTAAAGATTTTTACGAGCCTTTCCATGAAAAAATTGAAGCTGCGGCTGATATTTCTAGAGAAGAAACTCATGGTATGCGTGAATTGGGCAAAGATCCAAAATCTGGCAAACCAGTTAGTGTGCGTTTTGGCCGTTATGGCGCATTTGCACAAATTGGTCATAAGGATGATGAAGATAAACCAGTATTTGCTGCACTTCGTGGCACGTTAGATATTGAAACCATTACCTTGAATGAGGCTCTTGAGTTGTTTAACATGCCGCGTATGGTGGGTGAGACCGATGAGTTTGGTGTTATTAAAGCAAATTATGGTCGTTTCGGCCCCTATATTCAGTATGGCAAAAAGTATGTTTCTTTAAAAGAAGATACACCAGAAGAGGTAACACTTGAAAAAGCACTAGAGCTTATTACTGCTAAAGAAAAATTTGATGCAGAGCGCATCATCAAAACCTTTGAAGACTCAGAGATTCAAGTACTTAATGGACGTTTTGGGCCTTACATTTGGAATGGAAAAAAACGAGGAAAAGGTCAAAAAAATATTACCATTAAAAAACTATTTGGCGATAAAGAGCCAAGTGAGTTGACACTTGAAGAATGCAAGAAGGCTATTTCTGGAAAGATCAAGGCCAAAACAACAAAGCGTAAAAAGAAAGCAGTCAAAAAGACAGCCAAAAAATCATAGCCTTGTTATCACACGGTCTTTTTCACCCCTGTCAGTGTAAAATACAATACATTTAATCAACCTCTTATTGTTATGCTATTACTTAGTGAAGTTATGATTGCCAACCCTCAAGTTGATAAATTTGAAGATTTAGTGGTTGTGCTAAAAACAATATCTGCCTCATCAGATGAGCGTTTTTTTAAGATGGATGTAAAACCTGATTATGCAGACACGCCCGAGAATTGGGAAGATCGCATGGAAGCGGCTTTTTACTAGGAGGTATCAATGGGTAAGTATTTAAACAAAGAACAAATTTTTGATGCTGAAGGCGGTGAAGATATGTACGCCAATGAGGAGCAGTTAAAGTCAAAATTAGAGTTTTTTGAAAAGCAATTAGTGGCTCAAGATGACTCAACAGAAGTTGAGCAGAGGATTAATACGTTGCTAGAAATTGCCCGTATTCAAGTGGAGCGCTATAAAGGTGCGGACGCTTGGGAAAAGGCTATGCTGGCTTTTGATTTGGCTAAAGATAATGAAATGTGGGAGCATGCGGTTGAAGCGTGCGATGCTATGTTTTTATCAGAAGGGCCAGATTCACTAAAAGCACTCGGTCATGCGCTGTGGCTGAGTGTCACCTTTCCAGTTGATCCAGAATTGACTGTGGCCATGCTGCAGCATTTGGTTGAAGAGTCACCTAAGGGTGCAGACACAAAAGCTTATGCAGCAGCAGTTGCGCACTACATTACTTCAGTACGTAAAGGCCCAGATGATGATTTAACGTTTTTTGCCTCACAAATGATCGCTTCAGTGGCAGATGAGCATTCACATGTAACAGACCAGTCTACGTTTGATCTTTGGAGAAAGACTTTACAATTGGACAAGCCAGAGGTATTCTTGCAAAAACTATCCGGCGCTGTTGATCAGCTAATTGGTGAAAAACCATGGATAGATAGAGATGCGATTAGAGCAACATTAGACAAACAAGACGCTTAGTATGAAAATTAAGATTTGCGGATTTACCAGTGCACAAAATGCCTCACAGGCAGCAATGCTTGGTATTGATGCGATTGGCTTGGTTTTTTATGACAAATCGCCTCGTAATACTAGCGTAGATAATGCAATAGATATTGTTAATTCGCTGCCACCATTTGTTAATCGAGTAGGGTTGTTTGTAAATGCAGAGTCTAGTTTTATTGATGAGGTTTTGTGTGAAGTGCCACTAGATACCTTGCAGTTTCATGGTGATGAATCACCCATAGAGTGCGCCCAATATGCCATGCCTTTTATTAAGGCATTACGCGTTAACCAAGAAACTAACATAGTGCAGAAGGCTGATGATTATCATCAGGCCAGTGGTTTGTTATTAGATGCATATAATCAAGATGCTTATGGTGGTACTGGCGAGAGTTTTGACTGGTCCTTGGCTAGGGTAGATATTGACTTGCCTATTATTTTGGCA
>CAYFPI010000012.1:0-1854 GCA_964344985.1 uncultured Candidatus Thioglobus sp. | reverse complement strand
AGGCGGTCTAAATCCTAATACTGTGGCAGAGGCAATTGGCCAAGTCAATCCTTATGCGGTTGATGTTTCTAGTGGTGTAGAAAGTGCAAAAGGCATCAAAGATATTGAAAAAATTAAAGAGTTTATTAAGCAGGCAAATTTATGAGTAGTTACAACTTACCAGATGATAAAGGTCATTTCGAGCAATATGGTGGGGTTTTTATTGCAGAAACACTCATGACAGCCATTACTGAACTTAACGAAGCTTACGATAAATTCAAGGATGATGAGGATTTTATTCGTGAATTTAATCACGATTTAAAGCATTATGTAGGTCGCACAACGCCGCTTTATTACGCTGAAAATCTGAGTGAAAAGCTGGGCGGCGCTAATATTTATTTAAAGCGTGAAGACCTTAATCATACAGGCGCCCACAAGGTTAATAACACCATTGGTCAGGCATTACTGGCAAAGCGTATGGGAAAAACACGTATTATTGCTGAGACTGGTGCAGGTCAGCACGGCGTGGCAACAGCAACAGTTGCAGCGCGACTAGGCTTAGAATGTGTAGTTTATATGGGCGAGGTTGACGTTGCCCGTCAAGCGCTTAACGTTTTTCGCATGAAGTTATTAGGTGCAACAGTAATCCCGGTTACGTCAGGCTCTAAAACGCTTAAAGATGCACTGAATGAAGCCATGCGTGATTGGGTGACTAACATTGATGATACTTTTTATATTATTGGTACAGTGGCAGGGCCACACCCTTATCCAATGATGGTGCGTGATTTTCAGTCAATTATTGGTAAAGAAGCTAAAGCACAATTTGATGAGCAATCAGGCGGATTGCCTGACGCTTTGGTTGCTTGCGTAGGTGGCGGATCAAATGCAATTGGACTTTTTCATCCATTTATTGACGATAAGTCTGTGGCCATCTATGGCGTTGAGGCAGCAGGCCACGGTATGGAAAAAGGCCCAACCGCACATGCAGCACCTTTATGTGCTGGTAGTGTTGGGGTTTTGCATGGCAATAGAACCTATTTGATGGAAGATGAAAATGGCCAAATTATTGAAGGTCATTCAATTTCTGCAGGTTTGGATTACCCAGGTGTGGGCCCAGAACATGCTTATCTTAAAGATTCAGGTCGAGCGCAGTACGTGGCAATTACTGACGAAGAGGCGCTAGATGCGTTTCACACTTTGACAAAAGTTGAAGGGATCTTACCGGCTCTAGAGTCTTCTCATGCAGTAGCATATGGCATCAAACTTGCTAAAGAACTCGGCAAAGGTAAAAATATTATTATCAACCTCTCAGGCCGTGGCGATAAGGATATTCATACGATTGCTGAAATCGAAGGCATACAGTTTTAGGGCACTACTTTTTCATAACGATTGTGTCAGTTTTCGCCCTCAAAGCCTCATGTATTGATGAATACATTTCGACTTTTGCGTGCGTCACCTCCTTGCACTCATAAAAAATTACCAGCCTAAAATATTCTAAAGGGCGCTTTTTGCCAAACGCTTTGTTGTCGCAATTTTCAAAAACTTCCCACTTATAACTTATAAGTTCCTTTTTTCAATAGCGTTTTCCTGCTAAAAATTGAGAAATTTTACGAATTAATGCTGTATAAATGCATTTTATTGCAGGAAAATGCTTGTTTTTAATCGATTTATCGCTTAAAAATGCTATTTTTTATCAAAAAACAGCATTTTTAAGTAATTTTTTGCGTTATTTATCCCGTAAATAGTGCTTTTACCCTTTTTTAACCATTTACTCTACATTTTCATAAATTCTCAATTTTTAATGTTCTTTTATGGACTATAAGGTAGAATCAATTTTTAATCAATTTAAAGGGGAGAGTAAATGGTTAAAAAATT
>CAYFPI010000011.1:38306-42253 GCA_964344985.1 uncultured Candidatus Thioglobus sp. | reverse complement strand
AAAAAAGCCCCATAAAATGGGGCTTTTTATTACTTAACACCAAGTAGCTTAAGTCTGTTTATTGGATTAAGCTAACTTAACTTAGGCTTGGGGTGTTACATCATTCCACCCATACCACCCATATCAGGCGCAGCTGCAGCTGGTGGTGCTTCTTGCGGGATGTCAGTAATCATCGCCTCAGTAGTAATCATTAGTCCTGAGATGCTTGCTGCGTGTTGCAGCGCAGCGCGAGTTACTTTAGTTGGATCTAAGATACCCATCTCAAGCATATCTCCGTACTGCTCACTACCAGCATTGTAACCATGGTTACCTGTTGCGTTAGCAACTTCATTTAATACAACTGATGCTTCACCGCCACCGTTAGTTACGATTTGTCTTAGAGGCGCTTCCATTGCACGCTTAGTTAATGCAATACCAATGTCTTGGTCATGATTGTCACCTTTAAGATCAGCCAGTGCACTGATTGCACGTACTAGGGCAACACCACCACCTGGTACCACGCCTTCTTCAACAGCAGCACGGGTTGCATGCAAGGCATCATCCACACGGTCTTTCTTTTCTTTCATGGCAACTTCAGTGGCTGCACCTACTTTAATTACAGCAACACCACCTGATAGCTTCGCTAGGCGCTCAAGTAGTTTTTCTTTGTCATACTCAGAAGTTGTGGTTTCAATTTGTGCTTTGATTTGAGCAACACGTGAATCAATGGCATCTTTAGTACCAGCACCATCAACCACTACTGTGTTCTCTTTACCTACTTCAACACGCTTAGCACCACCTAAGTGTTCTTCAGTTACTGCTTCTAGTGACAAGCCAACCTCTTCAGAGATAACCGTACCACCAGTAAGAACCGCTAGGTCTTGTAAGATGGCTTTACGACGATCACCAAAACCTGGTGCTTTAACTGCTGCTACTTTAACAATACCGCGCATGTTGTTAACCACTAGTGTTGCTAATGCTTCACCTTCAATGTCTTCTGCAATGATAAGCACTGGACGAGATGATTTTTGTGCCAATTCTAATGTTGGTAGCAAATCACGAATGTTAGAGATCTTTGCATCATGTAAAAGAATATAAGGCATATCAAGATCAGCACTCATGGTATCTTGATTATTAACAAAGTAAGGTGATAGGTAACCACGATCAAACTGCATGCCTTCAACCACGTCTAGTTCATTCTCAAAGCCTGAGCCTTCTTCAACAGTAATAACACCTGCTTTACCAACTCTCTCCATGGCTTGTGCAATAATATCACCTACTGACGCATCAGAGTTTGCAGAGATGGTACCTACTTGAGCAATGGCCTTAGTGTCATCACAAGGTTGTGAGAGTTCACGTAGTGCATCAACAGCAGCATTAGTTGCTTTATCAATACCGCGCTTAAGATCCATAGGGTTCATGCCAGCAGCAACTGACTTAACACCTTCAACCACTAATGCTTGGGCAAGTACGGTTGCAGTGGTTGTGCCATCACCGGCGATGTCATTGGTTTTAGAGGCTACTTCCTTAACCATTTGTGCACCCATGTTCTCAAATTTATCTTCCAGTGAGATCTCTTGTGCTACAGATACACCGTCTTTAGTAATGGTAGGGCCACCATATGATTTGTCTAGTACAACGTTTCTACCTTTAGGGCCTAAGGTTACCTTTACAGCATTTGCAAGTAGGTTAACGCCATCTAGCATTAAGTTCCTAGCGTCTGATCCAAATTTAATATCTTTTGCTGACATAATGTATCTCTCCTTTACTTAATAATTGCAACAATGTCTGATTCACTCATCACTAAGAGTGTCTCGCCATCAGCCTTGATCTCAGTGCCAGCAAATTGACCAAACAATACTTGATCACCTACTGATACTTCCATAGCAACTGTAGTGCCAGAGTCAGTTACTCTGCCTGTGCCTGCAGCCACAACCTCGCCACGAGAAGGCTTCTCGGTAGCTGAATCTGGAATGATTAAACCGCTTTGTGTTGTTTTTTCTTCTTGTGTTCTACGAATGATCACGCGATCACGTGTTGGATGGATGTTCATCTTTTCTCCTGGTTGGTAAAATGGTAAAAAACAATAAGCTTAACTAAAGCTTAAGAGTAAAACTTACTTAGCTTGCGCCTGAAGATTTTCCTTAAGTTTTTGCATGGCTTTGTTTTCAAGTTGACGAACCCGCTCAGCAGAAACACCATACTTGTCTGCTAGAGTATGTAGGGTTGTTTTTTGCTCTTTCAAGTACCTAGATTGCAAAATATCCAAACTTCTTTCATCAAGTGAAGAAAGAGCTGTGTACAACTGTTGTTGTTGATTTTTTTGAGAATCATCTACCAGTAGTATTTGCTCCGGTGTTTGTGTGTTCTCATTAGTTAGATATTGTTCTGGCGCATTCGAATCTTCATCGTCAGAATTTTCAAAAGCAACATCATTAAACTGTAATCTGGATTCCATTTCCAAAACATCTTTACGACGCACACCCAAATCTTTTGCAATTTGATCTGCTTGATCATTATTTAATGATTGATAAATTTGAGCTTTTGCTTGTTTTAGTTTGAAGAATAATTTTCGTTGTGCTTTGGTTGTAGCAACTTTAACAATTTTCCAATTTTTAAAGATAAATTCGTGAATTTCTGCGCGAATCCAATAAACCGCAAATGAAGCCAGCCTTACTTTTTTATAAGGGTTAAATTTCTTAACAGCTTTCATTAGACCAATGGTGCCTTCTTGGATAAGGTCAGCCTGCTCAAGGCCGTAACCTTTATAGCCATGGGCAATAAAAGCAACAAAACGCATATGTGATAAGACTAACTGCCTAGCAGCACTTAAATCATGATTTTCGTATAATTTAACAGCCAAATCGTGTTCTTCTTCAGCGCTTAATATTGGTGGGTATTTTTGTACCTCTAAAGCGCTATTATTGGCTGAAAGTGGTAGGACTAACTCTGGTGACATTTAATAAACAATAAATCGTTAATATTACTAGTAGCGAATATTATAGGTTAAATCAATGAGTTAAGCAACTGCTTGTGTTTGTTTGTTTGTTCAGATAAGCTTAAGCGTTGAGAGAGGATAATGCTAGATAAATCATTAAGTGCAATTTCAAAATTATCATTAATAACCAAATAATCAAACTCATTATAATGCTTCATCTCACTAACCGCATCTCGCATTCTTCTGTCAATAATGCTTTTATCGTCTTGACCACGATCTGTTAGTCTATCTCTAAGCGCTTCTTCAGAAGGGGGGAGTATGAATATACCAATGGCATTTTTAAAGCTTTTTTTAACTTGTCTGGCACCTTGCCAATCAATTTCCAAAATAACATCGCTGTCACTTTGAAGTAGATCAGATACTGTTTGTTTAGCACTACCATAATAATTATCAAACACTTGGGCTGACTCTATAAATCCATCACTATCTTTGATCTGATTAAACTCTTCTTTAGAGACGAAAAAGTAGTTTTTCCCATGAACCTCTCCTGGCCTAGCCTCTCTAGTAGTGTGGGAAATAGATACACATAAATTGTTAGTTTTTTCAATGAGCGCTTTAACCAGTGATGTTTTTCCACAACCAGAAGGTGCAGCAACAATAAATAAATTAGCCATTATTTTTGTGGAGTATAGCCTTGAATATTATCAGCGCCTTCTTCAGAAAAGAAAAACTTATCCATTTGCTCTTTAAGGTAACTTTGAGCATTTGCATCCATCATGCTAAGGTTATTTTCATTAATTAACATGGTTTGATGGTCCAACCATAGTTGCCAGGCTTCTTTAGAAACGTTATTTAGAATTCTTTGACCTAATTCACCAGGATAGGGCGCACGATCTAATGCTTCTAGTTCTTGATTAAGTTTGATACATTGTACGGTATTCATAGTCTGCTTGTGGTTACGCCTAAAATTTTTAGACTGATAAAATAAATTAATGCGGCTGGCACAATAACACTTGTAAGCGATATTATT
>CAYFPI010000011.1:0-38296 GCA_964344985.1 uncultured Candidatus Thioglobus sp. | reverse complement strand
TGAAAAAGCCTGCATATCTAAATACGATTGAATATCTAAATTAAACAATAAAATAAAGACAATCATTATAAAGCTTGCCACTAAAACTTTAAATAGCATTTTTTTAAAATTTTTATTAGCAGCATAAATATTGCTTTTATTTAAATAGTAATAAAGCAGAAGTGCATTAATCAGTGCAGAGATTGAAGTGGCAATAGCCAAACCTACATGGGCAAAATAATAAGCAAAGAGCACATTTAAAAATACATTAGATGTCATAGCAACAATGCCTACCTTGACTGGCGTTTTAGTATCACCTCTAGATAAAAATACCGGTGCTAAAACTTTAACAAAAATAAACGCCATTAATCCTAATCCATAAGCAATCAAGCTTAAGGAGGATTGATGAGCAGCAAAAGCATCAAATTGATCATATTGAAACAAAGTAATCATCAAAGGCTCAGCTAAAAGAACCAGCCCTATGCAAGCAGGAATTCCTAAAATAATGCCAATTTTTAGTGCATAATCAATGGTAGATGTAAATTTTTCATGATCTTTATTGGCATGGTGATTACTAAGTTTAGCAAGAGCAACGGTTGCAAGCGCAATACCAATTAGTGCCAGTGGTAACTCAAGCAAACGATCAGAATAATACAACCAAGATACGCTACCACTAACCAGTAACGATGCAACCATGGTGTCAATTAGTAAATTAATTTGAGATACCGATACACCGAATAAAGCTGGCAACATGCGTTTTTTTAAAACCCCGACAGAATCATGATAACCTTTGACCAGTTTAGGTAGTTTGCGTAATTTTATTAAAAAAGGAAGTTGAAATAAAAGCTGTAAAACACCTCCGATAAAAACTCCCCAAGCTAGCGCCATAATAGGGGTTTCAAGATGATTGGAAAGATAAACAGCGCTTAAAATCATAGATATATTTAATAGCACAGGTGTAAATGCAGGCACTGCAAATTTATCATAAGTATTTAAAATACTGCCGGCAAAGGCTGTGAGTGAAATAAGCAACAAGTAAGGAAAAGTGATTCTAAGCATGTCTGATGCTAAATTAAATTTAGTCAGGTCTTCATCGAAATAAAAACCCCAGGCAAACATAAAGATAATAACGGGCGCAGCCACAACGGCTATTAAAGTAATAATAACCAATACTGTTAAAAATTTAGTACCTATATGGTTAATAACTTGTTGAACCTCAGCTTCAGATTGATTGGCTTTAGCATCAGCAAGAATTGGTACAAATGCTTGAGAGAAGGCGCCTTCACCAAAAAGACGTCTTAAAAAATTAGGAATTCTGAATGCAACTAGAAAAGCGTCAGTTAAGCCATTAGCACCGAAATAGCGAGCAATAAAATAATCACGCACAAGGCCTAAAATACGTGAAATAAAAGTCATGATAGTGACTACAGCACTAGACTTTAAAAAGGATTTATCCATACAAAGCTAAAGCTGGATTACTCCTCCACAGGACCGCGCATAATACCCACTTTTGAACTGCGAATACATTTAACAAACTGCATTACTTCAGGTGAATCAGCCTCAGAGGCTTCTAATTCATTTAGCATTTGATCAAGTAGTCGTCCAGTAGACTCGCGATATACAATCTTAAAGGCACGTTTGATTGAAGCAATAGAGCTTGATGAAAAACCACGTCTACGCATACCTTCTGCATTAATACTACGTACGCGTGTTTGCGACCCTGAAGCTACCATATAAGCCGGAATGTCTTTATTGACATGACAACCCATACCGATATAAGTATGCATGCCAATCATGCAGAATTGTTTTACCAAGGTAAAGCCACCCAAAATTGCCCAGTCATGCACTTTAACATGACCTGCTAAGGAGGCGTTGTTAGACATAATAACATGATCGCCAACCTCACAATCATGAGCAATGTGCACATAGGCCATTAACATGTTGTTAGAGCCTACTCGAGTGAGTGATTTTTCTTTTTCTGTGCCGCGATTAATGGTGCAAAATTCACGAATTAAATTCTCATTACCAATAACAAGATTAGACTCTTGGCCATCTTCGTAGGTAATGTCTTGTGGGTCACCACCAATGGAGGCAAAAGAGTAAATGTGGTTGTTTTTACCGATTTTGGTAGGGCCTTGAATTACCGCGTGTGATTCTACAATGGTGCCGGAGCCGATTTCTACATTTGCACCAATAATAGCATAGGCGCAAATTTCTGCATTTTTATGTATTTTTGCACTAGGGTCAATAACTGCACTTGGATCTATTGCCACACTATTCTCCTCAAGAATTTATTGATTAATCAGCTGCTTTTTGTGTGCACATTAGCTCGGCTGTTGTTACTGTTTTTCCATCTACCAAAGCTTTACACTTAAACTTCCACATGCCACGTTTAACTGTCATCACTTCTACCTCTAAACGCAATTGATCACCTGGTTCAACAACGCGTTTAAAGCGCACTTTATCAACACCAACTAACATATAAATCTGACCATCAATTGGCTTACCAACTTCTGATTTAAATGCCAAAATTCCTGTTGCTTGCGCCAATGCTTCAACAATTAAAACGCCTGGCATAATTGGCTGCGCAGGGAAGTGTCCGGTAAATTGAGGTTCGTTAAAAGTAACGTTTTTAATCGCCACCAAGGTTTTTCCAACTTCAAGCTCCAATACACGATCTATCAGTAAAAAAGGATATCGATGAGGTAAATAATTCTTAACGTCATTAATGTTCATTTCCATGGTTATTTTCCTTTTAAATTTTTTAATTTAATATTTAAATGTTTAGCGATTTTATCAAGTTTTATGAGCCATATTCCAACATTCTTCCAAGTTTTGTGACTCATTAGTGGCACAATGCCAGTGTAGACTCCCGGCTTAGCAATGTCTTTATCAACGGTACTCTTGGCATTGATAATAACATCATTACAAATATTTAGGTGTCCCACAATACCAACCATACCGCCAATCATACAGCGCTTTCCTATACGAGTAGAACCAGCAATGCCTGTACTAGCCGCAATAGCAGTATCTTGCCCAACAACAACGTTATGAGCAATATGAATCAAATTATCCAATCTAACACCATCATGAATCTGCGTGTCTTCCAGCGTTCCTCTGTCAATGGTTGTATTAGCACCAATGGTTATGTTGTTTCCGATAATCACTTTACCTAAATGAGCAATCGAATGCCATTTTTTATTTTCATCTCGCGCATTTCCAAAACCTTCAGATCCAATTACAACACCTGGAGAAATGACCACGTTGTCACCAATTTGACAATTATTAAGAACAGTAACATTTGAAGCAATATGAGTATTTTTTCCAATAACAACATTATCTTCAATAACAACGTTTGAACCAATACTACAATCAACTCCAACAACAGTATTTTGACCAATATTGCAATTTTCTCCAATGGTGGTGTTATTGATTTGAGCACTTGAATGAATGCCTTGAGCTAGCGTGTTGTTATGTTTGAACAAGTGTGTTGCTTTTGCAAAAGCTAAATAAACATCATTAACAACAAGTGCATTTGTAGGGCAATATTCTAATAAAGATGAGCTAATAATAACAGCACTGGCTTTGGTGTTTTTAAGGGCTTCTAAGTGTTTTTTACTAACCACATAAGTTAGTTGATTTTTCTTGGCTTTATTGCAACTAGCAACACTCTCAACAATGCAAAAATCATCACCTTTAACAGTGGCATTAATTGCTTTAGAAATTTCCCCCAGTGTTGGCATTATTCGTTAAGCTTTTTTAATTTTTGGCTAATGGTTTTGGTAATGTTAACATTATCACTGGCATAGGCAACTTCTTGATAAAGAATTAGATCAAATTTTTCTTTTTCAGCAACCTCAGCAATAACTTGATTGATAAGTGCTTGAATTTTTCCTAATTCTTGATTGTTTTTCTCTTTGAGTTTTTGTTTAAGAGAAAGTGCTTTGGCTTTAATTCTCTTTTCTAAAGATTTTATGCTTACAATGGAATCTTTTATTTGCGCTTGGCTGAGTTTATCTTTAGAGGTATTAAGCTTATCAACCAGAGATTTGAGATCTTCACTAAGAGCAAGTAGTTGCTCCTCTTGAGGCTTAAATTCTTTAATCACTCTTTGATTAGCATCAATAAATTGAGGTGAGCTATTAACAACATGATCGATATTAATATAGCCAATTTTAAGCGCTTGATCAGAAAATAGTCCAGCTTGTACGTAGCCAGAAAATAAAATAAAAAATAAAGTAAGGCGATTCATCAGTTTAACAATTAAAAGCTGGTTCCCAATGTAAATTCAACTGTTTTGGTTTTATCCGCTGATTTTTTAACCAAAGGTTTTGCAGCATAGATTCCTAAAGGGCCTACCGGTGTTAGCCATGAGAATGCCACACCTGTTGACATGCGCATTTCATCTACACCAAAATTAGAAGCTTTTTCTTCGATAGAGCCGGCATCAATAAAAGCACTCATACGCATGTTTTTACTATCTTTAATAAATTTCATTGGGGATATGATAGAGGTGCCCGCAAGCAAGGATAGTTCACCACCTTTAGCCTTACCATCAGCATAAGTTGCACCTAATGAGTTAAAGTCAAAGCCCCTAACAGAAGATGAACCACCTCCGTAATAACGTTTAAAGAACGGTAACTCGTTGCCACCGTAGCCTTGAGCTAAACCTAAGCGAGAGTTAAGTGTCCAAGTTAGATCATTACCCAGTGGGTAATAACTCTTGTGTGAGGCATCCAGTTTGTAATAACGGAAATCAGCAATAGGCAGCGCCACATCAAGACTTAAGCTGTTTTTTGATCCTTCAGTTGGATAATTAAAATTATTAAGTGTGTTGTTAGACCAATTGATATTGGTTTTTACTTCAGTTTTATCATTGCTTGCACACTGGGTTGGTTCATAGCCAGCACTCGCAAAGGTAGAGCCACAAGTAATATCTCGGCTTGATGCTCGAATATCTGCACTGATACGCGTATTCTCTGTAATTGGAATGCCGTAACCTAAGCTAAAACCATTTTCATCAATTTTGTACGAAGATACATCTAGCTCAGTACCATCTAACGATTTAGTAAAAATTCCATAACTAATTGAATGCTTGTCTTCTGTGAAGTATGGGTCAGAGAAATAAAAACTCATTTCTTGCATCGCTTCAGAATTAGACAATGCAGCATTTAGTGTATTACCCGTGCCTAAGAAATTGTTTTCTTTAATCCCCATGTTAAAGGATGCACCAGAACTATTAGAATGAGACAAACCAATAGAGAGTGTTCCTGTTTTGGTCTCTTCTACTGAGAAATGCAGATTGATTTTATCATTAAAACCCTTGAGCTTAGAAACCTCCATTTTTACATCAGAGAAAAAGCCTAAGCGCTTGATTTTTTTAATTGACTCGTCTAGCTCAGTATTGGAGTAAAGGCCGCCTTCAGCAATGCCAATTTCTCTACGAATAACCTCGTCTTGAGTTCTAGTGTTGCCCACTATGGTAATGCGATTAATATAGACTTTTTTATTTAGAGCTACATCGATATTTAAATCAATCGTATGTGTTTTGGTGTTTTCAGTGGTAATTGGGTCAATTTTTGCAAATGCATAGCCTTGATCAGCAAATACATCGGTAATAGCTTGAATGCTTTCAATTACTTTTTTACGCTCAAATACATCGTCTTTACCAATAGTAAGCAAATCATTTAAATCTTTAATAGATTGATTCAGCAAGTCACCCGTAAAGGAGATTGTACCAACTTTATATTGAGAGCCTTCATTGATTTGAATATCAATATCAATATTCTCTTTATTTTCTGATAGTTGAGTTTGAACTTTATTAACTTTAAAATCAAGATAGCCATCATTAATATATAAAGACTTTATAGCCTCAATACCAGCGTCTAGCGCAACTTTAGAGTAATGATCTTTTTCAGTGAAATAGTTCATGATGAAAAAATCAGCCTCGCCAATTTCAAATAAGTCTAGCAAATCGTCTTGATCATGGACATTGCCACCACTAATTGTCATGCTGTTAATTCTTGCCACTTCACCTTCGTTAACATCTAACTCAATACCAACACGATTTTGTGCATCAATTTCAATTTTTTGACCAATATTAATTCCGTAATAGCCTTTAGATATGTAAGAAGCCTCTAATTGAGAGATGAGTTTATCAAGTTGACGCTTGTTAAAGATCTTACCTTGAGACAAATCCATATTCTTTAATATTTGAGTTAAACGCTCCTCATCAATAACTTTGTCAGAATAATTTAAAACATCGACATATTTAATATGTGGATTTTCTTGAATGTTGATTTTTAAAACACTATCTTCTTGTGACACTTCAATATCTTTAAAAAAACTAGTTTTATAAAGTGACTTAATGATTTGGCCTGAAACTTGATTATTGTAATCATCACCAACTTCTACAGGAAGGTAGCTTAGAACTGTACCTCTAGAGATGGCATTAAGGCCTAAGATTTCAATACTTTTAATAGGAGCTGCAAAACTCGATAAAGAGGTCAACACACCTGTTAAAACAGCAAATTTAGCAATATTTTTTTTCATAATTGTTAAAGAGTTACAATAAACGCGTTAGGTCATTATACAGCGCAATAATTGTGAGTGATAAAATAACAAACAAGCCGATTTTGGCAAATCCTTGTTGTGCGGATTGACTCAGTGCTGAGCCCTTAATAATTTCAATTAAATAAAAAAACAAATGACCGCCATCCAGTAAAGGAATAGGCAGTAGGTTTAACAAACCCAATCCAATACTGATTAGCGCCAAAAAAGACAAAAAAGATATCAAGCCCACTTTGGCGCTTTTACCGGCATAGTTAGCAATACTAATGGGCCCACTAAGTTGATCAACAGAAGCCTCTCCCATGATCATTTTTTTAATTATTTTAAGATTAAGAACAGTGAGCTGATAAACTTTGTTATTTGCAGACAAGAAGGCATCTATAGGCTCTTTTTTAACTGTTACCTTCCAATCATCAAGATACTCATCTGGCACCAGTACACTAACGCCCGCTTTAACGCTTCCATTTTCAAGTTTAGGTATTAGGGTAATTTTTTTCTCAACACTTTGCCTGTCAACAAGCAAATTAATAGCTTTATTTTCATGAGACTTAATTAAAGCAACCAAATCATGCCATGACTCAATATTTTCACCATTAGCGGCAATGATCTTATCGCCACCTTTAAGACCTGATAAATCAGCAGGAGAGTTTGGCAATACTTTATTAATAATGGCCGGAATTTTAGGTAGTGCAAATTCAAAGCCCAAGTATTTATCAACACCTTGCTCAGGATTTGATAAAAAATCACCACGAGGTGAAAGCCTGTGGGTTTTTAAAGACTTTTTTGCAGATAACACATCAACATACAAAGGTGTGTTTTCTATATTTTGAATAAAATTAATAGAAAACTCACTAATACTCGGTGTGGGAATATTGTTAATACTTAAAAGTTCATCTCCAGATTTTATTCCTGATGTGCTGATAATGCTACCGGGTTGAGTAGTGCCAACAACTGGCTTGATGCCATCAACACCAATAATAAAAATAGCCGTATAAATAATGATAGCCAGTAAAAAATTAGCCAAGGGGCCTGCTGCAACAATAGCAAAGCGCTTATAAACAGATTGCTGACTAAACGCTCTATGTTTTTCAGATGGGTCGACTTCAGACTCATTTTCATCAAGCATTTTTACATAACCACCCAAAGGAATGGCGCATAGTGTATATTCAGTTTCACCACGTTTAAAAGAGGTTAATACCTTTCCAAAGCCTATAGAAAATCTTAAGACCTTAACGCCAATTTTCTTTGCGACCCAAAAATGACCAAATTCATGAATAGCAACCAAAATTGCAATAGCAACTAAAAAAGAAGCCAGAGTGCCAATAAAAGTCATTAATGGCTACAGTTGAGAGTGGGTGTGTCCTGCAGCTTTTAACCTTGTTAAATAATCATCCCAAAGTTGCTCTTTCTCTGTGGCTAGCTTGTGTAGATGCGACCAAGAATAAATACCACTATCATGCCCATCGCTAAAAAACAGAATAATGGCGTAATTACCTGTTGGTTCAATGCGACTAATAGTTACATTCTCTTTATCTACTTGCAAGGTTTCCTGACCAGGCCCATGCCCAACAACTTCAGCAGAAGGGGAGTAAACTCTTAAGTATTCTGTTGTTAAAGGGTATTCAACAGAATCAAAGGTTATGGTTAGTAAATTCTTATCTTTATTGAGTGTAATATTACTAGGTGTATGCACATTTTTGCCTTGTTAATAAATAAGGGTATCATTTTATCAGAACTCTTGTTTTTAGTAACCTTGAGCTTTATAAGTGGATAAAATATCAACATGCTAATAAATTTTACAAAAATGCACGGTCTTGGTAATGATTTCATGGTGGTGGATAATACTGCCGGAAACATTACTTTTAGTGCTGATCAAGTGGCTCGCTTAGCGCATCGACACTTTGGTGTTGGTTTTGATCAATTGTTAATTGTTGAGTCAAATGACAATACTGATATAGATTTTACTTATCGAATCTTAAATGCAGACGGCTCTGAAGTGGAGCAGTGTGGCAATGGTGCGCGATGTTTTGCACGCTTTGTTGTGCAAAAAGGTTTAACAAAAAACAACCCAATTAGAGTTCAAACTCACTCAGGGGTTATAAGTCTATTAATCAACCAAGATAACACTGTTCGCGTGGATATGGGCAAGCCTATTTTTACTCCAAGTGAAGTCCCTTTGGTTGTAAGCACTCAAAAAGATAATTACCAAATTGAAGGTTATGAAATGGGTGTATTGTCCATGGGAAACCCACACTGTGTCATGCTTGTAGATGATGTTAAACATATTGATATTAAGCCAATTGCACTTAGTATTCAAAACTCCACACTACTACCTAATCAAGCAAATATTGGGTTTATGCAAATAATTAATTCGAATGAAATTAATCTGCGTGTTTATGAGCGAGGCTCAGGCGAAACACTAGCCTGTGGCAGTGGCGCATGTGCAGCAGTGGTTTATGGCGTTAATCAAGGATTGTTAGATTCTACACATTTAAATGGTGGTGATGCTGTTATTGAATATGAAGAACAAGGCAGTGTTTATCTTTCAGGTCCGGCTGAGTTTGTCTTTGAGGCTCAAATACAAATCTAACAATTAATTGAAAAAATCTTCTTATCTTCAAGCCGAATTGCACTGAGCTTCCCACCCCATATACAACCGTGATCCATTGGATAGATATGCGCTTGATTTACACAATCAAGCGTTGACCAATGGCCAAAGTAAATGTCTGTATTGTTAAGCTTTCTATTTTTATGTTCAAACCAAGCTTTATAACCTAATGGAGGTTGATCATAATTCATTTTATGATCAAACTCTAATTCTCCATTGGCTTTGCAAAAACGCATTCTCATTAGTGAGTTAATGGTGTATCGACATTGATCAAGTTCTGCTAAATTCTCTTGCCAAACTGTTGGGTTGTTACTATACATACTATCTAAGAAATTTGATAAATCACTGGATTGTAATCGCTGTTGAACCAATAATGCTTGCTTAAGTGTTGTTTTTAAATCCCATTGCGGTGGCACACCAGCATGCACCATAACAGCATTCTCATGGTTAATAATTAATGGTTGTAGCAGTAAAAAATCAAGCAAATCAATTGAGTCTTTAGCATTAATAACATCTGTAAACGTATCTTTTTTATTAGGGTTTTTACTTCCTAGTGTGCAGGCCAGTAAGTGAAAATCATGATTACCCAAAACCATTGAGATATTATCTTGATTGTGTTTAATATAGCGCAGAGTTTCTAAAGACTGATTTCCACGATTAACAACATCACCTAAAAAAAACAACCTATCTTTATCGTTAGAAAACTCAATAGACCTTAATAAAGACTGAAGCGAGTCAAAACACCCTTGAATATCACCAATTAGATAATCTGACACAATTAATGTAGCGTGTAAGGTTCACTAAGCACAAACTCATCAATAGGAACTTCAAAGCGTTCGCCTTCATCATTAATCATATTGTACGATCCTTTCATGGTTCCTGTTGGTGTTTTAATAACAGCGCCTGAAGAGTATTCAAAACTCCCTCCTGGAATAATATAAGGCTGCTTTCCGATCACACCCTCGCCAACCACTTCTTCAATATTGCCAAGCTCATCTTGAATTATCCAACGTCTAGTAAGTAGCTGTGCGCCTATACTACCTTGGTTTTCAATAGTAATGTTATAGGTAAAAGCATGTTGCTTACGAGTGGCATCGCTTTGATGTTTAGCGTAGTTCACTTGAACATTAACTTTAATGTTGTTTTGCATAATCATTCGTTAGGGTGATAAACTCTCCAACATCGAGCATTTCAGCGCGTTGAGACAAATCAATACTGGTTTGCTCTTGTGTTAATAAGTTTTTAAGACAATTTTTAAGGGTTTTTCGTCGTTGAGAAAAACAAGCTTTTACAATTTTTTCAAATAATTGCACATTATTAACTTTAGATTCTTTTAAAGGCTTTAAGTAAACAATAGCAGAATCAACTTTTGGTGCTGGATCAAAAGACTCAGGAGGTACTATAAAAATTAATTCAACCTCGAAAAAGGCTTGCACCATGACACTTAATCGACCATAAATTTTAGAACCACTGCTTGCTGCCATTCTTTCAACAACCTCTTTTTGCAACATAAAGGTCATGTCAGTAATTTTTTCTCTGTATTGAAGCAGGTGAAACAAAATAGGGGAGGATATATTGTATGGAAGATTGCCAACTACTCTTAAAGGCTTTGGTAAGGTGTTTAAATCAAACTTAAGCGCATCCCCCTCGTTAATAATAAGATTATCTTTATTGAATGACTTTAATATTTGAATCAAATCTCGATCAATTTCAATAACATTAAGCTGTTTAACGCATTCCAACAAAGGCAGAGTCATGGCACCTTGTCCAGGGCCAATCTCTAATAAATTATCATCAAAATTTGGAGCAATGGCACTGATAATATTTTCAATAACTTTGGTATCTGTTAAAAAGTTTTGGCCAAAGCGTTTTCTTGCCCTATGTTTAGAAGATGACACTTGTTGTTTATCCACAAGCATGACCAATGAATTGATGTGCATAATCAATGGCTGTATTCAAACTACCCAAGCTAATATTGCCAGTTCCTGCTAAATTAAGTGCCGTTCCATGATCAACCGATGTGCGAATAAAAGGCAAACCTAAAGTGATATTAACCGCCTTTTTAAAGCCCAAAGTTTTTAATACTGGCAACCCTTGGTCATGATACATGCTAAGCACACAATCAACCCCTTTAAGCGCATCAGGGGTAAATGCAGTATCTGCAGGCACACTTCCAGTTAGGTTAAAGCCTTCAGAATTAAGTGTTTTTATTAAAGGGTTAATAATTTCAATCTCCTCTGTACCTAAATAACCATCTTCTCCAGCATGCGGATTTAAACCGCAAACAACAATATGCGGATTAACAATACCATAAGATTCTAATGATTGATTGATAATCAACAAAACTTCTTTTAATGATTTCCTAGTAATGCTTTTCGCCACCTTAGATAGCGGCAAGTGTGTGGTGGCTAATGCCACTCTTAATCCTTGTGTGGCAAGCATCATAACAGTTTTTTCTGTATTAGAAATACTGGCCAAATATTCAGTATGCCCAGTAAATCCAGGTTGAACTGTATTAATAATACCTTTATGAATTGGTCCGGTAACTAGCGCTTGAGTGCGGGAATTTAAACAAAATTCAGTGGCGATATTAAGTGTATTAAGTACATATTGAGCATTGTTTTTATCCAATTGTCCAGCTTGAACGGGCGCATTAGATTTAACAGGATAAACACACAATTCTTTAGCGTTAGAACGAGTGTCGGATTCAACAATTTTTAGCTCTAAATCAAGTAATTTTGCACGCTGTAAAAGTACATCGGGATCAGCAAATATCAGCAAATTTTTATCAGATTTTTTTTGGGCATAAATAACTGATAAATCAGGACCAATTCCGCTTGGTTCACCCGGTGTAAATGCAATTGTTTCCATGTGCTAAAAATATAAAAAATATTGGTTATATTATAGAGTTAATATATAAGCATAATTTCATATACAGTAAAAATATTTTTTTAATTAAAAATCAATAACTTATATTCAAAAAAAAACCACTTAAAAAGTTTTTAAAAAATAACAAAACATAGGTTACTTTATTGCTATAAAATTCTCGATTAAATATAACTTTTTCAACTTAAAAAATAGGTTATTCATGAGTTCATTCATTACACCATCTATTACATCAATTTTATTAGCATTTTCACTTCCTTTACAAGCACAACCCTCAGCTCAAACTACTAATAGTTTTGACTCAGTTTACAACATTCAAACTGTTAGTGGAATGTCGCTTGATAAAAGAGCACTTTTAGGAGGTGCAGTTATCTCCTCATCAGAGGTTAATTTATCAGCACAAGTTGCTGGTGATGTTTTAACTGTTGCCGGCCGAGAAGGTGATATGTTTAACAAAGGCTCAACACTGGTTACTTTAGAGCAAGACTCTATTCAAGCACAGCGAGATTCAGCTTATGCAGAGATTGCATCAGCTAACGAAGCACTTAGAAATGCGGGCGTTCAATACTCTCAATCTATTGTATCGCCAAATTCATCGCCAATGTTAGGTGGCATTCCAGGCATGTTCTCAATGTTTACAGATCCAATGCTTAAAATTAGCGGACAAGGTAATCCAGAGTTTGATAAATTTGCCAACAGAACCTCTAGATATACTGCTTATCAACAAGCAAAGAATCAACTAACTCAAGCTGAAAACAATTTAAAACAAATTGAATCACGCTTAAAAGACGCAAATGTAAGTGCACCTTTTGATGGTGTTATTATTGTTAAAAATGTTAATGAGGGTGACGTGGTTAATCCAGGTCAAACATTGTTAAGATTTGCCAACATTAAAAAACTTCAGGTAGAAGTTAATGTACCCTCAAGACTGGTCAGAAGTCTAAAGCTAAACAAAGCATATCGAGTTAAGCTAGATATTGCCAACGTGGTTGTGGATGCTAACTTGGTTCAGGTTTATCCAATTGCAGATAACGCTAAGCATAGTGTTAAGGTTAAGTTTGACTTGCCAGAAGGGGTTCCAGTACTACCAGGCGCTTACGCCGAAGTTGAGATTTTTGAAACAGATTCTGGTGTATTAACGCCTATTATTCCTGAGTCAGCAATTATGTGGCGCTCATCACTACCAAGTGTATTTGTTATCAATCCGCTAACCAACAAAACAGAATTGCGTTTTGTTCGTCTTGGAGAGCAAGTTGGTAAGAGCAAAAAAAGCGTTTTATCAGGCTTAAAGATTGGTGAGAAGATTGTTGCCAATCCTAATATTTTGATGGTTTCAGGAATGAGTATCTAAGAAAATTATGTCAAAACACGAACATATTGATCTTTCTAAAGATAAAAACATAGATCAAAAAGTAATCAAAGAAGCGGTAAAGGAGTACGAACTCGGTATTGCTGGAAAGCTGACCAAAGCTTTTATTACCTCACCGTTATCAATTATTATCTTTTTTGCCATGCTGGGCGCCGGTATTATCGGTCTTATTTCAACACCAAGGCAAGAAGACCCACAAATATCAGTACCACTGATTGACTTATTTGTAGAGTATCCTGGCGCTTCTTCCGATGAAGTATCCAATATTGTTGTTAAGCCATTAGAGCGACTTATGTCGCAAATTCTAGGTGTTAAACATGTCTATTCAGTAAGTGACAAAGGTCAAGGTATTATTACTGTTGAGTTTGATGTTGGCCAAGAGATGAATGCTTCTATCATCAAGGTTCGTGACAAAATGCTTGCCAATCTTGACTTTATGCCGCCTGGCGCCAGAAAGCCACTAATCAAACCTAAAGAAATTGATGATGTTCCCATTATTAACCTAACACTGTGGTCAAAATCTCTAGATGATGGTCAACTTCGCTCACTCGGCTTAGAATTGGTACAACAACTTGAAAAAGTAAAAGATACCAATAATGGATTCGTTGTTGGTGGTCGTAAAGAGATCTTTCATATTGATGCATACCCTGGTCGTCTTGCTGGGTACGGCATTTCTATTCAGCAAATTGCTGGCACGGTTGGTAACGCAAACGTGCGTGAACATACTGGTAATATTGAGCTTAATGGTTATCAGATGGAGGTCTACTCTGGTGACTTCTTTAGAAAGGTTGAAGATATTGAAAATCTAGTTATTACCACACAAGATGGCAAGCCGATTTATGTAAGAGATGTGGCTGATGTTTACTTCGCGCCAGAAGAAACTAAACACATGGTTAATCACTACACGGGTAGAGCTAGCAAGGCAGAAGAAAAAGCCAATGGCGAACAAGCGGTTACCATTGCTATTGCAAAGAAATTTGGTACAAATGGTGTAGAGGTTGCTAACAACATCCTAAGCAAAGTTGAAGAGCTGAAAGGTCGATTAATTCCTAATAATGTTGAAGTTAGTGTCACCAGAAACTACGGAAAATCAGCCAAAGATAAAGTTAATGCACTTATTAAAAAACTGTTCATTGCAACAGGTGCCGTAACGTTATTAGTATGGTTTGCATTAGGCGTTCGTCCTGCTATTGTAGTAACACTAGTTATTCCGGTTGTACTACTCATGACAATTTTCTCAGCCTGGATTCTGGGTATGACAATTGACAGAGTAAGTCTGTTTGCACTTATTTTCTCTATTGGTATCTTGGTAGATGACGCCATTGTTGTTACTGAAAATATTTATCGTCGCTGGCTTATTGACAATAAAATCACTATTGGAACAGCTGTTGATGCGGTTCGTGAAGTTGGTAACCCAACCATTCTAGCAACATTTACTGTTGTGGCTGCTCTAGTGCCAATGGCAGCGGTTAGTGGCATGATGGGTCCATACATGGCGCCAATTCCAGTACTGGGATCAGTGGCTATGATGTTCTCACTGTTTGCCGCATTTGTTTTTGCACCGTACTTTATTATGAAGTTTGTGCCACCTTTAAATGTTTTGCATAAGATGCACGAAAAGGAAGAGAAAGAAACAAAGGCAATGTATGCTTTTTATCACGTAACCATTACTAAATTATTTAACAAAGCAATTTATGGTTGGGGATTTTTAATTGGTTTGATTATTGCCTTCTTCATGGCAATGTCAATGTTTTACACAACCTCTGTACCAGTTAAGATGTTGCCACTTGATAATAAATCAGAGTTTGGTGTAGTGCTAGATATGCCAGATGGAACATCACTATCTGACACTGCTTCAACGCTTCATTTAATGGCTCAAGAGTTAAGAAAAGTGCCAGAAGTGGTTGCTATTCAATCATACTCAGGAACTGCCAAACCATTTGATTTTAACGGATTGGTTAGACACTATTACTTGCGCCAAACACCATCAGAAGGCGAGTTGCAAATTCAACTAACTGAAAAGGCTGATCGAACTCGATCAAGTCATGAAATCGCACTAGAAGCAAGAGAGCTGGTTAAGCAAATTGCTGCTGATGCTGGCGCTCAATACGCTGTTGTTGAAATGCCACCAGGACCACCTGTACTTAGACCTGTGGTTGCTGAAGTGTATGGTCCAGATAAAGAAACACGTCGTAAATTAGCTAATGACTTAACCGATCTATTTAAAGAGTCGGGTACCATGACTGATATTGACAACCTAATGCGAGACGAATATCCGGTTATTGACTTCCAAGTTGATACAGCTAAAGCGTCTAGATTTGGTGTTAGTGTAATGACAATTAAAGAAACACTGGCAATGGCAATGAGTAGTTTTAATGTGGGCACCATTCGCCTTAAAAATGCATTAGAGCCTTCTAGAATCTGTTTGCAAGTACCACTGGCAAAAAGATCCCAACTGTCTTATTTGACACAACTTCCTGTGCCGTCTCAACACGGGGGGATGATACCAATCTCAGAACTTGGTTCATTTAGTTACAAAAAACAAGATGATCTAATATTCCACAAAGATTTAGCAGATGTTGAATACGTATTGGGCGAGCCTATTGGTCGTTTAAGTGCGCCAATTTACGCCATGTTTGGTGTTGATGATTTGTTGTTAAGGTATGAGACAATGGATGGCTCTCAATTACAAGGTGAATATTTAGGCCCTCCAGAAGATCAAAACATACCAGGGTTTGAATGGGCTGGAGAATGGACAGTAACTTACGAAACCTTCCGTGACATGGGTATGGCCTTTGGCGTGGCATTGGTTGTTATTTATATGCTGGTTGTGTGGCAGTTTGGTAATTTTATTATTCCTGCTGTTATCATGGCGCCAATTCCTTTAACACTGCTTGGCATTGTTCCTGGACACTGGATGTTGGGCGCTGAATTCACTGCAACTTCAATGATCGGCTGGATTGCCTTAGCAGGTATCATTGTACGAAATTCAATTCTATTGGTTGACTTCACTGTACAAGAATATGCAAAAGGTATGCCGTTTTTTGATGCAGTAATCAGTTCGTGCTCATCTAGAACTCGCCCAATTATGATCACAGCATTTGCCCTTGTTGGTGGATCAAGCGTAATCTTATCTGACCCTATCTTCCAAGGTATGGCCATTTCATTGTTATTTGGTGTGTTAATTTCAACAATACTAACGCTAATTGTAATTCCATTAGGAACACTCTCAGCAGGTGAAGAGTCTTGTCGTAATATTGCTGTTAGCATGGGTTTACTGCCAGGCGATGTTGATGCTGATGCTAAGTACAATGTCACCAAAGAGGAAAAGCCTAAAAAGGAGAATACGTCTAAGCCAGATCCAAAAAAATGGATTAAGGCTGCAATTCGTAAAAAAGAACAGAATCAAGAAACCAACCAAGAGTCTAACGATGAAAAAATAGACACTAACGGTCTGCTTAAAAAAGAAGATAAGAATGATGTTTAAGTAATATCAAAAAAAAACATTAAATTTTAAAAAGCCAGTGCCAAAACACTGGCTTTTTTATTGCTAAAAAAATAGGATATTTGATGAATTACTCTTATAAATTAATAATTAAAGAAAAATAATGCAAAAAAATCTTTCAAAAACGCCATAATATTGCTTTTTTTAAAGTTTTTTCCATATTTTTAATGTAAGGCAGTGGGTATTGTTGAAAAATTAGGAAATTATCAATATTGAGCTTTCTTTAATGCTCGTAAGATTGTAATTACATTAAGCTAATAAGTTTGTTTTAAATACGTGCAATAAAAAACCAAAGCAAATGGCTTTGGTTTTTTTTGTTCTTGTTGTAGGGATGTGTTATTTGTTACTCATCGTCTTTGCGCTCTTGTTTTACAAACACCTTTTCTCCAGCACTAATACAACCAAGTGGAATAACTACCAAAGTAAGTAGAGTAGAAATAAATACACCAAATAACAATGAAATGGCCATGCCTTGGAAGATAGGGTCTGTCAAGATCACGGCTGAGCCCAAAACTAATGCTAAAGCGGTAATTAGAATAGGTCGAGTTCTGGATTTTGCAGATAAGATCACCGCATCCAAAAGTGGTGTGCCACTTCTAAATGAGTTTTGCGTGAAATCAACCATTAAAATTGAATTTCGTACAATGATACCTGCTAAGGCAATCCAGCCAATCATTGAAGTTGCGGTAAATTCAGCACCTAATAGCCAGTGCCCTGGAACAATACCTAGTAGTGTCAACGGAATAGGGGACATAATAATTGCAGGAATGGTAAAGTTACCAAACGCCCAAACAACCAACATATAAATAGCAATAAGCGCTACACCAAAAGCCATACCCATGTCACGGAAGGTTTCGTAAGTTACTGTCCACTCGCCACCCCATTCAAAACCAGATTGTTTATCACTAGCAGGGGCACCTGTGTACTCTCCACTACGAAGCTCAACACCATCAGGTGTTGTGTAATTATTCTCTGCTAAAAGTTTTTCCACATCGAGCATTGCATAAATTGGCGCACCTAGTCGCCCAACAGCATCACCAACAACAAACTCCACATTGCGTAAATCTTTATGGAATATGATTGGATCACGCTCAACTTTAACAAACTTACCAAGTTCAGACAGTGGAATGGTTCTTTGATCCATGGTCATGATTGGCAAATCACCCAAACGATTTAGATTAGATCTTTTGCTAATTGGAATGGTAAGCACTATGTTTGTAGGCTCAGATATCATGGAGTTAAAGATTGTTGTGGCTTTAAACTCGCCCATAACCATTGCTAGATGTTGATTAATGGTTTCAACAGATATGCCTTGACGAGAAGCTTTTTCACGATCAATTTCAAACCTCCAGGTTTGCATAGAGCTGCGCATTAAATTATCAACATCTGAGATTCTTTCAGAATCTTTAAACATTTGAGTCAAATCATCTGCAACTTTACGTCTGGTTTTAGCATCCGGTCCATGAACTTCAGCCACTACAGTTTGCAATACTGGTGGACCAGGAGGCATTTCAACAACAGTAATGGCTACGCCTGTTTTGTTAGCGATTGGCTCTAACATTGAACGTACACTACTGGCAATATCATGACTGGTTCTATCTCTTAGGGTTTTGTCTGTAAGCTGTATTGCAATTTCAGCCTGCCAAGGGAATTGACGTAAGTAATAATGGCGAACCAGTCCATTAAAATCAAAAGGTTGTGCCGTTCCTACGTAGTTTTGAGTTGCTACAATTTCATCAATACCTTCCAATTTAGCAGCGATATTATTAGCGAAATTTGCCGTTGTTGCCAATGCAGTTCCATCTGGCATGTCAATAACAATTGAGAAGTTTGCCTTATTGTCAAATGGCAACATCTTAACCGGCACACTGGTATTGTAAAACATATACATCGCACCAAAAAAGCTCATGATTAAACCTAATAGAAAGCTCCTTCCGTAAAATTTATTATTTACCAGGCTAAGAATAACTTTTCTGAAAAATTTATCCATTTTTTCATCAATCTTTTCATCACGCTCTTCCATTTTTTTCAGTTTTTCCATGCTAGGAATGATTCGCATGGCGAGATACGGCGCAAATACAAGTGCTGCTAATAACGAAAGCACCATGGCAACTGAGCCTAGAGCAGGTATTGGCTCCATATACGGCCCCATCATGCCAGACACAAAACCCATTGGAATAAGTGCTGCCACCACAGTGTAAGTTGCCAATACAGTAGGGTTTCCAACCTCACGCACTGCATCAACAGCAACATCACTACTCATACATCCAGCCATAAGCCAGCGTCTATAAATATTTTCAACAATTACAATGGCGTTATCAACTAAGAAACCGATGGAAAAAATAAGCGCAAACAGGCTTACTCTATCAATAGTATAACCCATCAACATAGATACAAATACCGTGGCAACCAACACTACTGGAATGGTAAGCAAAACAACAATAGACGGTTTAATACCAAGACTTAGCCACACCAATAAAGTAACCGCACCTGTTGCGATAAACAATTTAAACAATAAGTCATTCACCTTAGTGTTGGCACTTAGTCCGTAGTTTCTTGTGACTTCTACATGAACATTGCTAGGTATCAAGTATCCTTTTAGTTCTTCAATCTCATCCAATATGCTGTTAACAACACTAACACCATTAGAGCCTCTTTGTTTTGCTAAGGCAATGGTAACTGCTGGTGCATTAATAATCGGTTTAAAATTAGGGTCGTCAGAATATGATTTTCCACTTGAAAAAGTAACCATTTGAGTCGCTTCTTGCGGACCTTCGACAACTTTGGCCACATCTGATAAAAAGATTGGCGCGCCTTTATGCTGGCCAACTACAAGCTGCTTGAGATCATTTATGTTTGAAATATAACCACCAGATTCAACAAACATAAATTTATTGCTAGATTCAATTGAACCAACAGTGTGACCTATGTTTGCAGTTTTAACCGCGTGTACAATTTGACCAGGACTAACGCCAAATCCTGCCAGTCTTTCAGGAAGGATTTCGATTCTCATTTGGTTGGATCTACCACCATTTACAAATCCAACACCTGTTTGGGGAATTTGTTTTAGATGTTGAAGCACGCTCACACCTAAGATTCTTAGCTGATCATCATCCACATCTTCTGACCACAAGGTAAGCGTTACTGAAGGAACATCGTCAACCTCTTTCGGTTTAACTTTTGGTGGATCAATACCGATTGGCAACAAATCTAAATTAGATTGTATTTTGCTGTGAACCTGAACAATTGAAGGACCCATTGGCTCTCCAACTTTAAACTGCAAGGTTATAATTCCGTACTCTCTGTCGCTGGCAGAATACACATGTTTAATATTTGGAATTTCACTTAGAGCCTTTTCAAATGGATCAATAAGTTGTGATGCAACTTCATTTGAAGACAGGCCAGGCGCTGGAAAAAAGATATCCACCATAGGTACCGAGATTTGCGGATCCTCTTGTCTTGGTGTAGCAATAAGTCCCCAAATGCCAACAGCCATCATGGCTATAAACAATAAAGGAGATAAAGGTGAATGAATAAAAGTTCTTGCTAAGTTACCAGAAAAACCAATATCTTTGTCTTTAATGAAGTTCTCTTCCTTGTCTATTACAGGGGTCTTCTTTTCATTAATATCACAGACTTCTTGTTGCTGTTCGTTATTCATAATTTAGATAAATTTTATTATTTAGCAGAAGTTGAAGAGGTTGGTTTTTCTAAAACCATCTCGCCAGGGTAAATTCCAGAAAGAATGCTTGTCCAGCCATTATCAGCAGTGTCGCCAACACGAACAAAGCGCATTTCTAGCTTGTTATTTACTTGCACATAAACTGTAGGTAAGCTTCCTCTTAAAATAATGGCAGAATTTGGAATGGTTACTGTCTCTAAAGAATTTTTAGATAATTCAGGGATCATAATTTCAGCATACATGCCTGGAGAAGCCTCTGTAGTATCAGACAGTGCAAATTTAACAGTAATTGTATGACCCATAACATCGGCCATAGGGAAGATTCTTGATACAGTGATTGGTGTTAATTTATCACTTTGATCTAATCTGGCATTAAGAGTCATGCCTTTAGATAAGCTTTTGGTTAAACGTGCAGGCACTTCAGCTCTAATTTGCAGTTTAGAAGTATCACCATATAAAAACATCGGTACACCAGGTTGCGCAGGTTGGCCAACTTCTACCATTTTTCTTAAAATAACGCCGTCAAAAGGGGCGACAATGGTTGCATTACTAATATTTTCATCCAACTCTCTTAAACCAGCCAATGCTTGAGTATGGGCATTTTTAGCAGTTTCTAGCTGGGTATTCATAGCAAACAAATTGGTTCTTTTTTGAAAAGAAGAATTTCCCTCGCCAGTCATAGAACGCACTGGATCAGAAAACATACCAATCATGCTTGGCATACCTGCCAACATCGCATTGGACTGTGCGTTTGGATTTTCCATCTCGTTATACACTTGCATTTGAGCATTACGAACGCCTGCTTCTGCACTGGCAATTTGTGCATTAGCCTGATCTCTTTTAGCCATCAATGCATCAATATCTTGCCTTGCTAAGTCATTACCTTTTTTGAAAAAATCACCTTCTTCACCAGCAATATAAACAATATCTCCAGGCATTTTTGCCACCAAATTTACTTCACGATGGGGAATAACACTACCACCTAAAGAAGTAAAAGAGCCTACTTTACTTAACTTTGCAGCAACAAATCCTTCTTGTGCAATAACAGATGAACTTAACGAAAATGACAAGACTATAGCGCACGCACGAATGCAGTTTTTCATGATATTAACGACCTATTTAATTAAATATAAGCAGATTCTATCACTAATAACCCTATAACATCAAGCTTTTAGACTAACTTATGTTAATTTATAGCGTAATTTCCTCTTCTGTTATCCGACAGATTTTCCAGCCACTTGCAAATCAGCATGATAAGAAGAACGTACCATAGGTCCACTCGCTACTTGTGAAAACCCTAATTCAAGCGCTATTTCTTTATATTTATCAAACTGATCAGGGTGAATGTATTCTTCAACTGCCAAATGGTGTTTACTAGGTTGCAGGTATTGTCCTAAAGTTAACATATCAACATCGTGTTTTCGCAAGTCTTTAAGGACATTTATCACTTGCCGCTGCGACTCTCCAACGCCTAACATTAGACCTGATTTGGTTGTGACATTCGGGTGTAATTGTTTAAATTCTTTTAATAACTTTAAAGAATACTCATAACTTGCCCCCGGACGAACCTTGGGATACAAGCTTGGTACAGTCTCCAAATTATGATTGAACACATCAGGAGGGCACGTGCTAAAAACATCAAGTGCTTTATCGATTCGACCTCTAAAGTCAGGGGTTAATATTTCAATTTTTACCCCTGGTGTTTGTTGTCTAATATTATCAATACACAGCTTAAAATGCTCAGCACCGCCATCACGCAAATCATCTCGATCTACCGATGTAATCACAACATACTTAAGTTGCATTTGTTTGATAGTTTGTGCAAGATGTTTTGGCTCATCAACATCAAGTGGTTTTGGTTTGCCATGAGCAACATCGCAAAATGGGCATCGACGTGTACAAATTTGCCCCATGATCATAAAAGTAGCCGCACCATGATTGAAACATTCACCTAGGTTTGGACACTGCGCTTCTTCACAAACTGTAAATAACTTTTGCGATCTTAGTGTATTTTTTAACTTATCCACCTTGGATCCAGCAGGGTGTTTAATGCGAATCCAGCTAGGCTTTCGTATGGCAGGTCTGTCGGAATCTGGCTTGATCTTAAGCCTTGAGACTTTTGACTTACCCTTTAGATCTGTTATCTCAATTATTTGTTCGCTTGTGTTATTGTTTGGCACTTTTAATATTGTTAGATAATAATTGAGTTAATTCTTTAGCAATTTGACTCATTAAAATGTCATTATCCGTTAAATCAAACATTTGTGTTACTTTCAATCCCTGATATCCACATGGGTTTATTTGCTTAAAAGGGGATAAATCCATATCAATGTTTAAACTCAAGCCATGGTAAGTTTTTGAATTTTTAACTTTAAGACCTAAGGCTGCTATTTTTGCCTGATTAACATACACGCCAGGCGCCCCGTCTTTGACAGAGGAGTTAATGTTATAAAGCGCCAATACCTCCATAATAGATTGTTCAATCAGTGACACCATTTTCTTAACTCCAATACCAATCCTCTTAAGATCAATCAAACAATAAATAACAAGCTGACCAGGACCATGATAAGTTACTTGACCACCCCTGTCTGTTTGCACAACAGGTATGTCAGCACTATTTAGAATGTGCTCCGATTTTCCAGAAATGCCTTGGGTAAATGTAGCAGGGTGTTCAACAATCCAAAGCTCATCTATTGTTGCGTTATTGCGAGAAGCGGTAAACTCTTTCATTGAATTCCAAGTATCAAGATACTCTTGAATACCCAGATTAACAATTCTCATGGTAATTATAGTACGTAGGCAACTAAATGACAGTTTTGCAAATCTGCATTAATGCAATCAATTTGCGTTCTGCTAGTGGCAATAATTTTAACCGTTAGAGAAACATACCCACCTTTAGAGCTTTGCTTAGTCGATACTTGATTTGGGTGCAATTTATCAGTGTGGCTCTCAACAATACTGCATACAGTGGATTGTAGTTCTTCACAAGTTTTTCCAAAAACTTTTATTGAATAATCACAAGGAAAATTCCACAACTCTTCAGGGGTAATATTAGTACTAGTCATATCAGGGGATTTTATCTTCTATTACGGTAGAATATGGTCAGTTTTTTATTTTTCAAGTTAAATCATGCGACCACAACAAATAAGCACAATTCTTAATCAAGAGTTTGAATCAGTTAATCAAGGACACCATACACCAGTTATGCTGTGGGGCGCTCCTGGTATTGGTAAATCTCAAATTGTTGCTCAAGTTGCTGATAAATACCAAGTTGATATGATTGATATTCGCTTATCACAAATGGAACCAAGTGATTTACGTGGTATTCCTTTTAAAAATGGTGATTTGGTTGATTGGTCTATTCCCGCATTACTGCCTGATGAAAAACGCCATGGAAAGCAAGGAATTTTATTTTTAGATGAAATTACTTCGGCGCCACCAACAGTCTCAGCAGCAGCTTACCAGCTTATCCTGGATCGTCGTCTAGGTGAGTATAAAATACCTGATGGTTGGGTAATTTTTGCCGCTGGTAATCGCCAAGGCGACAGAGGTGTAACTTATTCTATGCCGGCACCACTGGCTAATCGTTTTTCACACTATGAGCTTGATGTTAATTTAGATGACTGGGTTGCTTGGGCTTATCAAAACAATATTGATGAGCGTATTATTGGTTTTTTACGCTACCGTCCCGAACATTTATTTGAGTTCGATCCAGCACACAATCCAATCGCTTTCCCTTCGCCAAGAACCTGGGAATTTACTCACCGTGCTTTAAATAAATTTGAAAATAATTTAACCCTATTTAGGCAAGCCGCCAGCGCTTGTGTTGGCGAGGTTGCTGGCGTGGAAGTAACTACCTTTGTTGAACACATGGTAGATTTGCCAAATCTTGATGCTATTATCAATGGAGAGAGTGTAAGCATTCCTAAAGAACTAGACTTACAGTACGCTATTTGTGCTGCACTTGTGGGTAGGGCGATTAGCGTTAAAGGTGAGAGTAGTGCACAAAAAATATGGGGTAACATCTTAAACTTTGCTAAAGATTTTCCACAAAAAGAGTTAGGCGTTATGCTGGTATCTGACATGCAAAGAGCTATTGGTGGTGATATTTTTGAAATACCTGAATTTGCTGATTGGGCAAATAAAATCGCCCAAACCTTATTTGATTAAATTCACATGATTAATTTAAACCAAAATACTGAACACTCAACTCATCCGATTTTGAGATTAGGTTTTCGACCTTTTTTCTTTGTAGCAGGTGTTATCGCAGTATTGTCAATGTTAATGTGGATGGTGTTTTATCCGTCTATTATTCTAATTAATAACGCCAATCCAATTGACTGGCATGCTCATGAAATGATCTTTGCCTACGCATCAGCAGTCACCGTTGGATTCTTACTAACTGCCAGTAAGAACTGGACAGGTGTACAAACAATATATAACAAGTCGCTACTGAGCTTAGCATTACTATGGGTTTGTGCAAGATTTTTGCCTTTTATCACTCATGAATATCTTATTTATCAAGCAATTCTTGATGTAAGTTTTTTGATTTTATCTACACTTGCTATTGCACACCCAATCATTAAAGCCAAGAATTGGAATAACGTTAGTATATTGGGCAAATTGATATTACTATCTGGCGCCCATGTTTTGTTTTATCTGGGCCTATTAGGCGTTGTTAATCAAGGTGTTTATTTTGGTATTTATCTTGGTTTTTATTTAATCATTAGTTTGCTACTCATGATGTCTAGACGATTATTGCCTTTTTTTATAGAGCGCGGATTAGGTCTTAGTACTGAGCTAAAAAATTCAAAATTTTTAGACCTGTCGTCTTTATTTTTGTTTTTAGCATTTATTGTTGCTGAGGTGTTTTTTCAAACCGTCTTCTCGGTTATCCTTGCTGGCATATTATTTATCATTCACGTTGTTAGATTGTTTAATTGGTATCACCCAAAAATTTGGACAAAGTCTTTACTTTGGAGTATCTATCTTGCCTATGGTTTAATCACTCTTGGGTTTGGGTTAAACGCCTTATCGTACTTTGTTAATATGATGCCGAATATGGATATTCATAGTTTTGCTTTTGGTATGGCGCTGATGACACTTAGTATGATGTCTAGAGTCTCTCTAGGGCATACGGGTCGTAATGTTTTTCAACCACCTAAACAATTGAACTTTATGTTTATTTTGCTAGCACTGGCATTTATCTCTAGAGTGTTTTTAGTATCAATAATGCCACAATATTACAGTGTTTGGATTTTTACCTCTCAACTGTTGTGGATTTCAGCTTTTTCATGGTTTGTTTTTATTTATACACCAATGTTTTTTGCATCTCGTGTAGATGGACAATTTGGCTAATGAAAGTAGCGGGCGAACTACTTATTCTAACTAGAGAGCATCACAGCGCACTCTCTCTTGGTAATAAATGCGTTAACACATCTAAATCAAACAACAAAGAAGAAATACAAAAGCTTTGTCAAAAAACTTCGAAAAATTTCAAATTGGATTTTCATGAGCATTTTGACACTGAAGAGGCGACTATTTTTGTATTTTTAAGTGAAAAATCAGCCGATTTAGCTCGGTTATGCACTCAATTAACTCTAGAACATCAAGAATTGTACAAAATGGCAGTTAAATTAATAGACAAGCCCGAGTTGTTGGAAAAATTTGGCAAATTATTAAAATCACACGCTAGACTAGAAGATAGAGAGTTGTTTTCTAATATTAACCTACTCTCAACAACTCAAAAGTGGGCAATTCTCAACTCGAGTGCTAAACACGCATCCACAACCAAAGCATGAGCGATTCAGAGTATCAATTTTGGAAAAATGACGAGGTTGGACCCGACAAGAAAGTTAAGGTTGTTGGCGAAGATATTGTTTATGAGAACAATGCTGATGACATAGATCTTGAAGTGGTTGAGGATAAACTCACTAAAGCTCGAACACAACTTATTTTAGACAAACCTTTTTTGGGAAATTTAGTACTACGCTTACCATTAAAAGCTGCTGGATCTTGGTGTAAATCCAGCGCTACCGATGCTAAAAATTTCTACTACAATCCTGGCTTTATTGATAAATTGGACAATCATCAAACCAAATTTGTTCTTATTCATGAAGCGCTTCATTGTGCACTTACGCATTTTTCTCGTCGTGGCAATAGAGACAAACATAAATGGGATTTAGCTTGTGATTTTGCCATTAATCCATTACTGATTAAAGAAGGCTTTAGGCCACCACTAGATTTACCTATTTTTCATCAATATGAAAACATGATTGCTGAAGAGATATACCCCATGATTGATGACAATATAGACACTGAACCTATGGATCAGCATTTATATGATGACAATCCTGATGATGATGCAGACGAATTTGATGGTGGCATGAAAGAAGATGATCTTCAGGGTCAAACAGACAATTCGTCTGCTGATGGTAAAAATAAAAATAATCAAAAACCGAGTGAATCAGAATCACTTGCTGATAAGCCCAATCCACTAACACCTGATGAAATGCAACAACTTAGCAAGCAATGGCAAAAGAATCTTGCCTCCAGCGCGCAACTTGCTCAACAGGCGGGAAAATTAGATGGAGAATTTGCCAAGCTAATCGACTTTTTTCTACAACCTCAAGTTTCTTGGCAGTCCTTATTAGCACAATACATGTCAAGTCTTGCTAGGGATGATTTTTCCTACAAACGTCCATCAAGACGTAGTGGTGAAAGTGGCGCCATTCTGCCTTCTTTAAAATCGAGTCAAATAAATATCTGCATTGCTATTGATACCTCAGGATCAATCTCTCAAGAAGAAATCGACGGGTTTATCTCAGAAGTTAATGCTATTAAAGGCAACATTCGAGCCTCGATTACTCTTATTGCCTGTGATGAAAAAATTTCTCAAAATTTAATTTGGCAATATGAATCATGGGATGAATTAACATTTCCAGCTTCTCTTGGTGGCGGCAGAGGAACGAACTTCAATCCTGTTTTTGAATATATTAATCAACAAGACTCACCACCTGATGTTTTGATCTACTTTACTGATGCCAAAGGCAGGTTTCCCGATACTGAGCCTAATTATCCAGTTATGTGGCTAGTAAAAGGAAAAGAGGTTATTCCATGGGGGGCAAGAATTCAGCTTAATTAAGCCAAGCCCTAACCAAGTCGCTGTCTACTGGCTTCAAATAAAGATATGCCTGTTGCCACTGATACGTTCAAACTCTCAACATTACCTTGCATTGGGATTAAAGCCAGCTGGTCGCATGATTGTTTAGTGAGCTTTCTAAGTCCGTCTCCCTCAGTGCCCATAACAATCGCAGTTGATGTGGTAAGATCAATTTGATACAACGAGGTGTTGGTAGAGCCATCTAAACCCACCACCCAAATATTTTGCTCTTGCAAAGCTTTGATACTACGAGACAAGTTAGTAACGGCAAATATTTTTAACTGATTTAACGCACCTGCCGATGTTTTGTGAACAAGCGCATTAATGGGTGCCGACCCATCCTTATTAATCACCACACAATCAACACCAGCAGCATTTGCACTTCTTAAACAAGCACCTAAGTTTCTAGGATCTTGAATAGAATCTAGAATTAAAATCAATGCTGGATGGTCAAGTTTAGAGGTGTAACTAACCAGCTCATTTTGATTAGGCAGGGCGGGGAGTAAAATCTCAGCAGCTACACCTTGATGCGTTTGATTTTTGCTAAGTTTATCAAGCTGAGGTTTGCTACTTTGCTGAGTTGCAATACCAAGCTGAGCTAACTGGCTCAAAATATGATTGACGCGCCTATCTTTACGGTTATCTAATACATAAACCTTAATAAACCCTTCTGGAGATGAATCAAGTTGCGCTTGTATGGCGTGAAAACCAAAGATAACTATTGATTTTGACATGCTAAATAATCTTAGAACTTGTGCTCAAAAATCTCAATATAGGCATCTTTCCTAAGGCTTTTTACCCAATTGGAAAAATAAATATTTTGCTTTTGTCTTAGAAGTGCTACTTTGATTTCTGAAATGTGGTTATCAATACTACGCTCATCTAATAGCTTAACAAGCCTCCAGCCTTGCTGGGTTTTAAAAGGTGCTGAAACTTTATTACTATCAAGGTTAGACAAAGCATTTACAAAATCACTAGGCAGTTTATCAAGCATCAACCAACCCAACTCTCCACCGTTTTTATAAGAAGCATCTTGCGAATGTAATTTAGCCAGTGCAGAGAATGTTTCACCTTTGTTTAACTGCACCACTAAATTATCCATGGCCGCCTGAATTAATTCGTCTTGTGATTGCAACAAAGAACTTGAATCATCAACCGAAGTAATTACAATTTGAGCAATTTTTACCTGCTTTGAAATATTATCTTTTTTGCTTGGATTATCTTTTAATGCTTGAGATAATTCTGATTGGCTTAATTTTATGCTGGCTTGTTGAAGTACAAAGCGCTTTAAGCCTGTTAAAGAAAGGTTTTTCTTAATATCAGCAACAATTTGTCCAAATTGAGAGCTGGCTTGTAATTGAGCTGCGCTAATCTTATTTTGAGCGGCAATTTTATTAAGCATGGCATTAATAGATTCTGGTTTTGGCTCAAGACCCAATTCTTTAATTTTTTCTAGTTTTAAAACCAGATCCACCTGTTTATTAACCAAAACAAGTTTTTGTTTTGTCGTTTGAGAATCGTTAATATCATTAGCAATTGAATCATAAGTAACTAACTCATCATTAACAATAGCAATAATACTATTAGGTGCAGAAATAACTGAGGTAGAAATACCCAGTGCGAGCAGTAATGCTTTTATCATATTAGTAATCATCTAAGTTTGCTAGGTAGTTTGGCACTTCTTCTTCTAGACGCGCAGCCAAACTAGGCGATGTTGAAGCCAAGCCTTTTAATACTAATTCAAAATTTGTCACATAATCATAATCGTTGCCACTAATATGCTTTTTAAAATGCGCTAAACGTAGTGCCCAGCAGCAAGATTCATAAGTAATACCTGTGGTTTCTTTGTTAGTAATAGAGTTTGTAATTGAACGATTAACACCGGCGAATACGTGTACTTTTTGCGTTAACGGGTAAGCACCGTAAAGCTCTGCTGATTTTGTGCCGTTATCATCATGATGAGCCAATGTTACAAATTTTCTAGGATTAAGAATATAGCTAACCGAACTATCTCTCTTGTCAATCTTATTGGTTTCTGGATCGTATTGCAGTGAATTGTTAAAAGTGAAATCATCCAAAGACAAATCAGCTGATAGCGCAATGTTAGAATACTTTCTTCTAGAAACCAATACACCACTGCTATTCATATCAGTATCGTCAACATGTCGAGTTTGAGCTGCTTTTAAACTCAAATAGGTATCGCCTGTCTCTTCATCAATAAAGTCAGACTCTAGACCTAATGTGAAGTTATTGGCGTTGCTGATTCTATCAAGACCAGTAAACTTTTGCCCTGAAAATAAACTCTCGTAAGAATCACTCTTATCTGCTGAATCAAAACTCGGTAGAGCGCTTTGATCTTTTTTAGGTGTGTAGTTATAGGCTAATCTTGGTGTTAAAGTTTGAATCAAATCCGTACCAAACAAATTCACTTCTCTTTCTAAAAATAATTTTGAGTCCAATCCAAAACTATAAATAGACCTACTTTGATCAGCTGCATTATCTAGGGAATAATCGGTAGTATACACATCAAGTTTGGGCGTTAGTGAGTAAGCGTTGGTTGAGATAGGGCGAGTAAAGCTTGCTTGTGCATGCGTACGAACGCCAGTATCGCTGGAAGTCTTATGCTTAAAGTTTGTACTTAGCAAAGACAAACTCATGTTACGATTATCCATGCCTGTGAAGGATTTTTTAATTGACACCTCTGGTGCACGTGTATAAGTAGCACTACCATTATTAATCAGTTGCTCATTCTCTGCAAATAATGCTGCGCTTAATTGTGCCTTTTGATCTTCATAAGTAAGATCTAGATGAGAGTGTAGCGCTGATGATGAAGTATTATCATGAGCAATTTCTTTGAAATAATTGTCATCAGAGACACGATTAACCACAGCGTTTAAATTGGTTTTGGAATTAAGAGACAAATCTAATTTAGAATTCAACAACCAACGCTCGGCATTAGTAACGTCATCCTTGTTTAAATAATGAGCCTCAATTTCAAAACGCCCATCGTCAAATGCTTGATTACCAGCAAGTAATTGTCGATACACACCTTCAATAACACTACCACGACTTGAGAGTTGATTAAGTGTCAACAAGAAATCACGATCAGGGGCGATATTAAAATAATAAGGAATTCTTACTTGATAATTATTGTCTTCACCAGCAACAGATTCATCGTAACTACCAAAACTAGGCGCTAAAAATCCTGAGCCTCGACCTTCCAATACCCACTCATGACGAGGAGAATAAAAAATTGGTGTACCTAAAAACTCAACGCTTACACCTTTGGCAACACCGCGATTAGTGTCTGAGTTGAGTGTTATTTGATCAGCATTCATAGTCCAATCAGTATTACCCAACGGACACAAAGTATAACTAACAGTATCAAACACTTGCTTAGTACCGTCATTCACCACTTGTTGAGCCTGGCCATTTATTTTAGAATCTGGATAATGAAATTTAACTTGATTAATGGTGGTATGCGTAGTATTGCCTTGTTTTTTTACAATTGCTTGATCGCCAATAAACATAAGATCAGCATCTTGAAATTTAACATTGCCTGTTGCATTAGAGATTTTGTCAGATCTAGAGATATTAACCTGGTCTGCACCTAAGTAATACTGACTCGAGTTGAGTGACACACCGCCTTTTAATAAGTAATGATCACCTTTGCTAATTTCACTATGATCAGCAACAACGTCTAGATTATCACTATTAGATAGCACTTGCTTAGGAAATAATAATTGAGTGTCTTGACAATTCAATGAGACACCTTGAGCGCTGACAGCGCCTGAAAACAACACTAATGAGTAAAGAATCGCAGGGGTTTTCATAACAACTTAAAAAGATTTTAAAATTCATTTATTTTAACACCATATGCCTATTCCATAGCTTACATATATTAGTTGCATAACAAGAGTTTTAATTGGGTAAAATAACTCAGGTTTTTTAACAATAATGGAAGCATATAAATGGCTTGGAACGACAACAATAATCAAAATCCATGGGGTGGCAATGGTCAAACTCCACCGGAATTGGATGAAGTTATTAAAGATTTTAAAAATAAATTTGGCGGTATTTTTGGCTCACAAAAGTCTGACAAAACACCTACAACCCCAACACCACCTAAAGGCAGCTTTAAGCTTGTATTTATTATTGCATTTTTAGTTTGGGTTTTATCAGGTGTCTATATTATCGATCCTGCAGAAAAAGGTGTGGTTTTACGTTTTGGCGCATTCCAAGAGCAAACTTCTCAAGGTCCTCACTGGCACTTACCTTTCCCAGTTGAAACACTAAATAGAATTAATGTTGAGCAAATCAGAACTGCTGAGATTGGTTTTAGAAATGTAGCTAATGGCAATCGTCGTTTTGGTGGCAATGTATCGTCTGAATCACTAATGTTAACGAAAGATGAAAACATGATTGATGCTAAGTTTGCCGTTCAATACAAGGTAAATGATGCACAAGCTTATTTATTTAATGTGGCCAATCCTGATACAACACTACGCCAAGTATCTGAAAGTGCCATTCGACAAGTTGTTGGTCAAAACTCTATGGACTACATCTTGACTGAGGGTCGTGTTAGCATTGCCGATAGAATTAAAGAAAAATCTCAAGAGTTGTTAGACTTGTATCAAACAGGTTTGTTCATCACAACAGTTAACATGCAAGATGCACAACCACCTGAGCAAGTTCAAGCGGCTTTCTCTGATGCAGTGAAAGCGCGTGAAGATAAGCAGCGTTTAATTAACGAAGCACAAACTTATGCAAATGATATTTTGCCTAAATCTCGTGGTTTGGCAGCGCGTATGCTTGAAGAGTCAAAAGCCTATAAATCTGAAGTTGTTTCAAAATCAGAAGGTGAAGCGTCTCGTTTTAAGCAAATTTTAACTGAGTATGAAAAAGCACCTGAAGTTACTAAAGAGCGTCTTTATAGAGAAACTCTAGAAGGTGTACTGGCTTCAACCAGTAAAGTTGTTGTTGATTCAAAAGCTAACTCTATGATGTATTTACCTATTGATAAACTAGTAGGAGGCAAAACATCAAATACTGAAGTTATTATCAAAGATGCTACATCTCAAACCAATAAACAAGAGGGTGATGTTAGAGGCATTTTCCGTAACAGAGGAGTAAGATAATGCAAAAGATAGGATTAATTTTAGCTGCCGCTGTATTTTTTATTTTAAGTTCAGCGCTATACACAGTTAATGAAACTCAGACTGCTATCAAGCTTCGACTAGGTGAAATTGTTACTGTTGAAAAAACACCGGGCCTTAAGTTTAAAATGCCTTTTGTTAATAATGTTGTAAAGTTTGATGATCGTATTCAAACACTTGATGCGCCAGCTGAGCGTTTTTTAACCGGTGAGAAGAAAAACGTAATCGTTGACTCATACGTTAAATGGCGTATCACTGATGCTGAGCAATTTTACAAATCAACAGGTGGTAATATAGCCAGAACCAACAATCGTTTAGCCCAAATTATCAAAACAGGTCTTAAGAGTGAATTCTCAAAACGCACCATTGCTGATGTGGTATCGGGCGAGCGTAGTGAAATTATGGCTAATATTCTTAAATTAGCCAATAAAGACATTGGTGAATTTGGTATCAAGATTATTGATGTTCGTATCAAGCGAATTGATCTTTCACAAGAGGTATCAAACTCAGTGTATCGTCGTATGCAAGCTGAGCGTCAACGTGTTGCTAAAGAGTTCAGATCTAAAGGTGCCGAAGAAGCAGAGATTATTCGTGCAGCAGCTGATAAAGAGCGCACAATCATCTTAGCAAATGCTTACCGTGATTCTGAAAAAATTCGAGGTGAAGGTGATGCAATTTCAGCCAATAACTATGCGCAAGCGTACAATCAAAATGCTGATTTTTACTCTTTCTATCGTTCACTTGAATCGTACAAAAAATCATTCACGGGTCAAAATGACATCATGGTGTTAAATCCAAATACTGAATTTTTCCGTCACTTTAATCCAGAGGCTAAATAGTTATCATGAACACTTGGCAACTGCCTGAAGGAATTGATGAATTGACGGGTGATCAAGCGCTAGCGTTTGAATCACTTCGTCGTCAGCTGATTGATCTTTACACCAGCAAAGATTATGGATTGGTTATTCCACCAATGGTTGAGCATGTCGATTCGCTTCTACTTACTAGCGACTCAGTTAATGAAAACACTTTTAAATTTTTAGATCCTGTTAGTGGAAAAATGCTGGGTGTACATGCAGACATTACTCCGCAAATTGCCAGAATCGATGCAAAACGAGCCAGTGATAAAGAGCAAAAATATTGTTACATTAATGCCATTTTGCAAACCAGTGCCAATGACTTTTACGATTCTCGCTCGCCCATTCAAGCAGGTGCTGAACTATACGGGCTAGATTCTAGTGAGGCAGATGTTGAAATCATATCACTTATGATTGAAAGTCTTAACATCTTATCTATCAACTCGGTTGTTATTAGCTTGGGAAATGTGGCGATTTTTGACGCTATTATTGAACCTGAAGGTTTAAACGCCAATCAGACTACTGAATTAAGAGAGATTTTCACACATCGATCAACACCAGATTTAACTGTCTTTTTAGCAAATAATTCGCTTAAATGTGCAGATCAATTATCAGCTTTAATGGCACTAGAGGGTGATGCGTCTATACTAGATAAAGCTTTAGCAATGTTTGCCAATTTGCCAAAAGCCACAGAAGCCATTAACGAGTTAATTCAAATTAACACACAATTAAAAAATCAAGGCGTAGATCTTGTTTATGATCTTGCAGAACTTCAGTCATATGAATATCATACGGGTGTTGTATTTTCTGCTTATAACGAAAACTACTCTAAAGCACTGGCTCAAGGTGGTCGCTACAATGGTATTGGCGCCTCTTTTGGAAAGTCACGAGCAGCAACAGGGTTTTCATTTGATTTGAAGTTTTTATCTCAATCAAAATAAATTTATTTCACAAAAAAATATTAAATAGTTAGGAATTAGTATGTCAAAAAATGTAGTAATTATCGGCACTCAATGGGGCGATGAAGGTAAAGGTAAAGTTGTAGATTTAATTACCGATAAAGTATCAAGTGTTGTTAGATTTCAAGGTGGTCATAATGCAGGTCACACACTGGTAATCGACGGCAAAAAAACCGTTCTTCACCTAATTCCTTCTGGCATTTTGCGTGACAATGTAGAGTGTTTAATTGGTCACGGTGTTGTACTGTCAATGTCTGCACTAATTAAAGAATTGGGCGAACTAGATACAGCTGGTGTTAATGCACAGTCTCGATTAAAAGTATCGCCAGGCTGTCCTTTAATTATGCCTTACCACGTAGCACTTGATAATGCGCGCGAAGTTAAACGCGGTAAAGCTGCTATTGGTACCACAGGTAACGGCATTGGGCCGGCGTATGAAGATAAAGTTGCTCGTCGTGGCTTGCGTGCTGGTGATTTGCTAGATGAAGCTGCTTTTGCAGAAAAACTAAAAGATGTGATGGAGTACCATAACTTTGCTTTAACTAACTATTATGGCGCTGAGGCACTTGATTATGAAGCGGTATTGGCGGAAGCATTAGAGCAAGCAAAAATCCTCAAGCCAATGATTGTTGATGTTACTGAAAAAATTCACCAGCATATCTCCAATAATGAAAACATCTTGTTTGAAGGCGCTCAAGGTGCACTACTAGATATTGATCAAGGTACTTACCCATTTGTAACTTCATCAAACACAACCTCAGGTGGTGCAGTAACAGGCTCTGGTGTTGGCGTAACAGATATTGATTACGTGGTTGGCATTGTAAAAGCCTACACAACTCGCGTTGGTGGTGGTCCATTCCCAACTGAGCTAATCTACGACGTATCAACCGATGAGGGCGATGCTATTGGTAAAGTATTAGGAACCATAGGTAATGAGTTTGGTGCAACTACAGGTCGTCAACGTCGTTGTGGTTGGCTTGATATGGTAACACTTAATCGCTCATTTAAACTTAATGCGGTTACTGGTATTTGCTTAACAAAACTAGATGTATTGGACACACTTGATAGTATTAAGATTTGTACTTCATATGAGCTAAATGGTGAAATTACCACAACACCGCCATATGACGCTCAAGGTTATGCAGATGCTAAACCAATTTATATTGAAATGCCTGGTTGGAAATCTTCAACTATTGGCACCGATTCATTTGATTCATTACCAATTGAAGCGCAAAACTACATTCGAAAGATTGAGCAGCTTTCTGGCTTGCCAGTAGATATCTTATCAACCGGCCCTGATCGTGATGAGACTTTAATCTTAAACAACCCATTTGACGAGTAATACATGAGCGATCCTCATCAAAAAAGGGAATCGGAAAAATACAAAAATCCGATTCCTTCAAGGGAGTATATTCTTGAATTTATCCAAGAAAAACCTTTAACTAAATTTGATCTTTATGACTTATTAAAGATTGACAACCATCAGAAAAAACCACTAACACACCGACTAAGAGCTATGGTTCGTGACCAACAGTTAAGCTGTACTCGCGATGGTGTTTATAGTATCTTTAATGGAAAAGCTGGTACTATGACAGGCACTGTTATCGCCAACCCTAAAGGGTTTGGGTTTATTGCACTTGATCAAGGTGGTAAAGACCTACGCTTATCAGCCAAACAAATGCAGTTGGTTTTTCATGGTGATAAGGTTGAGGCACGCCTACTTAACCAACGTGGTGACGCTCAAATCGTTAAAGTTATTGAAAGCATCAAAACAGTTGTTGGTCGCCTACATCTTGAAAAAGAGAGTGCCTATGTGGTTGTGGATGACAAACGCATTAAACATAACATTGCTATTCCCAAGGTGGGTAAAGATCTTATTGATGAGCAAATTGTCATTGTGGAAATTACCAAATCCCCAACACTAGATTCTCTAGCTCAGGGCAAAATTACACAAGTTTTAGGCGCTTACATGGATGAAGGCGTGGAAACAGATTCAGCCCTTTATCGCAATAACATTCCGGTTGATTTTTCAAAAGAAGCCTTAGCACAAACCGACAAGCTGCCGAGCGTGGTAACTGATAAAGACAAACAAGGTCGCATCGACATCACTGACATGAAGTTAGTTACCATTGATGGTGAAGATTCGCGTGATTTTGATGATGCAGTATTTGCAGAGCCTACAAAAGATGGTTGGAAATTAGTGGTTGCTATTGCTGATGTATCGCATTACGTTAAAGAAGGTTCTGATCTAGATAAAGATGCTATCCTACGCGGCAATTCTGTGTATTTCCCACGCCGTGTTGTGCCAATGCTACCCGAGGCCTTATCAAACGGATTATGTTCAATCAATCCAAATGTAGAGCGTCTGTGTATGACTTGTGAGATGAATATTAGCTCAGAAGGAGAATTATTAGATTATAAATTCTACCCTGCAGTAATGTTTTCTCATGCTCGCTTAACCTATACAAAGGTTAGTCTTATCTTAGAGCAAGATGACGATGAACTTACTCAAGAATATTTTTCAGTAATGGACAACCTTAATGCATTGTATGATTTGTACAAAGCACTTAAGGCTGCAAGAATCAAACGTGGCGTAATGGATTTTGATCGTATTGAGTCACAAATTATCTTTAACAACAAAGGTAAGATTGATAACATTGTCGCTAGATCTCGTAATGATGCGCACAAGCTTATTGAAGAATGCATGCTAATGGCTAATCAAGCCACGGCAAAGTTCCTAGCTGATAATGACGAGGACTTCCTGTACCGAATTCACCCCAAGCCTACTGTTGAAAAAGTTGAAGCAACCAGACAGTTTTTAACTGCAATTGGCTTAACACTAGAAGGTGGTGACCAGCCTGAATCCAAACACTTTGCCAAGGTTTTAGAAAGTGCAAAAGGTCGTGATGATGAAAATATCATCAAAACTGTTGTTTTGCGTACGATGAAGCAAGCGGTTTATACGCCAGCTAATGAAGGGCACTTTGGATTGGCCTTTGAAGATTACACGCACTTTACTTCACCAATTAGACGCTATCCCGATCTATTAGTACATCGAGCTATTAACCGAGTACTAGATAAAAAGAAAAGAAAACCAAGCAAGAAAATGGTTGAAACAGGTGTACACCTATCCATGACTGAAAGAAGAGCAGATGATGCTTCTCGTGATGTAGAACAGTGGCTTAAGTGTGAATACATGCGTGACAAAGTTGGTGAAACATTCAATGGTGTTATCTCTGGTGTTGCAGGTTTTGGCATATTTATCGAGCTGACTGATGTCTTTGTAGAGGGCATGATTGCCATGCGCGATATGAAGGATGATTACTATATTTTTGATGATATCCATTATCAACTAAAAGGTGAACGCACAGGCAAAACTTACCAATTAGGTGACAATATTAAAATTCAAGTTGCTTCAGTTAATTTGGACGACAGACAAATGGTATTTGTGCCAAAAGGCAATTAACCCGCATCGCACACCAATACTATTGGTTTAATATAATATTTTTTGGGTCAAGACAACTTAAGCGGCTCTTTTCTAATAATCGCAAGCAAAATTTTAT
>CAYFPI010000010.1:44298-46019 GCA_964344985.1 uncultured Candidatus Thioglobus sp. | reverse complement strand
CCAATGAGCTTAAAAAGTTAATAGCGTCTTAACTGTTAAAAAAACCAAATATTAACATAGGTTATATTTTTTTGCTACAATCGCATTCAATTATAAAAAATCACTACTTTTTTATAATTGCTAAAAGCGTTATATCTCCATAGTCGCTTTTAGTTTTAGAGGCTTGTATTAATTCTTCTCAGCTTTAACCTCTAAGCCTCTAATCCTTACTCTCAAAGTCTTAACAAATAAGCCACCTAAGGCAGGCTGATTAGGTAAAATTTTTATTAATTTTTAACCATATTTGCACTTAAATACATGTCAATTTCAGATTTGGATGCCACAGCATCTTTCCAAAATTTAATTTTAAAATTACAATCTTTTTGGGCATCAAAAGGCTGCACTTTATTGCAACCTTTCGACATGGAAATGGGCGCTGGAACCTTCCATCCAGCAACTTTTTTAAGAGCCATTGGTCCTGAGCCATGGAAAGCCGCCTATGTACAGCCATCTCGTCGCCCTACCGATGGACGCTATGGTGAGAATCCTAATCGCCTACAACATTATTATCAGTTTCAAGTACTATTAAAACCCTCTCCTAAAAACATTCAAGATTTGTATTTAGAATCTTTAGCTGAAATTGGTATTGATCTTACCAAGCATGATGTTCGCTTTGTTGAAGACAACTGGGAATCTCCTACACTTGGCGCCTGGGGCTTGGGATGGGAAGTTTGGCTAAATGGCATGGAAGTGTCTCAATTTACTTATTTTCAACAAGTTGGTGGTTTGTCTTGCAAGCCGGTATCAGGCGAGCTAACCTATGGGCTTGAACGTCTAGCCATGTACTTACAAGGTGTTGACTCTGTGTTTGATCTTGTGTGGGTTGATGGTGTTAGCTATGGAGATGTGTTCCATCAAAATGAAGTAGAACAATCAAAATATAATTTTGAAATTGCGGACACAGATGTTTTGTTCAAGCAATTTGATGAAGCTGAAGCAATGAATGCTCAACTTATTGAACAAAATTTAGCCTACCCTGCTTACGAACAAGTAATGAAAGCCTCTCACTTGTTTAATTTACTTGATGCGCGCCATGCCATTAGTGTGACTGACCGTGCTAGATTTATCAGACGAGTACGCGCTATGAGTCAAAAGGTTGCACAAACCTATTATGATTCACGCGAAGCATTAGGTTTTCCAATGTTAAATAATCAAAAAAATAACTAATGTCTATTTTTTCTCAAATTTACTTGAGAATACTAGATTGGGCTGAACATCACTATGCAGTGTATTATTTAGCTATTGTGAGTTTTTTAGAATCTTCAGTATTGCCTTACCCACCTCCTGATGTGCTGCTTGCACCTATGTCGTTAAAACGCAAAAACAAGGCTTATTATTTTGCTTTTATTGCGACTATATTTTCTGTTTTGGGCGGTTTAGCAGGTTATTTCTTAGGTGAAATATTGCTTAATTTTTTATTAGGCTACGGTTTATTAAAACCCGAGCTTATTAGTGAAGTGCAAAAATTCTTTGATATGTACGGAATTTGGGTGGTTGCTGTGGCAGCATTTAGCCCTATTCCTTACAAGTTAGCAACCATTACTGCTGGCAGTATGTCAATGGCGCTACTGCCATTTATTATTATCTCTATCATTGGTCGTGGCTCAAGATATGTATTAGTATCTGCTTTAGTGCGCGCTTATGGAGAGTCATGCGATAAGTGGCTACAGAAGTATATTGAT
>CAYFPI010000010.1:22113-44288 GCA_964344985.1 uncultured Candidatus Thioglobus sp. | reverse complement strand
GTCTGGGCTACATTCTGATTGTGGTAGTTGCACTAGGAGTTTGGCATGCCAGCTAAATTACTGCTCGCTTCACTATTTATAATTACGCTTAGTGGATGCTTTTCTGGATCAAAAAAACAAGCCGTCATTGTTGTTGAAAAATCTAGTAATTTGGAAAATATTCAGTACGATCGATTCGATACTGAATCCAAGCCAGTCAAAATTCAAGAAAAAACAAAAAAAACAATAGTTAAAACACCTACTAAAAAAACCAACTCCAAAACAAGCGTATCAACTTGGATCATTCCGGTTAATGCCAAGATTATTAAAACGTTTTCTAAAAACCACCAAGGATTAACCTTTGATACAAAGCCTGGGCAAAAAGTTCGTGCCATTCGAGACGGAAAGGTTGTTTATGTTGGCGACAAAATGAAAAGTCACGGAAAAATGATTATTATTAGACATCCACTTGGTTTTTATTCTACTTACACACAAAATAAACACCTATTAGTAAGTAGTGGTGATGACATAACCAAAGGGCAATTAATATCAAGCACAGGTGATACCCCTTTTTACTTTGAGATGGAAAAATTCAAGCAACCGATTAATCCTCTTAAGTATCTGAAATAACAGTTAAAATACGACTCATGGATGAATTTTTACAAAATTTAACAAGTTATCAAACAGTAGGCGCTCTGTTTATTGTTGCTTTGGTTTTTCACATTATTGTAGGCTTTGTTTTAAACAAGGTTGCCTCTCATGCTGGAAAAACAAAAAACCAGCTTGATGATCATATTATTAAAGCCGTTTCAGTGCCGATTAAAGTGCTTATTTGGTTTGGCTGGATTTATTTCTCAATTTACACCTTTAAAGGGCAGATTGAAGCGCTTAATGTTATTGTTGAATATATTGACATTACACCTATCTTTATCATCGCCTGGAGTATTGTTAGAGTTATCTCTGAATTTGAAACCTATCTGATTAATAAAGATACAAATGTTGATAATGATTCAGTTCAATTATTCTCACGCCTGGTTAAGATATTAATCATTATTGCCATTGCATTAGGCATTGCTCAACACCTTGGGTTTTCAATCTCTAGTTTGCTTACCTTTGGTGGTGTGGGTGGTATTGTTATGGGCTTTGCAGCCAAAGACATGTTGTCAAATATCTTTGGTGGTCTAATGATTCAAATGGATAAACCTTTCTCAACAGGCGATTGGATTCGCTCAGGAAAGTTTGAAGGCACAGTTGAAAAAATTGGCTGGCGCATGACTCGTATTCGTACTTTTAGTAAAAATCCAGTTTATATTCCAAACTCTTTGTTTGCCTCAATGCCAATTGAAACACCTTCTAGAATGAGTAACAGACGCATCAAAGAAGTGATTGGTATTCGCTATGATGATATTGCACAAATGCCTACTATTGTCAGTGAAGTTGAGCAAATGCTTAAAAACCATACTGAAATTGACAAGTCTCAAGCGTTGCGTGTGTTTTTCAATTATTTCAATGCATCATCCATAGACTTTAATATTTATTGCTTTACCAAAACAACTGATAAAACTCATTATCATCAAATTAAGCAAGAAATTCTATTAGAAGTTGCGCAAATTATTACCAAACACAAGGCAGAGATTGCCTACCCAACTCAAACACTTCACATTCAAAAATAATGTCACTGTCTAAATTACACATTCGCACTTTCGGGTGTCAGATGAATGAGTACGACTCTGATCAAATGATCAATGTACTAAAACACTCTCATGGGCTCTCACTTACAGACGATGCGCTAGAAGCGGATGTTTTGCTACTGAACACATGTTCAATTCGTGAAAAAGCACAAGAAAAACTATTTCACCAACTGGGCAGATGGAAAAAACTCAAAGAAAAAAACCCCAACTTAGTTATTGGTGTTGGTGGTTGTGTAGCCTCTCAAGAGGGCGAGTTAATTCTTAAGCGTGCACCTTATGTTGATCTTATTTTTGGACCACAAACATTGCACAGAATACCTGCAATGCTTAATGATGTATTAAATGACAAGCAAGTAAGCATTGATGTTTCATTTCCAGAAATTGAAAAATTCGACCACTTGCCTGAACCTGAAACAAACGGTGTAACCGCCTTTGTTTCGATCATGGAAGGCTGTTCAAAATATTGTACATTTTGCGTGGTTCCTTATACACGAGGCGAAGAGGTTTCACGTCCATTTAATGATGTTATCAACGAGGTTAAGATACTGGCCAAACAAGGTGTTAGAGAGATTAACCTATTGGGTCAAAATGTGAATTCTTACCAAGGATTAATGGATGATGGTGAGATGGCTGACTTGGCACTTCTTATTAATATTGTTGCTCAAGTTGATGGCATTGATCGCATTCGTTACACCACTTCTCATCCTGTTGAGTTTTCTGATTCTTTAATTGAGGCTTATGCTGAGGTTCCAGAGTTGGTTTCACACTTGCACTTGCCAATTCAAAGCGGATCGGACAAAATTTTAAGTCTAATGAAACGTGGACATATGGCTATTGAATACAAATCAAAAATTAGAAAATTACGTGAGATTCGCCCAAATATTTCCATCTCTAGTGATTTTATTATTGGCTTTCCTGGGGAAACGCAGCAAGATTTTAACGACACCATGACACTTATTAACGACATTGGCTTTGATAAATCTTTCAGTTTTATTTATTCTGCCCGCCCTGGTACGCCTGCAGCTAACTATCCAGACGATGTACAAATGCAAGTTAAAAAAGATCGCTTAGCTTTGGTGCAAAAAACCATTGACGACTCTACAGAGTCTATTTCCAAATCCATGATTGGTAGTGTGCAAAAAGTACTGGTTGAAAACAAAGCTAAAAAAAGCAAAACAAACACTTCGGATTCGCAACTGATCAGCTTATTTGGTCGTACTGAAAATATGCGCAACACACATTTTGAGGGTGATGAGTCTCTTATTGGTCAAATTGTGGACGTTAAAATTACCAATGCCCGTGGAAACTCTTTGGTTGGTGTACTTGTTAATTAGCCTTAACTTAACTATTTTAACAATGTCAAACTCTTCATTGTTAAAATAGTATTTATGAACATAACACTTGAAATTAATTCGACTGAACAACTAGCCAGTATTTGTGGCTCTTTTGATCAACATTTGGAAACTATTAGCCAAAGCCTAGATGTAAATATTAGCAATAAAGGTGAAAACTTTACCATTCAAGGTGACAATAAACACGTGGCCAGTCGTGTATTGCAAGATTTGGCACTACTGTCTAATACGCAATCTGTTGATATTCATGACGTGGAAATGGCGATCAAAACCTATACCCATGATGACTTGCCTGGAAAGGTGGTCAACATCAAAACTAAGCGTAAATTCATCCATATTCGCAGTAAGAATCAACAAGAATATGTTAATGCCATTAAAAAACAAGACGCTACATTTGGCATCGGTCCGGCCGGTACAGGAAAAACCTACCTTGCTGTTGCACGTGCAGTTGAAGCACTAGAATCTTCTGAAGTTCGTCGAATTGTTCTGGTACGTCCGGCTGTTGAAGCGGGTGAAAAATTAGGGTTTTTACCGGGTGATCTCACTGAAAAAGTTGATCCTTACTTACGCCCTATTTATGATGCTTTATATGAAATGATGGGCTTTGACAAAGTAACCAAACTCTTAGAAAAAAACGTAATTGAAGTGGCACCACTTGCTTTTATGCGCGGTAGAACACTAAACGAATCTTTTATTATTCTTGATGAGGCTCAAAACACTACCATTGAGCAAATGAAAATGTTTTTAACGCGTATGGGTTTTGGCTCAAAAATGGTTATTACTGGTGACGTTACACAAATTGACCTGCAAAAACAAAGACAATCTGGCTTATTACATGTGATGAAAGTACTTGAAGATGAAAAGAAAGTTTCATTTTGTCATTTCGAATCTAAAGATGTTGTTAGGCATAAATTAGTACAGCGCATTGTTCTAGCGTATGAAAAATTTGAATAGAGATACAAAGGTTATTGTTGGATTATCCGGCGGTGTAGATTCTTCAGTTGCTTGTTTATTATTACTAGAACAAGGCTATGAAGTTGAAGCTTTGTTTATGAAAAACTGGGATGAGGATGATGATGAACACTGCAGTGCTGAACAAGATTTGTCAGATGCACAAAAAGTTGCCAACAAATTAGGCATAAAACTTCATAGTATCAACTTCTCTGCAGATTATTGGGAAGATGTATTTGAAAATTTTTTAACTGAGCATAAAAAAGGCAGAACGCCTAATCCAGATGTACTATGCAATCAGAAAATTAAATTCAAAGTTTTTTTAGAGCACGCTCTGTCGCTCGGCGGCGATAAAATTGCCACTGGACACTACGCAAGAATTACCCATGACAACGACAAGTATCAACTAAAAACTGGACTGGATAACAACAAAGATCAAAGTTATTTCTTACACTTGTTAACTCAGTATCAACTTTCAAAAAGCCTGTTTCCTTTAGGCGAAATTAACAAAGATGAAGTTCGAAAAATAGCAACGGACAATGATTTTATTACTGCTGATAAAAAAGATTCAACTGGAATTTGTTTTATTGGTGAGCGCAACTTTAAAGAATTTTTACAAACCTACCTACCTAAGCAACAGGGCGATATAGTAGATGAAAACGGTCAGTTTATTAAGCATCATCAAGGACTGGCTTTTTATACTATTGGACAAAGAAAAGGCCTAGAGATTGGCGGCGGATTCAGCGACTCACAAGAACCTTGGTTTGTTGCAGATAAGCGTATTAAAGAAAACGAGTTATTGGTTGTTCAGGGCGATCACCCTTTGCTTTATCACAACACTTTGGAGGTTTCTAGTATTCATTGGATAGATTCCGAGCCTACTCTACCAATAACCCTACAAGCTAAAATTCGCTATCGACAAACTTCTCAAGATTGTAAAATCATTAATGAGAACAACATTATAAAAGTTATATTTAACACGCCACAACGTGCAATCACTCCTGGACAGTCTGTGGTTTTTTACCAACAAGATCACTGCCTAGGCGGTGGCATTATCGAGAGTAGAAGCAATGAGTAATATTAAAAACCAATCATTGGCACTGGCCAGTCTATTACAAACCACAACCTTGGTTGATCAGTTAGCATCAACAGGCACTTGTGATCAAAAAAGTAATCAAGCCAGTCTTCAAAGCATTATCAATACCAGTAGTAACGTAGAGTCTGTATTTAAATCAGAGCAAGATCTAAAAATCGGTATTTCAACATTAAAAACTGCTTTTGGAAAAAAAGATAAAAGCATGCAGCACATTATTTTTTACGCTTTATCACTAATCAACCTAGAGAAAAAACTTATGAAAGATAAAGCACTTCTTAATAAAATCACTCAAGAAATTAAAAGCTTTCAATCTCAAGATTTTTTTGAAATTTTACACTCAAACTCGCTCGCTCGGTTGGCTGAATTATATAAATCAACTCTAGGACAGCTAACACCAAAGGTTATGGTAAATGGCGAGCAAATGTATTTATCTAATGAACGTACAGCAAATCACATTAGAGCGCTGTTGTTAGCAGGTATTAGGGCGGTATCTTTATGGAAGTCTCAAGGTGGTAAAATCTGGCACTTGGTCCTGAATAAGAAAAAAACGCTTAATTTTATTAATTCTATGGACTTTTAAGCATTAAGACTTTATAATACTTTCTTTTTACTTTCATTTAAATTTGACTTTTATTTATGGCTAATTCAGCAGGTTCTAAAAAGCGCGCAAGACAAGCGCTTCAGCGTAACAAACACAACTCACAAATTCGCGCTAAAGTTCGTACTTTCATCAAGAAAGTAACTTACGCTTTAGAGGCTGGCAACAAAGAAGAGGCACAAAATGGTTACGCCACCATGCAAAAAATGATTGATCAATCAGTAAGCAAAGGCTTAATGCATAAAAACCAAGCGGCTAGAAAAAAAGCGCGTCTAAATGCACAAATTAAAGCACTATAAAGTTTCACTTTAGATTGCTATAATAAAGCCCTCTTTTGAGGGCTTTTTTTTGCACACATAAAAATGATTGACGATTACGATAGGCAACTTTTTAGATCAACTGTTAACAGTGTAGCGCCTGTTGACAAAGACGGTGTTAATAAAAACAAAGCAAATAAAAAACCACCTTTTAGTGCTTATAGCTACATTGTTGAAGCTAACTTAGAAGGCTCAGAAATAGTATCTTATGCCAAAAGTGGCGTTTCAACAAAAATCATTAAAAAAATGAAACAAGGCAATATCGGTCCAGTTTCTGTATTGGACTTGCACGGGCAAAGTGTTGTGGAGGCGTGTGAGACAATGTCAGACTTTATATATCATCATCAATTTGAAGATTTTGTTCAAATTATTCATGGCAAAGGCTACCACAGCGAAAACGGCATGAGTATTTTAAAAACACAAGTGGTTAGTTTTTTAACACAACACCCACAAGTACTTGCTTTTGTATCATGCCCTGCAAAAGATGGCGGAACTGGCGCTGTGTTTGCTTTATTAAAACAAGGATAGTCAATGTTTAATCATGATGAAATTTATTCAATTTCTGATTTTTTATCCTTATGCAATAAAACAGTAGAGGATAATATTCCTACGTGTTGGCTTAAAGGTGAGATGTCAAATCTTGCTCGCCCTGCTTCTGGACATTGGTATTTCTCTTTAAAAGACAACAAAGGTCAAGTTCGCTGCGCCTTATTCCGTCTTAATCAAAGAGGCATTAAGTTTGCTCCTGAAAATGGCATGGAAGTATTGGTTCGCGCCGCACCTACTTTGTATGAAGCAAGAGGTGATTTTCAATTAATTATTCAACATATTGAGCCAGTAGGCGATGGCAATTTAAACCTTGCTTTTGAACAACTTAAGGGTAAATTATCCAAAGAAGGTTTATTTGACAAACATCATAAACAGTCTCTGCCTGTAATGGCTAGCACAATTGGTGTTATATCATCATCCACTGGATCAGTGATACAAGACATTATCAAAGTGCTAAAAAAACGCTATCCTTTTGCTCAAGTATTGTTGTTTGATTCTGTTGTACAAGGGGAAGGCGCTGGGACACAACTGATTCAAGCACTGATTGCTGCGGATCAGCGCTCATGTGATGTACTAATTCTTGCTAGAGGCGGTGGTTCTTTGGAGGATATTTGGGCATTTAACGAAGAACCCCTTGCTAGAGTAATTTTTAACCTTAAAACGCCAATTATTAGCGCTATCGGCCATGAAACTGATACCACCATTGCTGATTTTGTTGCTGATGTGCGCGCACCCACACCCAGTGCAGCAGCCATGCTAGCTACGCCCGATAGGCTTGAGCTATTATCAAAAGTCAAATATTTTGGCAAACAGCTTGTTCAGAACACAACCTCAAATCTGTCTTATCAGCAAAATAAAATTGATGGACTGAAACTTAGGTTAAGACTGCCCGATAAACAAATTCATTTATATGCGCAAAAAATTGATCACTTGCAACATCGTCTTTTTGTTAATAGTAGCAATCATATTAATAATAAAAAAATAGCACTACAATCACTAAGTTCAGCCTTAAAACAGCACTCTCCAAAAGAAAATATTCGCTTAGCCATAGCGCTAAATAAAGCTGCCTATGCTCAACTAAAACAACAAGCACTAAATAACAATAAAACCAACTGTATTGCTTTAGACACTTTACATGAGCGAGTAAAAAAATCAATCATGTTACTACTTGAAAAACACAGGACTAGATTTCACTCCCATACACAATCACTAGAGTATTTGTCTCCCTTAAACACATTATCTAGAGGCTTTAGCATTACCAGTAGCGAACAAGAAGGTATTATTTCATCTATAAAATCTGTTCAACAGTCACAACACATAACAACACGCTTAAGCGATGGTGTTGTTTATTCAAAGGTGGATAAAATTGAAAAAGCTTAGTATTTTTTTATTGTTATTATTTTTATCCGGATTTTCATCAGCCTACTTATCTGTAAAAAATACACCCATGCCTGGTGGTATTGCTGTGATAGATTTCTACACCAACCACAGCACTCCAAAAGCGTACTATGGCAATGTACCTGTGTATATTCAACACATTAATGATCAACACTGGCAAGCACTGGTTGGCATTCCATTACTGGCAACAACTGGAGAAAAACAGCTAACCATTCAAGACTTCTCTAATCGAAAAATCAACTTCAATGTATCAGGGCATACCTATAAAGAGCAACACATTACTCTAACTGGCAAAAAGAAAAAATACATCAATCCAAATCTCGCTCACATGGATAGAATAAATCGTGAACGCCCTATTCTTACCAAAGCAAGAAAAACTTTTTCAAATAATGCTTTTGACAACGATTATTTTATTCGACCTGCATCGGGCGTAATCACCGGCATATTTGGATTGAAAAGATTTTACAATGGCAAATCCAGACGACCACATACTGGCATAGATTACGCAGGCAAAACTGGCACACCAATTAAAGCCAGCGCAAATGGAAAAGTAATTATTGCCGATAATTTTTTCTTTAATGGCAATGCTGTTTTTATTGATCATGGGCAAGGATTGATTAGTGTTTATATTCACATGAATGAAATATTGGTTGAATTGGATCAAATTATTAAACAAGGTGATACAATTGGCACTATTGGACAGACGGGTCGTACAACAGGTCCTCACTTGCATTACGGAATTTATCTTAACCAAACTACGATTAATCCAGACTTATTATTAAGAAACTAAAACATTGACTCATATGAAATCCAACGTCTCATTAATACGCCGACTAGGTGCTGTTTTTTACGATATTTTCTTATCTTTTTCTTTGGTTTTTTTTGTAGCAGGTGTTGTTATTATTGTTTTTACGGGTGATGATACAGAAGCTAATAACCTATTGTTTTACACAACAGTATTACCTGTTAGTTATTTATACTTTGCACTATCATGGGTAAAAGGCAGGCAAACACTTGGTATGAAGGCTTGGAAATTTCAAGTTGTTCAGCATACGGGTGAGAGTATTACTCACAAACAAGCTTTCATTAGGTTTGTCACTGGAGTGCTCTCGTTTGCTTTTTTTGGACTTGGTTTTGCTTATCAATTGTTCAATAAAGACAAGTTATCTTGGCATGATAAAATAAGCAAAACTTTATTAATAAAAAATTGATTTGGATCAATAATGTTAAAAAAACCTGTGTTATAATATGGTTATTATTAAATTAAATCGGGAGATAAATAATGAGTTCAACAGTTGATAACAGTGGTGTAAGAGGTAATATTTTAATGCTAGGAACACTAGTGGTTACATTGGTACTACCACTTGCCTTAATCCTACTATCTTACATTGGTATTATTGAAGGTACAGCAACTTACATTGCTGCGCTTGCAGTTGTTCTTTCTGCTATCTATATTATTGGTGGTGCATTCTGGATGTTCTCTCAAGATGCTAAAGATGGTGAAAACTTAGCTGATGGCTAATCACTAACTACCTTACAAATATATAACTTGAAAGTTATATCATTAATTAAAAAGCCAAATATTCTATTTGGCTTTTTTTATAAGCATTGGCTTAGCATTATTCTGCTATTAATCCTAAGCACCTTGTTTCGTCAAAGCTTTATTGACAATAGTTTTCCTTTTTCTCTTTACGAAAAACGCAATATCATTAACCAAAGTATTGTCAAGAACCAAGAATTAGATAAACATAATAAAACCCTATCTGTTGAAATTAGTACTAAAACCAACAACAATATGGAAGTTTTAGAATCAATGGCAAGAACTAAATTTGGTCTAATCAAAGAAGGTGAGATTTATTATCAAATTACTAGCAGCCCATCTAAATAAACTCTAACACCACTGTCAACAATACACAAGCAAGACGGAATTGCCTATAATTAACACATGGTGTCAGACAATTATTACCTTATTATTCCAGCTAGCGGTATTGGCTCGCGTATGCAAACCAACACCGACACACCAAAGCAATACTTAACACTTGATAACGGATTAACCATTCTTGATCAAACACTAAAAACTCTACTTAATATTAAAAAAATAAAAGGCTGTATTGTAGCCATATCCAACAAAGATCGTTATTTTAAAAACTCAATATTTAATACACATCCAAAACTACTCACAACTGCTATTGGTGGTAAAGAGCGCTATCATTCGGTTATTAACGCTCTTGAAGCGTTAAGACCTTACGCTAAAGATTCAGACTGGGTTTTGGTTCATGATGCAGCTAGAGCCTGCGTTAATCAAGATGATGTTGTGAAACTAATTAATAAACTTGAAAACAATCCTGTTGGTGGACTACTGGCCAATAAAGTGGTTGACACTATTAAACAAGCTAAGAACAATATTACCGACACAACTATTGACAGATCAAATTTATGGCAGGCTCAAACACCACAAATGTATCGTTTTGGGGTATTATCAAAAGCCTTAAATAAAGCGCTGAAAGACAATATTAACATCACAGATGAGGCTAGTAGTATTGAACACATTGGCCTGAGTTCTGTTTTGGTTGAGTCTGATAAAAGAAATATAAAAATTACCAATCCAGAAGATTTGGATTTGGCAAACTTTTACTTAAAAAACAAATGAAAATCAAAACAGGACTTGGGCAAGATTCACACGCATTTGAAAACAACAATAAACCGCTGATATTGGCTGGTATTGTTTTTGATAATGAACAAGGACTAAGAGCTAATAGCGATGGCGATGTTGTATTGCACGCCATTACCAATTCAATTTCATCTATAACTGGAGTTAATATTCTAGGAAAAAAAGCAGATGATCTATGCCAACAAGGTATTACTGATAGTAGTGAATATTTACTACTTGCTTTGCAAGATTTGTCCGCTTGGGACATACAACATTTGTCAATCTCAATTGAGTGTTTAAACCCTAAAATAAGCCCAAATATTGAGAAAATGAAAAGCAGTCTTGCAAAGCTTATAAACATCTCAACTAGTGACATTGGTATTACAGCAACTACTGGGGAAGGTCTTAGTGAATTTGGCAAAGGCAATGGTATTCAGGTATTGAGTCTATTAACCGTCACTCAACAATGAAAGATTTGCGACTAGTTTCTAAATCTAGAATCAGCCATATTCATTTTATTGGCATTGGCGGCTCTGGCATGAGCGGCATTGCTGAGGTGCTTCATAATTTAGGCTATACCATTTCAGGCTCTGATCTTGCCAATAATGCCATCACACAACGCTTGTCAGCCATGGGTATCAACATTTATCACAAGCACCATCAGGGCAATGTTGTAAATGCTGATGCTGTGGTTGTTTCAAGTGCGATCAATGATCAAAATCCAGAAGTAAAACAAGCTCATGTTTTAAACATTCCTATTGTCCCGCGTGCTGAAATGCTCTCAGAATTAATGCGCTTTAGATTTGGCATTGCCATTGCTGGAACTCATGGAAAAACAACAACAACCAGTATTATTACTCACATACTAAACGAAGCGGAATTAGACCCAACCTATATTATTGGTGGTATTCTAAATTCAAGTGGTATTAATGCAAAACTAGGTGAGAGTGATTTTCTAATTGCTGAAGCTGATGAATCCGATGCTTCGTTCCTACACTTACAACCCATGCTAAGTGTTGTCACCAATATTGATCAAGATCATATGTCAACTTATAACAATGACTATGAGAATCTTAAACAAGCCTTCATTAACTTTACTGGAAACCTGCCTTTTTATGGTGTTTGTGTTATGTGTAGTGACGACCCAGGTGTTAATAGCATTATTGACCACGTACATAGATCAATTATTAGCTATGGATTTAACGATAATGCCGACATACAGGCAACCAATATCAAACAAAAAGACAGGCAAATGTGTTTTGATGTAGCCTGTCATAAATTTGAAAAAAACTTTTCAGTCAAACTCAATCTAATTGGTAAACATAATATTTTGAACACACTTGCTGCAATTGGAATTTGCTGTGAACTCGATATTGACACCAAAATCATTAAGCGTGCACTACTGAGTTTTTCTGGTGTTGCTAGAAGATTAGATTATCATGGTAAATTAGACATCAACCAACAACAAGTGTCTCTATTTGATGATTATGGCCACCACCCTGCTGAAATAGACGCTGTTTTTAACTCTTTAAAAAACACTTATAGTGATCAACGCCTGGTCGTTATTTTTCAGCCACACAGGTATTCACGCACCTGTGAACTGTTTGATGACTTTGCACGTAGTTTAAGTACTGCTGACGCTCTTATTTTGCTAGACATCTATCCTGCTAGTGAAACACCCATAGCACATATTAGCTCTTCCACCCTAGGAGATGCTATTAGAAAACGTTCTACATTGGATCCGGTGGTCATTAAAAACACTCAAGAGATTTTAAGTGTGCTGCCAAATATCGTTAATAGTGGTGACGTTGTGCTCACCTTGGGCGCTGGAGATATACACAGTGTTCCTAAGTTGTTACTCACTCATTATTAAAACACATCATGCTTAAGCATAATGAACCCATGTCATCTCACTGCTCTTTTAGAGCGGGCGGAGTGGCACAGGATTTTTTCACACCAAAAAACCTTGATCAATTATCTAACTTTCTTAAAAAAAACACCAAACCAATACTTTTTTTAGGCCTGGGTAGCAATCTATTAGTTCGCGATCAAGGGTTTAATGGTGTGGTTATTAAAACCAATCAGCTTAATAAAATAACAGACAAAGATGGATGTTTGACCATTGAATCCGGCACAACATTGGCAAAACTATCTAGAACTTGTGTAAACAAACAGTATTATGGCGCGGAGTTTTTATCTGCAATACCTGGTACATTAGGTGGTGCTCTTGCCATGAATGCAGGTGCTTTTGGTGGCGAAATCTGGCAATTTGTTCAAAGCGTTAACACTATTAATACATTAGGTAAAATTCAAAAACGCTCGCCCAAAGAGTTTGATATTGGATACCGTCAAGTTCGTATGCATAATAAAAACGAATTCTTTATATCAGCGATACTTAAATTCAATCATGAGCATCCAATTAACAATATCAAAGAACTGCTTGATAAACGCAATCAATCTCAACCAGTAGGTCTAGCCAATTGTGGCAGTGTTTTTAAGAATCCAAAAGGTCATTTTGCTGCAAAACTTATTGAAAATTGTCACTTAAAAGGCTATTGTATTGGCGGTGCTTGCGTATCAGACAAACATGCTAATTTTATTATTAATCAAAACAATGCTAGTGCTCATGACATTGAGAATCTTATCCATCACATTCAACAAACCGTAAAATCAACCTTTGATATTACACTTGAAACTGAAGTAAAAATTGTAGGAAGTTAGAGATGATTGCGGTATTAATGGGTGGAAATTCAGCTGAAAGAGAGGTTTCTTTAAACAGTGGAAATGCGGTTTATAACGCCTTAAAAAACAACAATATTGAATGCTTTAAATTTGATTGGCATGGTGACAATCTTAATCAACTTTGGTCAAAAAAGTTCAACAAAGCTTTTGTTATTTTGCACGGTCGAGGCGGTGAAGATGGTTATATTCAAAAACAATTAGAAAATCGCAATATTGACTACACTGGCTCAAATTCAATAGCATCAGAAAAATGCATGAATAAAGCCACAACAAAAGACATATGGCGTAATCACAATCTACCACTGGCTGACTCAACGCTTGCTATATTTAATCAAGAAATTCCTAACATTCGCTTTCCGCTACCTTGGGCAGTTAAACCTGTACTGGAAGGGTCTAGTATCGGAATTAGTAAAGTAGATCAAATACAAGACTTAAAAGCAGCACTTGATCTTGCTTGGCAATATGATGAGCAAGTATTAATCGAGAGGTGGATAGATGGTAGAGAATATACAGTAGCCATTTTAAATGACACTACACTGCCTGTCATTCAAATCAAATCTGATCATAATTTTTATGATTATGAATCAAAGTATCATTCTGATGCCACTCAGTATCTTTGCCCTTGTGGTCTTAGTAAAGATAATGAAGAAAAGCTACAAAAAATTGCACTGGATGCATTTCATGTTTTAGGTGCCAGCACTTGGGGTCGTGTTGATTTTATTATGGATAAGAATAACACGCCTTATTTACTTGAAATCAACACCGTTCCTGGAATGACTTCACACTCTTTAGTGCCGAGGGCAGCAAAAGCTGCAGGCATTAGTTTTGATAAGTTAGTGCTCAAGATTCTTAAATGAGATACAATCGAAAAAGACTTGGCTACAAGGATAAATTAAAAAGCTCCCTACCCTGGCTTAAAGCACTATTGATCATCTCTGTCATACTAACAGCTGCTTGGAATGTTTATAAATTTAATACAGATGAACTACTAAAAGTAGAAATAAACTGGGAAATTGATGATGGGTTTCCTGGATCAACAACATCTCTTAAAGAGGCCGTCATACCCTTTACAAAAAAAGCTCACCAGTTAGACTTGCATGAAATCAAATATGCATTGGAGTTATTTCCATGGGTTAAAACAGCTACTGTTAAACGATTATTTTGGGATGCTATACATATCAAAATCACTCAACAGAAGGTGGCGCTTAGATGGAAAAATCAGAGCTGCAAAAAACAGGATAAGAAAACGTTATGCCGCGGTTATGTGTCTACTAACGGAGAGGTTTTTACGCCAGAAAAATTAATCGAGTCAAATAAACCGCTAGTTATTTCAAGTGTCGAAAAAACAAACTCCCTTCTTAAAGATTACCAATCCTATCAACAAATCATTAAACAAATGACCATTAAGACACTCTTGAGAAGTGATATTGATACATTGATTATTGAGCCCAACATTACAGTCATACTGGGCTATTCTAATCAACACGAGAGATTAGAAAAATTTCAAAAAGTTTATAAACAACTCAGAAAAAAAATCGGTAAGGCTAAGCTAAACAAAGCCACTTATGACATGCGCTATCCAAAAGGATTTGTTTTTAAGCCTTAGAATCTTTAATAATCAACTGATAGCACAGTGCCAAATTAACCATGGTCCAATAAAAAACCACCACTTTAACCACCCAAGTAAATACCTCTGGCAAGCCAATAGAAGTAAATAAAGCGCTAAATATCATACCCACTACAGCTGGCAAAACAGCTTGCAAAAAAAACAAATTAACCTGCGTTACAAAGCCAAGATTCCATTTATATTTTGATGGCTGAGCAATTGATATGTTGACAAAATTCAGCGTAATTGGAATGATTAAAAAATACATAATTAATTGCAAAAAAGGCATGCCGGTTAACATAACAGGTAGTGTTGTTACAATACCAACTATCAATGTTAGACCGATAAAACGCATGATTTGATTCACGTCAAAAACCAAAGACATTGTTGAGACGCTTTCCTCTCCTAACATCACTAAACGATACATATTAATGGACAGACTTAAATAGCCATACAGGAACATAAATAAATAAATTCCCATGTTATCAGGCGCTTGAACACTGACCATTTCTCCAGTATTTAACATTGATGTCATGATCTCTAACATCTGCGGCAAAATCATTAAAAATGGCGTACAAATTAATGCAGGCAATATTGAAATTTCAATGATTTTTTTCCAATGCGTTAATGCGAAAGCAAAACTAGCAAGAATGACTTTATTAATAGGCAATATAATCATGTTTTTATTTCATTTTTGAGTTAACAACGTTAACAATTATTTTAAGTTTTTGTCCAATTTTTAAGTGGTTATTTTTATCCAATTGATTCCACTTTATAATTTGCGACACACTAACATCAAAGCGTTTAGCAATTTTTGATAAATAATCGCCACTCTTTACAGTGTAGATTACGGTTCGATCAATATCAATACCTACAGTGGTTAGTGCAGATAAATCCTTGTCTTTAGGAGTTGTAGGTTGCCACAATACTAACTTTTTACCTAGCGTTAAGGGTTTTGACCTGTCAAGATGGTTCCACCGGATTATCTGGTTAACACTAACATTATATCTATTAGCAATTAACCACAAACTCTCACCACTTGACACTTGGTGAATAATTTTTTTATCCGTCTTTTTAGCAATTAATCTTTGTTTTTCTCGCTCAGTGTCTGATAACAAGTAAGAGTTATCACTGCGTTGTGAGACTGGAACAATTAAATAATCACCTGCTTTAATAACTGAAGTACTTAAATGATTAATACTCTGTATCTGCTCAATTGTGGTTTTAAATTGCTTGGCAATACCTCCCAAACTTTCACCTTTTTTAATTTTATGACGCACCCACTTCACACGATCTTGGATTGGGTTATTGGACACCTGTTCTTTAAAAATAGCTGAATTTGAAAGTGGCAATAATAATTGATAAGGATTACCAGCTGGTGTTGCCCAACGTTTTAAACCTGGATTTAAGTTGTAAATTTCTTCCAAATCCAGCCCACTCCAGCTTGAAATAGTGGCCAAATCAAATTGGGAGTCTAAACTAACAACATCCAATTGATGTTGATTACTAACACTTGTAATGGTTTGTCCATATTTTTCAGGAAATTTAATCAACTCAGATACTGCCAAAAGCCTTGGTACGTAACCTCGCGTCTCTTTAGGCAAATCTAAGTGCCAAAAGTCGGTTTTTTTACCTTGTTTTTTATTTTTCTTAATAGCTTTCTGAACACGACCTGGACCAGAATTATAAGCAGCAATAGCAAGCAGCCAATCACCCTTAAAAAGCTTATTAAGATTTTTCAAATACTTAACTGCTGCACGTGTAGAAGCCAAAACATCGCGCCTAGCATCATACCACCAGTTCTGCTCTAAGCCGTAAAGCTTTCCTGTAGAAGGGATAAATTGCCAAAGCCCTGAAGCACTACCATGAGAATACGAAAATGGATAATAAGCCGATTCAACAATAGGCAATAAAGCTATTTCTATTGGCAATCCAGCCTTTTCCACCTCTTGAGTAACTAAAAACAAATAAGGTTGTGCACGCTTAGTAACACGCGTTAAATAATCTGGATTTTTCTTAAACCAATCAATATGCCAATATAAGTGCTTTTGATTAGGTTTTTTTAACGTATAACGATTTGCAATATAACGCCACAAGTCTTTTTCATGAATCTTCTCTACAGTAGATTTTGTAGGCTTGGAGATAATATTCTCATTAGCGCCGCCCTGTTGAGAACATGCACCCAAAAATAAAAGCGAACAATAAAATAGAGCTTTAAAATTTAAGATAAATGCCCACCTGAACATTCTGGAGAAACTGGTGCTGATCCTTTTAACTTCCACTCATCTGGTGTATAAGTGTGCATAGCAAGTGCATGAATATGACCCAACTCTTCCTTAAACAGCTGGTTGATTAGACGATGACGTGCAATTAACTTTAATTCATTAAACTTATTGCTAACCACAATTAACTTAAAATGCGACTCAGTAGCAGGCCCTGCATGATTGCACGATTCATTGATCACTTCAAGATGTACAGGCGCAAACGCCAACGTTAATTGTTCAGTTAAGTGTTGTTGCATGCTTACATCACTCATGATGCATCAGAGGAATAAGAAAACTCAAAACTATCATTAAAGAAATTATCTTCAAACATACCTTTTTTAACAAAAGTATTAGCCGCTTGTCTAACCATTTCAGGTGGTCCACATGCATATACTTCATAATCAGTTAATGTTTCAAAGTCATTAAGAACAGCCTCATGCACATACCCTCTCTCACCTTGCCACTGTTCACTAGCTTGTGACAACACTGGAGTAAAACTAATATTTTCATATTGTTTATCCCATTCATAAGGAAGCGGCATATACTGATCATGTTCATCTCTTACACCCCACTAAAGGTGAATACTGCGATCAGATCCAGACTCAATGGCATGCTCTACCATGGCTTTTACTGGACCAAATCCAGTGCCGCCAGCCACCATAATAATAGGCTTGTCACTCTCTTCTCTTAAAAAGAAATCACCTTTAGGTCCTTCAATTTTCAATAAAGATTTTTCTTGTAATTCATTAAAAACAAAATTAGTAAACTTACCACCTTCAATTAAACGCACATGAAGCTCAATCAGGCCACTATTATGCGGCGCATTAGCAATAGAAAATGCTCTTGGATCAAACCCTGGATGAATCAAATCAATGTATTGGCCTGGCAAGTATTGCAATGTTTCAGATTCTGGTAATTTAAGGCTAATTTTAGCAACATCATGATTAAGTTTCTCAAGCTTATCAACCTTACACGGCAATGTTTTGACTTCAATATCACTTACACTTTCCAACTCATTAACCGCTAGCAAAACATCGCTTTTAGCATGACATTTACAAGTTAAAATCATATTGTCATTAACTTCTTCTGGCTTTATTCCTGGTGGCACACCATCTTTATAATCCACCTCGCCTTCTATTAAAACTGCCTTGCACTGGCCACAAAATCCATTCTGACAACCGTATGGAAAATTAACACCATGAGTAATAGCACCATCAAGAATATTTTCATCCTCACTAACCTCAAATTGATTGCCTGTTACTTGGTTTTGAACTGTAAACATAGATTTATACTTAAACTAATCGAATGCGGACATTATAATCTAAGTTATATCAATAAATTCCTACTAATTAGAGGAGCTTTGTGCCAGAAAACTTCAACAAAACTGTCATTTTTTTAATGGGTCCAACCGCCTCTGGAAAGACTGACTTGGCTATTGAATTAAGCAAGCATTTTAAAGCAAGATTAATTAGCGTTGATTCGGCACTTATCTACCAGACAATGGATATTGGCAGTGCTAAACCAGATAAGAAAACCCTGCAAAAACACCCTCACTATTTAATTGACATCTGCACACCAGAACAAAACTACAGTGCATTTGATTTTGCACGTGACGCTAAAGAACAAATTGAAATTGCTTTTGCTAATAACGAAACCCCTATTTTAGTTGGAGGCACATCATTTTATTTTCATGCGTTAGAACATGGCTTATCAAACCTGCCAGAATCAACCAATGACTCTAGAGAGAAGTACAATCAACTACTCAAACAACAAGGTTCGGAGTCATTACACAAGCAACTAAAAAAAATCGATCCCGAAGCGGCTGATAGAATCCACCCTAACGATGCACAACGAGTAACCAGGGCTTTAGAAGTATTCGATTTAAGTGGAAAAACTCTAAGTGAACTGCAGGGCAACAAACAAGCAGTTATTAATTATCCTATCAAAAAAATCATACTCATGCCTGATCGCAAAGAACTGCATGAAAGGATTAAGAAAAGATTTGTATCAATGATGGATCAAGGCTTTATTAATGAAGTTAAAAGTCTTAAAGAAAATTCCAATCTGCATGAAGATCTACCTTCTATTCGATGTGTTGGCTACCGACAAGCCTGGCAATATTTAAACGGTGAAATAAGCAAATCTGACATGATTGAAAAAGCAATTATTGCTACTCGTCAATTGTGCAAGCGTCAAAGCACCTGGTTAAAATCTCAAACAGATGGTTTATTACTTACACAGCCTGATATTCAAAAAGTATTAGACTTTATCCGATAACACAGCGCTTAAAATCATCTCCGCGCTGTTCAAAATTATCATACATATCAAAGCTTGCACAAGCTGGAGATAGCAACACTACGCCATCATTAATCATGCCTTTTGCTAAACTAACTGCATCACTCATGTCTTGAGCGTGAATAACTTGGGCTTTATGAATACCTCTTTCAAAATCTTTTGCACTATGACCTATCAGCACAACACTCATCACATCTCGATCAATCAGCTCGAATAATTCTGAATGATCCTCATCTTTGGCAATACCACCAGCAATTAATACGATATTTTCATGCTTGTTGATCAAAGCTTTCAGCGCCTTAACGGTTGATAACGCATTGGTTGCTTTAGAGTCGTTGTAATATTCAACACCTTGTTGCTTATCAACCCATTCTAGCCGATGCTCAAGACCTTTAAATGATTTAATGCACTCAGTCATGATGTTCATGTCAAGACCAATTTGATCACCTAAAGTTAGTGCCGCTAGTATATTGGCAACATTATGCTCGCCAATAAGCTGCATTTCATCAACACCCATAAGTACATCGTCACCTTTTAAAAAGTAACAACTACCATGACAAGTTACCGTGCCAAAATCTTGATCATGTTTTGGCATATCGATGCCAAAATGTTTAGCAGACTCTTTTTTAGGGATGAGTGGTTCATCAATATTAACCACAAAATTTTGACAATATTGATACAGACTAAGCTTTGAATCTGTATAGTGCTCAAAGCTTTCATACCTATCAAGATGATCTGGAGAGATGTTAAGCACTGTGCCTGTTAATAAATTAAGCTGATTAGTATAGTCAAGCTGATAGCTAGAAAACTCCAATACATAATACTCAACCGAATCATCCAAACACTCTAGTGCCGGCTTGCCAATATTGCCACCAATAGCAACATTCCTGCCACCGGCTTTAATCATCTCGCCCAATAGTTGGGTGACTGTTGATTTTCCATTAGAGCCAGTAATGCCAATAACATGACCCTTAGCATATCTTGAAAATAATTCAATATCACTAATAACATCAATATTTCGATCGCGGGCCCAAACAATAATAGATTCATCTTGAGCAATGCCTGGTGAGACAATTACCTCATCCACATTGGTTAATGAATCAAGTGTCCAATCTCCAAAATAAGCAGTTGTTTTTTGATTTAATTCTTGATATTTTTCTAAAAGAGGCGGGGTTTTTCTTGAGTCTGCTAATTTAAACTCAATACCCTGATTGATGAAAAACTTAACGACAGAAAATCCAGTCTCACCCAAACCTAAAATTAGTTTCATGCTTTTTTAGTTTTTTCGGTATAAAATAAGAGGTATTTTACACTTAATCATTCCAAGGAATAAATCATGAACACAAGCATTAAAAGCCAAACTCAAGCGCAAGGCATTATCATTAGTGGTGTCTTAAAAAATACCTACCAACTATTATCAGCTACTTTGCTTTTTAGTGGTTTGATGGCCTACCTATCAATGTCACTTAACTTGCCACACTTTGGCTTGTTATTAACTCTGGCTGGTTATTTTGGACTATTATTTTTAGTTAATAAATTTAAAAATTCTGCAGGCGGATTGTTAGCTGTTTTTGCATTAACAGGTTTTATGGGATTAACACTGGGTCCAATTATTGGCGCTTATACAACGGCATTTTCTAATGGCGCAGAATTGGTCACTATGGCAATGACAGGAACTGGCATTATTTTCTTGTCTTTATCTTTCTATGCGATCACTTCAGGTAAAGATTTTAGTTTTATGTCTGGCTTTTTAACTGCCGGTATTATTGTGGCGTTCTTGGCAGGCATTGCTGCTTACTTTTTTGCCATTCCAGCACTTTCATTAGCAGTATCAGCAGCATTTATTTTGTTGATGAGCGGGCTAATATTGTTTGAAACATCTAGCATTATTCATGGCGGTGAAACCAACTACATTATGGCAACAGTAACGCTATTTTTATCAATTTACAATTTGTTCTTAAGTTTATTACAACTACTAGGTGCATTCTCTGGCGAAGATTAATAACTCTTTCCTTGATCATAACAAATGATAGACAGTGAGGGCTATAGGGCCAATGTTGGCATTGTTATTACTAACAACAAACAACAGGTTCTATTAGCGAAACGCTTTAAGCAAGACTCTTGGCAACTTCCTCAAGGTGGTATTGATAGTGGAGAAAGTGAACTAGACGCACTTTTTAGAGAGCTAAACGAAGAAGTAGGGTTATCTCGTGAACATGTACGTGTAATTGCAAAAACCCCAAAATGGCTACGCTATGAGTTGCCAGATTGGCATGTCAGGCGCAAACAAAAGCCTATTTGCATTGGTCAAAAACAAGTATGGTTCTTGCTAGAACTTACTTCAAGCGAAAGCAACATCACACTAGACTCTCACAATGAAGTCGAATTTGACGACTGGCAATGGGTTGATTATTGGCGCCCTATTGAGGATGTTATTGACTTTAAAAAACCCATTTATGAGGATATGCTTAAAGCGCTTGCACCAGTACTGTTCAACAACCAGCACAAAATACCTTCTCAATACTCTCGCCCACTAAAATGCTCAGCCATTATGCTGGACAAATAAAGCACCACTTAATACCTCTTTATGTCAATATCCAATTGGTATAATTCGATGCTTTAAGTGTTTATTGTTAGGGATTATTACTTGTGAATATCGGAATATTAGGTCTTGGCACTGTTGGTGG
>CAYFPI010000010.1:18598-22103 GCA_964344985.1 uncultured Candidatus Thioglobus sp. | reverse complement strand
GGTTGGCGATGATGTAGCAGCTGCACTACTACTACTGTTGGTGGTGGTGTTGTTAATGTTTTAAATAAAAATAAAAATGAAATCTTTGCTCGTACTGGCGAACAAATTAATATTGTTCAGGCTGCAGTTAAAGATATTTCTGAGCCAAGAATTTGTCCTGATGATGGGTTTGAATTAACCGAAGATGCTTATTCGGTTGTTAACAACGCTGATATTAGCATTGTTCTAGAATTAATTGGCGGCACTACCATTGCTAAAGACTTGGTTGAAACTGCCATTAAAAATGGCAAGCATGTTATTACCGCTAACAAAGCGCTCATTGCCACTCATGGTAATGAACTATTGGCATTAGCAAAAGATAACAATGTTCATTTATTGTTTGAGGCCTCTGTTGCTGGCGGCATTCCAATCCTTAAAGCCTTAGAGCAAGGCTTAAGTGCCAATCAAATCGAACTGGTTGCTGGCATTATCAATGGCACAGGTAACTTTATCCTCACTGAAATGCGCGACAAAGGCAGAGATTTTGCCGATGTTCTTAAAGAGGCTCAAGAATTAGGCTATGCAGAAGCAGATCCAACCTTTGATGTTGAGGGTATTGATGCAGCGCATAAATTAGTTATTCTAGCATCAATTGCATTTGGTTGTGAATTACAATTCAATCATGCACTTACTGAAGGTATTAGTCAAATCGAACCTGAAGATGTGGCATTTGCTACGGAAATGGGGTATTCAATTAAACATCTAGGTATTGCTAAGAAAATTAATAGTCAACTTCAAATGCGTGTTCACCCAACCTTGATTCCAAAAACACAATTGTTGGCTAATGTTGATGGTGTTATGAACGCTGTTTTAGTTAAAGGCAATGCGGTTGGTCCAACACTATATTATGGCGCAGGCGCAGGTGACGAGGCAACAGCCAGTGCCGTTATTGCTGATTTGGTTGATATTATTAAAGACACTGTTAGTCAAGACACACTTGGATGGAAAGAGTTTAAACAAATGCCTAATTGCTCAAGTGATGAGATTGAAAGTATCTTTTATTTACGCTTACTTGCCAGTGACAAGCCTGGTGTATTAGCAGATATAACTTCAATACTAGCTGAGCATAATATTAGCGCTGAAACCGTTGTTCAAAAACAAATTGACCAACAAAACAATGCGCATATTGCCATAATTACCAACATGGTTAAAACTTCAGAGCTAAACAAAGCAGTAGCTGAAATTCAAAAACATAACTCAATTCAACAAGATGTTAAAATTATTCATGTTGAAACGCTTGATTAAGGAGATATTATGAGATATACCGGTTTAATTGAAAATTATCGTGATCGCTTACCAGTAAGCGACAGCACAAAACTTATTAGCCTTGGTGAAGGCAACACGCCATTAATTCGCTTAGAGAATATCCCTGCCTTATTAGGGAAAAATGTTGATATTTATGTTAAATATGAAGGGTTAAACCCAACCGGATCTTTTAAAGATCGTGGTATGACTATGGCTGTTACCAAAGCGGTTGAAGAAGGCTCAAAAGCCATTATTTGCGCATCAACCGGTAATACTTCTGCGGCTGCAGCTGCTTATGCAGCACGTGCAGGCATTAAAGCTTTTGTACTTATTCCTGAAGGAAAAATTGCACTAGGAAAGCTGGCTCAAGCCATGATTCATGGTGCGGTTATTATTCAAATCAAGGGTAACTTTGACGATGGCATGCGCTTAGTTAAAGAAGTAGCAGATCATGCGCCAGTATCAATTGTAAACTCAATCAACCCTTTCCGCTTACAAGGTCAAAAAACTGCTTCTTTTGAAATTATTGAAGAATTAGGTGGTGCGCCTGATTACCACTGCCTGCCTGTTGGAAATGCCGGAAATATCTCTGCCCATTGGATGGGTTATAAAGAATACCATCAAGACGGAAAAGCTGACTCAACACCAACAATGGTTGGTTATCAAGCTGCAGGTGCCGCACCTTTTATCAAAGGTGAGATGATTGACAACCCTGAAACAGTAGCCACTGCCATTCGCATTGGGCATCCACAAAGTTGGGATTTAGCACACGCCGTTGAAAAAGAATCAAATGGCTGGTTTGATTCACTAACTGATGAAGAAATTTTAGCAGCACAAAAATTACTAACAGAACAAGAAGGTGTATTTTGTGAGCCAGCTTCTGCTACTTCTGTTGCAGGTGCTATGCGTGATATTAAAAATGGAAAAATTGCCGAAGGCTCTAAGGTTGTATGTACACTAACAGGTCACGGACTAAAAGATCCAGATACTGCAATCAAACAATGTAATAGTGATATGATTCTAGTTAATCCTGTTATGGATGAAGTCAAGAGCGCAATTCTAGACAACATGTAATCTTTATTAGACCAAAGGGGTAGTTATGTCATATAAAACAATTGATCAAACGATTGGCAACACCCCTTTGGTAAAACTGCAACGACTTAACCCCAACCATTCCAACATAATCCTTCTAAAACTAGAAGGTAACAATCCTGCTGGCTCAGTCAAAGATCGTGCAGCACTTAATATGCTCAATCAAGCTGAAAGTCGTGGCGAGATTACTCCGGGCGATACACTTATTGAAGCAACCAGTGGTAACACTGGCATTGCATTAGCCATGGTAGCAGCCATCAAAGGCTACAAGATGATACTCATCATGCCTGAAAATCTTTCACAAGAAAGACGTGATGCTATGGGCGCTTATGGTGCAGAGCTTTTATTGGTTACCGAAGAAGCTGGTATGGAAGGCGCCAGAGATTTGGCCGACAAACTAGAGCAAGATGGCAAGGGCAAGCAACTTGATCAATTTTCAAACAAAGACAATCCAGGTGCGCACACCAATGCCACAGCTGAAGAAATCTGGCAAGATACTGATGGAAAGGTAACGCACTTTGTTTCAGCAATGGGCACAACAGGAACAATTATGGGGGTATCTGATACACTCAAATCAAAAAATTCTGACATTCAAATTATTGGTGTGCAACCTGAAGATGGCGCACAAATTGCCGGTATTCGCCGGTGGCCAAAAGAATACTTGCCTAAAATTTTTGACGCCTCAAAAGTAGATGCTATGATGGATATCTCTCAACATTCAGCAGAACAAACTACTCGTAATTTAGCAACACAAGAAGGTGTTTTTGCTGGGGTTTCTAGTGGTGGCGCGGTATCTGCTGCCATTGAGCTTTCTAAACAAGTTAATAACGCCACAATTGTCACCATTGTCTGTGATCGCGGCGATCGCTACTTATCAACTGGATTATTCTCTAATTAAAGCTAATGCGTAGATACCTTCTACACCAGCTGCCTAAAGAGTCCAAAACTTACATAACCCTGCTGATTGCCAGTCTATCAGCCGTTATTGCTATATCAATTTTTTTGCAATTGGCAGAATATACACAGCATGCATTTAAATCAATTATTGTTGGTCAAGAATACTTAGGGTTTTTTATCACGCCTATTGTTTTCGCAATCATTGTCTATATTGACAGAAGTCACTCCAACT
>CAYFPI010000010.1:1724-18588 GCA_964344985.1 uncultured Candidatus Thioglobus sp. | reverse complement strand
GTGGTAGCGGCATTCCTCAACTAATTGCTGCAACTGATTCTCGTAATAGAAGTATTCGTCTAACACTGTTATCTTTTAAAATTGCCATTAGCAAGATTGCTTTTGTTATTCTGGCAATGATGGCTGGTGCATCGCTTAGTTTTGGTGGCCCAAGTGTACATATTGGCAGTTCGATCTTTTACAATTTTGCAACATTAATCAAGCTTAAACGAAAACTACTTATTCAAGCGGTTATTGCCATTGGTGGCAGTATCGGATTGATCATTGCTTTTAATGCGCCCATCGCTGGTGTTTTGTTTGCCTACGAAGAAATAGGTAGAAAACTCAAAAAACAAGCATTGGTGTTGATCGGCATTATTAGTTTATTGGTTTACCTATCATTCAATGCATACGCCACACAAACCCCCTATTTGATGGATTTATCCAATCAATCACTACCAATTTTACTAACCTGGCAAGTACTACCATTAGCCATATTAGTTGGAATATTAGGTGGTGTTTTTGCTAAATCCTCTCTTTATTTAATCACTAAATTTATGTTTGGTGATAAAACCAAAGTTATATTGCTCTCAGCACTGCTTGGACTGGTTGTCGCTTTATTAAATTACCTGTCCAATACACAAACATCAGGCTCAGGCCATCAAGAGGCAATGATGATGCTATCAGGAGAAAAGCTAGGCACAGAGTTTTTTATCATGAAATATTTAGCCACCCTAGCCTCATTTATCTCAACCATTGCAGGTGGTTTGTTCATGACCAGTATCTCAATTGGCACTGCTATTGGGTCGGAGTTAAGTTACTTGTATGCACAAATCAATGCGCAAGTAATCATGATTATGGCAATGATTGGCTATCTAAGTGGTGTGATTAGAGCGCCTCTTACTTCTGCTTTATTAGTGCTAGAGATGACCAACAGTTTTGAGCTTTTACTACCCGCTATCTTGGTGGCTTTCATAGCCTCATTCACTTCTAAGCAAATCTCCAAACAACCTATTTATGAAGCACTGGCTGACAACTATTTAAAATTAACTCAAAAAAAATAATTAAAACGGCTTTACCACCACCAAAATCACTACTGCTACCAAGATTAATACTGGAAACTCATTAAACCACCTGTAAAACACATCTGAGCGTGTATTTTCATTTTTATTAAAAACACGAACTAGATGTCCGCAATAAAAATGATAGACAATTAATGGAACAACCAATGCCAGCTTAACGTGCAACCAGTATTGAACTGAATACACAGCCCAGCCATCAACAACCATCCAAGCACCCAGGGCTGTTGCCAGAATAAAACTTGGCATCATAATGCCCTTGTAAAGCTTACGCTCCATCACTTTAAAACGATCAATACTTGTTTGATCACTACTCATGGCATGATAAACAAACAAACGTGGTAAATAAAATAACGCAGCAAACCAAGTGATTACACTAATAATGTGAAAAGCCTTTACCCACAACATACAACCCTCAAACATATAACATTCAATAACATCCATTATAGTAAAATAAAGCGAAATTAATCACTCTCTTTAAGGACTTGAAGCAATATCGAGAAATCCCTTATAACTACACCTCATTTTCTGACAAAGAAATTGTGTGTCGTTTTTTAAGCGAAGATGCTTGGGAGCTACTCAATCAACTGCGTCAAGATCGTAATACAGGTCGCAGCTCAAGAATGCTGTTTGAAGTGTTGGGCGACATGTGGGTTGTTGATAGAAATCCTTACCTACAAGAAGATTTAATCAAAAACAAACGCCGTTGGCAAGCACTTACTGAGGCGTTGTACTCTCGCCTAGATCTAATCAGAGGTCGAGTCAATGGCAATCAAAAAGTACTAGAATTACTTGAACAAGCTGATGAAGCTGTTGCTAAATTTAAAAAACACTTAAGTGATTTTAAGCACCGAAAAAAACACATTAAACAGGCACTACTTAAAGTAACAAGCGACAACAATATTCGATTTGATGCACTTTCTCGCGCTTCACACTCAACCGATGCAACTGACTGGCGTGTTGAATATCCACAAGTGGTTATTACGCCAGATACAGAGTCTGAAGTTTCGGTTATCATCAAAACCTGTATTGATCTAGGGTTAACAATTATTGCTCGTGGTGGTGGTACAGGCTACACTGGTGGCGCCATCCCACTACATGCGCAAACTGCTGTTATTAATACAGAAAAATTAAATTTTATCGACAAAATTAATACCGACGGTGGCATGCACAGTGTTAATGTGGGTGCTGGAGTTATCACTAAGCGTGTTAGTGAATTAGCAGCGAGTAACAATTTAGTATTTGCAGTAGACCCAACCTCACAAGACGCTTGCACCATTGGTGGCAATGTAGCCATGAATGCAGGCGGTAAGAAAGCCTTAAGGTGGGGAACAACCATTGACAATTTACTATCTTGGAAAATGATCATGCCAGATGGCACTTGGCAGCAAATTAAACGCCTTGACCATAACCAAGATAAAATTCAACTGCTGGATCAGGTTAGCTTTGAAATTAACACATTAGCAGATGACGCTAAAACTGTTGTTAGTTCAAGCACACTTACTATTGATGCTAGCCATATGCGTAAAAGTGGTCTGGGTAAAGATGTAACCAACAAATTCCTAGATGGTCTTCCCGGTATCCAAAAAGAAGGTTGTGATGGGTTCATTACCTCTGCAGAATTTATCTTGCACCAACCCTTAGAACACGTCAATACTTTATGTTTAGAGTTCTTTGGTCATGATTTAAAACAAGCAGTATCAACCATTGTTGATATCAAAAACAGTGCTGATGATAATCCCGATGTAGATTTGGTTGGCATGGAGCACTTAGATGCACGCTATGTTAAAGCAGTACATTACACCACCAAGGCTAACAAATCAGAATTGCCAAAAATGGTGTTATTAGTCGATCTAAGCGCCAACAACCAATCATCATTAGATGATCATATTGAAAAAATTAACACGCTTACTGCCGAACGAGAAGGTGAATGTTTTGTTGCAAAATCTTTTGCCAAAAGACAAACTTTCTGGAAAGATCGCGCCAATACAGCTGCCATTGCCGCCCACACGAACGCTTTCAAAATTAACGAAGATGTGGTGATTCCGCTAGATAAGCTGGCTGAGTACAATGATGGTATTGAACACATCAATATTCGTTTGTCTATTAGTAATAAACTAGACACGCTACAAGCTGTTAAAGCCTACTTTGATAATTTAACTGCTGAAAATAGCTTAATTAAAGACAAGATTGCGGCTGCGCTATTATTATTAGACAATGTCAATACCCAATGGTCTAATGCGCTAGATCAACTTAATAATCAAAAGATATTTAGAGATATTCAATCAGGTCAACGAGTAATCTCTTACATGAATGAATTTGCTCACCCGCTGAATGATTTGCTTATGGGTGATGTCTTTATTGATATTCGCAACCAAGTCAAAGAAATTCATCAACAATGTAGAGATGTTCGCCTATTTGTAGCCACGCACATGCACGCAGGTGATGGTAACGTGCATCCAAATATCCCAGTACATTCGCATAATACTCAAATGCTACACAAGGCAGAATCTGTAGTGAATGAAATTATGATTCTGGCAGAAAAACTAGGCGGTGTTATCTCGGGTGAACATGGTATTGGTTTAACCAAATATCAATATTTATCTGATAAATTTAAACAAGATTTTAGCCAGTACAAAGCAAAAGTTGATCCAAACAATCACTTTAACAAAGGCAAATTAATGCCAGGCAGTGGTTTGGATAATGCCTTCACACCATCACTACGCTTGGTAGAGCAAGAAGCACTTATTCTTGAAAGCAGTGAAATCGGTGAAATTAACGACATGATTAAGTCTTGTCTTCGTTGTGGCAAGTGTAAAGGCGTTTGTACCACGCATGTACCAGAAGCCAACCTTCTGTACTCACCTCGCGATAAGATTGTAGGCACCAACTTAATCTCTGAGGCGTTTTTGTATGAAGAGCAAACTCGTAGAGGGGTTTCTCTTAATCATTTTGTTGAGCTGGATGATGTTGCTGATCATTGTACAATTTGCCATCGCTGTTCAACACCTTGTCCGGTAGATATCGATTTTGGTGACGTTTCTATCAAAATGAAGTCTATTCTTATTAAACATGACAAGCGCATTACTAATATCGCCTCTAAGACATCACTAGCCTATTTAAACAGCACCACGCCTTGGAAGATAGGGCTGAGTAAAAAATTACTAATTGATTGGGGCTATAAAGCACAAAACATTGCCTCTACATTGGCCAAGCCTTTTTTAAGTAAAAAGCCTAGCAAAACAGTTGGCAAGCCAAGCTTTAAAGTTGAGCTAACAACATTGCTAGACAAGCCTTTGCCAACAGATACCTCGCTTAAGCCGATGCGTGATTTACTAGGTATTAATGACACCACTACAGTGCCAATTTTGGCCCATCCTGAAAAGTCTAGTACTGATTCACAAAGTGTGTTTTATTTCCCAGGCTGTGGCTCTGAGCGCTTATATTCTCAAATTGGCCTAGCGACAATAGCATTACTTTATCATCAAGGTGTTAAAGTAGTTCTACCGCCAAGCTACTTATGCTGTGGATACCCTCAAACCGCCAGCGGAGATGAAGACAAAGGCAAGGCAATTTCTACTGACAATCGTGTTTTATTCCACAGAATTGCCAACACACTTAACTACTTAGATATTAAACATGTACTAACTTCATGTGGTACTTGCATTGATCAACTCCTTAATTATGAATTGAGCGATATTTTTAAAGATTCAACACTTAGTGACATTCATGAGTATTTGCTTGAACATAATGTCACCTTGGATAATACTAATGAGCAATATTTGTATCACGCTCCTTGTCATGACCCTATCAAGTCAGAAGATTCTAGCAAAGTGATTTCAAAACTTGTCAATAACGAAGTGATCAACAATGACAGATGTTGTGGTGAGGCTGGCACATTTGCCGTTGCTCGTAGCGATATTGCCAAACAAGTTAAATACAAAAAAGAGGCTGAAATTAAAAAAGACTTGTCAAAAATTAATCATCAAAAGAAAACAACTAAAATGCTAACCACCTGCCCTGCTTGTAGACAAGGTCTATCGCGTTATAAATCTTCAACCAACATTCAGCCTATCTACCCTATCGAACTAATTGCTGAGCAAAAATTAGGCAAAAATTGGAAAAAAGACTTTATTAATTCTGTAGCCATTGAAAAAGTACTACTTTAAACTTTGGCATTAATAACAGCCTATTTATATCAAAAAAAATAGGAAATAATCAAAATAGGGGTAGAATTCTGTAAAAAATAATGATTATTTAATGAATTTTAACGTTTTTTAGCCTTATATTAGCCAATTTAAGATACTTTTAATAAAATTTAAGAAATAATACAAACAGTCTGTTTATCACTTATTTTTCAAGAATCAGCCCTACCAACACTTAAAACAATCAACTTATTCATATCAATAAGTCGCGCGTAAGCTTTTTGAATATCTTCGGCACTAATGCCTTTAATTTTGTCAGTAAAGCTACTTAAATAATCCAGTGGTAAGTCATAAAAACCGATAACTGATAGATAAGTCAGAATATTGGCATTGCTTGCTGTTTCTAATGCAAAACCACCAATGATATTATCTTTGCCATCTTGTAGTTTTTGCTTATCAATTGGATTATTTTTAAAATTTTCTAACGCCTTTATGGCTAGTTGTTTCGCTTGATTTGCTTGTGAATTTTTGGTTTGTAATTTTATTAAAAAATAACCATTAGACTTCATCTTAGTAAAGTAGCTTGACGTAGAATACGCCAAGCCTTTTTTCTCGCGAATTTCGTCACTCAAAATAGAAGTCAAACCACTGCCACCAAAAATATGATTGCCCAAATATAAAGAATAATAATCTGGATGAGAGCGGTTAATACCTGTTTGGCCAATCAGTAAATGCGTTTGCTTTGATGGAAACTCAATGTGTACGTGCTTTTTATCCACTAAAGGCATCACAATTTCATTATCAGAAGCCTTATTTCCAGTATTAAGTTTATGCGAAATTTGTCTAGCTATTTGTTTGGCTTTTGTTTGAGTAATATCTCCAACCAAGGCAATGGTTAAATTTTTTGCCACATAAAATTCTTGATAGTGACGCTTTAGATCGTTCAAATTGATTTTCTCAATAGTGTCTTTATTGCCGATCTTATTATGTGCATAAGGATGATTGCTAAATACCAATTGATCAAATTTTTGATTAGCAATGCTTGCAGGGCTTTGTTTAATAGCCTCAATAGATCTTAAAGTTTGTCTTTTTTCACGAGTTAAATGAGCTTGCTGATAGTCAACTTCAGCAACCACCTCTGTAAACAAATCAAGCGAGTCTCGTAAAATGTCATCACGTATCAAACTGCGCATCGATACAATGGCCATATCCTTAAGCGAATGCGTTGAAAATTCAGCACCTAAAGACTCAAAAGTATTAATAATTTGCTCTTCACTATGATGCTTGCTGGCCGTACCAATCAGGCTGTTAGTTAGTGTTGCTAAACCAAACTGATCGCCATCTCTAGAACTGGCAGCATCAAAATTAAGTTGAACATCTAGCATTGGCAAACCTTGCGTTTGCACAAACAAAACTTTTGCACCTTCGGGAGTTTGCCATTGCTTGATATCTAGTTGTGCAAAAACAGCATTTGAAAACAAAACAAGAAGAGCTAAAAATCTCATTTGACCCCCTGAGGAATTAACTCAACCGCATTAACCTTACCAAAATCAATATAGGAATTAGCAACTTTTGATAATCTTTTAGCTTCAATTTCATTCATTTTATCCACATATTCAAACATTTTATCAACACCAAGACCGACTGTTGAAAGCATGCCGAGATAATAAGATTGAGTGTGAATAAGGTCTTGTTCAAATACAAAACTGGCCTCTAACTGAGCTTTGGTTCTTCTCAGTTCGGGCTTAATTAATTCTGGATATTCAATCAGCTCCTTAACTTGAGTTTTGATTGCTTTAATGATTGTTTGATTGCCCACCCCTTTTGCCGGAATAAAGCCAATAGTAAACAGCGTAGAATACTTATCATATAAGCGATATCCCACACTAATGCTTGAAGCAAGCTGTTGGTTTCTGATAAGCGCCCTGGATAAGCCGTTATCCAAAATATAAGCAAGCATTTCTAGCTCATAAGCCTGATTTTTATCACTTGCCGTCATTAAGCTAGGCACATGAAAACCCATAATATAAAAAGGCAATTCAGCCTTTAATTTTAAAACGCTTGATTGGTTATTGATAGCAATAGATGGTCGATCTTGATTGTTGTCAATTTCAGAGTTTTTCTGATATTTTCCAAAATATTTTTTTGCATAAGCAATCACTTGTTGAGGGTCAACATCGCCAACCACCACCAGTGTGGCATTGTTAGGTGCATAATACTTTTCATACCAAGCATACAAATCATGATAACTCAAAGATTCAATATCCTTTTGAAAGCCAATAACTGGAGAATGATAAGCACCTTCTGGATCAAATGAAATAAGGTTTAATTTCTCAAAAACCTTAGCATTTGGCCTATCTTCAACACGCATACGTCTTTCTTCAATAACCACTTGTCTTTCTTTTCTAAGCTCTGCACTATTAAAAGCTAAGTTTCTCATGCGATCTGCTTCCATTTTGATGGCCAGTTCAAGCTTGGAATTATGCATTTTTTGATAATATGCCGTATAGTCTTTTGAAGTAAAGGCATTATCGTCACCACCATTACGAGCAATAATCTTGGAAAATTCACCCGATTCAAACGCTCGTGTACCTTTAAACATCATATGTTCAAGCATATGAGAAATGCCTGTATTTGGACGTGATTCATCACTTGCGCCCACCTTGTACCAAAGTTGAGAAATAAAAACTGGTGCACGGCGATCAGTTTTAATAACAATTTTTAAACCATTATCAAGTGTTGTTTGAGTAATTCCGTTATAGGCACTATCTGCAACAGAATTAGAAAATGCATGAGTTGTTAAAAAAAAGACTAGTAAAATTAGATGCTTCATAGTTCAATCATTATAGCGAGAAGCGTTGTTTAATTTTTTCAAAAAAGACAAATCCGATCAAGATAATAAACCCTCTTTACTTAAAGAGCGATTAATTAAATCTAGACAAAAGCTTGGATCAGGATTATCAGCCCTATTATTAGGCAAAAAGTCCATTGATGATGATTTGCTTGACGAGCTAGAAATGTTGCTAATTACCGCCGATATTGGTATCAATACCACTGATAAAGTATTGGAATCAGTGCGTAAAAACGCTTCAAGAAAAACTTTAAAAAATTCTGAAGGTTTGTATGAATTTTTAAAACAAGAGCTGGAAAAGCTATTAATCCAAAACAATCATCTTGATACTGATATCAATGAAACATTCGTACTGCTTGTAGTTGGAGTAAATGGCGCAGGAAAAACCACCACCATTGGAAAACTAGCCAAATCATTTCAAAATCAAGGAAAATCAGTTATGTTGGCAGCGGGTGATACCTTTAGGGCTGCGGCGGTTGAACAGCTTAAAGTTTGGGGTGAGCGCAATGAAATTCCGGTTGTTGCGCAAGCAACTGGGTCAGATTCAGCTTCTGTTATCTTTGATGCTTACCAGTCAGCACAAGCTAAAAATATTGATATTTTGATTGCTGATACTGCAGGACGCCTACATACACAAGGCAACCTCATGCAAGAGTTAGAAAAAATTAAACGTGTTGTTAGTAAGCAAAATGACAATGCACCACATGAAATTATGCTGGTTATTGATGGTGGCGCTGGACAAAATGCAATCAACCAGGCTAAAGAATTTAACAAAGCTGTTGAGCTAAGTGGTGTCAGCATTACCAAGCTAGATGGCACGGCCAAAGGTGGTGTGGTTTTTGCAATTTCTGACGAATTACAATTGCCCGTGCGCTATATCGGTGTAGGTGAAGGGATTGATGATCTTAAGCCGTTTATTGCAAAAGATTTTATTGACGCCGTATTTGATTAGATGTTATTATTTGCTCTTTTGCAATAAAGAGACAAATGAAACCAATTGCCCTATTTATTAGTTTCTTGCTATTTTTCTCATCTGGCTTTGCTCAGGATGATATCCCTTTATTCGACCAACACTTTAATGACTATTCTGAAAATTTAGAAGATGCGCAAAGTGACAACAAAAAAGGAATCTTTGTATTTTTCTTTATGGATGATTGTCCGTTTTGTCAAAAAATGGAACGCCAAGTATTAGACCAAAAGCCAGTTATAGATTTTTACAAACAGCATTTTCTAAACTACAAGATCAACACCGAATCCACACTTGACTTAGTTGATTTTGAGGGCAATGATACGACAGAGAGGGTTTTTGCTAAACGCCATAATTTAATCGGCGCGACCCCTGTATTGGCATTTTTTGATCTGACTGGCAAGCGCGTTGTTAGACGCACAGGATTTGCCAATGAGAAAGAATTTTTGCTACTGGGCCAATACATGGCTGAAAAAGCTTATTTAAAAGAAAACTTTGTTCGTTATAAGCGAGATCGCCGATGATACGCTCATTATTTACTCTATTATTTTTCCTGTCGCTATCACTACAAGCGAATGAACTGGCCAATCCACTCACATTGGGTGAAGTACTTAAACTAGCCAAACAACAAAGCCTAGACGAACAACAACAAGCATTAACTATCAAACTTGATCAAGTAGAAGTTCAGAGTTATCAGGATCTATATAAACCAACAGCCTCTATAGATTTACAACTAGCTAGACGTGATAGTGAAAATTCTGGCACTAACAATTCACATGCCTTTCTTAAAGTTCAACAGGTATTATTTGATCAAAATACGTCTGTTAAGCAAGCAACTGCACAGGGAGATCTATCTACCTCAAAGCTCAAACTTAAAACCCTAGAAGATAAAAAAATCTTGCATATTATGCGCGCTTTCTTTGATATCGTATTAGCTGATATGCGCTATGAAACTATATTACAGCGCTTGGCAATCTCTGCAATTCGAGAAGGAAGAGTTCGCGATGATTATGAGCAACAATCTGCATCAGAAGTTGCGTTATTGGAAAAACAAACACAAACACAACTTGATGTTGGTAAGCGCATTGAAGCAGAATCTCAGCAGATTGCTACCCGTGCTAAATTAGCCCAACTGTTAAATATTGCCTATGAAAATCGACCTGATGAAATCGTTAAACCTAACTTTAAAGCCTTAGTGCAACAAGCGCCACAAGAGTTTGAGATTTGGCAGGCAAAAGTAGCCAAGTCAAACCCAACGCTTAACGAGTTAAACCAAGAGCTAGCTCAACTCAAACAAGCACTTAGTCAAGAAAAAAACAATCATGAAATCTTGGTCGTTTCCAATGCAAGATTGGGCGAGCAAGCTTATCAACGCGAAAAAAATGGCAATTGGCGCGTGGGCCTTAACCTGACTATGCCGCTGGGCGATAGTAGCGCACAGAAGAAAAAAATTGCTCAACTACTGTTAAAAATTAAACAAAAAAAACTTAGCATTGAGCAACATAAACACACATTAAACCAAGAAGCCTTGGCGCTATTTTTAAAATTAAAAACACTCAAACAAACGCACAAAGCACTTGTAGTTGAGCTTGATTATCGTGATTTGTACCTTGAACTTGCGCGTGCAAATTATGAAATGCAGATAAAAAGTGATATTGGTTATGCAATGACTAATCTTACTGATACAGAATGGAAGTTGGCCAAAAACGAATTTGATTATGTGGTCACCTTAACCAAATTAAAACAATTGGCTGGAGAGAATTATGCGCTTTAAATATTTTGCTTTTTTGACAACTTTCATATCACTTACTATTAATGCGATTGAAATATATCCACAAGTCTCTAGCAAAATTATTGAAATCAAAACAGTTAATACCCAAGTTGAGCAAGGAGAAGTTGTGATTAAACTGGATGATCGACAAGCCCAACTTGAACTTCAACATCTACAAGTACTCCAAAGCATTAAGCAACAAACGTTTGACGACAAACAACTTGAACTACAACAAACACAAGAACTCTTTGATCGTATGGTTAGTTCTCATCGTGATGTTGAGCTTGCAAAGCTTGCGTTTAATGCAGCTAAAAGAGAGTTAGATGCGCACAATTTAAAAATTGAAATTGCCAAGCTTGAATTAGAAAAATTTCAAATTACATCACCCATTTCAGGCATTGTTAAGAGTTTGCCCAATAGTAGAAATGCGACCAATATCAACTCAGCCAAAGCATTAATGATTATTGAGTAGTGTTAAGGATTTGAAATAACCAACTTCCCTATCATTTGCGCGCGCTCAATCAGCTCATGGGCTTGCGCGATGTTTTCCAAATTTATCGGGCTTAATGTTTTTGTTAACGTGGTCTTTATTTGCCCTTGATCAATCATCTGCGCCAAGTGTTCTAATACATTGTGTTGCTCAATCATGTCATCGGTTTGAAACATGCTTCTAGTAAACATCATCTCCCAAACCAAAGTCACGCTTTTTGCTTTTAATAGGTTGATGTCATAGGGCCTACTTGCATTTGCCAATAAACAAATACTCCCCTGTGGTGCAATAATTTCAGCCATCTGTTCAAAATATTCATCGGGATGTCCCATGCATAAGATATAAGCTGGCGAAGCTAAGTTATGTCGCTTAAATTCAGCGACTAAATTGTGATGGTTAAGCACATTATCAGCACCTAAATCTAAACACCATTTTTTACTCGCTTCTCTCGAAGCGGTTGCAATCACAGTAAGCCCAATTTTTTGTTTGGCGAATTGGATTGCCATTGAACCAACCCCACCAGCCGCACCAATTAATAGTAGTGTTTTATCCTTGTCGTTGTGCGTTATTTTTAAACGATCAAACAAAGACTCCCACGCAGTGATACTTGTCAGTGGTAATGCTGCAGACTGTGCAAAATTTAGTGTTTTTGGTTTGTGTGCAACAATACGCTCATCAACTAATTGGTGTGTTGCGTTTGAACCGTCACGCGTAATATCGCCGGCGTAATAAACCTCATCGCCCACATTAAACAGATTCACTTGATCGCCCACAGCCATCACAACGCCACAAGCATCATAACCCAGAATTTTTGGATTGCTATTTTCAATAACTGTCTGTTTAACTTTGGAATCAATAGGATTAATAGAAACGGCCTTAATTTCTATTAACAAATCTCTGCCATTTGGTTGATCTAAAACGTTATCAAATTCAACAAACTCAACGCCGTTATAGCCAATAGCTTTCATATTATTTTCTGGTATTTTGCTCTATTCTAAGCATAACCAGCATCATTACAAACATGATAAAAATACCCAGTGCAGCGCCAGCCATACCCAATGTAATAAAACCAGTTAGTTTTTCAGTTTTTAAGCCACTCATTTTTAAGATATTGCCTTGAGTTTGCTCATTAACCTGCTTGGCAAATTCTTGATCATGCCAACGCAAAAAATCAGCCACGTTAACTTGATCACCGCCTACGTTAACCAATTGTTTGGTAAGTTTTGCTAAAGACTCTACATAAGCAAGTTGAAGTTCTTGATTGTACGGATCAGCTTTAATCCTAATCTTAACTCTCATTTCTTGTTGCATGCCACTCTTATTGATCAGCTCATCTGGCAATTGATTTAAGTTTGAAATTATTTTCTGAACACTTTGATTAAATTTTCGATCAAATTCATCTTTTTCAGTATTTTTAATAACAATATTTTTACTAAGATCTTGACTAATTTTGTCAGCTTCAAGACTAATAGGATTTTGATACTTAGCAAATTTAATATCTGGAGTATCGATCTTATCACTCAGTTTGGTATTAATTTTTTCATAACTCACCATACCAAGTACAACAACCGCACTAAAGGCAATAATGGCAAATAGCAAACCTATTTTTTGCACAATTAAGAAAAAATTCCTTTCAATAAATCTTAGCATGGCTATCCTTTTAATATCTCTTTAGCGCCCATTTCAATTAGATTTTCAGCTAACAAAACCCCTAGCTCCTCTGAAGTACTGGACGCTCCTATTACTTGATGTTTTAGCACAACACCTGTCTCTACATTTCCTACCAATCCTGTTAGGGTAAGTTGATCACCATCCAGTGTTGAAAAACCCGCAATCGGTACAGAGCACCCCCCTTCTAATCGTGCATTCATAGCGCGTTCTGCGCTAACGCGATAAGTAGTTTCTTGATCAATCAAAGGTGTAATTAAATTTAGCACCTCTTGATCATTAGCTCGAATCTCAATGCCAACTGCACCCTGGCCTACCGCAGGAAGAGAATCAACAGCAGGAATCTGTTGTTTAATCCTATCTTCAAATCCTAGGCGAATCAGGCCTGCACAAGCCAAAATAATGGCGTCATATTCACCATCATCAAGTTTTTTAAGTCGTGTATTAACATTGCCACGCAAATCTAGAATTTCTAAATCAGGGCGCTTGGCTTTAAGCTGTACAATCCTTCTTTGAGAGCAAGTGCCTACTTTAGCACCTTGTGGCAACTCATCAATAGTTTGGTAGTTATTTGAAACAAATGCATCAAATGGATTTTCACGCTCTAAAATCGCCCCCAGCTCAAACCCTTGTGGAATTTCATACGGCACGTCTTTCATTGAATGTACAGCAATGTCTGCCTCACCTTCCATCATGCCAATCTCTAATTCTTTAATAAACAATCCTTTTCCGCCAATTTTTGAAAGTGGTGAATTAAGTATTTGATCACCCTTTGTTGTCATCTTAACCAACTCAACATTAAGCTCTGGATAAAGAGCTTCAAGCCTAGCCTTTACATGTTCAGCCTGCCATAAAGCCAGTGGGGATTTACGTGTTGCGATTTTTAGGGTTTTATTCATGTTTCAAGAAGTTTGTATTAAAATAATGCCAATGTTTCGATTTTATCTACTAATTGTTGCCTTTGTATCCAGTTTTGCCATGGCAGATGAATTAACTTTGCCGCCTGCAAAAAACTTCTTTATGGATTCTCAACAAGTTTGGAAGAAAAAAATACCTATTTTAATAATGTTTTCCATTCCTGACTGTGGTTTCTGTAAAAAAGTAAAAGAGGATGTTATTGGCCCAATGGCTGAATTAGAAGAGTATAAAGACAAGGTAATTATTCGCCATATTAACGCCAATAGTTTTGATGAAATCAACAACTTCTACAATGAAGAAGTGTCGCACAATGAATTTGCTTTTAAATACGCCATTAATTTCTTTCCAACTGTTATGCTAGTGGATAATTACGGTGTTGTTTTGAACAAAACATTAGGTGTGGCCAATGAAGACTATTACTGGACAGATCTTGACGAATCAATTGATAAAGCCACAATAAAACTTAGAAAAAATATGGGTGCTACACTATGAGTAAACAAACTAACCAATCTTGGGGCGGACGCTTCAATGAACCAACTGATGAATTTGTCAAAATATTTGGTGCCTCAGTTTTTTTTGACAAAATCTTAGCGCCTTACGATATTGCCGGATCTATTGCTCACGCTACCATGTTGCAAGAGGTAGGTCTACTAACAGAAGACGAAAAAAACCAGATTATTGATGGTCTTAACCAAATTCTAGGTGAAATTGAATCTGGCGAATTTGAATGGTCAGTCGCTTTAGAAGATGTGCATATGAATGTTGAGTCTCGCTTGACCAAAATTTGTGGTGACGCTGGCAAAAAACTTCATACCGGCAGATCTCGTAATGATCAAGTTGCTACTGATATTCGCTTGTATCTTCGTGATCAAGTTGATGATATTTTAAGTGAAATCAATCGATTACAAAACACCCTGCTTGACTTGGCTGAAAAAGAATCCAGCACTATTTTGCCAGGATTTACCCATCTTCAAGCAGCTCAGCCTGTTAGTTTTGGTCATCATATGATGGCTTATTTTGAAATGTTGTCTCGTGATAGCGAACGTCTTGTTGATTGTCGAAAACGCATGAATTCTATGCCACTTGGATCAGCCGCACTTGCAGGCACCACCTATCCAATTAATAGAGAACGCACTGCTGAGCTTTTAGGTTTTGACCGAATTTGTTTAAACTCTTTAGATGGAGTGAGTGATCGGGATTTTGCCATTGAGTTCTTATCAGCTGCCAGCATGATTATGATGCATCTTTCACGTTTTTCAGAAGAGTTAATTTTGTGGTCTAGCGCACAATTTGATTTTGTTGAATTGCCAGATAGTTTTTGCACTGGATCGTCCATCATGCCACAAAAGAAAAATCCTGATGTACCTGAACTTGTGCGTGGCAAAACGGGTCGCGTTTATGGAAATCTGACCTCTATGCTAACCATTATGAAATCTCAACCTTTGGCTTACAACAAAGACAACCAAGAAGACAAAGAGCCACTGTTTGACACAGTTGATACACTTAAAGCTTGCTTACGTGTGTTTGCCGATATGGTACCAACCATTGAGGCTAAACGTGACAACATGTACAACTCAACCAAAAAAGGCTACACAACGGCTACTGATTTAGCTGACTATTTGGTTAACAAAGGACTGCCATTTAGAGATGCCCATGAGGTGGTAGGAAAATCAGTCTCTTATGGTATTGAACATCAAAAAGATTTATCAGAACTTAGTTTAGAAGAACTACAAGTTTTTGATGATCGCATTGAAAATGATGTGTTTGACGTACTATCCCTAGAGGGGTCATTGGACGCAAGAGATCATTTGGGTGCCACCAGTCCAAATCAGGTTAAACATGCAATAAAGGTCGCTAGAGATTCACTAAAATAATGAACATTGTCTTTGCAGGTACGCCTGATTTTTCTGTTGGTGTTTTAGAGACTCTTATCACTGCAGGACACAATATTAAAGGGGTTTACTGCCAGCCTGATCGCCCCAAAGGTCGTGGTCGTGTACTTAGCGCTTGCCCTGTTAAAGAAAAAGCACTTGAGAACAATCTAGAGGTTTTCCAGCCTGTTAGTCTTAAAGATCAAGAAGCTCAAAAGCAATTAAAGGACTTAGATGCCGATGTTATGATAGTGGTTGCTTACGGGCAGTTGCTGCCTACCGAAGTTTTACAAACCCCTAGGTATGGCTGTTTAAATATCCACGCCTCACTACTGCCTCGCTGGCGTGGTGCTGCACCCATTCAAAGAGCTATTCTTGCTGGTGATAAACAAACTGGTGTGGGTATTATGCAAATGAATGAAGGTTTGGACACAGGTGATATCCTTCTTGAAAAAATCTGCAATATATCAGATACTGATACCGCTCAGAGCCTGCATGACAAACTCTCAATTTTAGGCGCTAATGCCATTGTAGAATCCTTGGATAATCTAGAATTATTAACACCTAAACCTCAAGATGAAAGTGGTGTTACTTATGCCAAAAAACTAACCAAAGATGAGGCCTGGATAGATTGGAATCAAAGTGCTGTTCAAATTAATCAACAAATTAGAGCGTTCAACCCTTATCCAATCGCTCAAACCAATGCTTCAAGTGATAAATTTGATTCAAAAGTTTTGCGCATTTTATCTGCTACCGTCATAGAACTTGCCCATGATGCAAAACCAGGCGAGATTATTGAATATGGCAAAGGAGTTTGTATTGTTGCTACGGGTGATGGTGCTTTGAGTTTAGAAAGCATACAATTAGCAGGTAAAAAAGCGGCCAACATTAAAGACTTTACTAACGCTTACAAACTAACCAAACTAGAATAAATGAACCTTAAACGCTCATTAAATCTGCCACTACTTACTTTATATGGTTTGGGCAATATTTTAGGAGCGGGTATTTATGTTTTAATTGGCAAGGTTTCAGCACTGGCCGATATTTTTACCCCGGTGGCTTTTTTGGTTGCCTAAATTTTAGTTGCTACAACAGCCTTTACCTTTAGCGAGCTGTCTTCAAGGT
>CAYFPI010000010.1:0-1714 GCA_964344985.1 uncultured Candidatus Thioglobus sp. | reverse complement strand
AGTGCAGGCCCTGCACTTTATTTATACAAAGCCTTCGGATTAAAACAACTTTCTGTTGTGATTGGCCTTCTTGTTATGAGCACTGGTGTGCTTTCGGCAGCCACTATTACTACTGGTTTTGTTGGCTATTTCAATGTATTTTTCAACCTGCCAGAGTCAGTTGTTATTATCCCACTTCTACTAATATTAACCTTATTAGCTATTTGGGGGATCAAACAATCAGCCAGTGTTGCGGCAGCTATCACTTTGATTGAAATTGCAGGTTTGCTAATTATTATTTGGGTTGGTCAACACTACATTTTTAATTTTGAATTCGCACCCTATATTGAAGAATTAACCCACGCGCCAAATACACTATGGGTTGGAATATTTTCTGGCGCTTTTTTAGCGTTCTACGCCTTTATTGGTTTTGAAGATATGGTGCATATCGCTGAAGAAGTGATTGAACCAGAAAAAAATATGCCAAGAGCAATACTCTTATCATTGGCAATCTCAACGTTAATTTATTTCTTGGTGGCATTGGTTTCAATTAACGCCCTACCGATTCAAGACCTTGGCAATAGCAAAGCACCTCTAGCGCTGATCTTTAAAGAAACAACCGGGCTTTCGCCAAATATTGTTGCTATTATTGGCATGTTGGCAATTATTAACGGCGCACTAATTCAGATTATTATGGCCTCAAGAGTCGTTTTCGGTATGAGTGCACAGGGCTGGATCCCCAAAGCACTTGGCAATATCAACGCCAAAACACAAACACCAATTCAGGCTACTGTTTTGGTTGCTTTGATTATTTTAATATTAACGCTATGGCTACCTATAGTTACGCTTGCAGAACTAACAAGTTTATTAATTTTAGTGGTTTTCTCTCTCGTGCACTTGTCACTCATTCGCATTAAAACCAATAATATAAATATAACTCCTAATGCTAAGCAATATCATATTGCTATACCAATAATAGGTTTAGTGACTAATGTTGGGTTTGTAGTTTTTTATTTAGTTAGATAACGCCAGCTAAAGACGCTTGTAAACATCCTTTCTATGCCCAACTTTAACCACTAAAATAACTAATTTGTCATTATTTACCTCATAAATAATTCTATAATTTCCAGATCTGATTCTATGGAAAGGATTGTTGCCTTTTAGCTTAGTGGTGCTTGGATTTGGAAGATTGTCCGCAAGATAATCAATCTTGCTTTTAATTCTAACCAAATCTTGTTTTGAAAAGCGCTTTAAACTCTTTAAAACTCTAGGCCTAAATTCAATCGAATACATTGCCTGATATTAAAGACCAAGTTGATGCCATACTTCTTTGGAAGGTATGTTATCTCCTGCTTCAGATAAAGCTTTTTGCGCATCTTCAATATCAATATAATCTTCAATTTTTTGTAACAACTTTAACTCTTCAACAGAGACAATTGCAGCCACTTCTTTACCCCTGCGGGTAAGTATAATTTTCTCTGACCCATAAGAAACTTGATTAATAATATCTGCAAAATCTTTTCTTGCATCTGCTGTTGAAATTGTGTTCATTGCCTTCTCCTTACTTAAAGTACCAATTGTACGTTAAGTACATATTGAAATCAATTAAATTTAAGAATCAAGACAACTTAAAAAAAACTCTTTTGCGAACTCTACGTTTTCAGTTGTTTTGTTCATATTCTAACGCCTCACATCACCGGCAGCAAAAAGCAGAGCGAGGAACGAGCGGCGCTTT
>CAYFPI010000009.1:23067-46516 GCA_964344985.1 uncultured Candidatus Thioglobus sp. | reverse complement strand
TCTTTCGAATTTTTCTTTTGCCATTTTTTATTCCCCTACGTTTTACAATTAAATTTTAAATTTATGGAGCTCACCAGCGGATTTGAACCGCCGACCTCTTCCTTACCAAGGAAGTGCTCTACCGACTGAGCTAGGTGAGCACATTCCCCCACTTGGAGCGGGTAACGAGAATCGAACTCGTCTCATTGGCTTGGAAGGCCAAGGTAATACCAATATACGATACCCGCAAATTCTTTTTTGTTTATGGTGGAGAGAGAAGGATTCGAACCTTCGAAGCCAGAGGCGACGGATTTACAATCCGCATACTTTAACCACTCGTAAATCTCTCCAAAACAATCCACAATTATCCCATAGCATTTCCTTCTCTGCAAGGGGTATTTTGCTTATTTTTTAAGTTTTTTTATAATCGAGATACACCGCTTGAAATTGCAGCCTCAAATACTGCTTTTGGCACAACATCAATCAGCCTTTTATCAAATGGTTTTGGAATGATGTAATCTTTACCAAAGCTCATACTATCAACATGATAAGCCTTTAGCACATCTTCTGGAATATCTAGTTTTGCCAAGTCTTTAAGTGCATGCACAGCGGCAATTTTCATCTGTGTATTAATTTCACTTGCCTTGGCATCTAAAGCACCTCTAAAAATAAATGGAAAACCTAAAACATTATTCACCTGATTTGGGTAATCACTACGCCCTGTTGCCATAATTAAATCATCACGCACAGAATTAGCATCTGCTGGGGAAATCTCTGGATCAGGGTTTGACAATGCAAACACAATTGGATTATCCGCCATTGACTTAACCATTTCTTTAGAAACTAAATTAGCCGCTGCAACACCAATAAAAATATCCGCATCCTGCATAGCATCAGCTAAAGTTTCTTTATTTGTATCTACTGCGTATTGTGCTTTAACATCACTCAAACCTTGCATTTTTGTATTAATAACACCTTCTTTATCAACCAATAAAATATTATCTTTATCAAGACCTAAATCACACAACAAATTAAGTGTTGCAATGCCAGCTGAGCCCGCACCCAAACAAACCAACTTAACTGTTTTTATATCCTTCCCTTGAATCTCGATTGAATTTAACAACCCTGCAGCAATGATAATAGCCGTGCCGTGTTGATCATCATGAAAAACTGGAATGTCTAACTCCTCAATCAGACGTTTTTCAATCTCAAAACAACGCGGTGCAGAAATATCTTCCAAATTAATACCGCCAAATGTTGGTGCAATGTTTTTAACCGTTTGTACAAATTCATCCACATCCTGAGTGTCAACTTCAATATTAAATACATCAATATCAGCAAATTGCTTAAATAGAACACCCTTGCCCTCCATAACGGGTTTAGCCGCTAACGGACCAACATTACCAAGCCCCAATACAGCTGAACCATCTGAAATAACCGCCACTAAATTGCCCTTAATGGTGTAATCGTAAACCTTGCTGGCATCTTTAGCAATTTCCCTTACTGGCGCTGCCACGCCAGGCGTATACGCCAAAGATAAATCATGATGCGTATCTAGTGCTTTATGCGAAGAAACAAACAATTTTCCAGGTCGCTCTCCCTGGTGATAATCAAGGGCTAATTTGTGAAATTCTTCGCTCATTTTGGGTTAATATTATTAATAAATTAGAAGTAATATTATATAAGCATTGAGCGGGGGTTATCATGGTTAATAAAATTAGCATCGTGGGTGCTGGACGAGTAGGTGAAAGTACAGCGCAAATGATTGCTATTCAAAAACTAGCTCAGCAAATTGTTTTGATTGATCTTGATGAAAAATACGCCAAAGGTGTGGCGCTCGATATTCAAGAAACCTCCAGTGTTTATCATTTTGATGCAGAGCTCATAGGCGCTAGTGATATCAGCAATATTCAAGATTCTAATATTGTTGTTATCGCCGCCGGCGTTCCACGAAAACCTGGCATGGATCGAGCAGATGTTTTAAGTATTAACCTTAGAATCATTGATCAAATTATGGATGGTATTATCGAGCATGCGCCAGATGCATTTGTTATTGTTGTATCTAATCCAGTAGATGTTCTTACTTACCATGCCAACAAAAAAGCCAAATGGCCACATAATAGAATTATGGGACAGGCTGGCATTCTAGATTCAATGCGCATGTCAAGCTTTATTGCCATGGAAACTGATTACTCTATTAACGACATTCAAGCCATGGTGCTTGGTGGACATGGTGATACTATGGTGCCACTACCAAGATTCACCACTGTTAGTGGCATCTCTATTAATCACTTACTAGAGCAAAAAACTATCGATGATTTAATTCAACGCACTCGTGATGGCGGTGCAGAAATACTTAATTTAAAACAAAAATCCAGTGCTTATGACGCCCCAGGTGCAGCAGTAGCAACTATGGTAGAGGCTATTGTGCACAATAAAAACCGACTACTACCTTGCATCACTATGCTTGAAGGCGAGTATGGACACAATGATATTGCTATTGGAGTGCCTGTAGTGTTGGGTGCAAACGGGGTAGAAAAAATTATTGAATTAAACTTTAATCAGCAAGAACAAAAATCATTTGACACTTCAGCTCAAGTTATTAAGTCTTTAATAGCTGAAATTCCAAATTAAAGCAAAGGGTTGCGTGATCCTACCGCCTCTTCAATCGAAGAAAAACCATCTTTTTTCAAAAGATCTACCAGGCCACGATTAATCTCACCAATTACTTGTGGACCATCAAAAATCATTCCAGTAATCATTTCAATTAGGTTGGCGCCTGAGGTAATTTTCTCATAAGCATCATCTGCATTAAACACCCCGCCAACACCAACAATGGTGATTTTTCCACGAGTCCTCTGATACACTTGCCGTACCACATTCGTTGAAATTCTCTGCACTGGTAGACCGCTGAGCGCGCCCTTATTAAAAGTTAATTCTTCTTTAAGATATTCATCGCTAATTGAAGGCTTGGTCAAATTAGTTAACACCAGTCCGTCCACCTTGTGCTTTAAGCAAGTATCTACAATGGTATTAATTTCTTCTTCTGTCAAATCTGCTGCCATCTTAATATAGACAGGCTTACCGTCTTGCTTAACTTCATCTAAAGAATTTAATAAAGTATTTAGATTTTTTTTATCAACAAACGGCTCACCATCCTGAGTATTTGGACAAGAAATATTAATTGTGTAATATGATCCAATATCTTTAAACTCACTCACTGTTTTCAAATAATCATCAATTGAAGTTTGAAGGTCAAAATCTGCAGAATTATTAGTTTTGGCTGCACTTATGCCAATTGGAATATTAAATTTTTTATCTTTTAGTCGTTTGGCAATAGATTCTGCGCCTTGGTTGTTAAGTCCATACCATACCAAAATTGATTTAGATTTAACCAAACGAAACAAGCGTCTACCAACTCCAGGATTGCCCGGACAAACATCACCAGTAAAAGAACCTAGTTCAGCAAAACCAAAGCCCATTAGTGGATAAGCATCAGTTAACTCTCCATCCTTATCAAACCCTGCAGATAGTCCAATTGGATTTTTATAACTCACCCCATCAACAGTAGTACGAAGCGATTTATGCTGGTAGAAGAACAAAGACTTTAACAACAATCTACCAAGTGCATTGCTAGATAGTATAAGGCCAAATTTTTTCAGCTGGTTGTGGGCATGCTCCGCTTCCCATAAAAAAATCAGCGGTCTGATTACAAACCTGTAAGTAATAAAATTTATCCAGGCTCTTAATGAATAAACCAATCTCATAACACCCCCAATGAATTAATTGATCTTTGTACACATCATATCAAATAACACTTTGCACATCAAACTTATTAGAAAAATCACTAATTTTAAAAATTTTGGAAATTTTTAAAATATTTAGCCTTGACTAACACTTTATCTTTGCAAAAAGACTTAAATACTTAATAAAACCCCTAATTTATCCTTAAATTAAGAGTTTTTTTCATCTGCAAAGTACTTACTTATCAAGTATTCACTCAATTTTTGTGTGATTTTAAAAAATTCCAAAATTTTTATTTTTTTTAAATAAAAGTGTTTAAAAGTGGTACAAAGTGGTATAAAATGTCTTTTTATAACTTGAGGAGTTATAGAGAAAAACCAATTCATTTCATATAGGGGAAACCATGGACGCAGTACTACACACATTCATCTACGCATCAGCAGCAGTTATTCTTTCATTAGGGCTTTTAACCATTGTTTAATATACAAAAACAATGTTTAGGGGAGTACACAATTTAACCGTTGATGCCAAGGGGCGACTCAAAGTCCCTACGCGTCATCAAGCACAGATTGATGAAATTTGTGCCGGTCAAATGGTGTTGAGTATTCATCCAGATGATCATTGTTTATTGTTGTACCCACTAAAAGACTGGCAAGTGCTTGAGCAAAAAGTTAGTGCACTACCTGGTCTAAATATTCACACCAAACGCCTTAAACGCAAACTTATCGGTCATGCGACTGATTGCGAGCTAGACAAGGCTTCACGCATTCTTATTCCTAATACACTTAGGGAATATGCTAATATTGGCAAAAAAATCATTCTAAGTGGCCAAGGTCATAACTTTGAGCTTTGGGATGAAGATACTTGGAATCAGCAAATTGACAACTTAGACGCACTGAGTCAGCAAGAAGAAGTTCCACCAGAAATTACCCAACTATCACTATGACCTCTAATCATCACCAATCAGTGATGTATGAAGAGTCAATCGATGCACTTAACATTAAAAAAGACGGTATCTATGTTGATGCCACTTTTGGTCGTGGTGGGCATTCACAAGGTATTCTTGATCAACTAGGAGATGATGGGAAATTGATCGCTTTTGATCAAGATTTAAGTGCCATTAAATTTGGACAAAAGAATATCAAAGATAGTCGTCTTACACTTATTCACAGTACTTTTTCCAATTTAGAATCTGAATTAGAAAAGCTAGATCTAGTTGGAAAAATTGACGGAATTTTGATGGATTTAGGAGTTTCATCACCACAGCTTGATAATGCAGATCGTGGGTTTAGTTTTAATCAAGATGGTCCGCTTGATATGCGTATGAATCAAACCAGTGGCATGAGTGCAGCGCAGTGGTTAGAAAAAGCCGACGCAGTTGAAATTGCCAATGTTATTTATGAATTTGGCGAAGAAAAAAAGTCAAGACACATTGCCAGTGCGATTAAGCGTTATCAGCAAGATAAAACCATTACCACAACTTTGCAACTGGCTGATATTGTCTCTCAAGTGGTTAGAGGTATTAAAAACAAACATCCTGCCACTCGAACTTTTCAAGCAATTCGAATTTTTATCAATCAAGAGCTTAAACAACTGATTGACACACTAGAGCAATCAAAAACAGTATTGGCACAACATGGGAGATTGTCCATTATTAGTTTTCATTCAATTGAAGATCGTATTGTTAAAAAATTTATTCAAAAACATTCACGCACCAAATCTTTACCAAAAGGCTTGCCCATTATTGACACGCAAGTACAAACAACCTTGTTAAAAGATCTTGGAAAAACCTTTGCTAGCAAGGAAGAAGTTAAACACAACAAACGCTCACGCAGTGCTATTTTGCGTGTTGCTAGCAAAAATTAATGATAGTTATTAATAAAACCAAATTTAACGCCATATTAGGCTTGCTGATTGTGCTTATGAGCCTGCTAAGTATTATTTGGCATTATCAAAGTTATCAACTTTATGTTGAGGCTAAAAAAGTTAAATCAGAATACTATCAACTACTTGCACTTAACAAGCAACTGCTCAGCGAACAATCCCAAGTAATTAGCGGTGAGCGAATAAAAAGTGATGCTATTAAATCTTTATCAATGCGTGAGCCTACTGCTAAAGATTTTGGAAAGTACTATAAGGGCAGAATAGAGTTATGACCATTAAAAACCCATTTAGCTTCGCAAAAGTACAAAACTATTGGCGCAGACAAGGTGTGGTGAAATATGTCTTTATCTTTATTTTTTCCTTATTTTCTTATCAAGTAGTTTCAATTCCCAGTGCTGAAACACAAGGTTTGTCGGTTGCAGAAAGAGCTGAAGCCAAATCCTTAAAACAGCAAACCACTTACGCAAGACGAGGCGATATTATTGATAGAAATGGAGAAATCCTAGCCAGTAGTCGACTACTTAAGCGTGTTAACCTAGACCCAATGCTTATTGAGCCTGAATTTATTCCCGAGCTAGCAAAAGCACTGGAAATTAATGAAAATCAACTAAGAGAAACGCTGAATAAAAAAAGAAAAATTGGATCTAAATACTTAATTATTAAGAAAAATATAACGCTTACAAGCCCAGTTCTTACAAAACTATCGGCATTAAAAGACATAAAGTTGTTAGTTTGTCGAGATCAAAAAATTACTGATAAATTAAGCTTAACCGATCAAGTTTTAAAAACCCTCAAAATTAAATCAATTCCCGCCACTTACACAGTTGTTAATAAATGCAAGAGAAGGAAAATTGCCGGTGTTGCTGTGCAACAAGACACACAAAGATACTACCCAAAATCTGCTACTTTATCGCCTCTTTTAGGTCGTATTAATCGCGATAAAAAAGGCACTTCTGGCATTGAAGGTGAGTTTGAGAATGTTCTTGCTGGCAGTAATGGAAAAATCAAATATGACTACAGAAATAACAGCGAATCTTACTTTGATCCTCAAGTAATCAGCAGTCTTGAAAATGGGAGCAATATCGAGTTAACAATTGACGCTGATATTCAATATCATGCTTATGAAGCGATTAAAAAATCCGTATTAAAACATGAGGCAGATTCTGGATCAGCAATCATTCTATCGCCAAATGGTGAAATACTGGCTATGACAAACTACCCTGCTGCTGATCCCAATAATATGAAAACCTACAAAGCCTCACATTGGAGAAACAGGGTTCTGTTGGACAAGGTAGAGCCTGGATCTACCATGAAACCATTTACTATGCTCTTAGCGCTTGATCAGGAGAAAATTACTGCTGAAGATGATGAGTTAATTGATGTATCTAAACGCATCGGACATATGAGATCAGATTCAGAAGCGCGTAGATATGGAAAAGCCATTACAGTTAAAAAAATCTTACAAAAATCTCACAACCTAGGAACTATTAATGTTTCTGAAAGACTGTCTAAAGAAGATGTTTACAATACATGGAATAAACTAGGATTCGGTCAGTATTTAAACTTAATGCCAAATAGTGAAAATCCTGGATTATTAAAACATTATAGTTCATGGAGTTTGGCAGATAAAAGAACTATTTCATATGGTTATGGCCCTATGAATACCAATCTTGCACAACTTGCTAGGGCGTATTTAGTCTTTGCCAATGAGGGTGCCATCCCTTCTTTAAAGCTGATTAAAAATGCAGTTATTAATGAGAAAAAAGTTCAAGTTTTCAGCAAAGACTCAGTTAACAAAATTGCAAAAATACTTGATAGTGTTGCCTCTATCGATGGGTCTGGATATTGGTCAAATATCAAAGGCTATAATATCGCTGGAAAAACAGGTACTGCTGAAATGAGCTTCGGTGGCTCATATGATAAAGACGGAGCTCAGCGTACATTTTTTGCAGGCTTTACTCCTGTTGAAAAACCAAAATACATCATGTTAGTACGATTAGATCACCCAAAAAAATGCCATGCAAGAGGCAACTTAAAGGCTAAAAGAAATTGTCAAGGGTCCAATTCGGCAGCCATTGTATTTAGAGATACAATGAAAAATATTTTGGGTAACGATAAATCCATTCAGCTCAGCTCAAACAATTAAGTTTTTTTCTTGGCGCTGGCTATTTTTTGCATAATTTCTTGTTGTTGTTCAAGCGTATTAGCATTTCTAATGGAGTTTTGAGTTTTTGACTTATCTTGTTGCTTTTCTAAAGCCATCAAAGTGGATAAAAATTCACTTCTAGCTTGAGATTCACTTAATCTTGGCTCTAAAATGCATAACTGCTCTAGGCGCTTATAAAAGCCTAATTTATTTTGAAAAGGTTTGATTAATGCTTGTTGCGAAATAGTTTCATCTATTTGAGCTGATCTAATCAATTCTAATAATACTTGTGAATTATCAATCGACCTGACCCGTACCTCAACCGTTGCATCAGCCAAAGTTGGATAATTTAACAAGAGTGTAATCATTTTTGACATTAAAGCTTTAGAAGTGGAATTTGACACACTCTGTTGGGGAATTTCATCTTCTTGAGCTTCAAAAGAATCAAAATCTGGCATTGGAGGTGATTCATCCATGCCCATTTCCATGAGCGGCATATTAGGCGTCTGTTTATCATTATTGTTAAACACATGCATAACTTGATCTACACTTTGAGAAACCAAATTTGCAACCCCGTCGATCAATTGTTGTTGATAAGTTTCATAATTAACTTGTTTGATTAGTACTGATACTTTTTCTAAGAATAAAGTTTTACCCTCAATGGTGTCAAAATCTACTTCTGCGCGAATGTGCTCAAATAAAAATTTACTCAATGTATGTGCTTTTTCAATGCGTTTTTCAAATGCTTTTGTCGATTCTTTCTTGACCAAAGTATCTGGATCTTCGCCATCTGGCAAGAATAAAAACTTAACCACCAAGCCAGCTTTTAAAACAGGCAGTGCAATTTTTAAAGCTTTCCATGCCGCTTCACGACCTGCATCATCCCCATCAAAACAAAATACAATGGTGTCTGTATTACGCGATAGTATTTGCAAATGCTCAGGAGTAGTTGCTGTGCCTAGGGTTGCAACCACTTTGGTAAGGCCTACTTGATGTAGAGCCACCACATCCATATAGCCCTCAACCACCAGCATATAATCAATTGATCGAGAAAACTTACGTGCATGGTACAAGCCATAAAGCTCTCTTGATTTAGAAAAAATTGGACTTTCTTGAGAATTTAGATATTTAGCCTTGGCGTCTTTATCAAACGCCCTACCTCCAAATGCAATAACACTACCTTTGGTATTATGAATTGGAAACATAAGGCGATCACGAAAGAAGTCATAATCTCCATATGGGCCGATTTTAACCAACCCCAATGATTTCAAGTCGGCAGAAGCTTGTTCGTCATTTTCGAAACTTGTTAGCAGGTCATTATTGCTTGGCGTAGCAAATCCAAGTTCAAAGCGCTTAGCGATTTCTCCACTAATGCCTCGACTTTTTGCATAGCTGATCGCTTTATCTTTAGCAGGTGAGGTGCGAAGCTGCTGAGTATAAAATTGACTGACTTTAGCAGAAAGCTCTCGATACCTCTCTAGGCGTGGATCAACGGGCTTTGTATTGGAATCATACTCAATATGAAGACCAAACTCTGAAGCAATGGTCTCAATAGCTTCTACAAAATCCAAGTTATCAAATTTTTGTACAAAACTAATAACACCGCCACTCTCTCCGCATTTAAAACAATGATAAAATTGCTTGTGACTATTAACAGCAAAGTTGCGATTTTTACCACCATGAAAAGGACAAGGGGCGCGGTAATCACTGCCAGTTTTTTTAAGCGGCAAGCGTTTACTAATCACATCGACAATGTCGACTTGATTTGGTAAATCATCAATAAAGCTTTGACTAATGTAAGGCATAAAAAATACATTTTAATGAAAAAACAAAATTTTTATCATCCTAAATTTATTCCAACTTGGATTCTTGTTGCTTTAATGAGATTAGGCGCAAAACTACCTTTTGAAGCTCAAGTTATTCTAGGAAAAATAATGGGTAGACTTCTTTATTTGGTTGCGCTACGATTTAAAAATATTGCATTTATTAATATTTCCCAATGCTTTCCAAACAAAGATAAATCTCAAGTGCAAGATTTGGTTAAACAAAATTTTGAAGCAATTGGTATTTCTGTGTTTGAAACGTCTAATGCTTATTTTGCAACTGATGATAAGGTTTCTAGCTTAATTAACAATATTGAAAACGAGCATTATTTAGCCAGTACACTTAATGATGGCAAAAGCGTTATTATACTGGCTGCGCATTTTATGCCACTTATGCTCGGCTCTAGAGCGCTACTTTTAAAACACAAAATTGCTAATATTTACAGGCCGCAAAATAATCGATTATTTGATAAAACCATGCATGATGGCTTTGTTAATAATGGCGCTGTTATGATCAAAACCAAAGATACGCGATCGATGATAAAAGCCATTAAAAACAAACTTCCTATTTGGTATGCACCCGATCAAGATTTAGGCAGAAAAAACGGTGTGTTTGCGCCTTTTTTTAATATTCAAACATTAACTCTATCAGCAACAGCGCGCCTTGCTAAAGATAATAATACGGTTGTCATCCCATATTTTTTCATTCGCACTCCTTCTGGTTATTCGATGAATTTTTCACCACCAATTGAAAACTATCCTGACGAGGATGCTGTTACCAGCGCCACAATGACTAATAAAATATTAGAAGATCAAATACTGCAAGCGCCAGAACAATACCTATGGATCCACAAACGCTTTAAAACTCGTCCTGATGGTGAGGATAGTTTTTATTAATTTTTTTCCTTTAAGTAATAGACCCTTTGTAGGAATTAGCGTATAATTCACCCTTTATTATTTTTCAAGTTATAAGAATTAATTATTATGTCAATTGATACACAAGCAATTATTAAAGAATATCAAACAGATGCTAACGACACAGGTTCAACTAATGTTCAGGTTGCGTTATTAACAGCTAGAATCAAGCATTTAACTGAGCACTTTAAAACACATAAGAAAGATCACCACTCAAGAAGAGGTCTTTTACGTCTTGTATCACAGCGCAAAAAGTTACTAACTTACCTTAGAAACACAAATACAACTGCTTATTCTGATTTGATTTCTCGCTTAGAGCTAAGAAAATAATCTTAATGAGTTATTAAAAAAGCCCCGTTTGGGGCTTTTTTTGTTTCTGCAATAATGCTTTAGTTAAAATATCTGTTTATGGAACTCTCGCCCACTTATCAAAAAATTGATGATCTACTAAGTAGATCAGATGTTTTGTCCAAACACTTAAACTTGGAAGAAAAGCAAGGTCGACTAGAAGAAGTGTTATTGGAAATGGAAAATCCTGATATTTGGTCCAATCCAGACATAGCGCAAGCCCTAGGCAAGGAAAAATCAAAATTAGAATTAATTTGCCAAACTTTTGATCAAGCAACAGGTGTTTTAGACGATGCTAAAGAGTTAATTATGATGGCAGAATCTGAGGATGATGCAGATACTGTTGAAAGCGTTATTAATGATCTTAATAATGTTGAACTATCTATTAAAAGATTAGAATTTGAACGCATGTTTAATGGTGAGTTAGATGCTAATTCAGCCTATCTTGATATTCAATCAGGCTCTGGTGGTACTGAAGCTCAAGACTGGGCTGAAATGGTTTTACGCATGTATCTTCGCTGGGGTGAAAAGCACAACTTTAAAGTTAAACTAATGGAGGCTTCCGCTGGCGAAGTTGCAGGCATTAAGTCTGCCACCATTCATTTTGAAGGCGAGTATGCATTTGGCTGGCTTAGGAGTGAAATTGGCATTCATCGATTGGTAAGAAAATCCCCTTTCAATGCCAATGGTAAGCGCCACACTTCATTTTGCTCAGTATTTGTTTCGCCTGAAGTGGATGATGATATTGATATCGAGATTAACAAAGCAGATATTCGTATTGACACTTACAGGGCTAGTGGCGCTGGTGGACAGCACGTTAATAAGACTGACTCTGCTGTACGTATTACTCACTTACCTACTAACACTGTAGTTCAGTGTCAAGATGGAAGATCTCAGCATGCCAATAAAGATCAAGCCATGAAGCAGTTAAAATCCAAACTATACGAACTAGAAATGCAAAAACGTAATAGTGAAAATCAAGAATTAGAAGATGCAAAATCTGACATTGGTTGGGGGCATCAAATTCGCTCATACGTGCTTGATCAATCACGAATTAAGGATTTACGCACAGGTGTAGAATCATCCAATACGGGTGATGTACTTGACGGAAATTTAGATAAATTTATTGAAGCCAGTCTTAAAGCTGGCTATTAGGAGAAGACTATGACAACACATTATGACATGATTGCAATTGGCGCTGGATCTGGCGGATTATCAGCTGTAGAGCGTGCTAGCGAATATGGCAAAAAGTGCGCGGTCATTGAAGTTAAGACCATTGGTGGAACTTGTGTAAATGTAGGCTGTGTACCTAAAAAAGTGATGTGGTTTGCCGCTAATACGGCCACTCAAATTAACAGCGCAAAAGGCTTTGGCTTTGATGTTGACATGAAAGACTTTTCATGGAAAAAACTTAAAGAGGGTCGAGATAATTACATTAATGGCATTACCAATTGGTACGATGGTTATTTAGAAGATTTAGGTATCGACTATATCCACGGCTTTGGAAAATTAGTCGATCAACATACCATCTCAGTTAATGGTGAGCACTATAGCGCTGATCATATTGTCTTGTCTCCTGGTGGGGAGCCTGCTGTTCCTCATATTGAAGGTGCTGAACACGGCATTACCTCAGATGGTTTTTTCGAACTTGAAGAGTTGCCTAAAAAAGTCGCTGTTGTGGGTGGTGGTTATATTGGTGTTGAGCTTGCCGGTGTTTTAAATGCTCTAGGATCAAAGGTAGAGATTTTTGGCAGAGCCAGCACCTTACTTGAGACATTTGATCCAATGATTCAAGAAGCTCTTGATAAGGATTATACAAATCACGGTATAAAAATCCATCATGAAACTCAAATCGACAAAGTGTCAAGTGACAAAACTCTTATTACTAACAAGGGTGAGTTTTCAGGATTTGACGCCATTATTTGGGCAGTTGGCAGAGATCCAATGACCAGACACTTAGGTCTTGAAAAAGCAGATGTTAAATGCGATCAACGCGGCTTTATTCCAACTGATAAATTTCAAGTAACCAATGTTGATAATATCTTTGCACTGGGCGATGCCACCGGCAGAACGCCACTAACACCGGTTGCCATTGCTGCTGGCAGACGTTTATCTGATCGCCTTTACAACAACATGACTAATAGACACCTAGATTACAACAATATTGCCACTGTGGTATTCTCACACCCGCCTATTGGCACTATTGGACTTACTGAAGATGAGGCTAATCAACAATTTGACAATGTGAAAATTTACAAATCAGAATTCACACCAATGGCGGATGCTTTACTTGACCATAAAACCACAACGGCACTTAAATTAGTTTGTGCTGGTGATGATGAAAAAGTAGTAGGCTGTCACATTATGGGGCATGGTGCTGATGAAATGTTACAAGGCTTTGCAGTGGCAATCAAGATGGGAGCAACCAAAAAACAATTTGATGATACGGTGGCCATTCACCCAAGTAGTGCAGAAGAACTGGTCACTATGCGTTAAGCTTTGTCTTTTTTTCTAATACTGTGTTGCACTAATTCCTCGCTCAGTCATATAGATTTGTCTATACTCCTTCACTCATTATGTCGTGCGCCTTGTTAGAAAAAAATACTCGCTTAATATTACTTTTCTCAAAGATTAATAGCGATTTAGCTTGCGCCATTTATATGGCTCAATCGGCGGGGTATAAAAACCCCAAAAACCTAATTCCTCTGCTTTGGCTATTTCTTCTTCTTTTTTGTAAGTATCTTTATAAGAAAATGCCATGCCTGCCTCCACCATAAGCTTGGCAATATTTTCTTCACCCTTATAAATAGCAGCCAAAATACGCTGATAGTGATCAATACCAATAGGTTTAATTAATATCTCTCCAGGCAAGCTTTGCAACAACTTGATTAAATAACGCTTAGATAAGCGCCCACAATCAACAGTTTGTAGTTTTGTTTTTTGACATTTTTGCTTAATTTCAGGTGTATCGATACCCGCAATACGCATTTGCACACTAACACTATCACCATCAACAATATATAAAGTTTTTTCACTCTCAAGTGTAAAGTCATCAATGTTAGCTGAAGCATTAATCGCCCATAATAAGCATAAAGCAAATAATTTCATGTTGTAGGATACTAGCGGTAAAATCAATTATTTTATCTTAAGACTTTAGTATTACGTGAGCGCATTAGATCAAACAAAATTTGATGACCAAGGATTGATTCCTGCCATTGCCCAAGATTTTAAAACCGGGGAGATTCTTATGTTTGCTTGGATGAATAAAGAGTCTTTGTCACTTACTATTGAAAAACAACAGGCGGTCTATTATTCGCGCTCTCGCAAAAAACTATGGTTTAAGGGCGAAGAATCAGGTCACACACAACTAATTAAAGAAATTTATACAGATTGTGACAATGATGTGATCTTACTTAAAGTTGAACAAATAGGCGGTATTGCCTGTCATACTGGCAGAAAATCTTGTTTTTTTCAAAAATTAGATGATAATGACTGGCAAAGTGTTGCAGATATATTAAAAGACCCAAAAGATATTTATGGATAATATTTTAAAAAAATTAGAACAGGTGTTAGAAGATCGAAAATCTTCAAAGTCTAATGAGTCGTATGTGTCTTCTTTATACACTAAAGGCACAGATGAAATTTTAAAAAAAATTGGCGAGGAATCTGCCGAAGTCATTATGGCTGCTAAAGATGGTGAGAAGGATAAAATCATCTACGAAGTAGCAGACTTATGGTTTCACACGTTGGTATTGCTACGACATAAAGACATTGAAGTCGATAAAATACAAGATGAATTATCAAAACGATTTGGCTTATCGGGGTTAGAAGAAAAAGCCAATAGAACTAACTAAACAATAGGAGAAATAAATATGATGCCAGGACCGTTTGAACTGATTATCATTCTAGTCATTGTTTTGCTGCTTTTTGGTGGCAAGCGCTTAAAGAATATTGGTGGTGACCTTGGTGGTGCCATTAAAGGCTTTAAAAAATCAATGAAAGATGGTGAGAACGATAAAATCGATAATAAAGACGACATTATCGATGTGAAAGCCGTAAAAGAAGAAGCAAAAGAAAAATAAACCATGTTTGACGTTGGCTTTTGGGAGTTTGCTTTAATTGGTGTTATTACATTAATTGTAGTAGGTCCTGAGCGCATGCCTGCAATTGCTAGAAAAGCTGGTCTTTATGCTGGAAAGGTTAAGCGTTTTGTTGCTAAAGTCCAAGATGATATCAATGAGGAAATCAACACAGATGAACTTAAAGAGCAATTGGACATCATGGATAAAGAGTCAAATATTGTAGAGATTTTTGATGAAACTAAAGAAGCTTTGAGCGATATCAAAAATAACCCCGATCAAAAGAAGTCATGACAAATAAAGAAATGACTTTTGTTCAACACTTGGTTGAACTTAGAGACATACTACTTCATTCAGTAGTTGCAATACTGGTTATCTTTGTTGCTTTATTTCCTTTTGCTAATGAAGTATATAGTTTTATTGCGGCACCTATTGTTAGTGTCCTGCCTCAAGATACCAACATTATAGCCATTGGTGTTATTTCACCATTTTTAACGCCGTTAAAAATGGCTTTAATTATTGCAGTCTATATTGCAATGCCTTATCTGCTTTATCAAATCTGGTCATTTATTGCACCCGCACTATACAAACACGAAAAACAGATGATTCTTCCTTTAGTGGTTTCTTCTACTATTTTGTTTTATGCAGGGTTGTTGTTTTCTTTCTATATTGTATTTCCTGTTATTTTTGGGTTTTTGTCTTCAATTGGCCCTAGTATTGTTGACTTTACACCTGATATTCAATATTACCTAGATTTTGTTCTTAAGGTATCGTTTGCCTTTGGTGTAGCCTTTGAAGTGCCTATTGCCACCATACTGCTAATTATGTTTGGTGCTACTACGGCTGAAAAACTAAAGAAAAATCGCCCTTATGTGGTGATTGGTGCTTTTGTATTAGGCATGCTACTTACCCCTCCAGATATCATTTCACAAACATTGATTGCCATCCCAATGTGGTTGTTGTTTGAAGCAGGGCTTATCTTTGCACCGCTATTCAAACGTGAGAATAATGACTCTCCAAGTACTGATGATCCTAAGCCAAGTTCCGATACTTCCAACAAAAACTCCAGTGCTTCTGAAAAAGAAGAAGAGGACGATTGGGATGATGATGAATTTGATGCAGAGCTAGATAAAATCGATAAAGAGTTTAAAAAACTTGATAAAGAGTAAGACCCTACCCTAATAGCTCAAACGCACTGATAACACTATCAGCAACATCAACAATACGTTTATTTTTATCCATTGCCATCTTTCTAAGCGACTGATAAGCATCATCTTCATTAATACCTTTGTGCTTCATTAGCAAGCCTTTAGCTTTTTCTACTGCTTTACGCTCGGATAGTTGATTACGTGTTGCATCTAACTCATCTTTAAGCGCTTGGAACTCTCTAAAACGAGCCATAGCCACGTCAATAATAGGCTGCACTCTATTTTCTTCAAGACCGTCTACAATATAAGCATTAACACCTGATTTGATAGCAGAGCTAGCCATTTCAGAATTAGACTCTTCAGTAAACATAACAATTGGTTTAGGCTTAGTTTTGTTTACATCCGTCAGATTTGCAAAAACCTCTTCATCTGGAATGTCAGCATTAACAATAACAACATCTGCATGAGTCATTTCGTTACTATCTTGCAAGCTTGAGCTATCACTCATACGACAAATTACTTCATGACCTTTATCTTGCAAAGCTCTTCGTAACATCGCAGAACGGCCAGAGTTTTCATCCACTAGGATGATCTTGAGTGCTGTATTCATGGGAGGGGTATTTTATTTAATTATCTATTATGATGTCATGCAAGACTTAAAAATCGCTCTATGAACATCGCCAATACTAACAATACCCACTAATTTTCCTTGACTGGTTACTGGGATTCTTCTAAATTTTCTAAGCCACATGGTAGATGCCGCCTTTAAGCATGGCATGCCTAAGTCAATACTAGCAACATCTTTGGTCATGATGTCACCAATCTTGTAATTCATAGTATCTTTATAATTACTTTCCATATTTTCAAAATCAAAATGCGTATCACTCATCACCTCTTCTAGTTTTGGAAACATGTGCTGCAAGATATCTTTCTCAGAAATAATACCAACCAGATTGTTTTCCTCATCAACTACTGGCGCGCCACTAATGTGATCCATCACCATCATAATCGCAATATCTTTAACTGGTTGATCAACCGTTACTGTCTTTACATTGGTTGACATAATATCTTCAACAATCATATTTTCTCCGTATTCGTTTAATTTGATTTATAGAGCCGTATTCTACATAATTTGTAAATAAATTGAGCTGGTTTTTACCTAAAAAGCCTCGCAATAAGCGAGGCTAAAAACCAATATGGTTTTATTTAGGGATTACTTTGTAAACTCTGGGTAAGCCTCCAAACCACACTCTGCGATATCAGCGCCGCTAGCCTCTTCTTCTTCAGAGATTCTAATGCCCATGATAGCTTTAAGCACTAACCATAACACTAATGATGTACCAAATACCCATACAAAGATCGTGCCTGCACCAGCTAACTGACCAGTAAATGATACACTTGAGTTGGTTAATGGCACTGCTAACAAGCCCCATAAACCAACCACACCGTGTACAGAAATTGCACCCACTGGATCATCAATCTTAAACACTTTATCAAGCGTAGAGATTGAGAACACCACCAACGCACCACCTACAGCACCAATCAAGGTTGCTTCTAATGCACTTGGCGTATCAGGGCCAGCCGTAATCGCTACAAGACCTGCCAATGCACCATTAAGCGCCATTGTTAAGTCAGCCTTGCCCCATAGTAGTTTAACTAACAATAGCGCTGCGATCACACCACCAGCTGCTGCTGCATTAGTGTTTAAGAAAACCATTGCTACTGCGTTAGCGCTTTCTTTACTAGCCATTGCTAGTACTGAACCACCATTAAAACCAAACCAGCCCATCCATAGGATGAACGTACCTAATGTTGCCAAAGGCATGTTTGCACCTGGGATTGCGTTTGATGAACCGTCTTTATTGTACTTGCCTTTACGAGCGCCTAATACTAGTACACCTGCTAAAGCAGCAGCAGCACCAGCCATATGTACAATACCTGAACCAGCAAAGTCTGCAAAACCTAAGTCGCCCAATACAAACAAGCCAAATACTGACTCACCATTCCACGTCCATGCGCCTTCCATTGGATAAATAATGCCTGTAAACACCACTGCAAAAGCAAAGAATGAGAACAACTTCATACGCTCAGCAACTGCACCAGAGACAATACTCATTGCTGTTGCAACAAATACCACCTGAAAGAAAAAATATGAAGGTGCTGCATAGGTTGCATCTTTTGCAACTGTTTCAATACCATCTAGCAAAACACCGCCGCCATACATAATGTCATAACCATAAACCATGTACGTTGTACATGCGATTGCAAACAAACCGACATTCTTGGTTAGAATTTCTGCCGTATTTTTACTTCTAACAAGGCCAGCTTCTAACATTGAGAAACCTGCCGCCATCCACATTACTAGCGCACCCATCATTAAGAAATAAAAGGTATCTATAGCAAATTGCATTTCTAAAATTGTATTTTCCATGTTGCCTCCTTATAGTGCTACCGAACCAGTCTCGCCCGTACGAATACGAACTACTTGCTCTAATGATGAAACAAAGATTTTTCCATCGCCAATTTTGCCGTTGGCATCTGATTTGGATGCTGCAGTGATTGACTCCACAACACTATCCACTTGATCAGCCGCAACTGCAATATCCAACTTTACCTTAGGCAAGAAATCCACCGTATACTCTGCACCGCGATAAAGCTCGGTATGCCCCTTCTGACGACCAAATCCTTTAACTTCTGTTACTGTTATTCCTGAAACGCCAATCTCTGATAGCGCCTCTCTTACTTCATCAAGTTTGAATGGTTTGATGATTGCTGTTACCATTTTCATAAAACTCTCCTATGTTTAAAAACAAAAAAAGCCAACAATTACATTTGTCAATAAACAAATACAATTGTTGGCTTCAATACCTTATTAATGCACCCACTCCACCGTGAAGCGCGCAAAAAAAAACGTTTATTTAGATCTTTTTAAAAAGTCTAAATAAACGTCTATGTTTAGTGTTATTTTCCCGCCTTTGGGAAACAACTGGCAGAAATTATATCAAAGAAAATACTTGGGCACAATACTTTTTTATTAAAAACAATTATTATCCAAACTTATCGTCAAAATTATCTAAAAAATCATCTATTGCCAAATAATGACTACCATCACAAGAAAAACTAAGTCCTACAATACCATTCATAATATTCAAACTACCTGTTTTTAGATATAGATTCTCGTCCATAAAGCGTAAATATTTAAATTTTTCAAACACTTCTTTGATTTGATTTTGACTAACTTTAGCATCCTTTGGATAATTTTTTTTAGGATGCAGTAAAAAAATATTAGGGCTAATAACTTCATCAAGCACATGAACATGATAGTTGTATGGATTATCCATATTCCATACAGTTGCTCTAGATGAAGCGTAATGTAACTTTAGGTGAAATACGCCTAACTCACTTAGGAGTTCTGTTGCAATCTCATGCACCTCATCAATAGATTTATCCATTTCTGATTCAATTCTACTTTGATTGAATAGATTTGAACGTATTTCAGGATCACCCTTAATTTGTCGCCAATCTTCCAAGTCAAAATCTTGCTTTGGCAGTGGTAGCTTTTCCAAATCTAGGTCAAATACCAGCATGGCAATAATTTCATCATCATGGCAAATAGTGTGCACCACACTAATACAAGGCTTTAGTGTAACGCTTGAAACATAAGCATCGGAGATATAAATTGGATGATCATCATCAATACTATTAAAAAATGGGCGATCAGATAAATTTTGACCCTCAAAATCACTCAGTATTTCTGTTTGAGTAATGTTGGCAGTAATTTGTATTCCGTACCTGTCTAACACATAAACTAAATTTGCATAAGTATGGTTTTGCATGTAAGAGAACAACAGCTGATTTAATTGATCAAGACTAGTCTCGTTATCCATGCAGTTGTCACATGCTTGTGATAATTGCATTAGACCCTCACCAAGTTGATCAGTTAAGAAATTCTTTTGTTCAACAATTAAATCTGATATTTGCATGGTTTTATTATTTAATCATATTTGAATATTCTAACTCAGTAATTACCTTAACTCCAAGCTCTTGTGCTTTTTGTATTTTTTTAACACCTACTTTTTCTCCAATAATCAAATAGTCAGTTTTTCCACTAACAGTACCCACTACATTGATTCCTAATGACTTTGCATGTTTTTTCATTTCATCTCTTGAAGCATTCATCTTGCCTGTGAAAATAACATTTTTTCCAGATAATTGATGAGAGAAATCTTGCTGATCTTTTGTTAATGGTGTTATTTCTAAATTAAATTTCTGATTAAAAAGCAAAGAAAACTCTTCAGAAATTGATTTTAGCCCTGTAACAATCACTTCTGCTGTTAACTGTGCAAATCCATCAATGGCTGATATGTCTTCTAATTTCAAATCAAATATTTCATTTAATGGATACACTTTAAGTAAATTTTCACAATTACCTGTGCCCATTCTAAGTACACCAAATGCAGCTAAAAATCGCCAATCTTCCACTTGTTCAGTATGTGAGCGCTTAAGTTGATTTATCAGATTTTCACTGGTTTTATTACCAAAACCCATATTCACCAACTCTTGTTGAGTCAATGCATATATTTGTGAAATTCTACGAATGCCGTGTTCATACAACTTCTCAATCGTAGCGATGCCAAAACCATCATTATTTGCCATGATCTTAAAAAAATATTCCATTTTTCCAACAATTTGAGCTGGACAATGATGATGATTGGTGCACATTAAAAAATCTGACTCCCAAGAAAGATCTTCTGAACAGCTTGGACAAATACTTGGAATCTCAACCACTGAAGGCTTGATGACTCGGTTAATCTTAGGTATTACCAAACCAGATCTGGTTAGCTCAATGACGCTGCCAGCACCTAGACCTTGTTCTTTTACCAGGCCATAATGATGTCCGGTTGCTCTAACAATAGTAGCACCACTTAACAGAGTTGGCTCTAATTCTGCAACTGGAGTTATTTTTCCTGTACGTCCTACTTGTGGCGTAACCGATAGTACTTTAACTTGAGCTTTATCTTTGTTTTCTTTAAAGGCAATCTGCCAACGATGGAATTTTCGATTTGCACCCATATGGGCCTTTAACTCATCATTCGTAACTTCAAATACAACACCGTCAACATCAAAATCAACCATACTTAGTACTTCTAAAACAATATTGTCAAACTCTTGAATAAGCGTTTGAATATTGCCAGACCATGTTGGCAATTGTACAAATGGAACAAACAAGGCGGCTTTTGCAGCAATGGCTGCTTTGGCTTTCTCGTCCAATTCTTTTTCTTTGATTAAGCTTGCTTGAAAATTTCTAGGAAATTCAAAATCATCAGACAAATGCGACTCAAAGTAGCTCCTCTTAACCACAATCTCACCAGCACCTTGACCACGACCACTGTCATTATAAATTTGCATGCCACGATCAAAAACACGGCTTACATCACTGCCTTTCTTGCCATCACCTCTTGTATATAATTTAGCCCCATCATCATAACCTGCAAAGCCATCTAACTTTGGGGTGGCCTTAATATGAATCAATTCTAAATCTAATGATATTTCAACAGCAGATTTCTCTAATCGTTCAATCCATTTATACACTTCACTCCAAGAATATGCCTTATCTGTTGATAGCATCACCTCTGGCAATAGTAGTTTTTCCTCGGAAAAGCCCCTTCCTTCCGGCTCTACAAAGTGTAGTAATGGGTGATTAGGGAGTCGTTCTGCCAATGCTGGCAAAAAGATAAAGTCATAGTCTTGATCACTAATAATGGGATCGCCAGAGCGATAGGCACTATTAGCCAGTTGGCAGAATTCTGATAAATCTTGATCGGATAACTCGCTCACCAACAATTCTTGGCGAGCAAGCTGATTAATAATCTGTTGTGACAGTGCCACTACTAACTCGTATTAGAATTGCTTGGCAATATCTCCTAAGAACTCATAACTAAAGTCAATGGTTTCTTGCTCATTTTCTTCAGACAAGTCGTTGAAATACACTTCTGTCATATTGCTGTCAATCTGTTTAACCATGATTTGGAATGATTTCTTAATGGCGTCATCACCAAACATTCTTGACCAAAGACCTTTGTCTTCTGTTCTAGCAACATTAATATAAAAACTACCTTCTTTAACATCCTTATCTTCAATATCAATGTTCATTTGATCCAATGCCCAACCCATATTATCCCAAGTGTCGTACTGACCTAACGAGAATGCTAATTTGGCATAACCACCCAAGCCTTTTTCAACAGATACCGTTAACTTTTGCTCTTCTTTAGCCGCTAGGATTTTCTCTCTAGCAACCGCATGATCACTACCTAAGAATGTCATCAAACGATAAAGCATTTCTGTTTCTAGCGCCTGATCCTTAGGGCGAGATTGCCAAATTGTGTTTTCATCTTCTTTTCCAGCCTTGGTTAACACTTCTTCCATTGACGTTAAAGATAAGTAAACTGCTGTTTTATCACCACTTTCATTTGGCTCAATACGAATACGATATTTATCCACAATTGGCAGTGCGTAACGTGCTGCAATGGCTTTTTTCAGCATAGAGCGAATAACACCTAAAGATTGATCTGGAATCTCGGGGTGATTCTCTAAAAAATCTGTCTCCATTAAGCCAATCTTTTTATTGGTTTTTTTAATGGCAAAACCGTGTGATTTAAAGAAGCTTTTAGATAAATTCCAGACATCTTCCGGTTTTTTATCAACAATCAACCAACGACGATCACCCGATTTTTTAACCTCAACATTAGATGATGTTCTTAAAATGCTAGACGCCTCTTTAATAGCATTATCTTTCTCAGAAAAGCTAATAGTATCTTCCTGAACATTAGACACATACTCGCTCAATTTAAATGCATTTTGCGAACTTGGCTTGGTAAGATCTGGCGGAATCTCTAACGATGTTACTGTTTTATTGGAATAATACTTAATATCCCTTTCACCCAAAGTTGATGCTTTTACCTCTTCTTCCTTTGAATCAAAAGAGAAGCACCCCCCTAAAGACAGAGCTAAAGCCACTGTTGTTATTTGTTTTATCATTTTTACATAACCCCCAAATTAGATAAATCTTGCTCCAATACATCTTGAGCATGTTGTGATAATTTTGTTAGTGGTAGGCGAATACCACTTTGACACTTGCCCATTTTGTGCATTGCCCATTTAACCGGTATTGGATTAGATTCAATAAATAAATGCTGATGCAAGCCCACCAACGCACTGTCGATTGATTCTGCCAATTCTCTATTGTCTGAAAATGCAGCTTGATAAGCATCAGAAACTTCTTTTGGCGCAACATTGGCTGATACAGAAATACCGCCATGACCACCCATTAAGATAAATTCAACCGCTGTTGCATCGTCACCACTATAAAGTAAGAATTCTTCT
>CAYFPI010000009.1:13485-22998 GCA_964344985.1 uncultured Candidatus Thioglobus sp. | reverse complement strand
CCACTGTCAAATCTCCAGTTGCATCTTTAACGCCGATAATATTAGCAATGCTGGATAGGCGCAATATTGTCTCTGGCAATAGGTCAACTGCCGTTCTACCTGGAACATTGTAAAGAATTTGATCAATATCCACCGTCTCAGCAATTAACTTATAATGCTGATACAAACCTTCCTGGGTTGGCTTATTGTAGTAAGGCGTTACCAATAAACAAGCATCTGCACCAATTTCTTTAGCAGCGCGTGTCAGCTCAATCGCCTCAGAGGTTGAGTTAGCGCCTGTGCCCGCAATAACAGGAATTCTTGAATTGGCAAATTCAACTGTCTTACGCATAACTTCAATGTGCTCATCCTGATCAAGTGTGGCACTCTCACCCGTTGTGCCCATAGAGATGATAGCTCTAGTTCCTGACTCCACATGGAAATCCACCAGAGATTTTAATGCATCGAAATCCACCAATCCATCGTCAAACATTGGAGTAATTAAGGCTACCATAGAGCCAGTTAAAGGGTGATTAAGTCGCATTACAATAAACCATAAAATTATTAAAGTGATTATATACGAATTGATTTTAATAGGCGTAAAAAAACCCGTTAATAGTCTGACTGTTAACGGGTTTAATTAAGCCAGATTTAACTTACAAATCGTAGCCTTTCTCCTCGTGCGAGATAATGTCTAAACCTTGCTGTTCTTCTTCTGCACTTACTCTTAAACCGGTGATCATGCCAACCACTTTAAGAATAATATAAGTAGCAACAGCTGTATAGGCGAATGTTGATACGACACCAATCATTTGAACTTCAAACTGTGATGCAATAGTCATGCCTTCTGCTAAGCCTTGACCAGAAAAAACACCTAACTCACTAGAGGCAAAAACTGCTGCCATTAATGTACCGATAATACCACCCACACCGTGAACGGGAAATACATCCAATGAGTCATCAATTTTCCATTTTTGCTTAATAAGAATGACCGCATTAAAACAAACAACACCGGCAACAACACCAATAACTAATGCGCCTGCAGGGCCCACAAATCCAGATGCTGGGGTAATTGTTCCCAAACCTGCAATAAGACCCGTTACCGTGCCTAATGCTGTTGGTTTGCCAAACTTAACCCACTCATAAAACATCCAGGTGATCGCGCCTGCTGCTGCTGATATGTGCGTAACCAGCATAGCCATAGCTGCATCACCATTTGCTGCTAAAGCTGATCCACCATTAAAGCCAAACCAACCTACCCACAGCATTGCTGCACCGGTAATGGTCATGGTCATGTTGTGTGGTGGCATTGGTCTTGTAGGGAAGCCATTACGAGGGCCCAATACAATTGCTGCCACTAATGCCGCAACACCAGCGGTAATATGCACCACAGTACCACCAGCAAAATCTAGTAGACCCATCTCGCCTAACCAGCCACCGCCCCAAACCCAGTGAGTAACTGGAGCATAAACTACTATTAACCAAATGGCGCTAAACAATAATACCGCTGAAAACTTCATTCTTTCAGCAAATCCACCAATGATAAGTGCTGGCGTAATGATTGCAAAAGTCATTTGAAATAAAGCAAACAAACTCTCAGGAATATCACCGCTTAAAGAGTCTTCTGTAATGCCTGCAAGCATAAAGTTAGACAAACTACCAAAATACGCATTACCTTCTGCAAAAGCAATACTGTATCCGGCCACTAACCATAGTACTGACACAATCCCGGCGATTGCAAAACATTGCATAAGTACTGATAAGATATTTTTAGTGCGTACTAAGCCACCGTAGAATAGTGCCAATCCAGGCAGTGTCATAAATAACACCAATGCAGTTGATGTTAGAATCCAAGAAGTGTTTGCACCATCTAAAGTATCAGCAAACACACTCATTGGCAATAAAGCCAATAATGTTAATATTTTTTTCATTTTTTACTCCTAAAGTGCGTCTTGATCAGTTTCGCCAGTACGAATACGTACGACTTTATCTAGATTAGTAACAAAGATTTTGCCATCACCAACTTTGCCTGAATTGGCAACGTTGCTGATTGTTTCAATCACTTCATCTAATTTTGATGCTGGAATTGCAATCTCTAACTTAACTTTTGGTAAAAAATCAACCTGATACTCTGCACCTCTATAAAGCTCAGTATGTCCTTTTTGACGACCAAAGCCTTTTACTTCAGTCACTGTGATACCGGATACGCCTACTTCAGATAAAGCTTCTCTGACATCATCCAATTTGTGCGGTCTTAAAATTGCCGTTACAAATTTCATATTACTCTCCTTTGATAATTACAAATTCATATTTGTAAATAGAAAAAACCCATCATGGGCAACTTGTAAGCAGCAATGCTTGATTTAGAATTTTGCACCGTTGCAAAATAACTAAAGCTATTATAGAAAAATTTCAAAAAAAAGCAAATTATTGATTTTTCAACAAATCTTGGCGCTTTTCTTGAGTTTTTTTAATGGCTTGCTCTTCTCTCCAGGTATCGATATTAGCCTGATGGCCACTTAACAAAACCTCTGGCACTGTTTGACCGTCAATTGTCTCTGGTCTAGTGTAATGCGGATAGTCAAGTTTGTTATTAGAAAACGAATCATGTAGCGAATCTTCATTGCCTAATACACCAGGAATTTGGCGACTAACCGCATCAATTAACACCATGGCGGCCAACTCTCCTCCGCTAATAACATAATCACCAATAGAGATTTCCATATCTACATCATGCTCAATAATGCGCTCATCTACCCCTTCATAACGACCGCATAACAATGTTAATGAATTCAGTTCTGACAATTCTTTTGCCAACTGATGGGTAAGTTTTTTTCCTTGTGGTGAAAGATAAATAACCTTAGTTTTTGATTGCTCTTGCTTAATGGTGTTAATACAGTCTCGAATAGGCTTAACCTGCATGACCATACCAGCACCACCACCATAAGATTTATCATCAACATTCTTATATTTATTGTCAGAAAAATCTCTGAGCTGCCAAGTGTTAATAGACAGTAATGATTGCTTAATGCCACGCGCCACCACGCCCTCGTCTTTAATGGCAGAGAACATATTGGGGAATAAAGTAATAACGTCGAAACGCATAATTACTAGGCGAGAACGTTTTTTAAGATATGGTAATAAATATCACTTAAGTCATCCAAATCCTCAACGGAAACACGCTCATCTACTTGATGAATTGTAGCATTAAGCGGGCCTAGCTCTACCACCTGGGCGTCCAACATTGGCGCAATAAACCTTCCATCTGAAGTACCACCCGAGGTTGAAAGCTCACCATCAATACCTGCTACTTTTTTAATCGCATCCAAACAAGCACCAACCAGTTCACCTTGAGGGGTTAAAAACGGATAGCCAGAATGATCCCAATCAATCTTATACTCAAGATTGTGTTGATCTAATATTGCGCAAACTCTATTTTGTAAGTCTCGATGAGTACACTGCGTAGAGTAACGAAAATTAAAAGTAATTTCACACTCACCTGGAATAACATTAGTCACCCCTGTTCCAGAATGAATATTCGAGATTTGAAAACTGGTTTCTGGAAAATATTCATCACCCTCATCCCAAACTTCATTACATAAATCATCAAGTGCTGGAATGGCTAAATGAATCGGGTTGTTGGCTAAATGCGGATAAGCAATATGCCCTTGTTTGCCAACAACAGTTAACTTTCCATTTAACGATCCTCGACGACCGTTTTTAATAACATCGCCCAACTTCTTAGTAGCAGAAGGCTCTCCCACTAAACAATAGTCAACTGCTTGCTCAGCATTTTTCAAATACTCGCAAACTTTAATAGTGCCGTCAATTGCTGGGCCCTCTTCATCAGAGGTGATTAAATAACCAATGCTACCTTTGTGATCTGGATAATCTTTAACAAACCTCTTGGTTGCACTGAGCATGGCTGCCAAAGAGCCTTTCATATCAGCAGCACCTCGACCGTATAGCATGCCGTCTTTTATATCGGCACTAAAGGGCGGTATACTCCATTTTGACTCATCACCCACAGGCACAACATCAGTATGACCTGCAAATACAAATACAGGAGATTTTGTACCACGTTTTGCCCAAAAATTGTCTACTTCGCCAAATTTCAACTCTGTAACATCAAACCCAGAATTGCGCAACTCGTCTGCCATTAAAGTCTGACAGCCTTTATCGTTTGGTGTTACCGAATCAATTTGAATTAAATTTTTTGCTAATTCTAAGGTTTTGCTCATTGTATTATCTTATTTCTAGATCGATATTTGGACTATCGCTAACCATTACAACATCACTGCTTACTTGTAGATCGCCAGGTTGTTTTATTGCCAAACCACTTTGACTAATACGCGCCACAATAACTACTTGATCATGACTTGATAATAAATTGCTTGAAACAATAGAATTTTGATCACTCAATACCACTTGCCCAGAAAAATCTTTTAATTTAATTTTTTCAATCGCAATTGGCATAGGCCTGCCCTTGGCAGCTTTGGCATATACCATAATAAAATTTTCATCAGATATAGAAGACAGTACCTTGTCAGAGAATAATACATTGACAGTGATAGCACTTTGAACACTCTCACTTTGAACACTACTGTTTTCAATACTGGTTATTTCCGCAATAATACTGCGCAATAACTCTCGATCGGGGCTAGACTCCGGCAAAGCGTTCATCGCCCTATTCCATAAACTTTTAGCCAAATCAAAGTCTTGCACACTTACTGCAAACATGCCTGCTAAATAAAGTGCATCTGGTGCATCTGGATCAAGCTCCAATGCTTTTTTAATAAACTGAACTGGCTTAGCTGTAAACTGATTATCATTACTGCTAATTAATGCCGATGCATAATCAATTAATAATCTAGAATCTTCTGAATTTATTTGGTAAGCTTTTTCATAAGCCTCAACTGAAGCTTTTAACTGGCCCATCTCAAAATAAGCTAATCCAAGCATTTTCCACGACTCTATATCTTTTGGATTTTCTTGTAAATGCAGGCTAATTTTTTGAGCACTTTCTTGCAGGCTTAACGGTCTTTCCAAGGCTGGCTTTTTGGCCATATTAGGATCATTAGGCGCCACCACCTCATAAACCCCTAAAGAAATAACTGGCAATAATATTAAAATCAGTATGATTGATAAAGTGTTATTACTGTCACCACCAGTTGAATCATGTACTTGATTTAATTCAACAGCTAATGTGGTTGAAATCTCTTCTTTTGCACTTTCAAACTGATCCTGATCAATCAAACCTTGATCGAGATCTTGCTGTAATTCCAAAATCTTTTGTCTTCCTAGCGCAATGTTTGAGCTTTCCAAACTGACATCATTCCCTTTTAAAGGTTTGTACAAAAACCACACTAACCAGCCAATAGAAAGTGCAATCATAATGATAAAGGCAATTATTAAACTCATTGTTTCACTCTCAATCTGTATCTTCTATCAAAGGCTGCCAATAATGCGCCAAATGTAATCAATAATCCACCCAGCCATATCCAGCGTATCAAAGGTTTGTAGTAAAGCCTTAAACTCCAAGAACTACCTTCTAGTGACTCGCCTAGAGCGATATAAATATCACGATAGAATGAAGGATCAATAGCCGCTTCTGTCATTGGCATACCTGTTACGTATTGACGTTTTTCTGGACTGAGTGTTGTGATCTTATCGTCTTGATAATAAACATCAACTTCACCCTTAAACCCTTGATAATTTTGACCAGAAAAGTTTTTAGCCCCTTTGAATATAAATTGATAATCCTGTATATAAACAGGCTTACCAATCTCCATCTTGATATCTTTTTCTATGCCGTATTGCGTAGTAACTGTTGCCCCTAATAAAAAGAAGGCCACGCCAATATGCGCCATAATCATGCCAAAAAAGGCAAGATTGCTACTCGATTTATTACTCAGTCTTTGATACAGCAAAAAACATGAATGCAGCACAATCCAAATAAACAAAAATACCGCCAAAAGAACTGACGCATTGGAACTCAAAGCAAAACTCAAAGCAAATAAAACAATAATACTAATCAAAGGCCATCTCAATATTGAACCTAACCTAGAAAGACTGTCTTTTTTCCAGCGCAAAAAAGGCCCTATAACCATTGCTAAAACGGCAGGAATCATAATAGGAATAAAAACTGCATCAAAATATGGGCTACCTACTGAAATTTTTCCAAGACCTAAAGAGTCCAACAACAGTGGATACAGTGTTCCTAGAAATACACTGAGCATTGCTGCTACCATGAGTATGTTATTAACCAACAATCCACTTTCTCTTGATAAATAAGTAAAGGTGTTATCACTGCGCATGAGTGATGCGCGATGAGCATACAATGCCAACGACCCACCGATAACAATAATTAAAAATACCAAAATAAACAAACCTCTATCAGGGTCTGCAGCAAAAGAATGCACAGAAGTTAGAATGCCGGAACGAACCAAAAAAGTACCTAGCAAACTAAGTAATAATACCGTCCAATGCTTAAAAGCACCTCGCTTCTCACTCACACTAAGTGAATGCACCAGGGCTGTAGCCACCAACCACGGCATAAACGAAGCATTTTCTACTGGATCCCAAAACCACCAGCCACCCCAGCCAAGCTCGTAATACGCCCACCAAGATCCCAAAACAATACCAAAGGTTAAAAATGCCCAAGCTACCAGCGTCCAAGGGCGAGACCACCTAAGCCAAGTAGAGTCTAACTGGCCACGAATAAGCGAAGACAACACAAAAGCAAATGGGATGGCCAAACCTACATAACCCATATACAACATTGGTGGGTGAATAATTAGTCCAAAGTCTTGTAGAAGCGGATTAAGCTCTCTACCCTGGGTTGGCACCATGTCTAAACGCTCAAAAGGATTAGAGGTTAGTAATAAGAATAATAAAAATCCAATACTAATTAAACCCAAAATAATCAAAATATGATTAAGTACTTGGCTGGGTATTTTCTTAGAAAAAATAGAGACCGCAACACTCCAAGCTGAAAGAATAAGCGCCCACAATAGTAGCGAGCCTTCATGAGCACCCCAAACAGCAGACATTTTAAACATGTCTGGCAAATCAGTATTTGAATTACTAGCTACATATTTAACTGAAAAATCATCCATCAAAAAGGCATTAGTCAAAACCACAAATGAAATCAAAATCCAGAAAAACTGCCCCCATAACAAAGGTCTAGAAAGTTGAGACAATGCTATATTCCCACGCAATAACCCTAAAGTAGGTAACAGCACCTGTAAACAAGCAAAGGCTAAAGACAGTACCAATGCAAAATGACCAACCTCAACCAGCATAATTTATAAACTTAGACAAAGAAATCTATTATTTTATCTAAACCACCAAGGTTAATGGCAATATCTGCCTGCTGCGCAACAATCTCTTTAGCATGATAGGCAACTGATAATCCTGCAACATTCATCATCTCTAAATCATTTGCCCCATCACCAGCAACAACAACCTGTTTAGTAGAAATTTGATAGTGTTGACACAACTCTTTAACAAACTCCGCTTTAGCAGTTGCATTAACAATTGACCCTTGCACCTCGCCTGTTAGTTGGTCATTTTCAATCTTTAATGTATTTGCTCGCGCATGATCCAGGCCGATATCTTTAGCCAATTGATCTGTGAAATAAGTAAACCCACCTGAAACAACAGCGCTCTTGATGTTTTCTGATTTAAAGAATTGAATCAACTCTTTTCCACCAGGATTCACCTCTAAACGTTGATCATAAACCTTACCAAGTACATCAATGTCAAGCCCTTTTAACAAAGATACTCGCTCAATAAGTGATGAATTAAAATCTATCTCCCCTTGCATGGCACGCTCAGTAATGTCTGCCACTTGAGGTTTTAAATTGGCAAAATCAGCAATTTCATCAATACATTCGATACTAATTAAGGTTGAGTCCATATCGCTCACAAATAGTGCAGCAGATGAAAAATCAAATGCTTTAGGCAAATAGTTTAAATCAACATTAAATGCTTGTCGCAGTTCTACTAAGTTTGGAGATTGAGAAGTTTGTATTCTAAAGTGAGACACTCTAGATTCTATCTCTGCACCATCCAACTGATGAGAGATCTTCTTGGCAATTGTTAGGTCTTGACTATGTAGAATGATCGTATTCATTAGTCACCCCTTGGTAATAATGGTGCGGAAGGAGAGACTCGAACTCTCACGTCTTACGACACTGGAACCTAAATCCAGCGTGTCTACCAATTCCACCACTCCCGCGTAGTTATTTGCCTCAAAGGCAAAAGAATTTGAAATTATACCTAAATAATGATAAAGTGTGGACTTTCAAACACAAGGAGAGTGATATGACAATCAACAATGCAGTATCAGCAATGGCAGGTGTTTTTATTATGGTCTCACTACTACTGGGTGTGGACGATTTATTTGCACAACCGAGCTGGTTATGGCTAACATTTTTTGTTGGATTTAATCTGTTTCAAGCTGCCTTTACTGGATTTTGCCCTGCTGCAAAAATCTTTAAAGCTGCAGGTTTAAAAAACTAGCAGGTTAAGTTTAATCTAGATCAAACCAGTTAAGCTTCTCACGAAGCTTAACAACCTCACCCACAATAATTAATGTTGGTGCCTTGATTGGTTGAGTTGCTACAATATTCGGCAATTCACCCAGTGTTGTAGTCCATACTCGATGATCAGGCGTTGTGCCTTTTTCAACTAAAGCAACCGGCATATCTCCACGCATTCCATGTGCAATTAACTGCTCCGACAAATGTTGAGCACCTTTAAGTGCCATATAAAAAACAATGGTTTGTTGCTCAACTGCCAACTCACTCCATGGCAGATTCATACTGCCATCTTTTAAGTGTCCAGTCACAAAACGACACGATTGAGAATAGTCCCTATGAGTAAGTGGAATGCCAGAATAGGTTGAACAACCAGAAGCGGCTGTAATACCTGGCACCACTTGAAATGGAACGCCATTTTCAGCCAAAGTTTCAATTTCTTCACCGCCACGACCAAAAATAAACGGATCACCACCCTTTAGGCGACAAACGCGTCGACCCTGCTTGGCCAAATCTACCAACAATTGGTTGATGCCATCTTGTGGCACTGAATGGTTATCTCTTTCCTTGCCAACATAAATCAACTCTGCATCGCGTCTTACCAGCTCCATTACCCCATCAGATACCAAACGATCATACAAAATAACATCGGCCTGCTGCATGAGTCTTAACGCTTTGAAAGTTAACAAATCAGGATCGCCTGGTCCTCCGCCTACTAGGTATACCTCGCCCGTCTCACCGTTAGAAGACCTATCAAGCTCTTTTTGCATGTCAGCCTTAGCTTCATCTACTTTTCCAGAAAATACTTTTTCTGCCACAATGCCTGAAAAAACACGTTCCCAAAAATAACGCCTATCTTCAATGTTGTTAAACTTTGCTTTAACCTGACCTCTAAAGTCGCCTGCTAATTGTGCTAATTTTCCATAAGCGTGTGGAATGGTACTTTCTAGCTTTGCTCTAATAAGGCGTGCCAATACTGGCGCTTTTCCTG
>CAYFPI010000009.1:0-13473 GCA_964344985.1 uncultured Candidatus Thioglobus sp. | reverse complement strand
AAAATAGGTGACCTATCCACAATTGATGGCATAACAAAAGAACACAACTCTGGAGAATCAACCACATTCACTGGAATATTGGACTCTTTAGCTAATTTAGAAACAGTCTTATTAAGATCAGTATCATCAGTTGCTGAAACAATTAATGTTTGCTTATCAACATCAGTTGTTTCAAAATTTCTTTTAATAAGGTTAATTTTATTGTCACTGGCCAGCGCTTTAACACTGTCACAAGCATTAGAATCGACACAAGTTACTTGTGCATGCGCCTTTAACAATAAAGAAATTTTACGATAGGCGATATCACCACCCCCTACAACCAAACAAGGTTTTTGTTTAATATCAATAAAGATTGGCAGGTAATTCATCGGCTATATGGAGCTAAAATAAAAGACTATATTATAATGTCTACACAATCAATAAAGACACAAAACACCTATTGTTATGCCAAATGAACACTATACTTGTCCTTTTTCACATTTGATATTAAGCGGCAGATGTGCTTGCCAATTAAGTAGTAAAGACTGTATTGCTGAAAAAGAGTTTGGTGTCTGCCTGAATGATTCGGCTTCAAATGATTGTCAATCACTCTATCATTACCTGCGTGACAATAGTGATTTTGTCTTAAAAACTCATCACACCAATAATTTATCGGTTGGTCAGCAATCTAAAATAAAAATGGGCGGGCTGCTAGCACTTCAAGAAATTGTTATGCAGAATAATAGCAACGGTATTAAAAATATAACTGAGTTAGTAATGGTTATAAAAATCCATTATGCTGGCTTTGAAAACATTCCCTTTTCACAACTCATGCCAAAAATTGCTAAGTTTAAATTCAGAAGAAAGTCTTAAATGTTTAATATTTTCTTAACAAATGGAATAGAAATCGGCTTTTTTTGCTGCAAGGAACATTCATCTGTCAAATTAATAGCTTCTAAAATATCACTCAGATCTCTTGAAAAATGTTTGAATAAATACTCATAAACTTTAATATTAATATTGATATTTTTGTCCATCATCTGTTTGTGAATAATTTCTATTTTTTCACCGTCATCTAAAGGCTCTAGAGTAAATGTATAAGCTAAAGATAATCGCGTTTTAAGATCTTTAAGAATATCAAGCTCACTTGGCAAGCCAGATGCTGAAACAATAATATTAGTACCACTTTGCTTAGATTGATTATACAAATCAAACAACTCTTGTTGACCAGTAGAGTCTAGAGACTCAATATTATCAATACACACCCAGTGAAGATCGCTTAAAGTACTGATAATACCGCTAGGAAGCTCTTGTTCAGCATCAATATAAATAGCGTCTAATTGTGCATTCATTGCAGCAAGTGTACAGCCTTGAAGAATATGGGTCTTTCCTGTTGATTTTGCTCCAAATATAAATATAACAGCAGCATCTTTATTGTGTTTTAAATCTTGAACAAAGGACAAAAGTTGCTGATTATGTTTGCCCACAAAATTACTCAGCAGCATTTTCGAATTAAGAGAAATAGGCAACCCTAGTTGTTTCATAAACTACTTGAGTTTTTCTTGGGATATGACCTTTTCAGTCCAAATCCAAACATAATCTGCACCGCTCAGTACAGTAGAGGTAGCCACCACAATAAAGAAAATAGTGTGCCACTGCACTGATACTGGATAAATCTGCACAACCACTAAAAATAAAACCAACATAATTTGTAGCGCAGTATTAATCTTTGAAAGCTTAGAAGGAGAAAGCAGCGTATCTTTTGACTCGCCAGAACCAATAAAACATCCAACAGTACCCGAAACAATCATAATATCACGCAAAAACACTAGCACTAATAGCCAAATTGGCAACAAGCCAGTGATGTATAAAGTGATAAAACTACTTACCAATAACAACTTATCTGCCACTGGATCAAGAATAGAGCCTAAACGCGTTTGACATGAATAACGCTTAGCAATCCATCCATCTAATGCATCTGTCACTCCAGCGACAAAAAACAACATCATTGCCAAAAAATATTGATGATTTAGCAGGGTCATGACAACTGGTACTGTTAAAATAATGCGTAAAATTGAAAGCGCATTTGGCACATTAGAAAAGCTCATTTTTCGACTGCTAAAAACCATTAAAAAAAATTAATTATACGGAAAAAACAAACATGTCATCATTGACTTACCAAGACTCAGGCGTTGACATTACCAAGGGTAATGACTTAATCGAACAAATCAAACCCATTGCAAAATCCACTACTAGAGAAGGTGTGTTGGCTGGTCTTGGCGGCTTTGGCGCTATGTTTGAATTACCCATTCATAAATATAAAAACCCGGTGCTCATTTCTGGCACAGATGGTGTTGGTACAAAATTAAAAGTAGCAGAAATGCTAAATAAGCACGATACTATTGGCATTGATTTGGTTGCCATGTGTGTGAATGATCTTATCGTACAAGGTGCAGAACCTTTGTTTTTCTTAGATTATTATGCAACTGGTAAGCTCAATACTGAACTTGCTACTTCGGTTATCTCCGGCATTGGCGAAGGCTGCAAGCAATCAGGCTGCGCTCTTATCGGTGGAGAAACCGCTGAAATGCCAGGCATGTATCAAGGTGAAGATTACGATCTTGCTGGTTTTTGCGTTGGAATTGCTGATAAAGACAAAGTTATTGATGGCACAAAAGTATCAAATGGCGATCACATTATTGCTCTAGCCTCATCTGGCCCACACTCAAATGGTTACTCTCTAATTCGTAAGGTTTTAGAACAATCAAACCCAACTGATGAACAGTTGCAAGCACTCATAGAGCCTACCAAAATTTATGTTAAATCAGTGCTTTCTTTAATTGAAAAATTCTCAGTACATGCTATCTCGCACATTACTGGCGGTGGTTTGCTAGAAAACATTCCAAGAGTATTGCCTGATAATCTGGCAGCTAAACTAGATAGTAATTCATGGCAACTACCTGATATCTTTAAATTCTTACAAGATAATGGCAATATTGACATCATGGAAATGTATCGTGTCTTTAACTGTGGTGCGGGCATGGTGATTGTTGTACCTAAAGAGCAAAGCTCTGATGCCATAAAACACATGAATGAGCAAGGTGAAAAAGCTTGGCTAATTGGTGAAATTACCAATAGCGAGGGCGAGCAAGTTATCATCTAAACAACATGTCTAAAATGAAAGGCGTTGTTTTAATCTCAGGCAGTGGATCCAATCTACAGTCAATCATTGACAACGCCAAACTCATTGATTTAGATATTCAGGCTGTTATTAGCAATAAGGCCGATGCTTACGGTCTAGAACGCGCCAATAAAGCTAATATTGCCACCCACATACTTGATCATTCACAATTTCCCTCTAGAGAGGAATTTGACCAAGCACTTAGCGAATTAATCGATCAACATAATCCAGAAATAATCATTTTAGCTGGATTTATGCGTATTCTAACTACAGAATTTACCGATAAATACCCTGGGAAAATGCTTAACATTCACCCTTCTTTATTACCAAAATTTCAAGGGCTAAACACCCACCAAAGAGCCATTGACGCAGGTGAAAAAAAACATGGTGCAAGCATTCATTTTGTTACTTCTGAACTTGATGGCGGCCCTATTATTGCACAATCTAGTGTTGATGTAATGGGTGATGATACTGCCAAATCTTTAGCGCAGCGTGTTCTTGTTGAAGAGCATAAATTGTTTCCAAAAGTAATTCATTGGTTTACTCAAAATCGACTAACACTTAAAGATAACAAGGCTTTATTAGATGGGAAGCTTTTATGAATAAACTGCCATTAATCATATTAACGCTGATTATTAATTTTTATTCTTTTGCGTTTGAACCTCATAGTGTTAACTATCAATTATCGATTAATGGATTAAAAATAGCCGAAGAAGTTAGAACACTGCACCAACTAGAAGACAATTACTTTTATACAGCCAATGCAAAAACCGCAGGGTTAGCGGCTTTGGTTAAAGACTATTCTATTGCTGCTAGCTCAAGATTTAAAATCAATACCCAAGGTGTTGATAGTATTAACTACCAAATCATGGAGCAAGAGGATAAAAAAGTTACTGAAAATTATGCTATTGACATTAACTCAAGTGGCAACTCTGTCATGTCCATATTAACCAAAAGCCAGCCAAAAGTTGTCACTTGGAAGGCTGAATCTGGCAATATTTTAGATCCTTTGAGTGTATTTTTAGCCTTATCTTTTGATTTGAAAAAAACACCTAAAAAAACAGCATTCTCTTATCAAGTAGCCAATGGTAAATCAATTGATAAAATGCACTTTGAAAAAATTCTTAATCAAACCATAACGATTAACAACAAAACTCTTAAAACTATTAAGATTAAGCGCACTCAGCATGATAGCAATATTGAAGCTTACTTCTTGCCCGATCAACAATACTTGCCAATATTAATCAAACAAACCAAAGATGGCAGAGATTATGTTTATGAAATTACAAATCTCAACCAAACAGAAGTTAAAAGGCTACAAGTAACTCTTTAAAAATTCACCCGTATAAGAACCCTTAACTTGGCTAACTTGTTCTGGTGTTCCAGTAGCAATAATATCGCCACCTTTGCTACCACCTTCAGGTCCTAAGTCCACAATCCAATCTGCAGTTTTAATAACGTCTAAATTATGCTCAATAATTACAATGGTGTTTTCCCTTTCTCGCAAGCGCCCAATCACAGATAGCAGTTGCTTAATGTCATGAAAATGCAATCCTGTTGTTGGCTCATCAAGGATGTAGAGTGTTTGCCCTGTGTCTATTTTAGACAACTCTTTGGCCAGCTTAATACGCTGAGCCTCACCACCTGAAAGTGTTGTGGCATTTTGACCTAAGGTGATATACGACAAACCCACGTCCATCAAGGTTTGCAATTTTTGTTTAATTTTTGGAATAGGTTCAAAAAACTCTAAAGCCTTTTCAACTGTCATATCAAGCACTTGAGAAATGGTTTTTCCTTTATAGAAAATTTCCAGTGTTTCACGATTATAGCGATTGCCTTCGCATACATCACAAGCCACGTACACATCTGGCAAAAAATGCATTTCTACCTTAATCAAGCCATCTCCCTTACAAGACTCACATCGACCACCTTTAACATTAAAACTAAAACGCCCTGCCTTATAACCACGAGATCTAGCCTCTAGTGTTTGAGAGAATAACTCTCGAATAAGAGAAAAAATACCTGTATAAGTTGCTGGATTTGAGCGTGGCGTTCGACCAATTGGACTTTGATCAATGTTAACAATCTTGTCAAAATACTCAATACCTTCAATACTTTCATATTGAGATGGCGTTGTCTGTGCTCGATTTAACTCACGTGCAGCTAGTGCATACAGCGTATTATTAATTAGAGTTGACTTTCCAGATCCAGACACACCTGCTGGAATATCTAAATTAACATGATTAAGATTATTGCCACTTGCGCCTTTAATACTTAGATATCGATTGGATGATTTTCGTACACTTGGTACTTCAATACTTTGCCTGCCACTAATATAATCACCTGTTAAGGAATTAACGTTGTCTTGTACCTGTTGAGGGGTGCCAGCCGCAACCACCTCACCACCATGCTGCCCTGCACCTGGTCCAATATCAATCACGTAATCAGCTTGCTTAATAGCATCTTCATCATGCTCAACAACAATCACCGTATTGCCAAGATCTCGCAAATAAGTCAGTGTATTTAGTAGTTTTTGATTATCTCTTTGATGTAGTCCAATTGAAGGCTCATCCAACACATATAAAACCCCCATCAATCCTGCACCAATCTGGCTTGCTAGACGTATTCTCTGTGCCTCACCACCTGATAAAGAATTTGCACGCCTATCAAGGCTTAAATACTCTAAGCCCACATTAATCAAAAACTCTAAGCGTTGAATAATTTCTTTTAAAATTTTGTCAGCAATTTGAGCACGCGCACCGTCCAATTTCAAAGAAGTTAAAAAATCATAAATACTTGCTATCGAAAGCTTGGTAATGCCAGATAAATTCTGCCCACCAATAAATACATTTCGTGCAGATTCATTCAGCCTATCACCCTCGCAGACAACACAATCTTTACTAACTACGTAACGTGACAACTCCTCTCTAACAGAGCGAATTTCACTTTCCTCATAGCGGCGCATCATTCTTGGAATAACACCCTCAAAAGGCTTGGCTTTATTTGACCAGCCTTTTCTACCCTTAATTCTTGAAAAATCAATCTCATCATCGCCACTACCGTACAAGACGATTTTCTTATGTTTATCATCTAAAAGCTCATAAGGCGTTTCAATATCAAATCCATAAAACTCACCGACCAACATTAAAATTTGATAAAAATAAGCATTGGTCCTTCCCCAGCCATAAATAGCACCATCTGCCAAACTTAAACTAGGATTAACAACTACTTTCTCTTCATCAAACATATCTTTTACGCCCAGTCCATCACAACTTTGGCAAGCGCCGACAGGATTATTAAAAGAAAAAAGCCTAGGCTCAAGCTCAGTGAGTGAATAGCCACATTCAACACAAGAAAATTTTGCAGAAAAAACCATCTCTTTCCATGATGGATCATCATCCATCGGTGCAATACGCACCAATCCCGTACTTAGATTAAGTGCAGTTTCCAATGATTCAGATAAGCGCGAAGAAATATCGTCACGAATTTTCAATCGATCAACAACAATTTCAATTGTATGATGAGACTTACCATTCAGCTCATCCATCTCATCCATATAAACAATTTCACCATCCACTCGAGCTCGCAAAAACCCTTGATGAGACAATTCTTCCAATAATTTTTTATGACTGCCTTTTCGATTTTGAACAATCGGTGCCAAAATCATCATTTTTTCACCTTCTGGCAGCTTAACAATAATATCTACCATTTGAGAAATGGTTTGCGACTCAAGGTCTATTTGATGCTCCGGGCACTTTGGAATACCTGCTCTAGCGAATAACAATCTCAAATAATCATAAATCTCAGTAATGGTTCCCACTGTGGAGCGTGGATTATGAGAAGTGGCTTTTTGTTCAATCGATATGGCAGGTGACAAACCCTCAATATGATCCACATCCGGTTTTTCCATTAATGATAGAAATTGGCGCGCATAAGCTGACAAAGACTCAACATATCGACGCTGTCCTTCAGCATAAATAGTGTCGAATGCCAAAGATGATTTTCCCGATCCTGACAAGCCAGTAATAACAACCAGCTTGTTTCTTGGGATATCAATATCGATATTTTTTAAATTATGAACGCGTGCACCGCGTATGCTAATTTGATCCATGTACAAGCCTTAAAAATATGTCGGACAAAGGGTTCATTATAACTATCAAGATAGGTAAAATCTCCCTGTATTATGTAATTTATTAAAGTATTTACCATGGCGAAATACAAGCGAATCTTATTAAAACTCAGTGGTGAAGCGCTAGCCAGCTCTGAAAATACAATTGATCCGGCCACGTTGGACAAGGTTGTTGCGATTATTAAATCGGCGCTTGATCAACAAGTGGAAGTGGGCATTGTTGTTGGTGGTGGAAACATCTACAGAGGTGCGGCACTGGCCGAATCTGGTATGAATCGAGTAACAGGCGACCACATAGGCATGCTAGCGACTGTTATGAATGCATTAGCAATTTCTGACTCATGCAAAAAAAATGGTGTTGATTCAATGGTTATGTCGGGCTTTCCAATTGGTGGTGGCGTATGTGATCCAGTTAATCACACCCATGCCAAACAAGCACTCAGCGAAGGCAAGGTTGTTATTTTCTCTGCTGGTACTGGCTCTCCATGCTTTACAACAGATACAGGTGCAACTTTACGCGCTATCGAAATTGAAGCAGATGTTGTTTTTAAAGCAACCAAAGTTGATGGCATCTACACCGATGATCCAATGAAAAACCCTGAGGCAACTCGCTATGAAAACCTAAGTTTTGATGAGGCCATTGAAAAAGATTTGCAAATTATGGACACCGCAGCCTTTGCCATGTGTCGTGAACACAATATTGAAATTTGCGTCTTTAGCATGCTAGAAGATGCCAATACATTATCAAACATCTTAAAAGGTGATTCTCTAGGAACAATTGTAAGGAACTAACCATGTTAAACGAAATTCAACAAGATGCTCAAGAACGTATGAACAAAAGTGTTGCATCACTTGAAAGTGCTTTTGGAAAAATTAGAGCAGGTCGTGCGCATCCCTCTTTATTGGAGCAAGTGCAAGTAGAATATTACGGCTCTATGGTGCCAATTTCTCAAGTGGGCAATATTGCTACTGAAGATTCCAGAACACTCAAAGTATCAGTTTGGGAAAAAGACATGGCAGCAGCAGTGGAAAAAGCCATCATGACTTCTGATTTAGGTCTTAATCCACAAGCCATGGGTCAGATTATTCGCATACCTTTGCCACCACTAACAGAAGAGCGCAGAAGAGATTTGGTTAAAGTTGTTAAAGACGAAGCTGAGCAAGCCAAGATTGCTATTCGCAATATTCGTCGTGATGCCAATTCTGACTTTAAAGACCTATTGAAAGATAAAGAAATCTCTGAAGACGAAGCAAGACGTGCTGAAGACAGTATTCAAAAAATTACAGATGAACATGTTAAACAAGTAGATGAAAAATTAGCTGAAAAAGAAAATTCTTTATTAGAAATTTAACTTTTTTCAATGCCCAATAAAAAAGCCTGCAACTGCAGGCTTTTTTAATATCTCAAACTCTAGCTAGCTTAATGATTCTCTACACAAGTAAAGTAATCACCCCATCTCTCAGGTGAAAATACTGTTCCCATTGCATCAATAGGGCCTGTGTTATACAAGAAGCCACCAGCCAGTGCGTCTTTAAACCTTGCAATGTTGCTAACAGAAAGGCCAAGCTTATGCTCACAAGCTTCATGTGCAGCAGCTGTTACTGGCACACCAGAAGTGGTTTGACCAATTACTTCAGAAGTATTAGACAGCGTCATTGTCTCTGGCGCTTGCTCATTAATCACTACTTTATCAAAAATAGGCTCTACGGGACCCATATCACGATCATCACCACCTGCCATTACGCTTGTAGATGATGCAAAAACTACAACAAGGCTTAATATTTTATTCATCATTACTTTCTCCAATTAATTTAAAATTTCCCCTTTGAACTGTATTTTATATCACTCTGGTTTTTTATGCTCAATGATTTCCAGCAACAAGCTAATAACTCAAATTTATCCACCATTGTTGATGAATTACTTGAGAGATCCAGAGTTGCATTTTCCGCCAACAATGGCAACATTCCAAAATGGGAAAAAGCCATTGAATCTATCAAAAATCAAGACAAAGGCTTTTTGAGTTATGCGGCTCCTTATCTTGATATTAATACGAAAAATATTGATAAACACACACTGGAGCAATCACTCAAACAACTCATGCCTTGGCGCAAAGGCCCTTATCAAATAGGCGACTTACAGCTTGATAGCGAGTGGCGTGGTGATTTAAAGTGGGATAGGTTAAAAGACCACATCTCACCACTTAAAGGAAAAATCGTACTAGACGTTGGCTCTGGCAATGGTTACTTTACTTATTTAATGACAATGGCTGGTGCCAAACTGACTATTGGTATTGATCCATTCTTATTATTTAATTATCAGTTTAAAGCTATTCGTGCATTAATCAACAACCCACCCAATGCGTTTGTACTGCCTCTCAAGTTAGAGCAAATACCAAACAAAGCACTCTTTGACTCAGTATTTTCAATGGGTGTGCTTTACCATCAAAAAGATCATATGTTGCACCTTCAACAGCTTAAAGATGTTTTAACAGATAGTGGTGAGCTAATCCTTGAAACGTTGGTGATAGATAATCAACACGGTGACCATATCATTCCTGAAGATCGTTACGCTAGAATGCGTAATGTTTGGCGTTTACCATCCACCAACACACTACACAATTGGCTGGAAAAAACCGGGTTTAGCAATATTAAATTGGTTGACGTTACCAAAACCACACCGGAAGAACAGCGCGCCACTCATTGGATTGGAGACAACACTCAATCACTCAAAGATTTTCTTGATCCAAACAATAGTGATTTAACCATTGAAGGTCTGCCAGCACCCAAGCGTGCCATCTTTGTTTGCAACAAATAAAGGTATAATTTTTCCGATGCGACATCTTATACTTACAATATTACTACTCACCTCATCTAGTGCGTTTTCCCAAATCAAGGTTGTTACTAGCATTAAACCCGTTCACTCTATTGTAAGCTCCTTAACTCAAGATGTTGGAAAGGTTGATTTGCTACTAGACTCTAGACAATCTGCACACTACTTTCATCTCAGACCATCACAAATGACCCTAATAAGCAATGCAGACCTTATTATTGCTGTTCATCCAAAAATGGAACAAGGTTTAAACAAAGCATTAAAAAACCTAAAAAAAGATAAAGTTGCTTATATGGTTAAAGACAGTAAGCTAAGTCAAAACTATCATGCTTGGCTGGATATTAAAAAAATGCAAAAATTTGCTAAAAATATTACCTTAAAACTATCCAGCATTTATCCTAAACATCAAGATATTTTTAAAAAAAATCTTATCAAACTGAATCAAAATTTAGAAAATCTTAACGCAGATATAAAGCACCAACTAGAAAAATATAAAAATAAACCTTTAATCATGTATGCAAATTCATTGGAATATTTTGTTAAATCCAACAATTTAAACTCTATAGGTATGGTTGTTTCATACCACCACCAAAGATTAAGTATTAACAGTGTAATAAAGGCAAGAAAATCCATTAAGAATAACAATGCTGTATGCCTACTATCTTCGATAGAAATTCCAAAAAAGCGCACTTATTCAGTTGTTGAAAATTTAAATGCAAAAAGTGCCAGTATCGATATTATTGGCTTTAACAAAGACAAAGGCCCCGACCTTTACTCAGATTTAATGCACAACATTGCAAACAAGGTAGAACAATGTCTTCAGTAAGATCTGCCTTTAACAAAGCTTCAGATGATTACGATGATCATGCATTTTTACAAAAAGAAATTGCCACGCGCCTTGATCAAAAGCTTGACGTTATCTCAAGCAGCTCAAATGTTATTCTAGATCTTGGTGCTGGCACAGGGCTACTTAGTAAGCAACTTACAAAGCGCTTTCCAGATTCGAAAATTATTGCATTAGACTTTGCACAAAACTCTTTAAAAAACAATCAAATAACAAGAAAAATCTGCGCCAATGCCAATCATCTTCCACTAGCAGATAGTAGTGTAGATATTGTTATTTCAAGCTTAATGATGCAGTGGTGCCCGGATTTAAAACAACTGTTCTCAGAAATCCATAGAGTGCTAAATAATGATGGGTTAATCTTGTTTTCCACTTTTGGTCCAGACACACTTAAAGAGCTAAAAAAGAGTTGGTCTGTGGTTGATGATAAGACTCATGTAAATGCCTTTATAGACATGCACGACATTGGCGATCAAATGCTACAAAACGGCTTTCAATCTCCGGTAATGGAAATGGAAACACTGACGCTAACCTATCAAAAAGTCACTGATTTACTTAGAGATCTTAAAGCTATCGGTGCACAAAGCGTCGACAACCGCTCAAAATCTTTAACCGGTAAAAATAAGTTTCAACTCATGATTCAGATGTATGAAGCTTATCGACAAGATGGAAAGCTACCTGCTACCTACGAAGTAATCTATGGGCATGCCTGGAAAAAACTAAACTCACTTGGAAAAATAAAAATTAACACCCAATAAAAAAGGTCGCAATAGCAACCTTTTTAACAATAATCTATGACTCTATTTAATAGTAATAGTCATTACCGGCTCTCCAGGGAATAAATTACAATCCCCATCTGCATCACCGCCCTGCATTTCCATGCTATTAACAGCGTTTTGAGTTCCAAAAGATATGTCTATTAATGGGGTTTGCCCATAATATGTATAAGGAGTGGTTAACGCTTTAGTGTAAAGCATATCGTTGCCTGACAAACTAATTTCTGAACCATAGGTGATTGTTGTTGTTGTTGTGCCACCAACATATCTTGCTGTAACAGCACCCGCTCCAGTATCTGGCAATTCTAATGCTGATGCACTAGCACTTGAAGATGCTGTAGATGCTGACGTTGTATTTTTTCCAGCGGCAAAAGCTGTTTGAGTCCCCGCACTGCCGTCAGTATAACAATATTGACCAGATGATGCGCTTAAAGCATACCCCTTAATGGTAAAAGTTCTGTCAACAGTTGTTCTCATATGCGAATATGCGACACCCATTGGAGGTAGTGTCATGGTTGATGCATAACTTCCAACAGTGGCGCCAACAGCGGCGCTTGCAATATCCATATCTGAAGTCTTTGTTACTAAAGTATGTGCTGTTGTACATGCAGATGTGGTGCAGAGCTCAACTTTTTTTACTGTTACTGTGTATTGTGTTGCCGGACCTGTGCGGGTATCCCCGTTTGTGGCTAATACCACAGAAGAAATAAAAATTCCAAAAATTAGTAATATAAATTTATTCATTTTTTTAAACATTAATCCGTCCTCGACATTGTAATACCGCCAAACTCAACAACAATTTTGTTACTACGCTCAACTTTATCTAACATTTTATTTTTCATGCTCTCGCCATCTTGATAGGCAATAGCGCTAACTGCTCCATCTGATAGTGAAGCATGATCATCATTAGGTCCAAAAACATACGTGAATTTACCGTAGGTTTCACGGTTCATATAGTTGTCGTCTTGTTTTCCTAGTTCAATTTTCGCCTCAGGAGTTAAATAAGCTTCAAAACCATAATAACTACCATCAACATCATCCTGATTGGCTCGGTCCCAATGGTATTTTTTTGCAACTAAATTAGCCCATGGAAGATATGGAAGTTGGCCTTTAAAAATAGCATCATAACCATCTAGTGCCTCTTCGTCCGTACCACTGACACTATGCTTATCGCTAACACCCCAATATTTATTTACATTTAATTCAACATTGGAACGCCTATACTCACCACCTATACTTGCACGCTTATGTTTAGAGCTAAATTCATAATCATAGAATGAGTTAATACCTGCAATAGCTTTTTCATTATCCAGCAACCAACGCTTACCTAAACCAAGGTTAAGCGTTGTACGTCGATCACCACTTTGATCATAAGACCCTAATGAGCCCTGCCAAAATAATCTTGCTCTATCTTTGCCTAATTTAGTTAGAGGCTGTGTAGTTATAATGGAATAATCAGATTCATCACCCTTAACCTTTCTAATAGAAATTTCAGTATTACCTTCACCAAATTGATTAGCAAAATCATTTAACGACTCATTAATTAATGACTCAGTTACATCAACAGTTTTATTTTTTAAGCTATCAACAACTTCACTAGCTGTTTGTGCATTGACTGTGAACGACAAACCTAGCATCATTGTCACGACAGCGCTTAGTGCTGTAATTTTAATATTTTTGGGTCAAGACAACTTAAGCATATTTAAAAACCTGTTAAAGTACTGTCATGACAAC
>CAYFPI010000008.1:26584-65215 GCA_964344985.1 uncultured Candidatus Thioglobus sp. | reverse complement strand
TTATAAGGCCAATGATGGAGGTTATGTTCGTGAGCATTTCTTTGGAAAATATCCAGAATTATTAGCTATGGTTGAGCACATGAGTGATGATGAGATTTACAACCTTAATCGTGGCGGTCATGATCCGTATAAAGTATTCCAAGCTTATCATGCTGCTAAAGCGTGTAGTGACAAGCCAACGGTTATTTTAGCTAAAACCGTTAAAGGTTACGGAATGGGTGAAGCAGGCGAAGGGCAAAATGCAACACACTCACAAAAGAAACTAGGTCTTGAGCAAGTAGAAAAATTTGCCAAGCGTTTTAACATGCCAGTTACGCAGACTGATGTTAAAGAGCTTAATTTTTATAAACCAGCAGATGATAGTGAAGAGATGGTTTATTTAAAACAGCGTCGCGAAAAATTAGGCGGCTCATTGCCGGTGCGTTCGTTTACTTTAGAAGATTTAAAAGCACCAGAGCTGGATGTGTTTAAAGCATTGTTAGAGTCAAGTGGTGATCGTGAAATGTCAACAACAATGGCACTTAATCGCATCATGACACTGTTGGTGCGCGATAAGCAACTTGGTCCTAAAATTGTGCCAATTATTCCAGATGAAGCGCGTACGTTTGGCATGGAAGGTTTGTTTAGACAACTAGGCATTTATTCTTCTTCAGGTCAGTTGTATCAGCCAGAAGATTCTGACAAAGTAATGTGGTACAAGGAAGATAAAAAAGGCCAAGTATTACAAGAAGGTATTAATGAGGCAGGTGCAATTTCTGATTGGATTGCTGCTGCAACCTCTTACGCGACTCATGATACAACCATGATTCCGTTCTATATTTACTATTCTAAGTTTGGCTTCCAACGCGTGGGTGATTTAGCCTGGGCAGCGGGTGATATGCAAGCAAAAGGATTCTTGATTGGTGGTACCGCAGGGCGTACAACACTTAATGGTGAAGGCCTGCAACATCAGGATGGCGATTCTCATTTGGTGGCAAACACTATCCCTAATTGTGTATCTTACGATCCAACTTACGCTTATGAACTGGCAGTGATTATTCGCTCAGGTTTAAAGCGTATGTATGAAGATAATGAAAATATTTTCTACTACGTTACAACCATGAATGAGCTTTATGCACATCCGCAAATGCCACAAGATTCAGAAGAGGGTATTATCAAAGGAATGTATGCATTAAAACAAGTTGGTAGCGGTGATGTTGAAGCGCAACTGATGGGTTCCGGTACTATTTTAAGGGAAGTTGAAAAAGCAGCTACAATGCTTGCTGATGACTGGGGTGTTAAGTCAACTGTTTGGTCGGTTACTAGTTTTAATGAATTAGCTCGTGAAGCTCAGGCAATAGACAGGGAAAATAGATTCTCAACAGAGACTCCAAAAGTTCCATATGTTACTAAATGCTTAGAAGGTGCCAAAGGGCCAGCAATTGTGAGTACTGACTACATGCGCAATCATGCCGAACAGATTCGTAAATATGTTCCGGCTAGATATGAAGTATTAGGTACAGATGGTTTTGGTCGTTCTGACTCTAGAGAGGCGTTAAGAGATTTCTTTGAAGTAGACGCTAATTATGTAACGCTAGTTACGCTTAAAGCGTTGGTTGATGAAGGCAAGATGGACAGCTCAATTATTGCACAAGCAGTAGAAAAATACGGTATAAATATTGACAAGCCAAATCCAATGTCGGTGTAGAGAAAATTCTTAAACGAGGAGAGTGAATGACACAAGAGGAATATTTAAGAGAGTTAAGATCAGGTGCTAGAATGAAGTTTGAGGACTTGATTGACTTAATTGATGATGACTACAGCTACACACCTGCAGCTTTTACTAATGGTGATGTTGAAAATGCTGCTGATGAAAATCAAGGTAGTGCTAAATTATTCTGTTTTGCGGCCATTCACCAACTGACTCAGCTGGAAACACTGCATTGCTTTGGGCAATATTATCAAGATGTATTAAACACTCCAGATAGTGATTCACATGCTAATATTCGTAATTTTATGACTTACGGCTGGGATGGGCTGAAGTTTAATTCTCCAGTACTGGATAGAAAATAATTCTTTTAGTAATGAGGCGGTCTCTCATTGCTAACAACTTCAGTACCTTTGCTGTTATCTCGCAAGAGCTCCAATTGTGTTGATAAGTGTTTAATCATTTCTTCTAATTCGTCAATCTTTTGCGTTTGACGAAAAATCACATTATTAAGTTGCTCGACAACGTGATCTAAGTGGGCAAATTTTTCTTCGAGGTCAATTAATTTTTTATCCATAATTTGTTGCCATATTCGTAAATTGCTAAACCAAATAAAACCAATATAATACCGCTTAACTGCAGAATTGTTAGTGTTTCATGATTAAGATTCGATCCTAGAATGAGTGCAAATACTGGTGTGACTAGTGGCACAATACCAACCACGCGAACGCTTACATGCCGTATTAAGTAATAGTATGACATAAAGCCAATAACTGAGCCAAATACGGCCAAATAAGTAATAGACAATGCAGCTTTTGATGTGATTGTTGGAATGCTGCTATCAGTTAAAAACCAACTTATAACAAACAGTGGAACGCTAACAATAAGCGCACCAGTGGTGGTTTCTAGTGCAGAGATGTGAGCATTGATCTGTTTAAGTTTGACAGAAATAAAGGCTTGAAAGGTCATTGCACTGGTGAGTGCTAAAAGCCCTAAAATCATGCTTGAATTAACACTGAGTGTATGATTGAAGATAAAGAGTAGGCCTAAAAGTCCTAACAATAATCCAATGATTTTATATGGTTTGAAAAACGATTCTTTAAGCAAAATGTAGGCAAAAACACCAGTGATAATTGGGGTGAGACCAAATATAACTGAAATAATGCCTGAAGGTACGCTTTGGGAAGAGTAATAAACCAAACTCATGGTGATAAAAATACCAAGTCCTGCGTAAATATAATTACTAATTGCAACCTTACTAGTGTTTAATTTTTGCTGCTTTATTAACAGTAGTAGTAGGCAAATAACTAGCCCAAGGATCATTCTAGAGGCAACGCCAAAGTTAAAGCTAGAACCTAGTGTTGACCATTGGATAGCGAGTGGCGTGGTTGACCAAATGGCGACAACAGATAGAAAAACTAAATAAATAGGCATTGTGTTATCATATTAAAAAAGCCACCGTTAAGGTGGCTTTTTGTTAACTAATAATTAGTTTGACTATTTATCCAAAAGAACTTTACGAGATAACTTAATACGACCTCTGTCTAAACCAAGTACTTTAACATCAATCTCATCACCTTCTTTTAAGTAGTCTTCTACTTTTTCAACACGCTCATGAGAGATTTCAGAAATATGTAGCAAACCGTCTTGATTAGGCATGATATTTACAAATGCGCCAAACTCAACAATCTTAACCACTTTACCAGCATAAACTTTGTCTACTTCAGGTACGGCAGTTACATCTTTTACCATTTGAACCGCAGTATCAAATGCTTTTTGATCATTAGCAAAAATATTAACATTGCCATCATCATCAACATCAACGTTTGCACCTGAAGTTGAAATAATGCCTTTAATGGTTTCGCCACCTTTACCGATTAGATCACGGATCTTGTCTTGTTTGATTTTAATAACAGCTGTCTTAGGTGCGTTTTTACTTGATGTATTAGGCTCACAAATTACTTTATTCATCTCGCCTAAAATATGAAGTCTTGCATCTTTTGCTTGTGTTAGTGCGATATCCATAATCTCTTTAGTGATGCCTTGGATTTTGATATCCATTTGTAGAGCATTAACACCACGAGATGTACCTGCAACTTTAAAGTCCATGTCACCCAAGTGATCTTCATCGCCCAAGATATCTGTTAACACTGTGAATCTATCACCTTCTTTTACAAGACCCATGGCAATACCAGCAACTGGCGCTTTCATTGGTACACCTGCATCCATTAATGACAATGATGAGCCACAAACACTCGCCATTGATGAAGAGCCGTTAGATTCAGTAATTTCTGAAACCACACGCACTGTGTACGGGAATTCTTCAATACTTGGAAGACATGCAGAAATACCGCGGCGTGCTAGACGACCATGACCAATTTCACGACGACCAGTGCCACCCATGCGGCCCGTTTCACCAACAGAGTACGGAGGGAAGTTGTAATGTAGTAAGAAGTAATCATTTTGACGCTCAGATGCTTCTAGCTTTTCAATTAACTGAGCTTCACGTTTAGAGCCTAATGTTGTTACTACTAAGGCTTGTGTCTCACCACGGGTAAATAAAGCGGAACCGTGTGTATTGTCTAACACGCCAGTTTCAACTTTTAATGCGCGTACAGTTTCGTTGTCACGACCATCAATACGAGGCTCGTTAGACAAGATGCGTTCACGAACAGTTGATTTTTCAACTTTTTTGAAGTATTTTGATACTTCATCTGCTGAATTACCATCTTCTTCATCAGAAGCTAACGCTTCAACTGCAGCCGCTTTAATTTCACCTACTTTAGCGTAGCGATCCATTTTTTCTTTAATTTGGTAGGCATCATTGATTTGTGCGCCAAATTGAGTTTGAATGTCGTTTAATAGTGCTTCATTAGTGGCAGGTGCTTCCCAGTCCCATTGTTCAGTACCAACTTCGGCGGCAAATTCAGCAATATTAGTGATTGCTACTTGGAACTGTTCATGTGCATGCATAACTGCACCAAGCATTACTTCTTCTGATAATTCAGCTGCTTCAGATTCAACCATTAATACTGCTTCATCTGTACCAGCTACAACCATGTCCAAATCTGACTCAGCTAACTCAGAGTAAGTTGGGTTAAGAATGTAGTTGCCATCTTTATAACCAACACGAGCGCCACCAATTGGACCGTTAAATGGAATGCCTGAAATTGAAAGTGCTGCTGACACGCCAAGCATTGCAATCATATCTGGATCAACCTCTGAATTTGCAGAAATTACAGTAATAATTACTTGAACCTCATTCATAAATCCAGCTGGGAATAGTGGACGAATAGGGCGGTCAATCAAACGAGAAGTTAGTGTTTCTTTTTCACTTGGTCTTGCTTCACGCTTTAAGAATCCACCAGGAATCTTACCGGCAGCATATGTTTTTTCAACGTAGTCTACTGATAATGGAAAAAAGTCTTGACCAGGGCGCATTTCTTTAGAGCCAACAACAGTAACCAATACTTGTGTGTCGTCCATGCTAGCTAGTACAGCACCGTGTGCTTGACGTGCTACGCGACCTGTTTCTAATGTGATTGTGTGCTTGCCCATGGCAAAGCTTTTTTTAACGATATTCATTTCCATGAAAATTCTCCGTAAGATAACAGCTAACAGCTACCAATATGGCAAGTGTTGAGCGTTGTAAGTTTATAAAAGAATTTTATGATTCAGATCGGATAAGCTTTATATGAAACATACAAAAATGTACAAATTGTATGCTTTAGATAAAACTTAAGAGGGTGATTTAAACCATAAAACCAAACTTATTATACCCACCCAGAAAAGCAATCTCCATCAATATTACGCTATTTTTCTTGGATTAAATTTAGTTTGAATAGTTGCTGAGAAAGCTCAGAGCTTACGTTTGAATCAATAACTCTAGTATTGCAAAAATTAATTAATTCTTGAGTGTGTGTTGAATGATGTTGAAATAACTCACCATTAATAAATACCTGTACTGAATTATTGTTTAATAGATAGGCAATTTTGCAAACTGAATGAAGTTGGTAAGTAGTTTGATTGTTAAAAATGTTATCTTGAGTTTCAAATTCAATGGTTTGTAAAATTTGCTGATCAAGTGTATCTAGTTTAGTTACAAATTTAGCAAAATCAATTGCATTAATTTTGGCGATTTTATTTGCCATTTCAATGGCCGAATTTGGAATTAGTGCTGGTGTTTGATTATTATCCCAAATAGGATCTTGGTAGTAGTTATCAACCTTACTATTTGGGCAATTATCACCAAACATTTCTTTAGCGTTATAAGAACGATATCCAAATGACAAAGTAGTGCACTCATTATCTAAACTAACGCCATGATGGGCGACTTTAGGTGGAATATACAAAACATCTCCTGGCTCAACATCTAACACTTGCTCAGATTCAAAATTGTTCATAATTCTAAGTGGCACACCACTTAGGTAATTATCCATCTTACAGTATTTAGTGCTGAGATTCCAGCGGCGCCTGCCAGACCCCTGAAGTAAAAAAACATCGTAATAATCAAAATGAGGGCCAACACTACCACCTGTGGCAGCATAGGAGATCATTACATCATCAAAACGCCACCGAGGGATAAAATCAAAATACTTAACAAGGCTTGATATTTCTGGAATAAATCTATCGACACCTTGCACTAATAGTGTCCAATTTTTTTCAGGCAGTTGAGAGAAGGTGTTTTCTACAAAAGGCCCATTGGTTAATGACCATTTATTATCGGCTGTTGAGCCTGTAATAAGTCGTGATTCAAACTCGTCTTCAAGTGATAATCCTGCCAATTCATCAGGTGCAATTGGTGAGATAAAGTTGGGCAGTGCTTGTTTGATTAACAGTGGTTTTTTCTGCCAATAATTAGCTAGAAACTCTTGCTCTGATATTTCTCCAAATTTAATCAACGTATTATTTGTTTCAATAGTGATAGAATTTTTTCTAGATCAAGGCTTAAGACAAGCGAAAGTCAGGAGTTTGTATAATTACAAATGACTGACTTGAGCTTGTTGATAACGCAAATATAGGAAAAATTAAGCGTTATTGGTGGTAGTTTGGTGCTTCTTTAGTGATACTCACATCATGCACATGTGATTCAACCATGCCAGCAGATGTTACTTGTACAAAAGCAGCGTTAGTGCGCATCTTATCTAGTGTTTCACAACCTGTGTAGCCCATTGATGATCTAACACCACCCACCATTTGATGAACAATAGGGCGGATAGAGCCTTTAAATGGCACGCGACCTTCAATACCTTCAGGTACTAACTTGTCTGCTTTGGAGTCTGACTGGAAGTATCTGTCAGATGATCCGTGTGCTTGATTCATGGCACCAATAGAGCCCATGCCGCGATATGATTTGTAAGCACGACCTTGGTATAGCTCTACTTCGCCTGGAGATTCTTCAGTACCTGCAAGCATTGAGCCAAGCATAACGCAGTATGCACCTGCTGCAAACGCCTTAGCAATATCACCAGAGTAACGAATGCCACCATCTGCAATAAGCGGTACGCCCGTACCTTTAAGTGCTTCAGCAACATCAGAAATGGCTGTAATTTGTGGAACACCAACACCAGCAACAATACGTGTGGTGCAAATACTACCTGGGCCGATACCTACTTTTACGCAGTCTGCACCCGCTTTAACCAGATCAAGTGCTGCAGCGCCTGTGGCAATATTACCAGCGATAATATTTAAATTAGGATGTTTGGCTTTTGTTTTTTTAACTCGGTCTAAAACGCCTTGTGAATGACCGTGAGCTGTATCAATAACGATTACATCTACACCTGCTTCAACCAATGCATCAATACGCTCGCCTGTACCAGATGCAACACCAACAGCAGCGCCAACTCTAAGTTGTTCTTGCTCATCTTTACAAGCATTTGGAAAGTCAGTTGATTTTTGAATATCACGAACTGTGATCATGCCTTGAAGATCAAACTCATTATTAGTGATTACCACGCGCTCAATACGATGCTGTTGCAAGAGTGATCTTACTTCGCTCATGTCAGTGCCTTCAACAACAGTAATAAGTTTGTCTTGTGGTGTCATTAGATTTTCAACTAATTCATCCATGCGTGTTTCGAATCTTACATCACGACCTGTAATCATGCCGATGATGGTATTACCCTCAACCACAGGAAGGGCTGAAATTTTGAACTTTTGTTGCATTTCAAAAACATCAGCAACAGTAGCTTTAGGGCCAATAGTAATTGGCTCTCTGATAATGCCAGATTCGAATCTTTTTACCTTGCGAACCTCATTGGCCTGCTCTTCAGTTGACATGTTTTTATGAATAATACCAATACCACCTTCTTGGGCCATAGTAATAGCCAATTTTGCCTCGGTTACTGTATCCATTGCAGCTGATAAAATTGGCGTATTAAGCGTGATGTTTTTGGTTAGCTGAGTTGCCATGCTAACTTCTTTTGGCATGGTTGTTGAATGTGCTGGCACCAAAAGTACATCATCAAAGGTTAGGGCGGTTTTTAGTAAGTTCATTTAGTATCTCCTGCGGTTAACAAAGTTTGGAAAAATAAAGCCAATTAAGATTCCAAAAAATAAGACAAGACTACCAGTAATAAACCAGTTTCTAGAACTGGATTCTTCTGTAGCGGTATTATTGTTTTTAAGTAATTGAATTTCAGCTTTTAGCTGAAGATTCTCAGTGGTCATTTTTTCGTTAATATGTTCAAGTTTTAATGCGTCTTTATAGACTTGTTCAATATGTTCTTTCTCAGACTTTGATTTACTGGTTTGAATAGATAACTTGGTGTTTTTTTCTTTAAGTGCTTTTACTTCAGATTCAAGCGCATCTTTTCTCTCGGATAGTTTGGTAATTAAAAGTTTGTTAGCATTGTAACTTTGTCTTAATTTTTCCAATTGTGCTCTAGCAGGTGGATTGTTTGATAGGTACCTAGAAATAATCCAGCCAGTTGAGTTTTCAAACTTAACTTGAGTCCAGCCATCTTCTGTGGCTTGTAAAATAGCAAGTTTAGAGCCTGACGACAAAGAACGAACAATATTATCACCAAATGTTTTTTCGCTTCGCATTGGAATGTCTACTTGGTCTGTAATATAGACAAACGACTGTGCACTAGAAATTGTACTTGTGAATAATAAAGTAATTGCTAGTAGTTTTAATCGCATTATAAGTTTGATATTTTGTCTAACTGTTCATTTAAATCACTGATAGCACTGAGTGTTGAAGCAAGCCTTTCACGCTCAACGTCAACAATAGCCTTAGGCGCACCAGAGACAAATTTTTCATTATTAAGTTTGCCTTCAAACTGCATCTTTTGCTTGTCTAGTTTTTCTATTTCTTTAGTTAGGCGAGCAATCTCTTGGTCCTTATCAATCAGTCCTGCCAGTGGAATTAGCACCTTCATCTCACCCACTAAAGCAGTGGCAGATTCTGGTGCATCTTCTTTGTTAGAGAGGGTTTGAATGTTTTCAATTTTTGCTAATGAGTTTAATATGTTGGCATTATCTTGTAAGTATTTCTCATCAGTTTGACTTACATTTTGAACAAAGCAAGGCAGTGGTTTTGATGGCGGGATATTCATCTCACCTCGAATTTGACGAATGCCTAAAATAAAGGTTTGTAGCCACTTAATTTCATCTTCGGCATCAGTAGAAACTAGCTTATCATCAACCTCAGGATAGGCCTGTGTCATTAATGAAGTGTTATTACTGCAAGTAATGGTATTACATTGCTCAAAAATCTCTTCAGTGATAAATGGAATAATGGGGTGCAATAATGTTACGATTTCATTAAGCACTTTGATTAGTGTTGCTTGAGTGCCAAGCTTGGTGCTTTCATCTTGTAGTAGTGGCTTTGATAATTCAAGATACCAATCGCAATAATCACCCCAAACAAATTCATATAATTCTTGGCTCATTAAATCAAGACGATAATCGTTTAAGTGTTTTTCAACCTTAGATTTGGTACTTTGCAAGCGAGATAAAATCCACTTATCAGCAGTAGACAAATCAGCATCTACGTTGATAGACTCACCTTCAAGCTTCATCAGTACAAAGCGAGAGGCATTCCAAAGCTTGTTACAGAAGTTACGATAGCCTTCAACACGCTTTAGATCAAACTTAATATCACGACCAAATGAAGCCAATGCTGCAAAGGTAAATCTAAGTGCATCGGTGCCAAATGCATCAATACCATCTGGGAATTCTTTCTTGGTTTGATTTTTAATTTTTTTGGCCATTTCTGGCTGCATCATGCCTTGAGTGCGTTTTTCCAATAAATCCTCTAAAGAGATGCCGTCAATTAAATCAATAGGGTCAAGTACATTGCCTTTTGATTTAGACATTTTTTGCCCTTGTCCATCACGAATAAGACCAGTGATATAGATGTCTTTAAACGGAACATCATCTGCAAATTTCAGTCCAAACATAATCATTCTGGCCACCCAGAAGAAGATAATGTCAAAACCAGTTACCAAAACATCTGTTGGGTAAAAGCGTGAAAGTTCTGGTGTTTTTTCAGGCCATCCTAGTGTAGAAAATGGCCATAACGCTGATGAAAACCAAGTGTCTAGCACATCATTGTCTTGTGTTAATTCAACACCTTCTCCAGCTTGTGCTTGAGCTTCTTCTAAAGAGTTGGCAACAAAAATATTGCCATTATTATCGTACCAAGCAGGAATACGATGACCCCACCAAATCTGGCGTGAAATACACCAGTCTTGAATGTTATCCATCCAGTTGAAGTAAGTTTTATCCCAATTTTCAGGAATAAAGCGAATGTCTCCATTTTTAACCGCATCAATTGCAGGTTCTGCAAGTGGTGCAATTTTTACAAACCATTGATCAGTCATGTAGGGCTCGATGACAGCGTTGGTTCTATCGCCACGTGGCACCATAAGTTTGTGTGGTTCAATTTTTTCTAATAGGCCTAGCTCATCAAGATCTTTAATCATCTGCTTGCGCGCAACAAATCGATCCATGCCTGTGTAACTACTTTCAACCACATCGTTAATTTTGGCATCATCAGTTAAGATGTTAATAATCTCTAAGTCATGGCGCTGGCCCATCTCGTAGTCATTAAAGTCATGTGCAGGTGTGATGTTTACACAACCAGTACCAAACTCCATATCCACATAATCATCAGCAATAATGTTGATTTTTCTATCTGTCAGTGGCAAGTCAATGGTTTTGCCAATTAGGTGGGTGTAGCGTTTATCATCAGGATGAACAGCAACAGCGCTATCGCCCAACATAGTTTCAGGACGTGTGGTTGCCACCACCATAAATTCATTAGTGCCAGTAATTGGATAGCGCATATGCCACAGCGAGCCTTGCTCTTCGGTGCTAATTACCTCAAGGTCAGATACTGCAGTATGCAAAACCGGATCCCAATTAACCAAGCGTTTGCCACGATAAATCAACCCTTCTTCATGTAATTGAACGAACACCTTGTTAACTGCTGCTGATAAGCCGTCATCCATAGTAAAGCGTTCACGCTCCCAATCAACTGATGAGCCAAGTCGGCGCATTTGAGAGGTGATGGTGCCACCTGATTGCTCTTTCCAATTCCAGATTTTATCGATAAATTTTTCACGACCTACGTCATGACGAGTAATGTCTTGTGCTGCTAATTGACGCTCAACCACCATTTGTGTTGCAATACCAGCATGGTCTGTACCTGGTTGCCAAAGTGTTTGTTCGCCTTTACCACGATGATAACGAGTCAGTACATCCATGATGGTATGCTGAAAGGCATGACCCATGTGTAATGATCCAGTAACATTTGGTGGTGGTAGCATAATGCAATATGCGTTTTTACTGTTCGAGTTTGAAGTTGATGAGAACAGATTTTGATCTTCCCAAAGTGCGCGGTATTTCGCTTCAATTTGTTCAGGATTGTAGGTTTTTTCCATTATCTGCTAAAGATGGATTAAACTTTGCAATTATACTATAACAAGGCTTGAAAATTGGTCAATAAAATTTGGTTTGTGTATTTATTAAAATGTGCAAATGGATCGTTATATTGTGGCATAACTAATGACTTGAAAAAACGCCTTAGACAGCACAATGGTGAGATTAAAGGTGGGGCAAAATACACGCGTGCTAATGCACCGTGTGAGTTGGCTTATCAAGAAGAATTTATAGATCGTTCAAGCGCTTCAAAAAGAGAGTATGAAATCAAACAAATGAATCGAGAGTCTAAATTATTATTAATTAATCATGAGTGATTATCAAAGAATTTCCTGCGAAGATCATAGTATCTATGAATTGGCAATTATGAGATTTCAATCAATAAAAGTATTGATTGGCAATAAAGAACAAACAATCAAGCCAAAAGATATTGTTGCCAGAGAGGGTGTTGAGTTTTTATCTTATACTGATGAACAGGGTGGCGATCAACAGATAAGAGCTGATTATGTCACTATCCAATCATGAATATTAAACAGTGTGAAGTTGTATTAAGCGCAAAGTCTAGAGGCTTTCATTTGGTGAGTGATGAAATTATTTCTCAAATTCCGTTTCTATCTGAAGCTCACGTTGGACAGTTGAATTTATTTATCCAGCACTCTAGCGCTTCGCTTAGTATTAATGAAAATGCTGATCCTAGTGTGCGTCATGATATGGAAAATTTCTTTACTGAGCTTTGTGACGATAAGCCTTATTTTATGCACACTTATGAAGGCTCTGATGATATGCCAGCTCATATTAAATCCAGCATGATTGGCGCTAGTATTTCTATACCAGTTACCAATGGCGCTTTAAATCTTGGAATTTGGCAAGGTATTTATCTTAATGAACATCGCAATAGTGGCGCTTCAAGAAAAGTGGTTGCGACTTTGCTGTTTGAGTAATTAGCTATAAAATATTGATTTTATTTGTAAATTTATAACTTTTTATAAATCAAGTTGTTGAGTTAATTCAAAAAGATATAAAAACAAGAAATGCGTATTGCTTAGATATTTGAGTTAACTAAAAACTTAAACGATAAAGAAACAAAAAATGTGCATTGAAACCGTTCATAAGATAGGCGGACCTTGTAATCATTATTTTGATTTAATAGATACTATTCAAGACAAATAGTAGCGATATTTATTTTATTTTTTGAAATAAGAAATAATTAAAACTTTGAATAGAGCCATTAGGGTGAGGGTGTTTTTCATTTGTGGTTTTGAGTAGGTTAAAGTCCTCACCTAGCAGGTTGGTTATTTTTTCTACATCATATTGTACAATATTTAACTCAGAGCATTCTTTAGGCCCATCAGGTGCAAAAGTAGCTAGCAAGAAAAAACCTTTGTCTTGTAGGTAAGTATCTAGTTTTTCAAGATAGGCTTGCTGATCTTTATGCTTGGTTAAAAAATGAAAAACCGCACGATCATGCCAAAGTTTAAAGGTTTTATCAGTGTTAAAATCAAGAATATTTACATTATAAAAAGACAGGCTGTCTTGATGAGTTTTAAGTCTTTGCTTGATGGTGTCTAGCGCTTTGCTTGACAACTCTAAAAGAGAGATATCCTGGTAGTTTTCTTGTAATAAATTATCAGCCAAAATTGACACACCACAACCCACGTCAATAATCGCGTCTTGAGTATTGGTGTTTTCTATAATCCAATCATATGAAATTGTTGAATGTTCTTGGTGCCAGCTTACTTGGGTATGATTTTTAGTTTTGTAAACATTATCCCAATGTGTAAAGTTATCAGTCATTTGATTGGTGTTTATAATAGAATTTTTTATTTATTATAGATGGCTTTATGAGAATTTTACATACAATGTTACGAGTGGGTAATTTGGATGAATCTATTAAGTTTTATACTGAAGTTTTGGGTATGACACTGTTAAGGCAAAAAGATTATCCCAAGGGTGAATTTACATTGGCATTTTTAGGTTATGGCGATGAATCTGAAAATCCCGCCATTGAGTTAACTTACAATTGGGGCAAAGATCAATATGATTTGGGCAGTGGGTTTGGTCATATTGCTATTAATGTTGATGATGTTTATCAGGCAGTTGATAAGGCAAAACAACAGGGTGTTAAAATTCTTAGAGAGGCAGGGCCTATGAGTGCAGGAGATACAATTGTAGGGTTTTTACAAGATCCAGATGGCTATGAAATTGAGCTTTTGTCTAAGAAATTTTAGTCGTAATTTTTACGACCAGATAAGGCGTGAGCAATGGTGTTAATATCGGCATACTCTAGCTCACCACCAATTGGGATTCCGTGCGCAATGCGAGTGATTTGAACATCAAATTGCTTAGCCATATTGCTAATATAGTGTGCTGTCACTTCTCCTTCAACAGTTGCATTGGTGGCTAGAATAATCTCTTCAATATGTTGATCTTGTAGTTTTTTTTCAAGATCATCCAGTCCTAATTCTGCCGCACCAATGCCGTCAATAGGGGATAGGTAGCCACTAAGTACAAAGTACTTACCCTTGTAAATACCGCTTTGTTCAATAGCGTGAATATCACTCGGTGTTTCCACAATACATAACTGAGCAGAATTGCGAGATTCACTGGCACAAATATCACAAATGTCTTTTTCAGTTAGTGTTCTACAAGAGTTGCAATGCTTTACATGCTCCATGGCGTCAACTAGCGCTTTAGCAAGATTCATCCCACCTTCGCGGTTTCGCTCTAATAAGTGGTAAACAAAGCGTTGCGCAGTTTTTGAGCCAACACCAGGGAGAGTGCAAAAAGCCTTGTTGAGTGATTCAATCATTGATTAATGGTATTAAAATGGCAGGTTCATTCCACCTGGAAGATTCATGCCACCAGTAACACCTTTCATTTTGGCTTCTGATGCCTGTGCAATTTGTCCTGTTGCATCATTCATGGCGGTTAGAATTAAATCTTCAAGCATGTCTTTATCATCCATAACCATTTCATCAATTTTGATATTAGTGGCAAGATGCTCGCCGTTAATAGTAATTTCGACCGCGCCACCAGCTGCTTTTCCAGTAGCACTTAGTTGTTTAATTTCCTCTTGTGCTTTTTGCATATTATCTTGCATTTGCTGGGCTTTTTTCATCATGCCAGCCATTCCGCCTTTAAACATAGGTTCTCCTTATTTAATGTTTTGTAATTTCTTTAATTGAGTTAATGTTAACTTTTGCATTAAAAGTTTGCTCTAGTTTCTGTACAACTGCATCGTTTAAAAATTGTTGTTGTATTTTAGCTAAGTGCTCATCTCTAGCCTGTGTTTCTTTTTGCGCTAACGTTTGAGATTTTGGACTTCCTAGATTGATAACCAAATCTATATCAGGGTAAGTTTTTCTAAGTGTTGTTAAAATACTTTTCTGCACATGATCGCTCAATAGGTTAGTAAATTGTTCATCCAGAGTTAGCGTGATGGTTGAGCCATCTAAGTTTTCAAATAGTGTATTTTTGATTAGCATTTGCGCGCCACCATTAAAAGTTAAACTTTGAGTAAGTAGCTCCCACTGAGTTTGATTGACAACATCAAGTGTTGTGGTTTTGACTGTTGGTGGCTCTACTTGTGGCTTGACTACTGCTTGTTGTGAAGTGGCTGTATTTTGACTCTTAACTTCAGGCTTGATTTTTAGAGTTTTTTTTTCCTTCTGGGCTGCTGTGTGTTGCTTGTCACCTATTGCTTGAGTGTCGCTATGAAATGCAAGCATTCTTAAGAGTGTCATTTCAAAGCCAATTTGCTCGCTTGGCGCAAGTGGCATATCTTTGGCACCATTAATAGCCATTTGATAAAAAATTTGTAAATCTTGATTGGAGATTTGTTGAGCCAGTTCTTTAGCCTCAGTATTGTCAGTATCAACAATTTGCGCTATTGATATTTGGTGAAACAAAGAACTTAAATCTTTTAATGCGTTGGTCAGGTTTTCACCACGGTGTGATAAATCTTTAATAAATTCAATCACTGCTTTTGCATCTTGATTAAATAGATGTTTAACAAGAATAATAATATCATCATGATGCACAAGTCCAAGCATGGCTTTAATGTCTTGACTGGTGACATTGCCATTTCCATAAGAGATAGACTGATCAAGCAAGCTTAATGCATCACGCATGGAACCATTGCCAAAATTGGCAATCTGACTCAGCGCTGACTCTTCATAGCTTAGATTCTCAGCATTCATAATAAATTTAAGCTGACCTAAAATTTCATCGTGTGAGAGTTGTGATAAGGTGAACTGCAAACAACGAGATAAAACTGTAATTGGTAGTTTTTGTGGATCGGTGGTTGCTAATAAAAATTTAACATGCTCAGGCGGCTCTTCTAGAGTTTTAAGCAGTGCATTAAAACTACTTTTAGAAAGCATGTGCACCTCGTCAATCAGATAAATCTTGTAGCGATTTTTAGTGGGCATATACTGCGCATTTTCTAAAATATCGCGCATGTTATCCACACCTGTGTGTGATGCGGCGTCTAGTTCGATTAAATCAACAGATTGACCTTTATCAATCTCTAAACAAGTAGGACAGGTGCCACAGGGTGTAGAACTTACTCCTTGTTCACAATTAATAGATTTGGCAAAAATACGAGCAATGGTGGTTTTTCCAACACCTCGCGTACCTGTGAATAAAAATCCGTGATGCAGATTGTTTGCATCCAGTGCATTGATTAGGGTTTTTTTAGCGTGAGTTTGACCGACCAATTCACCAAAGGTGTGCGGACGATACTTGCGGGCTAGAACTTGATAGTGCTCACTCATGCTTAAAAAAATAAATTAAAAATGGCAGCACCTAGAATAACATCCAGCACATGAAAAAATTACTACCGTTGCTTCCTTCCGGACCTGGCGGGGTTTGTAACCATTCATTGCAAGCGCACCCTAAGCACTACCAAAAATTATTTTACTTGAATAAATGAATGTTAAAAACAACTTGATTAAAAATTTTGAAAATAATGCAAATGACCTAATATAAGGTTATGTTTAAGCGTTATCAATAGATAAAACGCCTTAAAAATCTATAAAAATAAGCTATTTGTGAATTTTTTTCTGGACTTTTAAAAAATTTTGGATTTTTTTAAAATGACAGGTTTTTTAAGACTTATTGGCCAACTCTAGACGCTCAGGTGTGCCGACATCCTGCCAGTAGCCCGTATAATATTCGCCACTGAGTTGGGCGTTAGAAATAGCCTCTGTAAGCAGTGGATAGAGTGGTAATTTTCCTTGAACATGTGTGTGATTTTTGAAAAAATCAGGGTGGTAAATACCAACACCAGAAAAAGTGTAAGTTTGAGCATGAGTACTTACAATTTGATGATTGTTTATTAGTGAAAAATCACCTTTTTGATTATGAGCAGGATTGTTAATTAGTACAAGGTGGGCTAGCGATCCAATAGGTAGTGTTAGTTTGGACAGGTCATAATCACACAGCACATCAGAATTAATGACTATAAAAGGCTTATTGCCAAGTAAGGGCAGGGCTTTAATAATACCACCTGCAGTTTCTAGCGCACCTTTTGATTCATCACTATAGGTGATATTTACGCCAAATTTTGAGCCATCTTCTAAGTGAGATTTAATCTGATCGCCTAAGTAGGCAATGTTAATCACAATATCAATTATTCCAGCTTTTTTAAGCGCATTAATTGAGTGCTCAATAAGTGCAATTCCTTTAACTTTTATCAGTGGTTTGGGGGTGTTTTTGGTCAGTGGCATCATGCGTTCACCTCTGCCTGCTGCTAGAATCATGCCAATCATAAAACTTCCCTTAAAAAGGCAAATTCTGAATATTTATCGGCTATTTGTAGCGTGTATTTTTTAACCAATGGAATGTCATCTAGATATTGATGCTTGCCATCTCTAACTGAAAGTCGTTTGAAAATCCCCAGTACTTTTAAGTGGCGTTGCAAACCCATAAGGTCAAACTGTTTTTCAAAATCTTTGAAAGGTGTTTTAATATTGGACTGCTTATAAAAATAATCAAGTAAAGTTTGAATGTTAGTTAGGCTTAATTCAAAGTAAGCGTCCTTAAGTAGTGATACCAAATCGTAAGTATTGGAGCCAATGACTGCGTCTTGAAAATCAATAATGCTAATCTTATTATTAGTGATCATAAGGTTGCGAGCGTGATAGTCACGGTGTACGAATACTTGTGGTGAATTGGCGGCATTAATGATTAATAAATCAAAGATTTTTCTTAATTTGTCTAAATGTTTTTGAGAGGTGTTTTTGGGTAAATACCAATCAATAAGCAGTTGCATTTCTTGCGTTAATAGTTGATTGTCATATGATTTAAGATTTTGATCAGTAGTGTTAATGGTTTGTAATTTGATTAATTCATCAATTGCAGTTTTGTATAAATTAAGATCAAACTTACCTTTTAAGGCTTGCAAAAAGGTTGTGTTGCCTAGGTCTTCAATTAGTAAAAAACCTTTATCCAAATCTTTTTCAATAATTTTGGGCGCGTGAATATTGTTATTATTAAGCAGTGTTGCAATGGCAACAAATGCTGACGAGTTCTCTTTTTCAGGTGGTGCATCCATAGCAATAAAAGTTGCATTATTGCGTTCAATGCGAAAATAACGACGAAAACTAGCATCATCACTAGCTGTTGAGATGACAAAATCAGCATCATTAAAAAAAACTTCTAACCAATCTTCAAGTTGATCTAGTCGCTTGTCGTTAGTCATTTTTTAACTGCTGATAATAATCATAAACTTGCGACCAATATTTGCCAACTTTTCCATTGTTAATGAGTTGGTTGTCTATTTTGACAAGGGGCATAACTTCGCGAGTTGAGCTGGAAATCCAAACTTCATCAGCATCTAGTAACTCATTAACATCAACTGAGGATTCATTAATGGTTAGATTGCAATTTTTTGCGCTTTCGATTACAAGATCACGCGTAATGCCGGATAGAATGTGGGTGCCAGTAGGGTGGGTAAATAAAGTGCTATTTTTAACAATAAAAACATTTGAGGTAGCACCTTCGGTAATTGCACTATCTCGATGCAAAATTACTTCTTCCACTTGAGCTTGTTTAGCTTGTTGAGAATACATGGTATTAGCTAGTAAAGAGGTGGCTTTAATATCGCATCTTTCCCAGCGAAAATCAGCTTGAATAATGGCAGAATAACCATTTTCTAGATCAGATTTTGACCTAGGGGTTAAAGGGTTTGTTTCTATAAAGACAGTAGGTGTTAGTTTATCAAAACTATGTTTTCTACTAGTGTCAACGCCACGAGTAATTTGCAAATAGATTGACTGGTTGGCTTGAGATGAACTGCTAATCAATTCAAGCAGTATGTTTTTCCACTTGGAGTCTGAGTAGGGGTTGAATATTTGAACCGAGTCAAGACTATTTTGTAAGCGGGTTAGGTGCTCTGATAAGCGAAATATTTTTCCCTGATAAACGGGAATGACTTCATAGACACCATCGCCAAATAAAAAACCTCTATCCATTACCGAAATAGAGGCTTTTTCTTTTGCGATAAATTCGCCGTTAAGGTAGACCATTAAAGCCCAACTTTCTCCAACATACGAGAGAAAAATCCTGATTGATCAGCATCTTCAAGAGCAACTAAAGGAATGCTGGCCATATTTTTCCCTTCAAATTGAATCAGTAATCGACCAACAGAATCGCCTTTGGCGATTGGCGCCGTTAAGTCGCTAGACAGCTCAATTACCTGATCAGAAAGTTTAAATTGACCACGTGCTAGTGTTAGGTTGGTTTCACCTGTTGTGCCAATTTTGATAGTATCTTTTATACTGCTAGAAATTGGAACTTCTTTGGTGATATTTTTAATATTTTGAGTTTCGAAAAATCTAAACCCATAATCTAGAATTTTTTGAGTTTGAGAGGTTCTGGCATCTGCACTTGTTGAACCCAATACAACTGAGATTAGGCGCATTCCGACACGATTAGCGCTTGCAACTAGATTGTAGCCTGCTTTTTTAGTAAATCCAGTTTTAAGGCCATCAACCGTATGATCGCTCCATAAAAGCTTGTTTCGATTATGCTGCTTAATACCATGATAGGTAAATTCTTTTTGCGCATACCATGGATAAAATTCAGGAAAATCACGAATGGTGGCAGCTGCTAAAAGCGCCATGTCTGATGCGCTTGTATATTGATCATCATGTGGCAGACCAGAAGCGTTTTCAAAACGTGAGTTCTTCATGCCTAGCTCGCGCGCGTATTCATTCATGTAAGTTGCAAAGGTACCTTCTGTACCAGCAATGTGTTCTGCTAGTGCAACTGATGAATCATTGCCAGATTGAATGATCATACCTTTTAGTAAAGTTTCTAGTTTGATTGTTTTTCCAACCTCAACAAAACTTTTTGATCCGCCAGTTTTCCAAGCTTTTTTACTGATTAATACTTGATCTTCTAAAGATGCACGACCGTCTTTAATAAGCTGAAAAACCACATAAGCAGTCATTAGTTTGGTTAGACTTGCAGGTGCTCTTTTTTCATGCTGGTTGTTACTGGCAATGATTTTGTTAGAGTTGTAGTCAAGCACAGTGTAAGCTGCCGCGTTAATTTCTGGCGCTTTAGGGGTAATAAAAATCGCTGCATGTGTATTAATGGCAATGCTTGCAACAAATGCAATGGTTAGCTTTATAAGTGTATTTTGAGTCATGCTATTAGTCAGTGTTTTGATTGAATTTTTGTTTAATTTTTTCAGATAATTGGTAAGCTGTCATGGCGTATCTGTTGTCATGATTATAACGAGTTAGTACGTAAAAATTCCAGAAAGTCAGCCAAGTTTCAAAACCAGAATCCTGAGGTAGTTTAATAAAAGCGAGTTTGGTTTTGTTGTTAATGGAGTTATTAATAATAAAACCTTTGTCACGCCAGTATTTGGCATTTTTTTTCGGTTTGTTGGTGCTGGACTTTGCGTATTTTAATTGTGTTTTATTTAACTGCATGGGTTGTGCAAATGTGCCGCCATTATGCCATTGATGCTTGTCAAAATAATTGGCGATAGAGCCGATAGCATCGGCAGGGCTTGAAAATAAATCTACTTTTTTATCGTGATCATAATCAATGGCGTAGTGACGATAAGAGCTAGGAATAAATTGTGCATAACCCAGAGCGCCAGCATAAGAGCCTTTGATGGATAAAGGTGGGAGTGTGTTTTCTCGCACCATTAGAAGAAAATTTTCTAATTCTTTTAGATAGAATTTCTTGCGACGATGTTTGCCAAATGAGAGTCTTGAAAGGGTTTCAAGGGTTGCATGTGTGCCTTTGTTGTTGCCGTAGTTGGTTTCAATACCCAAGATGGCAACGATAATTTCAGCTGGAACATTAAACTGTTTTTCTGCTCGTTTAAGGGTGGCTAGATTGTCTTTGTAGAATTGAACGCCATTGTTAATGCGCTTATCGGTTATAAATAAAGCTTTGTACTTGTCCCAAGAGATTGGTTTTCTTTTGGTTTTTTTCTTAAGCGTTTTTTTATTTTTATCGGCAACAATAAGATTAACTTTAGAGAAAATTGCTAGTAGTTCATTTTTATCAAACTGGTGGTTTTTGACCATTGTATTGATAAACTCGTGAGTGATTTTAAAATCAGTTGCCGGTAGTGTTTTTGCAACAATACTGCTAGAGAAAAATATACAAAAAAGTATTAATAGACGCATCATTATTTTTGTAAGTATCTCGGGGTTTTATGTTTGCGTATTGACATAATAATACCAAAACTGGCCATTAGTGTAATGAGTGACGACCCTCCATAACTAATCAAAGGCAGCGGCACACCAACCACTGGCAATAGGCCTGATACCATACCAATATTGACAAAAATATAAGTAAAGAATGTAAGTGTTAGACTTGCGCCTAGTAGTTTAGAGAAGTTGTCTTCAGCCTGAAAGGAGATAACAAACGAACGATAAATAATAAGTGCGTAAATAGAAAATAGTAGAACAACACCCATAAAACCAAGCTCTTCAGCAATTACTGCAAAGATGAAATCTGTAGCATGTTCTGGTAGAAAGTTTAGTTGAGATTGTGAGCCTTGCTCCAAACCTTTGCCAAATAATCCACCTGATCCAATGGCAATTTTTGATTGCAAGATATGGTAGCCCGAACCTAGCGGATCAGACGAAGGGTCGATTAAAGTCATGATTCGCTTTTTTTGATAAGCCATGAGCAGGTAGTTCCAGGCAACATAAGCACCCGCAGTTATCAAAGAAGAAATCAGTGCAAGGTTTAACCAATTATTTTTAATTAGTTGAATACGAATACCTGAGAAGAATAATACGTAGAGGCCTGATGCACCAATTAGTAGCGAGGTTCCTAAATCTGGCTGTTTGGCAATTAGTAAAACAATAACCGAGATAGAAATAATAGATAAGAAAATTGGCAAAGGTTTGGGAGGGAGTGTTTTATCACTTAAGATTGAAGCAATGGCAATAGGCACAATAACCTTCATTATCTCAGAGGGTTGAAATCGAACAAAACCAAGATTAAGCCAACGCTGTGCACCACCGCCACTTGATCCAAATAGTAATACTAAAATAAGTAAAAAAATACCAAACAGCATTAAATAAGGTGAAAAACGTCTAAGCTGGTAAGGTGGTATTTGTGCAATAACCAGCATGGCGCTGATGGCTAAAGCAAAGTGAAAAAGTTGCTTATAGATGGTTTGGATAGAGCTTGCAGAAGCAGAGTAAAGCACCATTAAACCAAACCCACTAATAATCATTAACAAAATAAATAACGGCGTATCCATTTTGAAATAATGCCAATAATGACGAAGTGTTTTAATATTGAAAATTTTCACAATAGTAACAACCCAACGTTCCTAGCATCAGAAAGTAGCAAGTTAAAACTACGACACGCAGATTGGTTATTCATACTCTCAATACCAATACCCATGTTCTGAATTTCAACTTGTTGTTTTGGACTTAAAAAAACAGACTTATCTCCAGTACCAATAATAAGTAAATCTATATCATCATGAATGCTGAGTGGAAATAAAGCTTGTTTGTTAATAGAGTCAATATTGTTAATATCAATTTCACAAGAATATTTTTTTGAAATAAAACAAGGTGTTTTTACTTTTTTATACTCAAGACTAACGTAGTCTTTTTCTATTGAAGTAATGCTGTTTTGGTTATTTTCTTGCTGAGAGAATTCCATTTGAATAACGACAATTCTTTGGTGATTATTAAGTCATTATAACAGTGTAAAATTATTGTCTTTTTGTATTAGAGAAAACTTGTGAGCAATTCTGATTCTAATGATATTTATAATGCTGATTTAGAAAGTGGCATAGCGGCTTTTGACAGCAAAAATTTTTCTATGGCTTATCAATTGTTAGCGCCATTAGCTGCCAAAGGAGATGCTGAGTGTCAATGGCGCCTAGGTATGATGCAAATGAATGGTTTGGGTATGGTGGAGAATCGTCCACTGGGTTTTGAGAATTTTTTAAAAGCCGCTGAACAAGGACATGCTTACGCACATCATATGATAGGTGTTGCTTATATGACAGGTGAAGGTGTGGATAAAGACATCTTATTAGCTATTGAGTGGTTTGAAAAAGCAGCTGAATTTGGCATTCCAGGCCCAATGTATACTCTGGGCATGCTGTATGAGGATGGCAAGGAAGTGCCTCAAGATTTGGAAACGGCGCAGTTATGGTACGACAAGGCTGCTGAAATTAACACACCTCATTAAATAAATATTATGAAATCAAGGTTCGCTCCTTCTCCAACAGGATATCTTCATATTGGCGGTGCACGTACTGCACTTTTTGCTTGGGCTTGGGCAAGAAAACAACAAGGAAAATTTGTACTTCGTATTGAAGATACAGATACAGAGCGTTCTACTCAAGCATCGGTTGATGCAATTTTAGATGGTATGGAATGGTTAGGTCTTGAGCATGACGAAGGGCCGTTTTATCAAACTCAAAGATTTGGGCGTTATGAAGAGGTTATTAAGCAATTACTAGATGAGGATAAAGCTTATTATTGCGAATGTTCAAAAGAGCGTTTGCAAATCTTGCGAGATGAACTAACCGCCAAAGGTGAAAAGGCAAAATACGACGGCTGTTGTCGTGAAAAAAATCTTAAATCTGGCGTGGTTAGATTTAAAAATCCAACACAAGGGGTTGTATCTTTTGATGATAGGGTTAAGGGCAAAATATCTGTCGCTAATCAAGAGTTGGATGATCTTATTATTGCACGTAGTGATGGTACGCCAACATATAACTTAACCGTTGTTGTTGATGATCATGATATGCGAATTGATAGTGTTATTCGTGGTGATGATCATATTAATAACACCCCAAGACAAATTAATTTATATGAAGCGCTAGGATGGGAATTGCCAGAATTTTCTCACTTGCCAATGATTCTAGGTGGTGATGGTGCGCGACTGTCAAAGCGTCATGGTGCAGTTAGTGTAATGGCGTATCGTGATGAAGGGTTTTTGCCTGAAGCGCTGCTTAATTATTTAGTGCGTTTGGGCTGGTCACATGGAGATCAAGAGATTTTTTCACTTGATGAAATTGTTAATCTTTTTGATTTGAAAGACATTAATAAATCAGCCGCTAGTTTTAATCAAGATAAGCTACTGTGGCTTAATCAAGAGTATATTAAAAACTCAACAGTCGAACATTTGATTAAGCATTTATCTTGGCATTTGGATTATCAATCTATTGATGTTAACAACGGCCCTAAACTTGCTTTAGTGGTTGCCTCACTACAAGAAAGATCGAAAACTTTAGTTGAGATGACAAGTGGCATGAAAATGTTTTATCAAGATTTTGATTCATTTGATGAAAAATTAGCTAATAAACAATTCAAGTCAAATGCTCGTCCTATTATCGAATTGTTAATGCAAAAACTTAATGCACTTGATGATTGGAAAAAAGAAGCCATCCACCAAATTGTAAAAGATATTTGTAGTGAGCTAGAAGTGGGTTTTGGAAAAGTTGGACAACCATTTAGACTGGCTTTGAGTGGTAATGGCAATGCAGGTGCTATTGATATGGTGGCTGAGCTAGTTGGTAAAGACAGAACCATTAATCGCTTACAAATGGCGCTTGAGTATATCTCCCAACAAAGCGATTAAATTGGTTATCATTTGTACATGCAATTAGATGAGTACAAGGGTCGTTATCAAGCATTACAAACATCTTTAAAAGAAGGGTTTCTTAACTCTACTTCAGCAGTAGAGGGTTTTGTTCTGGCTAGAGCAAATGGTGTTGATGAGTTGTTACGAGATATTTGGTTAGAGCTAAATATGCCTGATCAATTGTCATTGGTTGCAGTCGGTGGTTATGGCAGATCTGAGCTGCATCTATATTCTGATATCGACCTACTGATTTTAATTCCTGACAATTCACACAAAGATTATCAAGAAAAAATCTCTACATTTTTGACATTTTTATGGGATGTTGGTTTAGAGGTTGGCCATGCCAGTAGAGATATTAACGATTGTTCTGGTGTTATTGATGATTTGAGTATTGTTACTAACATGCTGGAATCAAGAGTAATTACTGGGGATTTGTCGTTGTTTTCGAGAATGAAAACGACCATTAAATCCAGCAGCTGGTCCTCTCAATCATTTTTGGTAGAAAAGCAAAAAGAACAACAAAATCGACATTTAAGTTTTTCTAATACGGCGTACAACCTTGAACCTAATGTTAAAGAAAGCCCAGGAGGGCTTCGAGATATCCAAACAGTGGCCTGGGTGGCAAAATGGTATTTTGATGTTAATACCTTGTTTGAGCTTGTTAAGAAGAAATATTTGAGCGAGAGTGAGTATGAGTTGTTAAAAACATCACAAATGTTTTTGTGGAAAGTTCGATTTGCATTGCATATTATTGCCAATCGCCGTGAAGATCGCTTGGCTTTTCAACATCAAAAACAAGTTGCCAGCATGCTAGGCTATACCAATGGAGAGTCTTTAGCGGTTGAACGCCTAATGAAAGATTATTATCAGACAGTTACAAAAGTCTCTAGATTGAATGATATCTTGCTGCAATTATTAGAAGATAAGGTGTTAAATACTCAGTATCTTAATGAAAGATTCAAAATTAGCTACGGTTATATTCATGCTAATAATGACCAAGTTTTCATACAAACACCGAGTTCGTTTATTGAGGTTTTTTTGCTGATTGCCAAACATAGTTATGTTCGTGGTATTAGTGCTGGAACCTTAAGACAAATGCAAAGTAGTATTGATTTGATTGATCAAAACTATTATAAAGATCGCAATAATAACCGCTTGTTTATTGAGTTATTGCAGCAAAATCAAGGTGTTAATAAAGCATTAAAACTTATGAATCGCTATGGTGTTTTGGAGCACTATATTCCAGAATTTGGAAAAATTATGGGCTTGATGCAATATGATCTTTTTCATAGTTTTACAGTTGATCAGCATACGTTATTTGTTATTAGAAACCTAAGACGTTTTTTTGTGAGTGACTTTGATCATGAGTTTCCTTTGTGTAGTGAGATTGCACACACTATTCGTAAGCCAGAGTTGTTAATATTGGCAGGCCTATTTCATGACATAGCAAAAGGAAGAGGTGGTGATCATGGCAAGCTTGGTGCCATTGATGCGTTTAATTTTTGCAAACAACACCAGTTTAATAATACAGATTCTCAATTGGTTTCCAATTTGGTTGAGAGTCATTTGCTTATGTCGATAGTTGCACAAAAACAGGACATAGACGATCAAAGTATCATTGCTGAATTTGCCAATCAAGTAGGTTCAATTGAAACACTGGAGTTGTTGTATTTATTGACTGTCGCAGACATTCGAGCAACTAAAGACGACTTGTGGAATGATTGGAAAGACGCCTTATTAAAGAAATTGTTTAATAGGGCTAAAATTTACCTTGAGAGTGAAACAATTAACACACCTACTAGCGCTCAACAAGCTAAAGACAATAAGTCATTAATTATTGAAAGCGCTACACAACAAGGGTTTGAAATAGAATTTATCAACAGATCTCTTGAGAGTTTGCCGAAGGATTACTATCTTCGTTATTCGTTAGAGGATGTTTTGTGGCATTTGAATATATTGTCAAGTGGCAATAATGAAGATATTATTGTTAGGTCGAAAATATCTGAAAATAATGTTGTTGATATTTTTATTTTATGTCAAGATTTTAAAGGTTTGTTTTTTAAGCTTGTTAGTGTTATGGAGCGCCTAGATTTGGAAATTGTTGACGCTAAAATTCTGACAACAAAAGATCATAGGGCTTACAACACAATCAGCGTTCTGCAAAATAATATTTTAGAAAATATTGACTTAATACAAGAGATTAGTAGTGAGTTGAGCAATTCCGATGTGGTAATTAGAAATGTTGGAGAACGTTATGCGCATCGACATTTTGAGCACAAGGTGGATATTAAATTCAGTATTAACAACAAGTGGAATTTAACCCAATTAGAGTTAAACACTTTGGATAAGCAAGGGGTTTTATCTAATGTTGCTTATGCTTTTTATGAATTAAATATTTCTTTGGTTAATGCTAGAATTTCCACCATGGGTGAGAGGGTGGAGGATGTATTTTTTATCAACAATGAATTAAAACAACCTTTGGGTTCTGAGCAACAATCAAAGCTAAAAACAATTCTTAAAGAAAGATTGTAAAAAGCTAGTATTTGAATCTAATAATGTTATAATTTCTTCACTTACAGCAGTTCTGCTGTTCTTTTTCATTTCAGAATAATATTACATAAAACCTATGAACGATAAAATTTTAGCGCTAACAGATGATTCTTTTGATGCAGATGTTATTAATTCTTCACAAGCAGTATTGGTAGATTTTTGGGCAGAGTGGTGCGGTCCTTGTAAAGCATTGGCGCCAGTGCTTGATGAAATTGCAGACGAGTATGATGGTAAGGTTGTTATTGCCAAGCTTAACGTTGATGAAAACGATCAAACGCCTCCTAAGTACGGCATTCGTGGCATTCCAACTATGTTGTTATTTAAAGATGGTGCAGTAGCTGCTACTAAAATGGGCGCACTATCAAAGGCAGAATTAAGTGCATTTATCGACTCAAATATATAATAAAAACAAAACATATGCCGGTTATTTTTTCTTAAATAATTGGCAAAAAACAAATCTTAACCCGCCTTTAGCGTTTAAAAAAATAATTAGTATCGCTAATGATCATTTGGACATTTCATGAAACTATCAGAACTTAAAAAATCATCTCCTGAAGAATTATTAGAGCTTGCACAATCATTAGGTGCAGAAAATATTTCTAGAGCCAAAAAACAAACATTAATTTTTATCATTCTTAAAGCTAAAGCTGCTAACAATGAAGAAGTTCTTGGTGATGGTGTTTTGGATGTTTTACAAGATGGTTATGGTTTTTTAAGATCTAGTGATGACTCTTATACCTCAGGTGCAGATGATATTTATATTTCACCTAATCAGATAAGACGATTTAATTTATCAACTGGTGATTTGGTAACTGGAAAGATTAGAGCGCCAAAAAAAGGTGAAAAATACTTTGCCTTGGTTCAAGTCTCAGAAGTTAATGGAGAGAATCCTGACAATGTTAGAAATAGAGTGCCATTTGCCTCGTTAACGCCTATTCATCCTAATGAGCGCTTAACATTAGAAATTGGTAGCGGCGGCACTGAAGATATTACTGCTAGAGTGATAGATCTGGTCGCACCATTTGGCAAGGGTCAAAGAGGGTTGTTGGTAGCGCCACCTAAAGCAGGTAAAACCATGATCATGCAAAACATCGCAGCTTCTATAGCGCGTAATAATCCTGAGTGTGAATTGATTGTTTTGCTGATTGATGAGCGTCCAGAAGAAGTAACAGAAATGGCACGCACAGTTCGTGGTGAAGTAATTGCCTCAACATTTGATGAGCCTGCAAAACGCCATGTTCAAGTGGCAGAGATGGTGATACAAAAAGCAAAAAGACGCGCTGAACAAGGCAAAGACGTGATTATTTTGCTTGACTCGATTACAAGACTTGCTCGCGCATACAATACGGTTGCACCATCTTCAGGTAAGGTGTTAACAGGTGGTGTGGATGCTAATGCTCTGCAACGTCCTAAGCGTTTTTTTGGTGCAGCTAGAAACATTGAAAATGGTGGCAGTATTACCATCATTGCAACTGCTTTGATTGATACCGGCTCTAAGATGGATGAGGTAATTTACCAAGAGTTTAAAGGAACGGGTAATATGGAGCTTCATCTTGAGCGTCGTTTAAGTGAAAAACGTATTTTCCCTGCCATTAATATCAATGCATCAGGCACACGTCGTGAAGAGTTGATTACTGATGAAAAAGAGCTGCAAAAGATGTGGATTCTAAGAAAGATCCTTCATCCTATGGATACAGTTGAAGCAGCTGAGTTCTTAATTGATAGATTAAAGATGACAAAAACAAACGATGAGTTCTTCTCGTCAATGTCGCAAAAGAAATAAATTCAATATTTTGGTTTATACTATCAAGTAGTTAATCATACTTGAGCCATGAAAACAGTTATAACCCAAGCTTTAAAACTTCAAAATAGCATTGTTGCTAAATACTTAATGCGCCGTGTATTAATGTTGTTAGCAGCGGTTTTTATTGTTATTGGCTTGGTTGTGTTTGGTAATCAGCTGGTTTTGGTCATTAAAGAAAGCATGAAATTGAATATTGCAGTTTCTGATTTGATGCCAGTTATTGGTTTTAAGATGATCCGTGATGTGCCTTTAATCTTATCCTTGTCTTTATTCTTGGCTATTATTCTAGCAGTTAGTAAGTTTTACAAAGATTCTGAAGCGATTGTTATGAACTCTTTAGGCATTGGTGATAAGCATTTTATGGTGTTTATTCAGCCAATTGTTGTTGTAATTTTTATCTTTATTTTATTTTTAACCACAGTTGCGGTTCCGTGGTCCAAGGAGCAACGTAGCATTATCATGGATCGTAGTGAAAACGCTTCAGAATTTTCATTTATTAAACAAGGGGAGTTTCAAGAGTTTAAAAATGGCGATATTGTGTTTTATGCTTCAAAAGTTATTGGCAATATAGAATCTGATTCACAAGACATGCAAGAGGTTTTTATTCATGCTAAAAGCGCCAATGGATCAGTCATAACACTGGCAAAAAAAGCACAAAAATACACAGATTCAACAACAGGTAGTGTTTATTTACGCTTGCAAGATGGTAAACGTTATCACGGGTTTTCCTCAGATGATAACAAAAAAGTGCTTGACTTTGACTTGTATGATTTGCAGATTATTGATGGTTCAGTGCAAAAAACCAGTAATACAATTAGTAAAGTTGAGTCCAAACCAACTTTGGAGCTGGTATTTTCTGACAATATTAAAGAAACTGCAGAGCTGCAATGGCGAATATCCCAGCCTTTAAGTGTGTTGGTTTTATCAATATTAGGTGTTCTTTTGGGTAAGGCTTCACCAAGGGGTGGGAAAAATTTAGGCGTTTTGATTGGTGTGGTTATTTTTATTTTGTATAACAATGCTTTGCTAATGGCCAAATCGGCACTAGAACATGGCCAGTCTTTGCCTATTGTGGGTTTATGGTGGGTGCATTTATTAGCAATGTTGCTGATTGTTTTTTATTACGCACAGCGTCATAGAAAGTTTGCCAGCCCCTACAGTTTCTTTATTAAGCGTGTAAAATAAGCACACATTTTAAACAGGAAGTAAATCCATGTCGTCTCAGCCAAGTAAAGAGTTAGAAGTTTTTGATAATCCAAATCCAGAGCGTGATTTTGTTATACAGATTGACATGCCGGAATTTACTTGCTTGTGTCCAAAAACAGGTCAGCCGGATTTTGCCACGCTTCACCTTGAATATATTGCAAATCAAGCTTGTGTAGAGCTTAAGTCGTTAAAGATGTATATTTGGTCATTTCGTGATGAGGGTGCTTTTCATGAGGCGGTAACTAACCAAATATTAGACGACCTTGTTAAGGCTACAAATCCAAGATTTATGATTTAGAGTACTTAAAGTAACACATGAAACTTGTGCGTCAACAAGTTGGTTTTGACAAGAAATTACTTGATAAAGATGCAATAAAAGTAGTAAAAACTATTAAAAAAGCAGGTTTTGAAGTTTACTTGGTGGGTGGTTGTGTTAGAGATTTATTGCTTGGATTAGAACCAAAAGATTTTGATATTGCTACCAGTGCAAAACCGGAGCAAGTGCATAAACTGTTCAAACGCTCACGTCTGATCGGCAGGCGGTTCCGTCTGGTTCATGTTATGTTTTCAGCGCGTAAATTTATTGAAGTTGCTACCTTTAGGTCTGGCAAAGTGCAAACGTCAAAAAATGGCGTTATTGTGCGTGATAACAACTATGGTAATATTGAAGATGATGTGGTTAGGCGAGACTTTAATATTAATGCATTGTATTATGACATCGATAAACAAGAAGTGCTTGATTATGTGGGTGGTCTGGAAGATATTAAAGCGAAGAAGATTCATATCATTGGAAATCCTTTAGAGCGTTTTGAGCAAGACCCTGTGCGTATGATTAGGGCGGTTCGTTTTCAGACAAAGTTGGGTTTTGAATTAAGTAGTGAGATTCAAAACTCTATCCATCAGCAGGCAAAACTATTAAGTAACATTTCTCCTGCACGTCTATACGAAGAGTGTATTAAGCTATTTCATAATGAGTATGGGTTTTTAGTGTTTGAACGCTTGGAAAAATATGGCTTGCTTAAGTGTTTATTTAAACAAACACACAAAAATGATTTTATTAAAAAAGCACTGGACAATACCTCTGCAAGAATTAGCAAAAACAAGCCTGTTACTCCTGCTTTTTTATTTGCTGTATTTTTATGGCAAGCTCAAACTGAGCGTTTTGCCATTATTAGTAAGAAACAACGTTCAGTATTTCTGGCCATGAGTCAGGCTTCTGAAGAGGTTATTATTAACCAAATCAAGCAAGTATCTTTGCCAAAATGGCTAACTGCTCGCATTAAAGATACTTGGCTAATGCAAACAAGATTAGAGAAGAAAAATCCAAAAAAAGCAAAAGAACTCATAAAACATCCAAGGTTTAGAATGGCCTACGATTTTCTTTTGTTAAGATCACAAAGTATTGATCCAGAATTAAAACCCATTGCAGAATTTTGGACTAATGCGCAGGTGTCAAAATCCAGTCGTAACAACCACTCATGAGATCTGTTTTAATAACAGGGTGCTCAAGCGGTATTGGCTTGTGCCTAGCCAAAGGCCTTAAAAGTAAAGGTTTTAGAGTATTTGCAACAGCAAGGTCTCAAAAGGATGTTGATCAGCTATTGCAACAGGGTTTTGAATCTTATTTGCTTGATTTATCATCTTCTGATTCAATTATTCATGCTATGGAGCAGATTTGTACAAAAACCGATGAACTGTATGGTCTTATTCATAATGGCGCCTATGGTCAAGTAGGGGCGTTAGAGGATATCTCTAGAGAGGTTTTAGCTGAGCAATTTCAAACTAATGTGTTTGGATGGCATGAGCTAACTAATTTAGTGTTGCCAATAATGAAAAAAAATAATCAAGGTAGGGTTGTTTATTTAAGTTCGGTGTTAGGTTTTGTAGCAATGCCATTTAGAGGTTCTTATAATGCATCAAAATTTGCCATTGAAGGTATGGTTGATACATTGAGATTAGAATTGTCAAATACAAATATCCAATTGTCACTGATTCAGCCTGGACCAATTAAATCAGAATTTAGAGCTAATGCTTATAAGGCTTTTGTAAGAAATGTTGATATGGATAGCAGTACCTATAAGACAAACTACCAGCAAATGATTAAGCGTTTAAACTCTAAAGAGTTGGCTGATTTTACATTACCAGCAGAAGCTGTTTTAAAATGCGCCTTGCATGCATTAACAGCAAAAAAGGCAAAAATTCATTATTGGGTGACATTTCCAACTAAGTTATTTGCTGTTTTGAAAAGACTACTGCCTAGTAGAATTATGGATAAAATACTCAGTAAAGCTGGCGGCGGAGGAAAGCGATAAAAATGGCAAAAAAATTTGATTTTAACCAAGGGTTGGAAGATTTAGAAAAAATTGTTAAAACCATGGAGTCTGGTGATTTAAGCTTGGAAGATTCGCTTGAATATTTTTCTAAAGGTGTAGCATTAACAAAATCATGTCAAAAAGCTTTGAATGACGCTGAGCAGAAAATTGCCAAATTAACCCAAGATGATAATTACACCACTCAAGAGCCATTTGAAAGTCTTTAATTTGTATGTATTTTCAGCCTTATATTGATCGGATAAATACCCAACTAGATGCTTATTTGTCCAAAGAAAATTCACTTAATGAGGCGATGCGCTACAGTGTTCTTTCTGGCGGAAAACGCTTTAGACCGATATTGACTTATTGCGTTGCCAATACTTTTTCTACTGATTTGAAATTGGCCGATTCTAGCTGTTGTGCGTTAGAATTTATCCACAGCTATTCTTTGATTCATGATGATTTACCTGCGATGGATGACGACGACATTCGTCACAACCAGCCAGCCTGTCATAAGCGTTTTGGGGAGGCGCAAGCAATACTAACAGGTGACGGACTTCAGGCGTTAGCATTTGAAACACTGGTTAATGACACTTATCTTGATGCTCAGACGAAGATCTTATTGTTACAATCGTTAACACATGCTTCTTTTGAAATGGCAGAGGGTCAGGCGATTGATTTGTCTATTGTTGATTCTGATGTGGATATTTCTGTACTTGAAAATATGCATAAGAAAAAAACTGGTGCACTGCTTAGCTGTGCAGTTGATCTAGGTGCGATCATATCTAAAAGTTGTGGCAAACAAGATACTTTGGCACTTAAAGATTTTTCTAAAGCTATTGGTTTAGCTTATCAGATTCAAGATGATGTTCTTGATGTTGAGATGCCTGAGGAAATTTTAGGAAAAAAACAAAATTCAGATATTGACAAAAATAAGCCTACTTACCCAGCTATTTTGGGGCTAGAAGAGTCAAAAAAAGCATATCAACTATTATACGCCAAAGCACATAAAGCACTGAGTTTGATTAGTGTCAATACTGATGAATTATCTCAATTATGCGATGTATTAGAGTCTAGAAAATTCTAAAATTTAAAATTGAGCTAAAACACTACCCCAACTAAATCCACCGCCGATTCCCTCAAATAAAAGATTGTCGCCTTTTTTAATGCGACCATCTCGAACTGCCGTATCTAACGCTAGTGGAATAGAGGCAGCAGACGTATTTCCGTGTTTATCAAGTGTCACAACCACTTTATCCATTGGAGTTTTTATACGTTTTGCTACACTGGATATAATACGAATATTGGCCTGATGAGGTACCATCCAATTCAATTCTTCAGCAGGCATACCAACTTCTTTCAAAGTTTCTTCTGCCAGTGCAGATAAACGGCTAACCGCAATTTTAAACACCTCATTGCCGGCCATTTCAATAAAGCCTGTTTCATTAATGTAGTTGTTATTTACTTGCAAAGAAGATAAATAATTACCATCACTAAATAGTTTTGAGTGCAGAATACCAGTTTCTTCGCTGCCACTTACAACCACAGCGCCAGCACCATCACCAAATAGAATTGCAGTTGATCTATCATTCCAGTCAACAATTCTTGATAAGGTTTCACTGCCAACTACCAGTACATTATTAGCAGCGCCAGTTTTAATATATTGCTCTGCAGTTGTTAGGGCAAAGATAAATCCTGCGCATACGGATTGGAGGTCAAAAGCAGGGCAAGAGGCGCCAATTGCTTTTTGCAACATGGTTGCCGTTGCTGGAAAAATCTTATCAGGCGTTGTGGTTGCAAGAATAATTAGATCAAGATCTTTAGCATCAATACCAGCCATTTCTAAAGCATTATTTGAAGCAATTTCTGCAAGATCACAAGTTGTTTCAGTACTTACACGTCGTCTTTGCTTGATTCCAGTACGAGTAGTGATCCACTCATCAGAAGTATCAATGGTTTTAGATAAGTCGTCATTAGTAACAATGTTAGGTGGTAGGTAGCTTCCAGTGCCGATAATTCTTGCAAATTTACTCATTATTATTTAATTTATTAGAGACTTTAGAAGATATTTTCTCAGAAATTTTAGCATGTGCTTCAGCATGTGCTTCAGTAATTGCTGATAAGAATGAATCAGCATCAGCACCACCATGGCTTTTAACCACAATTCCTCTAAGGCCTAGCAAGCTTGCACCATTGTATTTTCCAGGGTTTAAACTTGATTTAAAATCCTTTAGAATTGGGGTTGCAATCAAGGCGATAATCTTGGCAAAGATGTTTTTAGTAAAAGCCTGTTTAAGATAATGACCCATCATTGAAGCCACACCTTCAGATGCTTTAAGCGCAATGTTTCCTTCAAACCCATCGCAAACTACTAAATCTACACAGCCTTTGTAAATATCATCACCTTCAACAAATCCAGTGTAATTGAGGTTTGAGGCTTTTAACAGTTCAGAGGTTTTTTTAATTTTGTCATTGCCTTTCATTTCTTCTTCACCAATATTAAGAAGACCGACAGTAGGGTTTTGTCTATTCTCTGTGTGTTCAACAGCGATAGAACCCATGGTTGCAAATTCAAGTAAAGCTTCAGGTGAAGAATCAACATTTGCGCCCAAGTCAAGCATGTGAGTATGTCCAGTCATGGTAGGCATGCGTCCCATGATGGCAGGTCGATCAATGCCGCTAATGGTTTTTAAAACAAAACGAGAGATGGCCATGAGTGCGCCGGTATTTCCAGCGCTGACACAAGCGTCAACTTCCTGTTCTTTAACAAGGTTAATTGCCACACGCATTGATGAGTCTTTCTTTTTTCTCAAGGCGATAGAAGGGGATTCATTCATTGCCACTACTTCACTGGCATGAACAATATTAAACCTTTTGGTGATTTTGCTTGATAGAGAGTATTTTTGTAACTCAGTATCGATACTGAGTTGGTCACCTACAAACACTAAGTGTAGGTCTTTAAATACTCCCAGAGCTTTAATACCTGCTTCAATAGTAACAGGTATGCCATGATCTCCCCCTGAGGCATCAACTGATACCTTAATTGTCATGGCTAACTTTAAGCTTCTACGTCTTGAATATTTTGTGAATCTTTAATTACTTTTTTGCCACGGTAGTAACCATCGGCAGTAACATGATGGCGTAAGTGAGTTTCACCAGTTTCTTGATCTTCAGATAATGCAGGGTTAGTTAATGCATTGTGTGAACGACGCATACCTCTTTTTGAAGGGGTTTTTCTACTTTTTTGTACAGCCATTTTTTTTACTCCTTAGTTGAGCTTTTTAATTGTTCTAGTATAGCAAAAGGGTTATCACGCTCTTGCTTTTCTTCTGTGTCTTTATCCTTGTACGATTGGCACTCATGTGAATGCATCGGTATCATTGGAATGGATATTAACACTTCATCCGTTATAAATTCAATTGTTGAAAATTCTTCATCTTCATTCAAAATTGTCTCAAAGCTAGGATCTAACTCCTCACCTTGTTGTTCGTTTTTAATAAAGGCTAATTTAAACTCAGGAGATAGTTGAATTTTAACTTCATCCAAACAACGCTGACAATCAAGTGCCACATCAAGTTTAATTTTTCCTTCAATACAGGGAATTTTATTATTTTCAATATAAAAGTTTAGCTCTACAAAGATATTGTCATCAGCATTACTAACAATCTCTTTAATTCTAGGAAAGTCTTTTAACTGATACTGTTGTGAAAAGATCAATCCTTTTTTTGCAAAACTAAATAGTTTTATATTTTCTGGTATTCCTTGCATTTATTCTTATCAAAAAAGAACTTAACAATTTTACCAAAAATACAAGCCTAATAGTACTTTAATTAATAAAATGATAAGGGTTATAATGAGACTTGTTTTTAACAAAAATAACATGAAAAATATATATTTAACAATATTAATTTATCTTAGTAATTCTGCGAATGCATTGAACAATCACGAGTTTATAAATTTATTGCTAGTTAATAATGCTTTTTTCGAAAAAGAGATGATCAATCTTGAGATTAAAAATATTGAAATGAAGGGTGATTATGATGATTACGCCAATTGGGAGTGGGATGTTGCAGCAGAGATTGGGCGTGTCAATAAGTCTAAAAACAAACAAAACTATACCTCGAGCACAGACTATGCCAAGTCTACCAATCAAGACGTGCAAAAAATATCAACAGATTTAAGTAAAAAATTCTTTTCCAACGGTTCAGAGCTGAGTTTTTCTTATGATAAATCATTGCCAATAAAAAATGAAGAAATGCATGATAAAAATGGCTATCAACAGGATTGGACGATATTAGTCTTAGTTGGACTTTACCACTGCTTAAAAACTCAGAAGGTGTTATTGATCAAAAAACTTACGATATAGCGGTATTGGACTATAAGGATGAGAGGCTATTGTTGGATGAAGTTCAAGAGGATTTCATAGAGGATAAGTTAATGATTTTTATAGATTTTATCTCCTATAAAAGACAATCAAATATCGTTCGATTAAAGCTGGAAAAGTTGCAAAAAATATTAAAATATTCAATTCAAAATAAAGCGCATATTAGTGATATTTCAATATTAAAAAGATCTATCAATAAATCTAAAAGATTATTATTATCTTTAGAATCAAAATTAGGCGCAGAGCTTGATTTATTACGTGGGCTAATTTCAAACAAGCGTGTATTTACAAAGGTAAGTTATGATGATAGTTTTTCACTCATTGAAGACATTGGTTTTTATTTAAAAGAAAACTCTAGAGATTTAAAACGCATCAATATTGAAAACGCTAAAAATCAACGCCATATCAAAAGTTATAAAAACGCTAAACTTCCAGAGCTTGACTTTACATTGAGCGCAACCAGGGATGAAAATAAAGGTAACTATTCAACATACACTCGCTCTACTGAAAACGAATATGAGGCAAAGATAGAGTTGTCATATTCATTAACTGGCGATACTTCAAATCGAACATTGTTATCAAAATACCGGTTAAAAACCAAACAGCTAGAGCTTAAGTATAAAGATAAGTTTGATGATATATCTGCTGATGTTGCTAAGTTAAGCGCCTTAATTAAACAAGATATTAATAACCTCAAGTTATATGGTTTACAAAATGAGTTAGACGATCCTTTTCAACAGTTAACTCAAGATCAAAAAACTAATATACGTTTTGTTATTGATGAGATGAATGATATAGAAGATCTTTATGTGGATTATATTATCCAGAGTGTTGAGTTATATAAAAATCAAGTTAAATACGACGCTTTACTAGATCGACTTTTGCCTAAAAAACACTAAATTTATTAATATTTTTTTGCTTGTTCAGCAGTCCATTCTCTAATTTGCTTAGTAAGCTTTCCAGCAGGTTTGTCTGGTGTAATAATTTCTCCAATTATTACCGTAATTGTACCCGGTAATTTTAAAAAACTGCCTTTGGGCCACACTTGGCCAGCGTTGTGATAAACCGGTAGTATGGGTGCATTAGATTTTTTTGCAACGGCGACACCGCCACTTTGATACTCGCCTAATTTACCATAGGGTTGACGTGTTCCTTCTGGAAAGACAACCACACAAACACCTTCTTTTAGGCGCTCAGAACCTTGTTTGATAACTTTTTTTAGAGCTTTTAGCTTTTCACCACGGTTAATTACAATGGGTTTTAATAATGCCAAACCCCAACCAAACACTGGAATGAGCAGTAATTCTTGTTTGAGTACCCAGGTTTGATGAGGAAATATTTGTTGAAAGCCTAGTGTTTCCCAAGTTGACTGATGATTTGACACAATAACACAAGGCCTGTTTGGAATATTTTCCCTGCCGATAACATTAAGCTTGATGTTGCAAATGTGTCGAAGTGCAAATATACAGTACATTGACCACTTTGACAATACCCAGTATCTAGCTTTTAGTGGAGCGACAATAAGCAGTAGGGCAATAACCACCAAAAAAGTCAATACAAGACTTGATGTTAAAAAATATAGTAATGATTTTAGAAACAGCATAAGAATTTACACGCTCGAACGTTATAATTTGTAGAGTTAAATTTTAACGGTTTTATATGAACATCAACACTATTTTGTTTGATTTGGACGGAACGCTGATTG
>CAYFPI010000008.1:2734-26548 GCA_964344985.1 uncultured Candidatus Thioglobus sp. | reverse complement strand
TAGCTTTTGCACTTAACACACTGCTTAAAGATAATGGCAGTAGTGAAAAGCCGTATGATGAAATCAAACCGCTAGTGGCCTTTGGTGGTAAGGCGCTTGTTAAGTTTGGCTTTGGTTGTGATGAGAATTATCCAAATTTTACTAACTTGCATCAAAGACTGCTTGAGATTTATACGGATAATATCGATCGAAACTCTAAGTATTTTGATGGCATGGGTGAGTTAATAAAAGCTGTTAAAGAAAGGCAAATGCAATGGGGAATTGTGACTAATAAGCCTGAAAATTTAACACACTTATTGTTGGATAAATTGGATATTAAGCCTGATACGGTGGTATGTGGAGATACGTTAGAATTTAACAAACCACATCCTGCGCCACTATTATATGCTTGTGCGCAACTGGCAGTAGAGCCTAAAAAGTGTTTATTTGTTGGTGATGATAAAAATGATATGTTGGCTGGTAGCAATGCAAAGATAAAAACAGTTGCTGTAAATTATGGCTATGGAAAAGTTGAGAAAAATTGGCAGTATGATTATTTGATTGATCAGCCAAAAGAATTGTTGGAGATTATAAATGGAAATAGTTAGTTTATTACTGGGTCTAATTGTTGGCGCAATTGGTGTGTATTTTTATTTGAACAAAAATATTCAAATTTTAAAAACTGAAAAAATTCATCTTGAAGTTAGTCTTGATAAAGAAATTGAATCACATAAAAAAGAGGTTGATTTAATCAACATTGCCAAAGAGCAAATGAGTAAAGACTTTAAGGCGGTTGCGAATGATATTTTAGAAAAAGATCGAGAAAATTTAACAGCTAAAAATTCTGAACTACTTTCTCCTTTGCAATTGCAGCTTAAAGAGTTTAAGGAAAGAATTGAATCCATCACTTCTGATCAAGTTAAAGAGCGCGCTACACTTGCAGCTCAAATTGAAAACTTGAAAAAAACCAGTATTGAAGCGCAAGAAACTACACAAAATCTGACTGAAGCTCTTACTTATGACAACAAAAAACAAGGTGATTGGGGAGAGATGATTCTTTCTTCTATTCTTTCTAGTTCAGGCCTTAGAGAGGGGTATGAGTTTGATACACAAAAGCAATTAAAAAATGAACAAGGTGATGTGTTTAAGCCAGACGTGGTACTACATCTACCTGAAGAAAAAGACATTATTATTGACTCTAAGGTCTCACTTAAGGCGTACAAAGACTACATCATTACCCAAACTGATGAAGCATTGTTAAAAACTCACGTATCTTCTGTTGAAGCGCATATAAATGGTATTAGTATTAAAGAGTATGAGAATTTAGAAGGTGTTAGAACGCTAGATTTTATTTTTGTCTTTATTCCTATTGAATCTGCATTACTAGTCGCACTCGATCATAAGCCTGATTTGTTTACTCAGGCATTGAAGAAAAACATTGTTCTGGTATCGCCATCCACACTAATGATGAGCCTTAAAACTGTGCATCATATTTGGCAAACAGAGCGTCAAAATCAAAATTCAGAAGAGATTGCTCGCCAAGCAGGAGCGATGTATGACAAACTATTTGGCTTTATCAAATCCATGGATGATATTGAAAAACATCTTGATAAAGCGCAAAAGAGCTACAAAGAAGCAAGAGGTAAATTATCAGATGGCAAGGGTAATTTAATTACTCGTGCTGAAAAGCTTAAAGAGCTTGGCGTTCAAAGTAAAAAGGAGTTGAGTTAAATGAATATTTCAGTTAATTACCAAATCACCAAAGACGAATTAAAAGATAAGGTTATTTTAGTAACTGGCGCCAATCGAGGTTTTGGTAGAGCGATAACGCTAGATTTAGCCAAAGCAGGCGCAACAATTATTATGCTTGGACGTGATTTGGCTTCACTTGAAACTACTTATGATGAAGTGGTTGATGCTGGTTTTCAGGAACCAATTCTTTATCCGTTAGATTTAGAAGGGGCAACTCCTGAGCATTATGAGCAATTACAAGCCGACATCTTTAGTAATTTCGGCAAGCTTGATGGCTTGATTCACAATGCTGGCATTATTGGCACCATGATGCCAATTGAGCAATACGATATTAAATTATGGTATTCAACCATGCAGATTAATGTCAATGCGCCGTTTATGCTCACACAAGCACTCATTCCTGCATTGAACAAATCAGATGATGCGCGTGTATTATTCTTGTCGTCGTCAGTAGGGCGTACAGCTCGCGCTTATTGGGGGGCTTATGGTGTTTCTAAATTTGCTATTGAGGGCTTGAGTAAAACACTTTCAGAAGAGTTGGAAAAAACCAATATTAAAGTCAATTCACTTGATCCAAAACGTATGCGTACCAAGATGAGACAAACGGCTTATCCTGCAGAAAATGCAGACAATAATCCATTGCCAGAACAGTACTCTCCAGCAATTGTATATTTAATGAGTAAGGGTGCTAAAAGTTTAAATGGTGAGCAATTAACGCTAGAAGATTAACGTTGTAAGTCAGTTGTTAGGTGCGGGTGAATGGTTTTTAAAATTTCTTTAAAAACTTTTTCATTGCCAGCAACAACATTACCTGTTTCTAGATATTTTCCACGGCCTGAAAAATCACCTATAAAGCCACCAGCCTCTTTTACTAAAAGCACGCCTGCAGCAATATCCCAAATATTAAGCTTAATTTCCCAAAATCCGTCCATTCGACCTGCAGCTAAGTAGGCTAAATCAAGTGCTGCAGAGCCTGCTCGGCGAATGCCAGCAACTTTTGGATGGATGGCTTTAAACATACCGAGGTATGCATCTAAATGCTGAGGCTCTTTAAATGGAAAGCCTGTACCAATTAGTGTATCTTCAAAACCGTTAGTGTTAGTTACACGGATTCTCTGTTCATTTAAATAAGCACCTTGTCCTTTTGAGGCGGTAAATAATTCCTCCTTAAATGGATCGTATACCACAGCATGTGCCGGTTCGTTATTTTCATACAGAGCAATCGATACCGAATATTGCGGAAACCCGTGCAAATAGTTAGTTGTTCCATCTAATGGATCAATAATCCAGACAAAGCGAGAATCGCCCAAAATTTCACCATTTTCTTCACCTAAGATTGAATGATCAGGAAAGGCATATTTCAACTCGTCTATAATGGCATCTTCAGCAGCTTTATCAACTTCAGAAACAAAGTCATTAGCTGCTTTATTTTCAATCGTTAAAAGATCGATTTGATTATGATATCTTAAAATGATATCGCCGGCTTTTCGAGCGGCTTTAACAGCAATATTAAGCGTAGGATGCATAATAGAAGGAAGAATGAAAAAAGAAACAAATTATACCTTTGATAACGTTCGTGTGGTTATGGTTAATACTACCGAGCCTGGCAATATCGGTGCGGCTGCACGTGCAATGAAAAACATGAATCTATCAAAGCTTTATTTGGTATCTCCAAAAGGCTACCCATCAGCAACAGCAACCGCTAGAGCCAGTGGTGCGGATGACGTGTTATCAAGTGCAGTTGTGTGCGATTCTCTAGAGCAAGCATTGCAAGGTACACACTTAGTGATTGGCGCCAGTGCACGACAGCGTAATATTAAATGGAAGCAAATGGATGTGGTTGGGGCGTGTAGTGAAATTCAAAAAACCACTTCTGTTGAGTCTCAAGAAGTAGCGGTGGTATTTGGTACAGAGAAATACGGCCTTACCAATGAAGAGCTAGATTTATGTCAAATACTAATGACCATTCCAGGAAATCCAAATTATTTCTCACTCAATGTAGCCTCAGCCATTCAAGTATTTGCATATCAAAACTACGTTTATAACACCACTACAGAGTTTGAAAAATCTTCAAATGAAACTGCTAGTTTTGATGAGTTAGAAGGTTTTTACTCACATCTTGCGCAAGTGCTCGAGCATATTGAGTATTTTGAAGATAAACGCCCTAAGGAATTGTTAATGCGTCGACTAAGACGATTCTTCGGAAGAGCTGAGCTTGAAAAAGAAGAGGTGGCAATTTTTAGAGGTATTTTGAGAAATATTAAGCCTTTTCAAAAAACAATTGATATAAAGTAATTGTAGTATACACCTAGTGTTTCAAGGATGTTTGTTTTTTTGTTTATTCAAATATTTTTTCTATATGCTCTTCAAAAGCGTTAACAATAGAATGAAATTCCATCTTAAGTTTGGCAATATTTTTTTAATAAAAATTAATCTATTCTGAAAAATATTGGAAATTTTTGAAATGACATAAAAAAGTCCGAATAAATCGGGCTTTTTTATGTTTTTGCGATTGATTTGATTTAGTTAATCAACTTATTCATGCGTTTAACAAATTCAGCCGGCTCTTTAAGTTGGCCACCTTCTGCCAATACTGCTTGATCAAATAAAACCTTAACCACATCTTCATCAACCTTGGTTTTTAATTTTTCTACCAGTGGATGAGTTGGGTTGATTTCAAGAATTGGTTTGGTTTCTGGAACGTCTTGACCAAGAGATGCCATGATTCTTTCCATGTTGCCACCCATTTCATTTTCATCAGCAACTAAACAAGAAGGGGATTCGCTAAGACGATTTGAAACTTTAACTTCTTTAACTTGATTTTCAAGAATTGTTTGCATTTCTTTAAGTGTCTTTTTAAAGCCTTTAGCAGTCTTTTCTTTTTCTTTCTTTTCTTCTTTGGTATCTAAATCTTCTAAATCACCTTTGGCAATTGATTTAAGGTTTTTGCCTTCAAACTCAGTAAAGTTATTTACCATCCACTCATCAACACGGTCAGATAGAAGTAGTACCTCAATGTCTTTTTGTTTGAAGATTTCTAAGTGAGGAGAGCCTTTAGCAGCGCCGTATGTCTCAGCGGTTACGTAGTAGATATCTTTTTGATCATCACTCATGTTAGCAACATAATCAGCCAGAGATACAGTTTGTTCTTCAGAGTTGGACTTTGTTGTTGAGAAACGCAATAATCCGGCAATCTTATCTTTATTAGCTGGATCTTCAACCACACCTTCTTTCATGACCATGCCAAACTCTTTCCAGAAAGTTGCATATTGTTCAGGCTTGTTTTTAGCCATTTTTTCCAAAGCCGACAAGATGCGTTTCACATTGGCTTTGCGAATTGTGTCTACTACTTTATTGCCTTGTAAAATTTCACGAGAAACGTTTAGCGATAAATCAGCTGTATCAATAACACCTTTAATAAAGCGTAAGTAAAGCGGCATCAATTCTTCGTTATCTTCCATGATAAATACACGCTTAGCATAAAGCTTAATGCCGCCTTTACGCTTTGGCTCCCACATGTCAAATGGTGCTTTTGATGGGATGTATAAAAGAGAAGTGTAATCAAGATTACCTTCAACTCTGTTGTGTAATTGTGCAAGTGGCGCTTCGAAATCAAACGTTAAAGATTTGTAAAATTCATCATAATCTTCTTGCTTTAATTCTTTTTTGTCTTGTGTCCAGAATGCGTTAGCTTTGTTAACTGTTTCATACTCAATGGTGTCTGATTCTTCTTCAGATGGTTTGATCATCATAATTGGTACAGTAATATGATCTGAGTACTTTGAGATAATGCCGCGCAGGCGATAGTCATCTAAAAATTCTTTTTCATCATCTTTAATATGAAGTGTGATTGAGGTACCAAAGTCTTCTACTTCTTTGGTTTCTAGTGAATACTCACCTTCGCCTTTAGAGGTCCAAACCGTACCATTGGCTTTGTCATCACCAGCTTTACGAGTAGTTAGCGTTACTTCATCAGCAACAATAAATGCAGAGTAAAAACCAACACCAAACTGACCAATTAGATTTGAATCTTCAGCTTGTTTTTCATCTAGGCTTTGTAAAAATTTCTTAGTACCAGAATTAGCAATGGTGCCAATATTTGCCATAACTTCCTCTTCAGTCATACCAATACCGTTATCACTAATAGTAATTGTGCCAGCATCTTTGTCCACCTCTACGTGAACGGTTAATTCTTCTTTGCCTTCTACTAATTTATCATTTGATAAAGATTCAAATTTAAGCTTATCGATTGCATCTGATGCATTTGATACCAACTCTCTTAGAAAAATTTCTTTGTTAGAGTACAAAGAGTGAATCATTAAATGTAGAAGTTGAGATACTTCGGTTTGGAAAGAATGTGTCTGTTTAGTCGTCATTTATTTACCTATGTTTTATGCGTAAAATGTATTAATATGGACGAAAGAAAAAAAAACAAGACTTATTTTGAATAAAGCGATTATTGAGTTTATCAATCATCTTAAAGATGAGCGTCAGTATGCATTAAACACGCAAACATCTTATGAGCGTGATTTAGTAAAACTCATGCATTTTTTACAAAGTAAAAAGGTGGGTGGCTGGTCTGAACTTACCAGTGATTTGCTTAATTTATTTGTCATGCAGCTTCGTCGTCAAAACATTAGTCCTCGAAGTATTCGTCGCCACCTGTCGTCTATTAGGGGACTGCTGGCTTATTTGGTTAATCAAGGCCAATTAAAAACAAATTGTGCTGTGCAATTTACAACGCCAAAACTTAGTCAGAATTTGCCTAATACACTTAGTTATAACGAAATACTTTTAATGCTAAAACCTCAGTCAAATTCAGCTACTGAGTGGCGAGATGTGGCAATGATTGAGGTGTTGTATTCGTGCGGTCTTCGAGTCTCGGAGTTGGTAAGTCTTAATCTTGTAGATGTGGATTTAAAACAAGGGTTTTTATCGGCAACAGGTAAAGGATCAAAAACAAGACATACGCCACTTGGGAGGTCGGCTATTCATGCAATTAACAAACACTTAGATAATCACAACACTGAGGCGTTGTTTGTCAATAAAAATGGCCAAAGAATTAGCGCCAGATCGGTGCAAAATATTATTAAAAAACGTGCATTAAATGCAGGTATTAAAATTAATGTCCATCCGCATATGTTAAGACATGCTGCAGCTACACATTTTTTACAATCCAGCCATGATTTGAGAACTACTCAAGAGTTTTTAGGACATAAGAGTATTAAATCAACCCAAGTCTACACACATCTTGATTTTTTAGAATTATCTAAAGTGTATGACAAGTGCCATCCAAGAGCGAAAAAAGCATGAATTTTAAAACCAGACTAGCGGTCAAAATATTAAATAGCGGTGGGGTAATTAGTAATCCAACGGATACCATTCAAGGGTTAACATGCTTGCCAAAGTTTGAGCATTCTATGGCAAGACTATTAAACCTTAAACGGCGCTCAACCGCTAAAGGATTAATACTGTTAGCAAGTGATGTTAAATATTTTTATGATTATGTTGAAGATGCGTCACTATTAAAGGGGTTGAGTCTTGATTCTGAACCAACAACTTATTTATTAACGGCCAGTAAAAGTGCGCCAAAATTCTTAACTGGTGGATTTGATACGATCGCCATTAGGTTGAGTAATAATCCACTGATTGTTGATTTATGTTCAGCCACACAAAGCGCACTGGTTTCAAGTAGTGCGAATACATCAGGTAAAAATACTGCCAATACAATTTTGCAGTTAATGACTTTTTTTAAACAAAGATTGGATTTTATTATCACTCCAAGCATGGATAATAATTCAGCGTCAAAAATTATTAATTTACAAACGGGAGAGAGAATTAGGTGATTGATCAAGTACAGAGTTATTTACTATCTTTGCAAGCTGATATTTGCGAGCAATTAGAGCAGGTTGATGGCAAGGCTAAATTTATTAAGGACAAATGGAAAAAGCCAAACAATAAAGGCAACGGCCTAACCAGAGTACTTGCTAATGGTGATGTGTTCGAACAGGCCGGGGTTAACTTTTCTATTGTGCATGGTGATAACCTGCCTGCATCAGCAACAGCGCATAGACCAGAGTTAGCAGGGCGCAGCTTTAGTGCGCTTGGCGTGTCTTTAGTAATTCATCCAAAAAATCCTTACGCGCCAACTTCGCATGCTAATGTACGTTTTTTTATTGCAGAAAAAGAAGGTGAAGATCCAATTTGGTGGTTTGGTGGCGGGTTTGATTTAACCCCGTATTATGGTTTTAATGAGGATTGTGTTTTTTGGCACAAACAAGCCAAAGAGGCTTGCGACCCTTTTGGAGATAATGTTTATGCTAAATATAAAAAATGGTGTGATGAGTATTTTTATCTAAAGCATCGAGATGAGCAGCGCGGTATTGGTGGCTTATTTTTTGATGATTTAAACAAAGGCGGGTTTGATCAGTGTTTTGCATTTATGCAAAGTGTTGGAGATAGCTATATTAAAGCTTATAGACCTATTGTTGAGCGCAGAAAAGATACACCATTTGGTGATCATGAAAGACAATTCCAGCTTTATCGTCGAGGTCGCTATGTGGAGTTTAATTTGGTTTATGATCGAGGCACGTTGTTTGGTCTGCAAACTGGTGGTCGCACAGAGTCAATTCTGATGTCATTACCACCTTTAGTGCGTTGGGAATATCAGTATGAGCCAGAGTCTGGTACTCAAGAAGCATTATTGTACGATCGATTTTTAAAGCCACAGGACTGGATTAATGAAGCTTGATTTAGATACTAAGAGATTACTTTGCCCTATGCCAGTAATACGCCTAGGTGAGAAGATTAATAAAGCGCAGGTGGGTGACACCATTGAAGTGCTGGCAACAGATCCTGGAGTCTTACACGATATTCCTGCATGGTGTAAGGTACATGGTCACAAAGTGCTTGAAATTAAAGAAAATTCTGATGAGATTGTTCTTTTGGTAGAGAAATTAGGGTAGAATAAGTCGCTGTTTTTATTGTAAATATATTGGTTTTTTATAATATAACAATAAAACCAATAAAGAATTTTTGTGCGCAACGGCGCGTACTGCTTGACAAAGTCTGTCAGATAAAATAATTGTTAAAAAAGGAGAAAATATGTCTGCACAAGATGTAATGAAGATGATTGAAGACAATAGCGTAAAGTTTATTGATTTTCGTTTTACTGATACTAAAGGTAAGGAGCAGCACGTAAGTGTTCCAGCACATACTATTAATGCTGAAAAATTAGAAGAAGGTCAAATGTTTGACGGTTCTTCAATCGCTGGCTGGAAGCCAATTAATGAATCTGACATGATTATGAAGCCAGATACAACAACAGCAATCATGGACCCGTTTACTGAAGAAGCTACATTAAATATCACTTGTGATATTATTGAGTCAACTGATATGAAGGGTTATGAAAAAGATCCACGTTCAATTGCTAAGCGTGCTGAGGCTTACTTAAATGAAACTGGTATTGGTGATACTGCATATTTTGGTAATGAGCCAGAGTTTTTCATTTTTGACAGTGTAAAGTGGGACACAGGCTTTGGTCTTGGTAAGGCATTTTACGAGATTCATTCTGAAGAGGCTGACTGGGAGTCAGGTTCAGATTTAGAAGGCGGCAACAAAGGTCACCGTCCAAGAATTAAAGGCGGCTACTTCCCAGTGCCACCAGTAGATTCATTATACGATCTTCGTGCACAAATGTGTTTAGCAATTGAAGAGATGGGTGTAACAACTGAAGTGCATCACCACGAAGTGGGTACAGCTGGTCAGTGTGAAATTGGTGCGCTATTTAATACAATGGTTAAGAAAGCTGATGAGACTCAAATTCTTAAGTACTGTGTACATAATGTAGCTCACATCTACGGTAAGACTGCAACATTTATGCCTAAGCCAATCGCAGTTGATAATGGTAACGGTATGCACGTTCACCAATCAATTTCTAAAGACGGTGTTAACTTGTTCTATGATGCTGATGGTTACGGCAACTTAAGTGAAACGGCACTACATTACATTGGTGGTATTATTAAGCACTCTCAAGCTTTAAATGCATTCTGTAACTCTTCAACAAACTCTTACAAGCGTTTGGTTCCAGGATTTGAAGCACCAGAAATGCTAGCATATTCTGCTAAGAACCGCTCTGCTGCGATTCGTATCCCATTCGTATCAAACCCTAAAGGTACACGTATTGAAGTACGTTACCCAGATCCAACAGCTAACCCATACCTTGCATTTGCTGCAATGTTAATGGCTGGACTTGATGGTATTAAGAATAAAATTGATCCAGGTAAGCCAGGTGATGAAGACTTATACGAATTAACTGAAAAAGAAAAAGAGTCAATTCCTAAGGTTTGTAGTTCACTAGATCAAGCATTACATGCATTAGATCAAGATCGTGAGTTCTTAAAAGCTGGTGGCGTATTTACTGACAATGTAATTGATTCATTTATCGATCTTAAGATGAAAGAGGTAACTGCACTACGTGCATCTCCACATCCAGTTGAGTTTGATATGTATTACAGTGTGTAATATTTAAATCAATTAAACTTAAAAGCCGTACTTTTGTACGGCTTTTTTGTGTCTAAAATATATGTAAAATAGCCAAAATATTATTAATTAATAACACTTATGAGCAAGCTAAAACACGACTGGACCATAGAGGAAATTAATGAGTTATTTGCTTTGCCATTTAATGATTTATTGTTTAAGGCACATACAATTCATAGAGAGAATTTTGATCCAAATAAAGTGCAAGTTTCATCACTTTTAAATATCAAAACTGGCGCTTGCCCTGAGGACTGTTCTTATTGTTCGCAATCAGCAAAACATGATTCTGGTTTGGAGCGTGAAAGGTTGATGAAAATTCAGCAAGTTAAAGATGCTGCAACAAAGGCCAAAGAGTTAGGCTCTGAGCGTTTTTGCATGGGTGCTGCGTGGCGCAATCCAACGGATAAATCTCTTGATATTGTAATAGACATGATTAAAGAGGTAAAAGCTTTGGGAATGGAGTCTTGTGTAACTTTGGGTATGTTGAGTGAGTCTCAAGCTAAAAAACTTAAAGAGGCCGGACTTGATTATTACAATCATAATATTGACACTTCAAAAGAGCACTATTCCAATGTTATTACCACACGTGAATTTCAAGACCGTTTAGACACTATTTCACACGTACAAGATGCAGGCATTAATGTTTGTAGTGGTGGAATTTTAGGTTTGGGTGAGACGGTTGAGGACAGGGCATCTATGTTACAAACACTGGCCAATATGGATCAGCATCCAAATTCAGTGCCAATTAATTTACTCGTTCCTGTACCAGGAACACCATTCGAGACAATGGAAAAACCGAGCGATATTGATTTTATTCGCTCAATAGCAGTGACAAGAATTTTAATGCCTGAATCAGTAGTGCGTTTGTCTGCAGGTAGAACTGACATGAGTGAAGCCATGCAGGCGAGTTGTTTTTTTGCTGGTGCAAATTCAGTATTTTATGGTGATGAATTACTGACCACGCCAAATGTAGTACAGAGTAAAGATGAGGAGTTATTTAAAGGTCTAGGCATTAACATGCATCAGCACGCTTAATTTTTAGGAGTATAAAAATGAACAAACAATTATTAACACTAACACTAACACTAGCAACATTTGTTGCGCTAAGCACAATGGCTAATGAAAAAAAATGCGCCAGCGGTTACGACAATTTAGAACATTTAGGTGGTTGTTTAGGTGGTGTGGTTGATTCTGGTATTAGCGCTTTGGCAAACTTACCAAGTGATGCTAAAAAATGGACAGATAAACAGCATAAAAAAGCCAAGCAAAAACTAGAAAACATTAAACAAGATATTTGTAATGAAACTACTGAAGTTAAAGAGGTGGTTGTTGAAAAGATTGTTTATGTTGATCGTATTGTTGAGGTGCCTGCCAAGGTTCAAGAAAGACGTTGCGTAACCCAAAGACAATCAGATAGATTTGGCAATACTAACGAAGCGGTTACTTGTACTGAGTGGAGATAGCTCTTTTAGAGTTTTATTAGGTAATCTGAGATTTGTTTTGCCGCTTCAGGTTTTGCAAGTTTGCTAGCATTGTCAGACATGCTTTGAATCTTGTCTTTAGTTAGATTAAGCAAAACATCTTCTAGACGACTAACGTTTAAATCTTTCTGTTCAATTAATAGTCCAGCGTTATTATTTGCTAGAATTTTTGCGTTATGAAATTGATGGTTATCAATAGCATGAGGCAGGGGAATTAGAATGCCTGGTGTAGCTGATAGCATGAGTTCTGAAACGGTCATGGCACCAGCTCTACAAAGCACTATATCTGCCCATGCGTAAGCTTTTGCCATATCATCAATAAAAGCATCTACTTTAACGGTATTGCTTTTATATTGAGACTTTACATTGTCAAAATGAATCTTCCCAGTTTGATGCCAAATGTTAATTGGTATATTTAGCTTTGTGACAACTTCATTAATAGGTTTAGATCCTAATGAGCCACCCACAATCAATAAATTAAGCTTTTTGTTTCTTAATGTTTGTTTCTTTGGTGTAAATAGTATTGGGTTGCCAGAGGTGGTAGCATGATCAAAGGTGTTATCAAATGCTTGAAAGGTTTTTTTGGCAATTTTTGTAAGTAACTTATTGGTGGTTCCAGCAACAGCATTTTGTTCATGAATAACCAAAGGGATTCGCAACATCCAAGCAACAACACCGCCAATACCTGAGGCAAATCCGCCCATGCCAAGAACAATATCTGGCTTTGTACTTAATAGAATTTTCAATACTTGAAAGCTTGCCAGTGTAAGCAAGAAGGGTGCTTTAATAAGGCTTAATAGTTGTTTGCCACGTAGTCCAACACTACTAACTGTGTGAAGTGTTATATTGTGTTTAGGGACGATATTGTTTTCCATGCCATTGTTAGAGCCCAGCCACTTAATATCACAGTTTTGTTTTTGTAATTCTTTGGCAATGGCCAAGGCTGGAAAAATATGCCCGCCAGTGCCGCCAGCCATAATTAAAACTTTCTTTTTTTGTTTAGACATAATCTCTTTGTTTGGAGTAAGTGCAGCGATTTTCCATGTCTATTCTAAGCAATATTGCAAGTGAAATAAGTGTGAAAATCATACTAGATCCACCATAACTAATCAGTGGTAGAGAAAACCCTTTGGGTGGAATCAAACCAAGGTTCATAGCAACATTTACACTAAATTGTAAGGACAACCAGGTACAGATACCAAAACCAACATATGAACTGTATTTACGCTTGTGTTTTAGTGCATCTTTTGCAACTTTAAAACCTTTAAGCATAATATAGCCAAACATAAAAATTACAAATAGCATTCCGATAATGCCAGTTTCCTCACCAATAACAGCAAATATCATATCGGTATGAGGCTCAGGCAATCTTGTGTATTTTTGCAAGCCATTGCCCAGTCCAACACCAAACCAGTCTCCTCTAGCAATACCGATAAGTGCCGCTTTGGTTTGATCTACTTTGTCGCTATTGTTGAGCCATAATTCAGTTTGCCAAAATTCTGTCATTCGTGCCCATCTAACTGGACTAAGGTAAATAAAAATAATGGCGCTAGCTAGTAAGATAGAGCCTGTGATTATCAGTTGTTTTAGATAAGTTCCAGCAGCGAACAACATGATAAGCGCTGTAGAGGCAATAATGATAGTGGCGCCTAAATCGGTTTCCAATAAAAGCAAAATACTAGATGAAGAGATAATAATAAGAGTCTTAATTAGTCCAAATAAAGGCTTGTGCACATCTTGTTGTTGATCAACCAAGAACTTTGCCATAAATAAAATCATAACTAGTTTCATCATCTCAGAAGGCTGAAAGTTAAAAATTTGAAAATTAATCCAACGATAGGCACCATTAATTTTTCCAGCGCCAATTGGCTCTGGTGCAAAAACCAAGGTTAGTGCAATCAGAGTAAGAATAAAGAACTTTTGAGCGTTATTCTTATAAAAATATAAAGGTATTTTTAATATGGCAACACCCAAGATTAATCCTAGTGCGATAAAAACACTTTGTTTGATAAAGAAGTTATAACTAAGAAAGTGCCCAAGTGATGCAGAAAATGACATAATCCAGCCAAATGTAAGCAATACAAGGATTGCAAGCAACAGGTTTTTATCGGGTGTTTGGCCAGTCTTATCGAACATAATATTGTTTGTTTTTCACTCTGTATTTATACCTTATTAATAGTTGTGATTTTTTTAATTCGTATGGGATAATATTTGCTTTTATTTTGTATAGACACTACTCATGATTTCTACTGCTAATATCACCATGCAATTTGGTGAAAAACCTTTATTTGAAAATATTTCTATTAAGTTTCAAGATGGCAATCGTTACGGTTTGATTGGTGCAAATGGCTGTGGAAAATCAACCTTTATGAAGATTTTGACAGGCGAACTTACACCAACACACGGCACTGTGAGTATTAGCGAAGGTGAGCGCTTAGGCATTCTTCGCCAGGATCAATTTGCCTATGAAGATTTTCGTGTGGTTGACACGGTTATTATGGGCCATGAAAAACTTTGGGAAGTTAAAAAAGAAAGAGACCGTATTTATGCATTGCCTGAAATGAGTGAAGAAGATGGTACTAAGGTGGCAGAATTAGAAATGGAATTTGCTGAGATGGATGGCTATATGGCCGAATCTTCCGCTAGTGAATTGTTGCTAGGGTTGGATATTCCTGAAGATCAGCACTATGGTCTTATGAGTGAAATTGCACCTGGTTGGAAGCTTCGTGTTTTATTGGCACAAGCTTTGTTTTCTGATCCTGAAATCTTATTGCTTGATGAGCCGACAAACAACTTAGATATTAACTCAATTCGCTGGTTAGAAGGGATTTTGAAAGATCGTAAAGCAACCATGGTAATTATTTCTCATGATAGACACTTTTTAAATGGTGTATGTACGCACATGTCTGATTTGGATTATGGTGCGCTTAAAACCTTCCCAGGTAATTATGATGATTTTATGATTGCATCAACAGCCATTCAAGAGAAAATGCAGGCTGATAATGCTAAAAAAGAGGCCAAGATTAAAGAGCTTAAGCATTTTGTTTCGCGTTTCTCAGCTAACGCCTCTAAATCTAAGCAAGCAACATCACGTCTGAAACAGCTCGATAAGATTGTTTTGGATGATATGCGACCTTCATCAAGAGTGAGTCCTTATATTATTTTCAAGCAAGAAAAAGAGTTGCATAGAAATGTTATTGAAGTAACAGGACTGGAGAAAAGCTTTGATGATTTACAAGTATTAAAAGACATTAACTTTATTTTTGAAGTGGGTGAACGTGTGGCAATCATTGGTCAAAATGGTATTGGTAAAACCACATTATTGCGCACCTTGGTAGGTGAGATTGAGGCTGACAAAGGCAAGGTTAAATGGAGTGAAAACGTTAACATTGGTTATTATGCGCAGGATCATAGTGATGATTTTGAGCAGGATATGACCGTACTAGACTGGATGGCTCAGTTTAAAAAACCTGATCAAGAAATGCAAGACATGCGTGCAGTATTAGGAAAAATGCTATTTGGTAAAAATGATATTATTAAAAGTGTTAAATCACTCTCAGGTGGTGAAAAAGGCAGAATGTTATTTGGTAAATTGATGCTGCAAAATCCAAATGTATTGGTTATGGACGAGCCAACCAATCACTTGGATATGGAATCAATTGAAGCACTTAACCTTGCGCTTGACAATTATGAGGGTACACTTATCTTTGTGAGTCATGATAGAGAGTTTGTATCATCATTATCTACCAAGGTGGTAGAGCTTAAAGAAGATGGCATGCATTACTATTCTGGCAATTACGAGGACTATTTAAAATCACAAGGGTGAAATGATTTCTGCAGTATTAAAAAGATTTATCAATCGACAAAGTTTTGATGCTGCTGCCATACTCTCATTTGACACTTTGTTTGCAATTGTTCCGGGCCTAGCCTTGGGATTGAGTGTTTTTTCTCTCTCTCCTTATTTTTCAGACCTTCAACAACATCTAGAGCAGTTTTTGTTTTCTCAGCTCTTGCCGCAAAATTACGATGTGGCTAAAGAGTATATTCATCAGTTTATTGTCCAAGCGCAAGCGCTAAAAGGTCTTAGTTCCGTTTTTTTGATTTTTGCTGTTATCTTGCTTTTATATGAAATTGATAAGCGCATTAATTTAATGTGGCATGATGGGCATCATCGTCATTGGATGGATGGCTTGATTTCTTATTTGTTCGTACTGTTTTTAGGGCCAATATTGGTTGGCGCATCAATCTTTTTTAGCTCGTATGTTATTGCCTCTGAGTTGTTTAGCGCTTTGCCTGTTGCATCATACATTGGTAAATTCACACCATTTTTCTTGTCTAGTATTGGTTTCGCCGTTCTTTATTATGCTGTTCCACTTGAAAAAGTGCGGTTTATTAGTGCATTTAAGGCTGGCATTATTGCAGCAGTTTTGTTTGAAATAGTTAAATATGGCGTATTTTCTTATATTCAATATTTTCCTGTTTATGAGCTTATTTATGGCACTTTATCTATTTTAATACTGGTAATGCTATGGGTTTACCTAGGATGGATGATTGTTTTATTAGGGGCGAGTTTTTGTTATTGCTTTGAAAATAAAGACATAATCTAGCGTAAAATCAAATTGCATTAATACACTCAATATTTCATATGTTTACTGGCATTATTCAAGCTCTCGGGCAAATTAAATCTATTAGCTCTCATGATCAAGGTGCAACTTTAGAGTTTCAGACCAGTGGCTTGGATTTTTCTAACGTTGCCATTGGCGACAGTATTGCAGTTAATGGTGTGTGTTTGACAGCTATTGAGGTGAATAGTGATAGCTTTAAAGCTGACTTATCTCAAGAGACACTTAATTGCAGTATTTTTGACCAGCTTAATAAGGGCGATAGGGTTAATTTAGAAAAAGCGTTACGTCTTAATCAAGGTATTGACGGGCATTTAGTTAGTGGTCATGTTGATGGAATTGCAACTGTAGTTGATAAGTTTAATGAAGGGGAATCAACACGTTTTAAAATTAAAGCTCCGCAGAGTTTGGTAAAATACATTGCTAGAAAAGGCTCTGTTTGTATTAATGGTGTTAGTTTGACAGTGAATGAAATTATTGAGGATGTGTTTGATTTAAACATTGTTCCACATACATTGGTAGCGACAACTTTAGGTAATCTTAATGTTGAATCTCAGGTTAATCTAGAAGTTGATATTATTGCTCGCCATCTTGAGCAGTTAATAGCCAATAAATAAATCTATAAGGTAATGTTATGAAGGCCAGTATTGAAGAAATTTTAAAAGATTATAAGCAAGGAAAAATGATTATCCTAATGGATGATGAAGATCGTGAAAATGAAGGTGATTTAATTATTCCTGCAGCAACTGTCACCAAAGAAGACATTAACTTTATGGCTACTCATGGCCGTGGTTTGATTTGTCTTACTCTTACTCAAGAGCGTTGTAAACAACTTAACTTACCACTAATGGTAGCGCAGAATAATGATGCTAACGGTACCAACTTCACTGTCTCTATTGAAGCAGTAGAAGGAGTAACAACAGGTATTTCAGCAGCCGATAGAGCCAAAACAGTGCTTGATGCGGTTGCACCAAATGCTAAGCCATCAGACATTGTTCAGCCAGGTCATATTTTCCCACTAATGGCGCAGCCTGGTGGTGTGCTTATTCGTGCGGGCCACACTGAAGCAGGTTGTGATTTGGCGCGTTTAGCAGGCTTAGAGCCAGCATCAGTTATTGTAGAAATTCTGAATGAAGATGGCACTATGGCACGTCGTGATGATTTAGAAATTTTTGCCAAAAAGCACGATATTAAGTGGGGCACAATTGAGGATTTAATTTCTTATCGCATTGAAAATGAAAAGACCATTGAACGCATTAATGAGCGTAATTTCACTACTGAATATGGCGAATTTAAGGTTGTTTCATTTTTAGACAGTATTCATAACGAAACCCATCTTGCACTAGTAAAAGGTTCGATCAATAGCGACAAGAGCACTTGTGTTCGTGTCCATATGGAAGATACATTTAAAGATGTGCTGAAAGAAAGTTCAAATAGTTTTGGTATTGATGCGGCTCTAAATTATATTTCTAAAGCAGATAGCGGTGTTTTATTATTACTTCGCAAACAAACAGATGAATCAATTTTAGAAAATATTGATAATGTTGTTGCTGGCGGTGGAGATGATATAAAAACTTATGGCGTTGGTGCTCAGATTTTGTCTGATCTAGGTGTTAAGAAAATGAAAATATTAGGCTCTCCAAGAAAGCTTCACGGTCTTAAAGGATTTGGATTAGAAGTTACTGAGTATATAGATACTAATAGATAAAAGGATTATTATGGAATTTGAGTTTGATCGTGACGCTAATCATGACTTTTTAGCAACATCAAAAGTAGCTATTATTGTTGGATATTTTTATCAAGATATCGGTGATAAATTATTAGCTGCCGCTAAAGAAACTTTAAAAAAATACGGCATTAATAAAAACAATATCAACGTATTCTATGCACCAGGTGCATTCGAGATTCCACTACTTGCCAAACGCTTAGCCGGGCAAAAAAATGGCAATGATAATCTGTATGATGGCATTGTGACTTTAGGTGCGGTTATTAAAGGTGAAACTCCACATGACGTGTATGTTTGCAATGAATGCTCTAGAGGTATTGCAGATGTGTCTTACAATTACGAGATTCCAACTACCTTTGGCGTGCTTACAACGCTTAATATGGATCAAACCATCGGTAGAGCGGGTGGCTATAAGGGTAATAAAGGTGAAGAGGCTACCATGGCAATGATCGAAATGATGTATTTAATGCAACAAGCCGATAGTCAGAAATTCTAATAGTATGGCTTTTAAAACTCCAAAGCAGCGTTCACGTGAGCGTGTTGTTCAAGCAGTGTATCAATACTTAGTATCAGGTGGAGAGGTGTTGCAAATAGAGCAACAGTTTTTAAATCAAAAAGAAGGAAAAATATCTAAAGCTTTTTTTTCTAATTTATTTATTAATATTTTAAAAAATAGATCTGCATTAGATGAACTAATTGCACCTACTATTTCTAGAGATACCGATGAGTTAGGCTCTGTTGAACATGCTGTGCTTTATCTAGGTGCTTACGAGCTTCAAAATTCAATTGAAGTACCTTATAAGGTTGTAATTAATGAAGCGCTTGAAATTGCCAAATTGTACGGTGCAGAAGGTGCTTTTAAATTGATTAATAGCTCACTAGATCAGCTAGCTAAAGATTTGCGTAGTATTGAGGTGAGTGCCAACACTCAATAGGCGATTTTCATCTTATTGCATGAAGTCAAAAATTGTTAAAAATCCACTAGATAAACTTCCGGAGATTCTTACTAGAAATATTGAAAAGAACTTATGTGTTTGTAATGAAGTGCCGAAAAAGGTGGTTATCAATGCTATCGCAAATGGCGCAACAACCTTGGAAGAGGTTAGAGATCAAACTTTTGCAACTGGTGGAAATGGTTGTTGCACCCGACAAGTTCAAAGACTTATTGAATGCATTCATTCATAAAATAGCTTATTCTAAATTAGGCGAAAGTAAGGTTTCGGCTTGATCAACAGAAATGCCTTTTCTGCTTGCGTAATCTTCCACTTGCTCTTGATTGACTTTGGCAACGCCAAAATATTTAGCGCCTTCATTGGCAAAATACCAACCACTTACTGATGCTGTTGGTAGCATTGCGTATGAGCTAGTGAGTGTCATTCCTGTATTTTTCTCAACATCTAGCAAAGCCCATAGTTTTTCTTTTTCGCTATGATCTGGACAAGAAGGGTAGCCTGGAGCAGGGCGGATGCCTTGGAATTTTTCTGCAATGAGTTTGTCGTTGTCAAATTCTTCATTACTATAGCCCCATAGTTCAGTGCGTAGCTTATAGTGCATTAGTTCGGTAAAGGCTTCAGCTAGACGATCGGCAACGGCCTTGATCATAATAGAGTTGTAGTCATCATGTTCTTTTTCATAGACCTCTACCAGTGGGTCAATATTAATACCAGCGGTTACAGCAAAAGCGCCCATATAATCCCGAGTACCACTGTCCTTTGGTGCGATAAAATCGCTTAAACAAAAGTTTGGTGTGTTGCCTTTTTTATCTAGTTGTTGGCGCAAGTGATTAAGCGTTTCAATGATATTGCCGTTTGCATCATAAAGCTCAATATCTTCATTGATACTATTGGCCGGGAAAATGCCGATAACTGCATTGGCAGTCAGTAGCTTTTCATCAATCACCTTTTTGAACATAATTTTTGCATCATTAAATAACTGAGATGCTGACTCACCCACCACTTCATCACTAAGAATATCTGGGAATTTTCCTGCCAGCTCCCAAGTGCGGAAAAATGGCACCCAGTCAATAAATTCAAAAATTTCATTCAAATTGTAATCTTTAAAAACTTGAATGCCTAATTGTTTAGGTTTTTTAATATTATCAAATAAAATATTTGGCTTGTTAGCACGAGCCTTTTCTAAAGAAATTAATTTGCTTTTTCCTTTATTAGTGCGGCGCTGTCTAACTAATTCGTATTCCTTTTTAGCATCAGATAGTAATTGGGACTTTAAATCTTTAGATAGCAAGCTAGAAGCCACACCCACTGATTTAGAAGCATCTTGCACGTAGAACACGCCTTTATTATACTCTGGCTCAATTTTTACAGCTGTGTGGGCTTTAGAGGTGGTAGCACCACCGATCATAAGTGGTATGTCAAACCCTTGACGAGTCATTTCTTTGGCGACATTTACCATCTCATCTAACGATGGTGTGATCAGGCCCGACAAGCCAATAATATCTACATTTTCTTTTTTGGCAGTTTCTAGGATTGTTTCAGCTGGAACCATAACGCCCAAATCTATAATTTCATAATTATTACAAGACAGCACAACCCCAACAATATTTTTACCAATATCATGCACATCGCCTTTTACGGTGGCCATTAGGATTTTTCCTTGCGAGGTAGATGCACAATCTTGCTTTTCTGCTTCTAAAAATGGATCAAGATAGGCAACTGATTTTTTCATTACTCGGGCTGATTTAACCACTTGAGGCAAGAACATTTTTCCAGCACCAAACAAATCTCCAACCACATTCATACCGTCCATTAACGGGCCTTCAATTACATTGATCGGACGACCTAATTTATCTAGTGCTTCTCCAGTATCCTCATCGATAAACTCAGTGATACCTTTAACTAAAGAGTGTTCTAAGCGTTTTTCTACACTCCAAGTGCGCCACTCCAGATCTTTTTTGTTGTCCTTAACATCTCCAGATCCAGAAAAATCTGGGGCTATTTCAACCAAACGCTCTCCTGCTTGTGCATCTTTATTAAGAATTACGTCTTCAACTGCGTCTCTAAGTTTTGGATCTATATCGTCATAAACAACTAATTGACCAGCATTTACGATTCCCATGGTCATGCCAGCCTTTACCGCATGATATAAAAAGACTGAATGAATGGCTTCACGTACCGGGTTGTTACCCCTAAAGGAGAATGACACATTTGATACACCGCCTGATACTTTTGAATAAGGTAGGTTTTGAGTGATTTCTCGCGTAGCTTCAATAAAATCAACGCCGTAATTATCGTGTTCTTCAATGCCTGTTGCTACAGCAAAGATATTTGGATCGAAGATAATGTCCTCGGGTGGGAAGCTAACTTCATCAACCAATATGTTATATGCGTTTGTACAAATTTCAATTTTGCGCTCTTGTGTGTCCGCTTGACCAACTTCATCAAAAGCCATAACAATAATGGCCGCACCATAACGCTTGCATAAGTGAGCATATTTAACAAAATTATCTTTGCCTTCTTTGAGAGAAATGGAATTAACTATCGGTTTGCCTTGGGTGCATTTAAGACCGGCTTCAATAATATCCCACTTGGAAGAATCCACCATAAGAGGGGCTTTTGCAATATCAGGCTCTGAGGCGATTAAATTTAGAAAGCGAACCATAGCTTCTTTGCCATCAAGCATGCCTTCATCCATATTAATATCAACAACTTGTGCGCCATCTTCAACTTGCGCCCTGCAAATATCTAGCGCTTCTTCATATTCTTCATTTAGAATTAAACGCTTAAATTTAGCCGACCCTGTAACGTTGGCTCTCTCGCCTACATTTACAAATAATGAATCACCACCAATATTAAAAGCTTCCAGGCCAGACAAACGACACTCTGGTTTAATATCCGGAATTTTCCTAGGCGGCATGTCTTTGATGGCCTCAGCAATGGCCTTAATGTGATCAGGTGTTGATCCACAACAACCACCTAAAATATTAACCAGGCCGGAAGACGCCCATTCACCCACTTGTTCACTCATAGTTGGTGCATCTAGATCGTACTCACCAAATTCATTTGGCAAGCCAGCGTTAGGGTGTGCTGAAACATAAGTATCGGCAACACGTGACATCTCGGCCACATATTGGCGCAATAAATCAGGACCAAGTGCACAGTTAAGTCCGATAGATATCGGCTTGGCATGACGCAGAGAGTTATAAAAAGCTTCTGTCATCTGTCCAGATAGGGTACGGCCAGAGGCATCAGTAATGGTGCCAGAGATCATAATTGGCAATTCGATACCGTCTTGTTCAAATACTTCTTGCACAGCAAAAATAGCAGCCTTAGCATTTAGTGTATCAAAAATGGTTTCAATAAGAATAATGTCTGCGCCACCTTCAATAAGCCCGCGAGTTGCTTCTGAGTAAACACCAACCAATTCATCAAAAGTAACATTTCTAAATCCAGGATCGTTAACATCTGGAGAGAGTGAACAGGTGCGTGAAGTGGGGCCAATAACACCCGCTACAAAGCGTGGCTTGTCAGCCGTTGAATATTCGTCAGCAGCTTCACGGGCTAACTTGGCGCTTTCAACATTAATTTCATAGGCCAGATCTTGCATTTCATAATCAGCCATAGAAGTTTGAGTGGCGTTAAAAGTATTGGTTTCAACAATATCTGCCCCAACTTCAAGATAGGATTTATGAATATCCTTAATAATATGCGGCTGTGTGAGTGACAATAAGTCGTTATTACCTTGAACCAGAATATGCCAATCTTTAAAACGTTCACCGCGATAATCCTTTTCAGTGAGTTTATGCTTTTGAATCATGGTGCCCATGGCGCCATCTAAAACCATGATTCTTTTTGCTAAAATTGATTGTAATAACTTGATTTTATTCATTTTTTGCATTATACCCACAGCCCGCTAGTTCAGCTTTATAATGAGAATGTTAAAAGATTCATATTAATTATGGAAGATTTTCATAATCACTTGAGGAGAGAGAGGATGAAAAAAGCAATACCAATAGGTTTGTTATTAGTTAGTATTAATGCTAGTGCGTTTTTAGATTTTAATAGCTATGGCCCTGGTTATAAAGATAATGATTGGCCAATTTGGACACCCATGTATTGGATGGAAAAAATAACTGACAACGATACATTTGGTAATAATCGTTATAACAAATATCCATATCCATACAATGCTCGGCCATTCAATACTGGTGCATCTCATTTTAATATGTCACAAATGCCAACACCTGCTCAGGCTTATCAGCAGGAATCTAACAATACACTGACTCCTAATTACATGACACCAGCAGCCATGTCATTTTACAACGCTCAAAAAAATAATAGCATTAATGGGCCGATAAGCCCATATCCTATGGGTTATAATTTTGTTGAACCACGTAGTCCTTATGGTCGTGGTTTTTGAAATAAACTTGCAAAAACATATTAGTATGTTATAATATAGATTCATTAACTTTAATTTTTAACGGAGATATGACAATGAAAAAGATTTTCGCAGTAGTATTACTAGCATTTACACTAGGTGCAAATGCATTTTGGAACAACAACGACATGCCTTGGAATAACAATAACTACAATGGTTATGGTTACGCTGAAGACAATGGTATTTTTGCTTACAACCCATACGATTACTGGGATCCACGTTGGTACATGGAAGAAATGTCAAACATGGTAGACGAGTTTGATGATGAGTTTAACAATAATAACTACTACAATGGTTACTACCCATACAACAACGGTAA
>CAYFPI010000008.1:1148-2724 GCA_964344985.1 uncultured Candidatus Thioglobus sp. | reverse complement strand
CACCATGGAACAATGGTCCTTGGAACAATCAAGCGCCAGTAGCTCCTGCTGCACCGGTTGCACCAGCAAAATAATTTAATTATTTTTGTTGATAAAAACCAGCACTAGTTGCTGGTTTTTTTTCGCCTAATGAAAAATATAAGGTTTATAATGACCATTCATTTTATTAATTTTTATTGGGGAAACAAATGAAAAAAGCACTGCTAGTATCACTAATGACACTAACTTTTAGCGCATCAGCTGGATGGGGAAACGCTCCTTGGAGTAATAACAATAATGGCCCATGGGGTGATGACAATGGTTTTATTGCGCACAATCCATACGACATGTTCACACCAGATTGGTTTAGTGAAGAAATGGGTGATATGATGGATGAATTTGATTCAGATAATAACGGCCCTTGGGGTAATAACGGCTGGAACAACAATCGTGGTCCTTGGAGTAATGGTAATGGTCCGTGGAATACTCAAAGGTGGAACAATAATGGCCCTTGGGGTAATAACGGTCCCTGGCAAAATCGAAATTGGAACAATGGCCCTTGGAATAACTCCCAGCCATTTAATTTCAGAACAAATTCTTTTGGTCCGATGAATAACGGTCCTTGGAATAATAACTCGGCTCAACAGCAAGCAAAGCCGACTGAAGAGAAAAAATAATACTAACTAACAAAGAGGAAAACAATGAAAAAATTATTAACAGTGTCATTAATGACAGTTGCACTTAATGCTTCTGCAATGTGGAGTTGGAATAGCGATAATCCAACCAATTTTAACAACAACGGCTGGGGCAATACTCCGTGGGGTAACGGTAATAACTTCAACAATATGCCTTGGAATAACAGCAATGGCAACACACCGTGGGGTAACGGCAATAATTTTAATAACATGCCTTGGAATAATGGTAATGGCAACAACTGGGGTAATACTCCTTGGGGCAACAACGGTGGTAATTCATTTGGTCCATTTAATACTAATAGTAATTTCAGTCCTTGGAATGGTGGTTCACAGCCATTTAGTTTTGGCACTAGTACGTCACCTTGGGGTTTTGATACCAATTCTAACTCGTTTGGCCCGATGAATAGTCGTGGTCCGTGGAATTATGGTTATAACAAGCCTATTTCTGCTAATGCTGATGGTGATGCTAAAGCGCAGACAGAAGAAGCTAAGAAATAACTAACTTTCAAAGTTAATTAAAAAACCGGCGCCTTAGTGTGCCGGTTTTTTATATTAAGCGTTAAAGATTTTTAAAGTGCTTTAGGTTAAAATATCCACTCCAAATTTAACAAGGTTTTGAATAATGTCACAAACGTGTATTTTTTGCAAATTAAGAGATGAAAGGGTGATTGGCGAGTGTGAACACACAATAACTTTTATTGATACTTATCCTGCTTCACCAGGCCATACGTTGGTTATTCCAAAGCGTCACTTTGCAACTTATTTTGAGGCCACAGAGGATGAATTATTGGCAATTGGCAAAGCGGTTCAAAAAGCCAAGGGGATTTTAGATAAAGAATTTCAGCCAGATGCTTACAATATTGGTATTAATAATGGCGAGGCAGCAGGGCAGAGCGTTAAAC
>CAYFPI010000008.1:0-1031 GCA_964344985.1 uncultured Candidatus Thioglobus sp. | reverse complement strand
GTTCACATTATTCCAAGATACAAGGGTGATGTTGAAAATCCAAAAGGCGGTGTTCGTTGGATATTAAAAGATAGAGCTAACTATTGGGATGCCAAAGATACTACTGAGCGTGTTAATTAGTTGCTTGATTTTATAAAATAACTCCATTTATTAAAAAACGAAGTGTATAGTTAATTTCTTAAAATTAATTAACTCTTGGGGAGTATTTATGAAAATTGGTAATTTTATTAAAACTTGTGTTGGTTTGTCTATGTGCCTAGGATTGTCATCCCATGCAAATTGGGGAGGATCTTCATCTATGATGCCTTTTAGTATGCAAAATGGAGCACAGCCTAGAATGCAGTCAAATTCTTGGGCAAGGCAGCAAAATCACCAAACTAACTATAGACGTGTAACACCTTCAAATGTTCAACCATGGACAATGAGCAGTATGCCTACAAGGCAAGTAACACAACCTCAAGCACAACCTTTTGGTATGGGTATGATGCCTTTTAATACTACAACTTCAAACTCTCAAGCACAGCCTTTTGGTGGTATGGATATGATGCCGTTTGGCTCTAAAACGCCAAGCACCCAAACTCAACCTTTTGGTGGTATGAGTATGATGCCTTTTAATCCTGGCATTCAGCCTCAACAACAATTTACACAACCCAGCTCATCATCTTTTATGATGCCAGGTATGGATCAAGGTATTCGTTCAATGATGGAGCCTGGAAAGATCATGGCTGAAGAGGCAACACCTGGCGTGTACATGACACCAACTTGGCGTTAGTAGTTATTTTTGATTAAGCCAACAATCTAGATAGTTGGCAAAAGCCTGTCTGTCTGATTAGCTAAGTGGTGGCGGACCACCTGTTTGTACGCCACTGGATCGAATTTCATCCATAAAATCTCGCACACTTAGTTTTGACTTAATATTGCCAGCATTAAGCAATTCTCCTCTTGGGTTTAATGCAAGTGCACCCTTGCTGATTGCTTCATCTGCCAAAGGAATGTCACTAGTAACAACCAAATCTCCAGCATTTAAGCGC
>CAYFPI010000007.1:38073-71698 GCA_964344985.1 uncultured Candidatus Thioglobus sp. | reverse complement strand
TAGAGAAGGTGGTCGTACTGTTGGTGCGGGTGTTGTATCTAAGGTGACGGATTAAGGTAATTAGTTAATTAAAGACCGAAGGTTTATTGTATAATCTTCGGTTTTTCGTTTGCAAAGTTGGATCAAGCAAACAGATAGGACATAAAGCACATGAGCAATCAAAATATTAGAATTAAATTAAAAGCATTTGATCATCGTTTAATCGACAAATCAGCGCTTGAGATTGTAGAAACAGCTAAGCGCACGGGTGCTAGTGTAAGAGGGCCAATCCCCCTACCTACAAAGAAAGAAAACTTTACGGTACTAACTTCTCCGCACGTTAACAAGAAGGCGAGAGACCAGTATCAATTAAGAACATACATTAGATTAATGGACGTTATTAGTCCTACAGATAAAACAGTAGATGCATTAATGAAATTAGATCTTGCAGCTGGTGTTGATGTAGCAATTAAGCTTAACTAATAATTAAGAAATAATAGGAATAAGATCATGGCAATTGGATTAGTAGGACAAAAAATAGGAATGACACGCTTGATGTCGGACGATGGTTCAGCAACAGCAGTAAGTGTTATTAAGATTGAGTCTAATCGCGTTGTTCAAACAAGAACTACTGAAGTAGATGGTTATAGCGCTGTTCAAGTAACAACAGGTGCTAAAGTGAATAAAAAAGGCGAAGCTAAAGTTCGTCGTATTCCTTCTGCTATTAAAGGTCATTATGCAAAAGCTTCTCAAGAGATCGGCCAAGGTCTTTGGGAATTTAGAGCGGATGCTGAAGAGATTGCTGATGCAACTAGTTTTGATATCTCTATGTTTGGTGCGGGTCACTATATTGATGTGACTGGTCAATCTAAAGGTAAGGGTTATCAAGGTGGTGTAAAGCGTCATAATTTCTCAATGCAAGACGCAACACACGGTAACTCAATTTCTCATAGAGCAATTGGTTCTACAGGTCAGTGTCAAGAGCCTGGTCGTGTATTTAAAGGTAAGAAAATGGCTGGTCACATGGGTGATGAGCAAGTAACACAAGAGTGTTTAGAGATTGTTAAAGTTGATAGCGATAAAAACGTTATTTTAGTTAAGGGTTCAATTCCTGGCGCTAAGCAAGGTTTTGTTAAGGTTTCGTTATCTCCAAAAAAGAACAAGGTTAACGTTGAAGTGACTAAAAACATTCAGAGTCAAGCGGCTGCAGAGTCTAGTGAAGCTGAAGAAGCGTAAGGTTTAAAATGAAATTAAAAGTATTAAATACAAGCACAAACAAGTCAACCACGACAGAAGTGGCTGATACTATTTTTGCAAGAGACTACAATCAGTCTTTGGTTCATCAAATTACAACGGCTTATATGGCTGCGGGTCGTCAAGGCTCTAAAGCGCAAAAAAATCGTGCTGCTGTAAGTGGTGGCGGTAAAAAGCCATGGAACCAAAAAGGTACTGGTAGAGCTCGTGCGGGTACATCTCGTGGGCCAATTTGGCGTTCAGGTGGTGTTACATTTGCAGCTCAGCCTCGTAGCTACGCTCAAAAAGTTAACAAAAAAATGTACAAAGGTGCAATCAGTGTTATTTTTTCTGAGTTAGCACGTACAGAGCGTTTAAAAGTAGTTAATGACTTTGATATTAAAGAAGCTAAAACTAAAAACATTACTTCTTTACTAAAGACATTAGACATTAAAGATGCATTATTAATGACTGATGAATTAGATGAGAACTTATACCTATCTTCTCGTAACTTATACCACGTAGGTGTGTGTGATACACAGAGCATCGATCCAGTTAGCTTGATCGGTTACGAAAATGTTGTAATTACAGAATCTGCATTAAAGAAAGTTGAGGCAATGCTATGAATCAAGAAAAAGTATTAAAGACTATCATCGCTCCGATTGTTTCTGAAAAGACAGCTATGTTGTCTGCTCATAATCAATATGCATTTAAAGTACGTGTTGACAGTAACAAGAAAGAAATTAAAGCTGCTGTAGAAAAATTATTTGGCGTATCTGTTGATAACGTTACTACTTCAGTAGTTAAAGGTAAGAAGAAAATTTTTAAAGGTAAAGTGGGTCGTCGTGTAAATTGGAAAAAGGCAATGGTTAAGTTGTCTGAAGGCCAAATGATTGATGTAAGCAGCACTTAAGAGAGATTATTATGGCACAAGTAATTAAAAGAAAACCAACTTCACCAGGTAGACGATTTGTAGTTAGCATTGTAGATAAAGATCTACATAAAGGCGCTCCACATGCTGCGCTAACTGAGAGTAAAAATAGAATTAACGGTCGTAATAACGCTGGTCGTATTACTACTCGTCACAAGGGTGGTGGTCATAAGCGTCGTTACCGTATTATTGACTTTAAACGCAACAAAGACGATATTACTGCAACAGTAGAGCGTATTGAATACGATCCTAACCGTAGTGCAAACATTGCATTAGTGCTTTATGCTGATGGTGAGCGTCGTTACATTATTGCTCCTAAAGGGTTAAAAGCTGGCGATTCAATTGTATCTGGAAACTCAGTTGCAATTCAAGCAGGTAATGTAATGCCTTTGGCTAACATTCCATTAGGTAGTGTTGTTCATTGTATTGAACTAAAACCTTTAAAAGGTGCACAAATTGCACGTAGTGCAGGTACATCGGCTCAATTAATTGCAAAAGAAGGTGCTTATGTAACATTAAGACTACGTTCTGGTGAAGTTCGTAAAGTGCTTGCAGATTGTCGTGCGACAATTGGCGAAGTGTCTAAATCAGAGCACAGTTTAAGAAAATTAGGTAAAGCGGGTGCAACTCGTTGGAGAGGTGTTAGACCAACTGTTCGTGGTGTGGTAATGAACCCAGTAGATCACCCTCATGGTGGTGGTGAAGGTAAAACAAGTGGTGGTCGTCATCCAGTTTCTCCTTGGGGTACACCAACTAAAGGTTATAAAACACGTAGTAACAAACGTACTGATAAGCTTATCGTGCGTCATAGGAATAAGGGTTAATCATGGCTAGATCATTAAGAAAAGGACCATTTGTAGACGAGCATTTAATCAATAAAGTATTAACAGCTCAAGAGAACAATGACAGAAAACCAATTAAAACTTGGTCACGTCGCTCAGTGATTGTGCCAGAAATGATTGGCTTAACTATTGCTGTTCATAACGGTCGAGCTCATGTTCCTGTTGCTATTACAGAGGAAATGATTGGTCATAAGTTAGGTGAATTTGCTGCAACAAGAACATTTACTGGCCACTCTGGTGACCGTAAATAAAAGCGATATATAGGTGAATAACATGAAAGAAGTTAAAGCAATACATAAATATGCAAGAACCTCAGCTTTTAAAGCAAGATTAATTGCAGATCAAATTCGTTTAAAGCCAGTTGAAGAGGCGTTGAATATTTTGTCATTTAGCAATAAGAAAGCTGCAGTGCTAGTTAAAAAGGTACTAAATTCAGCAATTTCTAATGCTGAGCACAATGATGGTTTAGATATTGATGAGTTGAAAGTAAGCAGTGTTTACATTGATGAAGGCTCAACAATGAAAAGAATTCGTCCTAGAGCAAAAGGCCGAGCTAATAGAATTTTAAAAAGAACAAGCCACATTACTGTTGGCGTAAGCAAGTAGGTTTAATATGGGTCAAAAAGTAAATCCAAAAGGTATTAGATTAGGAATCGTTAAAGATTGGGATTCAAAATGGTATGCCAATTCACAAGACTATTCTAAATTTTTACTGTCTGATATCGAAGTAAGAGATTTTTTATTTGAAAAATTAACATCTGCTTCTGTTAGTCGTATTCAGATTGAGCGTTTAGCTAATAATGCTAAAGTAACAATCCATACAGCTCGTCCAGGTATTGTTATTGGTAAAAAAGGTGCTGACATCGAGCAGTTAAAAGCAACTGTTTCTAAAATGATGGGCATCCCTGTTCATATTAATATTGAAGAAATTAAAAAGCCTGAGCTTGATGCACGTTTAGTTGCAGAAAATATTGCTCAGCAATTAGAAAAGCGAGTAATGTACCGTCGTGCTGTTAAGCGTGTACTTGGTAATGCATCTCGTTTAGGTGCACAAGGTATTAAAGTAATGGTAAGTGGTCGTTTAAACGGTGCTGAAATTGCTCGTTCTGAGTGGTACCGTGAAGGTCGTGTGCCATTACACACATTTAGAGCTGATGTTGATTATGCTCATTACGGCGCAAATACACAATACGGTGTTATTGGTATTAAAGTTTGGATCTTTAAGGGTGAAATCCTAGATCATAAAAAAGGTACATTAGATGAGGTTGCTCGTCGTGGTGCTACAAATCAAATCGGTAAGAAGTAAAGGATTGAGAAATGCTACAACCTAAACGTACAAAATTTAGAAAAATAATGAAAGGCCGTAACCGCGGTCTTGCAGCTGGCCATAAGGTTAGTTTTGGTGAAATCGGATTGCAAGCTACTGGCAGATGTCGTATGACTGCAAGACAAATCGAATCTGCGCGTCGTGCAATGACACGTCATGTAAAGCGTGGTGGTAAGATTTGGATTCGTGTATTCCCGGACAAGCCAATTACAAAGAAGCCATTAGAAGTAAGAATGGGTAAAGGTAAAGGTAGTGTTGAGTATTGGGTTGCACAAATTAAACCAGGTCAAATGTTATTTGAAATGCAAGGTGTTGATGAGACAATTGCAAGAGAAGCATTTGCATTGGCTGCAGCTAAATTACCTGTTAAAACAACAGTTATTAAAAGGACGGTAATGTAATGGATATCAAAGAATTAAGAGATCAAGATGTATCTGCACTAAACGATACACTAATGAGCCTTTTGACTGAGCACTTTGAGTTGCGTATGCAACATCGTTCTCAGCAATTAGACGATGCTTCTAAGATCAGAAAAGTAAGAAGATCTATTGCACAAGTTAAAACTATTATTAAAGAGAAACAATCATGAGTGATGTAAAAGTAGAACGCGTTGTTACGGGTACTGTCGTTTCAGCTGGACGTGATAAGACAATTGCGGTTGAAATCGTACGTAAGGTTAGACACCCAATTTATAAGAAATACATCAAGCGTAACACTAAAGTTCACGCTCACGATGAAAAGAATGAATGCTCTGTAGGCGATACAGTGAGAGTGGTTGAATCTAAGCCGTTTTCAAAAACTAAATGTTGGGCATTAAAGGAAGTGGTTGAAAAATCAGTTTCTGTTGATTAATAACGAAATTTAAAGAGAGTAAGACATGATTCAAATGCAAACCAAACTTAGTGTCGCTGATAACAGTGGTGGCGTTAAAGCGATGTGTATTAAAGTACTAGGCGGTTCTAAGCGTCGTTATGCAAACATTGGCGATGTGATCAAAGTTAGTATCAAGGAAGCTTCACCTCGTGGCAAAGTTAAAAAAGGTGACGTATATGACGCAGTTGTTGTGCGTTCAGCTCAAGGTGTTCGTCGCAATGATGGTTCACGTATTCGTTTTGATGGTAATGCAGTGGTGCTTTTAAATACAAAATTAGAGCCAGTTGGTACACGTATTTTTGGGCCGGTTACTCGTGAATTACGTTCTGCGCAGTTTATGAAAATTGTGTCATTAGCACCAGAGGTACTGTAATGAATAAAATTAAATTAAATGATGAAGTAATTGTTATTGCTGGTAAGGACAAAGGTTCTACGGGTACTGTAACAAAGGTAACTAATTCTAAAGTTGTTGTAGAAGGTATTAATATTGCCAAGAAACATGTTAGAGCAAATCCAAATGCAGGTGTAACTGGCGGTATTGTTGATACTGAAATGCCTTTGGCTATTTCAAATGTTGCTCTTGTTAACCCAGCAACAAACAAAGCTGATCGTGTTGGTATTCGTACAAACAAAGATGGCAACAAGGAAAGATTTTTTAAATCAAACGGCGAAGCAATCGTTTGAGCAAGTTAAGGAAATAAACCGTGTCTAGATTACAAGAAGAATATAAAAACACTATTGCGCCAGCACTACAAAAAGAGCTTGGCCTTTCAAACCCTATGGCAACACCAAAGATTGAAAAAGTTACAATCAATATGGGTTTGGGTAGCGCATTAGGCGATAAAAAAGTATTGCAAAGTGCACTTGAAGAAATGGGTTTGATCTCTGGTCAGAAGCCGTTAACTTGTAATGCACGTAAATCTGTGGCAAGTTTTAAAATTAGAGAAGGTAATGCGATTGGTTGTAAAGTTACTTTACGTAGAGAAAGAATGTATGAATTTCTTGATCGTTTAGTAAATGTTGCTATTCCTCGTATTCGTGACTTCCGCGGTTTAAAGGCGACTTCTTTTGATGGTCGTGGTAACTACAACATGGGTATTACAGAACAAAATACCTTTGCTGAAATTGATTTTGAAAAAGTAGACAGAGTTCGTGGTATGGATATTGCTATCACAACAACAGCTACTAATGATGATGACGCTAAGAAACTATTAGCAATGTTTAATTTCCCATTTAAAGGATAAGAGAAATGGCTAAAAAGTCTATGATAAATAGAGATATCAAGCGTGCAAAGCTGGTTGAAAAATACCGTGCAAAACGCCTTGAGTTAAAGAAAATTATTAAGAGTGTAAATGCTTCTGATGAGGAGCGTTTTCAAGCAACAATTAAGTTGCAATCTCTACCACGTGATGCTTCACCTACAAGACAACGTTCTCGTTGTGGCTTGACAGGTCGTCCACATGGTTTTTACCGTAAGTTTGGTTTAGCTAGAACTAAGCTTAGAGAACGCACCATGAATGGTGAAGTTCCGGGTCTTTCTAAAGCAAGTTGGTAAGGAGAATAATATGAGTATGTCTGATCCTATTGCTGATATGTTAACTCGCATGCGTAATGCGCAAATGGTTAACAAAGCGGAAGTTAATATCCCAGCATCAAATTTAAAATCAGCTATTGCTAGCGTTATGCAGCAAGAAGGTTTTATTGAGTCATTTTCAGTTGACGGCGAAAAAGCAGCTAAGACTTTAACAGTTAAATTAAAGTATTTTGATGGTAAGCCGGTTATTGAATCATTAGAGAGAGTGTCTAAACCTAGTCTACGTGTTTACGCAAGCAGTAAAGAAATGCCAAGCGTAATGAACGGTTTGGGTATTGTTATTGTATCAACACCTAAGGGTGTTATAACTGGACAAGCTGCAGCCAACCAAAATGTTGGTGGTGAAGTTTTGTGTAGTGTTTACTAATATTGGAGATATCGTATGTCAAGAGTAGCAAAATCACCAATTACAATTCCAGCAGGCGTTGAAGTAAACCAAACTGGTTCAACAATGACAGTTAAAGGTAAGCTTGGTCAAATGGCAATGGAGATCCATTCTTCTGTAGTTATTACTAATGCTGACAATGAAATTACATTTTCCATTGCTGATGTTGAGAAGAAAGAAGTTAAAGGCGCATGGGCACAAGCAGGCACTGCAAGAGCTAACACTGCTAATTTAATTCAAGGTGTTGCTGAAGGTTGGGAAAAGAAATTGACACTAATTGGTGTTGGTTACCGTGCTCAAGCTAAAGGTAAGGTTTTAGATCTAACACTAGGTTTCTCACATCCAGTGAACTATCAACTACCTGAAGGTATTACAGTTGAAACACCATCTCAGACTGAGATTGTTGTTAAAGGCATGGATAAGCAAAAGGTTGGCCAAGTGGCTGCTGAAATTAGAGCTTATCATCCACCAGAGCCTTATAAAGGTAAAGGTGTTCGTTACACTGACGAATATGTTGTTCGTAAAGAAGCTAAGAAGAAATAATTAAAAAGGTAATTATATGAAACTTTCTAAAAAACAAGCTCGTTTAAGAAGAGCAACTAAATTTAGAGCTAAGCATGCCGAAAAAGGTGTTGAACGTTTATGTATTCATAAAACATCTCAGCATATCTACGCACAAATTATCAGTGGCTGTGGTACAAAAACATTAGCATCAGCAACTAGTTTAAAAGAGAAAAATGGTGGCAATATTGCAGCGGCAACTAAGATCGGTACGCAAATTGCTAAAGCAGCTAAGAAAGCAAAAGTAACAAAGGTTGCCTTTGACCGTTCTGGCTTTAAATACCATGGTCGTGTTAAGGCGTTAGCAGATGCAGCAAGAGAAGCTGGTTTAGACTTCTAACTACTAGATTAATTAAGAAATATTAAAAAGGCGTAAATAATGGCTGAATATAAGAAAAATAATAATAACGACGATAACGAATACATCGAGAAGTTAGTAAACATTCGTCGTGTTGTAAAGGTAGTTAAAGGTGGTCGTATCTTTGGTTTCTCTGCACTAGTAGTTGTGGGTGATGGCAATGGTAAGGTTGGCTACGGTACGGGTAAAGCTCGTGAAGTACCTGCAGCAATTCAAAAAGCAATGGATAAAGCAAAAAGAGCAATGAAGAGTGTTCCGCTTACTAATGGTACTCTTTATTACCCAGTTACTTCAAACGTTGGTGCTGCAAAAGTTTACATGCAGCCAGCATCAGAAGGTACAGGTGTAATTGCTGGCGGCCCAATGCGTAGTGTATTAGAAGCAGTGGGTGTACACAATATCCTTGCTAAGTGTAACGGCACACGTAACCCGATCAGTGTTGTTCGTGCTACTGTTGAAGGGTTGACATCTATGTCATCACCTCAGTCAGTTGCAGCAAAACGTGGCAAAACTGTTGAGCAAATTACTGGAGAAGCATAATGGCTGAAGATAAGAAAGAAGTTAAAAAGGCGCCTGCTAAAAAGGCAGCTCCAAAAAAAGCAGCAGCTAGGAAAAACACAGTTAGTGTGACATTAGTAAAAAGTTTTTATGGCCGTCTACCGTCGCATCGTGCAACAGTAACTGGTTTAGGGCTTAAGCGCATCAATCACACAGTAGAGCTTGAAGACACACCTGCAGTTAGAGGTATGATCAACAAGGTTTCTTACTTATTAAAAGTAGAGGGTTAAGACAATGTTTTTAAATACATTAGCACCTAATGAAGGTGAAAAGAAATCTAGAAAACGTGTAGGCCGCGGTATTGGTTGTGGCTGGGGTAAAACTTGTGGCCGTGGTCATAAAGGTCAAAAGTCACGTTCAGGTGGTTTTACTAAAGTAGGTTTTGAAGGTGGTCAAATGCCTTTACAGCGTCGTCTTCCTAAAGTTGGCTTCTCTTCAAGAGTTTCAATTATTACTTCACAGGTAACTTTATCTGAAATTAATAATTTAGAAGAGACTGATATTACGGTTGATGTGTTGAAAAAGCACAACTTAGTAACTAAGAACATTAAGCGTGTTAAAGTAATGCTATCTGGTGAGATTACTAGAGCAGTAACACTAACAGGCATTAAAGCAACAAAAGGCGCACGTGCTGCAATTGAAGCAGCCAAAGGCACTGTTAACGAGTAAAAAAACATGTCTCAACCCTTAGGCCTTTCTGAAGACTTATCAAAGCGCATCCTTTTCTTATTGGGTGCGTTAATCGTTTTTAGATTAGGCACACATATTACCATTCCATTTATTTCTGGTGATGCACTAGCATCACTTGTGCAAGATCAACAAGGCACAATTTTGGATATGTTTAATATGTTTTCTGGTGGTGCACTAGAAAGGTTATCAATCTTTACATTGGGTATTATGCCTTACATTTCAGCGTCAATTATCGTGACACTGATGACTTCAGTTATTCCAAAGTTAGAACAGCTGAAAAAAGAAGGCGAAACAGGCAAGCGTAAAATTACTCAGTACACACGCATGGGTACGGTTATTAGCAGTGTTCCAATCTTACGGCATCTCAATTGCTTTGCAATCACAAAGTGCAGGCGGTGTTGCGTTGGTAACGCAAACAGGATTTACTTTTAGCATGGTAACTGTTATCACCCTTACAACAGGAACGTTATTCCTAATGTGGCTAGGTGAGCAAATCACTGAAAAAGGTGTGGGTAATGGTATCTCAATGATTATTTTTGCAGGTATTGTTTCTGGTCTGCCTTCTGCACTGGGTTCAACATTATCACTAGTATCTACAGGCGAGCTAACTGTTATTCTGGTTGTGATTTTATTGATCATGACATTATTGGTGACTGCATTTGTAGTATTCATGGAGCGTGGTCAACGTCGTATTACAGTGAATTATGCCAAGCGTCAGCAAGGTCGTAAGATGGTGGGTGGTCAAAGCTCATACTTACCACTTAAGATTAACATGGCAGGTGTTATCCCACCTATTTTTGCTTCAAGTATTATTTTATTTCCGGCTACTTTAGGTGGTTGGTTTTCACAATCAGAAGGCTTGGGTTGGTTGGCTGACTTAACAGCGAGCATTTCTCCAGGACAGCCTTTATATGTTATGTTCTATGGTTTGGCGATTGTATTCTTTACTTTCTTCTATACAGCATTAACATTTGATTCTAAAGATACAGCTGACAATCTTCGTAAGTCAGGCGGCTTTATTCCAGGTATTCGCCCTGGTAAACATTCTGCTGATTACATTGATTCAGTTATGTCTCGTTTAACAGCCTCTGGTGCGGTTTATATTACTGCCGTATGTTTATTGCCAGAGTTTTTAATCCTATATTGGAACGTTCCATTCTATTTTGGTGGAACCAGTTTATTAATCATCGTCGTAGTGGTGATGGATTTTATCGCGCAAGCCCAATCACACTTAATGTCAAATCAGTATGAGTCATTAATGAAAAAAGCGGGTTTAAATTAATAAGGTAGAGAGCAATGAAAGTAAGAGCATCAGTAAAGAAAATTTGTAACAATTGTAAAATTATTAAGCGCAACGGTGTTGTTCGTGTAATTTGCAAAGAGCCACGTCACAAGCAAAGACAAGGTTAAATTACATTGACATTGAAAGACTCGCAACGTATAATTGCTCGTTTTTCAAATTTAAAGTTTGTTGGTTATTTTTTATAGAAAATCAGCAGTAAAAACAACAAAAAAGTAAGAGAACAAGGGAAATATACATGGCAAGAATAGCGGGAATAAATATTCCAACACATAAGCATATCGTTATTGGCTTACAGTCAATTTTTGGTATTGGTGATACAAGAGCAAAAGCAATCTGTGCAACGCTTAAACTAGATCCAACTACTAAGGTATCAGAAATCTCAGAAGATCAGTTGGAAGATATTCGTGCAGAAGTTGCTAAATTTGAAGTTGAGGGTGATCTTCGTCGTCAAGTTGCTATGGATATTAAACGCCTTAAGGACCTAGGTTGTTATCGTGGTGTTCGTCATAGAAAGGCATTACCACTACGTGGTCAAAGAACTAAAACAAACGCAAGAACTCGCAAGGGTCCTCGTCGTTTAATTAAATAATCATAGGTAGATATTATGGCTAAAGATTCAGTTAAAAAGAAGTCTAAAAAAGTTATTACAGACGGTATTGCGCATATCCATGCGACATTTAACAATACTATCGTAATGATTACAGATCGTCACGGCAACGCAGTGTGTTGGGCAACTTCAGGCGGTTCTGGTTTTAGAGGTTCAAGAAAATCTACACCATTTGCAGCACAAGTAGCTGCAGGTAACTGTGGTGAAAAAGCATTGGCTTTCGGCATGAAGAACTTAGATGTTCGTGTTAAAGGTCCTGGTCCTGGTAGAGATTCAGCCATTCGTGGTTTGAACGCACAAGGTTTAAAAATTCAATCAATTACAGATGTGACGCCAATTCCTCATAACGGCTGTCGTCCTTCTAAGAAACGTAGAGTATAAGGATAAATTATGGCTAGATATACTGGACCTACTTGTAAATTAGCGCGTCGCGAAGGCACGGACTTATTTCTTAAAAGCGGAATCAGATCATTAGATTCTAAGTGTAAAGTAACACAGCTTCCTGGTGTTCACGGTGCTAATGCACGTCGTGGCAAGGGTACTGAATACGGATTACAGTTGCGTGAAAAGCAAAAAGTTAGACGTATTTACGGCATCTTAGAAAAGCAATTCCGTTCTTACTACCAAAAAGCCTCTCAAAAGAAAGGCTCTACAGGTGAGAATTTATTGTCACTACTTGAGTGTCGTCTAGATAATGTTGTATATCGTATGGGTTTTGGCTCTACGCGTGCAGAAGCTAGACAATTAGTATCTCATAAATCTATTTTGGTAAACGGCTCTGTTGTTAACATTCCTTCTTACCAAGTAAGTGCAAACGATGAAATCTCAGTTAGAGAGAAAGCTAAAAAGCAAAGCCGTATTCAATTGGCAATGGAGTTAGCTGAACAGGGTGATCAAGTAGAATGGATCGATCTTGATACTAAAGCACTAAAAGGTGTTTTCAAAAATGCTCCAGAGCGTGATGATCTGTCTTCAGACATCCAAGAGCATTTAATCGTTGAATTGTATTCTAAGTAAAGGATTGATTATGCAAGGTAGTGCAAAAGATTTTTTAAAGCCAAAGCTAGTTGAGTCAACTCAAACAGCTAATAACGAATTCAAAATTATCCTTGAGCCATTAGAAAGAGGTTTTGGTCATACATTGGGTAATGCACTTAGAAGAACATTGTTATCTTCTATGGTAGGTTCAGCAGTAACAGAAGTTGCTATTGACGGTGTTATGCATGAGTTCTCAACCATTGATGGTGTTCAAGAAGATGTATTAGATATCTTACTAAATTTAAAAGAAGTATCAGTTTCTTTAAACACTGCTGAAAATGCAGAAGTTGTTATTGATAAGAAAGGCCCTGCTGTTATTACAGTGGCTGATATCGAAGCAAATGGTACTGACATTACTGCACATAATGCAGACAAGGTAATTGCTACTGTTAACGAAGGTGGTCATATGCGTATGACACTTAAGATCGGTACAGGTATTGGCTACGATACTGCGGTATCACGTAGTGATGAAGCTTCTACAATTGGTGGTATTCAGCTAGATGCTAGTTTTTCTCCAGTTAAACGTGTTAGCTTTACAGTAGATGCGGCTCGTGTTGATCAAAAAGTTAACCTTGATAAATTGAATATCGTTATGGAAACAAACGGTTCAGTTAATGCTGAAGAAGCTATTAAGCGTGCAGCAACAATCCTACAAGATCAATTATCTTCATTTGTTGAGCTTGAGTTGATTGAAGAGGAAGAGGCATTACCAACTTCTGATGATTTCGATCCACAATTATTAGCAGCGGTTGATGAGTTGGAATTAACAGTGCGTAGTGCAAACTGCTTGAAAGCTGAGCAAATTTACTACATTGGTGATTTAATCCAGAAGTCTGAGCAGGACTTACTAAGAACACCTAATTTAGGTCGTAAATCATTAAATGAAATCAAAGAAGTATTAACTGAGAAAGAACTTGAACTAGGAACGGACATTCCTAACTGGCCACCAGTTGATCTAATGAGTGAATAAGGAAATATAATGAGACATAGAAAGTCAGGTAGACAATTAAATCGTAACTCATCTCACCGTAAGGCGATGTTTAAAAATATGGCAAACTCTTTATTTGAGCATGAGACTATTCGCACAACATTGCCAAAAGCTAAAGAATTGCGTCGTGTTGTTGAGCCATTAATTACTAAAGCAAAAACTGATTCAGTTGCTAATCGTCGTAATGCATTTGCTAAATTACGTGATGATGCAATGGTTGCAAAGTTATTTACTCAACTAGGTCCGTTCTACAAAGATCGCCCTGGTGGTTACATCCGTATTTTAAAAGCCGGTTTCCGTACTGGCGATAAAGCGCCAATGGCAATCGTTCAATTGGTTGATTTTGATAGCACTGCTGATGCAACTGCTGAGACTACAGATTCATAAAGGAAGAATAATATGCCTTCAATTAAAGTAAGAGAGAACGAACCATTTGATATTGCACTTAGACGTTTTCGTCGTTCATGTGATAGAGCTGGTGTAATCACTGATGTTCGTAAAAAAGAGTTTTTTGAAAAGCCAACTTGGGTAAACAAGCGCATGAAAGCGGCAGCTGTTAAGCGCACTCATAAAGAGATGGCTAAAAACCGCGTTCATCGTAAAAGAATGTACTAATACCTTTCGGTATTGTTTCTTTAAAAATGCCGATACTTGTATCGGCATTTTTGTTTATAAACTTATTAAATAAATAAAATATTATGTCAGCATTAAAACAACAAATTACTAGCGATATGAAATCGGCAATGAAGGCTAAAGATAAAGACAGTCTAAAAGCAATTCGTATGATCTTAGGTGCCATCAAACAAAAAGAGGTTGATGAGCGTATTGAGCTTGATGATGTTCAAACACTTGCTGTTATCCAAAAAATGGTTAAGCAGCGCAAGGACTCAATTGCTCAATTTTCAGAAGCAGGTCGTGATGATTTGATCGCTGTTGAAGAGGCTGAACTTGCCATTATTAGTAACTACATGCCTGCACAACTATCAGAGGATGAAATTTCAGCAGCAGTTGAAAAAGCTATTACTGATACAGGCGCATCATCTATGCAAGACATGGGTAAACTAATGGGATTATTAAAAGGCCAACTAGACGGTAAAGCTGATATGGGTGTTGTCTCAGGTCTAATTAAAGCGAAACTCTCTTGAATCTAAAATTTCTGCCCCTTATAGTAATGAAATTGTTAATAACTACATTTTTTTTATTATCTAATTTGGCATTCGCCAAAGATGTGCTAATTCAAAAGGATTTTAAAGATCTTAATATTGTGCATAAAGGCACGGTGATTGATTTGCAACGCAATCAAGACCGCTCTGCTCAAATTATGGAATTTTATCGCGATACTTGGCGCGGAAAAATTCAGCCACTTCATCCTTTTAAGCCCCACCCTGTTGAAACGGTTGCAGAGCTTGAAGTTATTAATTATATTGAACAAATATCACAAGGTAATGATTCTATTGTTGTTGTGGATACACGCCCAGTCTCTGCAATGCTAATTACAGGCATGATTCCCACCGCTATACACATAGAGTATAAAGACCTTGTGCTTTCCACAAACTTAAAAAAGGCTTTTGCTAGTATTGATGTGGCGAAGGTTGGTAATGAGTGGAATTTTGACAATGCTAAAACACTGATATTGTATTGCAATGGCTTTTGGTGTGGAAAATCACCAAAAATTATTCGCAAACTACTTAAAAAAGGCTATCCTGCCGAAAAACTCAAATACTATCGCGGCGGCATGCAAGCGTGGCGCTCAGTTGGGCTAACCACCGTAGATTATCAATAATTTTTTTTATTGATAGTAATTCTCAACAAATCTATTCTAAATGGATTAAAATGCACTAATATATAATAAACTTGTTGATTATCACCCTGGGGAGAGTGTAATGTTCGAGAAAGGTTTTTTTATGATATTCTTTGCATTGTTGTTTGCAGGAGTATTGGCAATAGCTTTAATTTACTGATTGTATTTATGACAAGTAATATGATTAGTAAAATTTCTAAGTCTTGTATAAAGGCATCTATTAAAGATAAGTCCAGAACTAAATCCATTGATGCATTGCTACAGTTAAAACTTGATGAGCTAAAAAAAATTGGCAAAACCAAATCTTTTGTTAAGCTTTAATATGTAAAGCACCCCACTCTTTTTTTACTATAAAAAATAAGGAATACCTCTATATCACAAAGGTTTTATGCTCGATATAATTCCTATTGCTTGGCGTTAGAATTGCTAATAAAACAGCAAAATATTTGGAACTATCTCCATATTTTATCCAAATATTCATTCTTCTCAATATTGCCTAACGCCAAGTATGACAATGTGTTTTATTTTTTTTAAGGAAAGCAAGAAGTGGTCTTGGACAGTTCTATTATTTCAAAAACTATTTACATTATCACAAGTGATAATAATGAAGCGATACACCTAAAAGAATTGTTGGCTGACGATGGATTTAAGCTTAAGTTTTTCTTATCATATGATGCCTATATTGAGCAGGTAGATGAGACTCAAGGGTGTTTGATTGCTGATATTGAGATAGATAACAAAAACGGCACTGATTTATTAAATAGGCTTAATGCCATAGAACACCTATCTCCAGTAGTATTTATAGCCAATATGAAGTCAGTCGATACAATGGTAGAGGTGATTAAACTGGGTGCATTTGATTTTATTGAAAAACCTTTAAACAAAAACATTGTTTTGCAAAAAATTACACATGCAGTTACAGATTTTCAAAAAAATATTGAAATAATCTCTCGCTACAAAAGCCTTACAGAAAAAGAAAAGAAAGTTTTTGCTTGTATTGTTCTAGGGGCGACCAATCAACAAATGACTGAAAAGCTTTATATTTCAACCTCAACTGTAGAAAAACATAGAGCTGCAGTGATGAAAAAAATGCAAGCTGATACACTGCCTTGCCTAGTTAAAATGTTGCCATTACTCAAGCCCTTAAGTATTGATTTAGAGCCTAACTGGTGTAATTTATCGTTTGCATAAACATATAAAATAAGGAATTCCACAATATACAACTTTATTAATATTTAATACAATGTTTTTTGTATTAAATATTTCTCTCCCCAAAGACAAGTTGTTTAATACACTTGGCGCTTATCCTTCTTTTCTTACAAAAGGGTAAGTGCTCATAAAATCAATATTTTTGAAAATTTTTAATTTTTTTCGGTTTTTGTGCAATTTTGTTGATATTTTTTCTATAAAATTTAGAAAAAATTGCCGCTAAAATTCATTTATTGTATATAAATAGCATTATTTTCTTGTTTTTATTAATTTATAGGTGATTTTTAGTTAAATTTTGGCTAAAAACAGTATATTTTGATGTTTTTTGTTGAAAAATGATCATTTGTAAAATTCATCAATTTTTTGTGAAACCCTGTGTTGAAAATATTGAAATTTTATTAATCAAAGTTAGAAAATGATTGAAATCATTCCATTATTGCTGCTTGGTGCTTTTGCTGGATTTATTGCTGGCCTATTAGGCGTTGGCGGTGGTTTGATTATGGTGCCGGCTTTGCTTTATTTGCTTGCAGACAGTATTGATCAGGCTGTACTTATGCATGTGTCAGTAGCTACTGCGCTAACTGCAATTGTATTTACTTCAGCTTCTAGTGTTTGGGCACACCATCAGCACAATGCCATTCATTGGCAAAATTTTAAAAAACTCACGCCAACTATTTTGCTCGGCGCTTTTAGTGGGGCCATGCTTACCAAGCTCATGAGTTTTGACTTTATGCGCATATTTTTTGCTTTTTTTGAATTTTCTGTGGCCACTATTATGTATTTTGGGATTAGTAGCTCAGCGCATATTGATCATTTGTCCAACTGGGTATGGCGCATTACCGGTTATGTGATTGGACTGGTTTCTGCAATTGTGGGCATTGGTGGCGGCACCATGACCACGCCTTTTTTAACTTATAACAATATTAAAATCAAAAATGCCATTGCCACCTCAGCGGCTGTTGGATTGCCAATTTCCATAGCAGGTGCACTAGGATTTATGGTGGCAGGTTGGAACACTCAAAACACCGTGGGTTTAGGTTTTATACATTCTCAGGTGCTTATTAGCATTGTACTAATGAGTGTTTTGTTTGCGCCATTTGGTGCTAAAGTAGCTCATCGTGTTGATGGCAAAAAACTTAAAAAATTCTTCGCACTGTTTTTAGTACTTCTTGGTATTTTAGTATTGTCTTTTTAGTTGTAAATTCTAACCTTGCCAAGGTTGTGCTAGGCTATGCTTAACATCTAAATGGTCTAAAATTCTGGCCACAACAAAATTAACCAAATCTTGAATAGAATTTGGTTTTTGATAAAATGCGGGATTGGCATCCATAATTACCACGCCTAAGCGAGAAAGCTTAAGCATGTTTTCTAAATGAATGGCTGAATAAGGGGTTTCCCTAGGTACTAAAATGAGTTTTTTCTGTTCCTTGATTACTACATCAGCTGCTCGGTGCATGAGATTGTCAGCTGCACCATTAGCAACAGCAGATAACGTACTCATGGTGCAAGGACAAATTACCATTGCTCGCGGTGGATTAGAGCCTGAAGCCACAGGTGCGGTCCACTGATTTTTAGAAAATACTTTAATTTGTCCAGACTTGGCGTTTAAATAATTAGTTAGATTTTTTTCAATGGCTTGAGTGTCGGTACCTAGATTTAAATCAGTCTCCATGGCAATCACTGTGTTGGCTGCTTGGGAAATCATCACGTAGATCTTGTCTTGGGTTCTTACCAGTTCTTTAAGTAGAGTGATGGCATAAGGCATGCCTGAGGCGCCAGTCAGCGCTATTGCAATTGGTTTCATAACTTGGAAATTAATTTATTAAAAATATCATCAAACCCACCATTTGACATAACTACAAAATGACCTTGTTGAATATTGGAAAGTTGTTTAACCATATTATCTACTGAATTAAACAATATTGACTCATCAAATAAAGCGTCAATATTCCAAGTATTTGACTCGGGTCTTAGCACTAAAACTTGGTCGGCATCTTCAAGCGAATCTACAAGGCTTTGTTGATGCGTGCCAGCTTTCATAGTGTTGGATCTAAGTTCTAAAATGGCAATAATTTTCTCGTTACCAACTTTAGAGCGCAATCCTGATAGAGTGGTTTTTATGGCGGTTGGGTGGTGAGCAAAGTCATCATACAAAGTGATGCTTTCGGTTTGGTGTTTGATTTCCAAACGACGCTTAATACCTTTGAATTGTCCAAGTGCTTTACAAACAATGTCAAAAGGCACGCCTACGTGGTGTGCGGCGTAAATAGCATTTAAACCATTTTCCATGTTATGTTTGCCTAGTAAATTCCATGATACTTGACAGCCTTCAACTTCAAACTCACTGCCAATATCGTTGTTTTTCAACACATGAGCAGGCAAGGCTTGCTCAGATGAATATATGCCCATTTCAAGAACTTGATTGATGTTTTTATTATCTTGCGGGTGAATGATCAGACCATCACTGGGCACAGTGCGTATTAGGTGATGGAATTGTTTTTGAATATCTTTAAGTGAGTCAAAAATATCAGCATGATCGAATTCTAGATTATTAATAACTAGAGTTTTTGGATGATAGTGTACAAATTTTGAGCGCTTGTCAAAAAAAGCCGTGTCGTATTCATCAGCCTCAATAACAAAAAAGTTAGATTCTGTTAGGCGTGATGAGACGCCAAAATTTTCAACCACACCACCAATTAGAAAACTGGGATTATAGCCAGCGTAGTCAAGTATCCAAGCAAGCATACTAGAGGTGCTGGTTTTTCCGTGTGTGCCAGATACAGCCAATACCCATTTATCACGCAAAACATTGTCACTTAGCCACTGCGCTCCAGAAGTATAAGCGTATTGTTTATTAAGAATTTCCTCTACACAATCATTGCCTCGAGATAGGGCATTGCCAATGATAAAAATATCAGCCTCGGGTAAATCTTGAGTGTTGTATCCTTGTGTGTAGCTGATGTTTTGTTCATCAAGTTGCGTGCTCATTGGAGGATACACACCTTGGTCTTGTCCGGTAACTGTATGCCCAAGTTGTTTGGCAATTAGAGCTAAAGAACCCATGAACGTGCCAGCAATGCCAAGGATATGTATATGCATTAAGCCTTCCTAAAGTTCAGTGAAGCGGAGTTAATGCAATAGCGCTGTCCAGTGGGTGCTGGGCCATCATTAAATACATGACCAAGGTGTGCATTGCAATTAGCGCATCTTGCTTTAATGCGATTCATATTGTGCGAGTTGTCTTCAATTAAAGAAATATTGTTGATATTAACAGCATCGTAAAAGCTTGGCCAACCCGTGCCAGAATCAAATTTGGTGCTTGATGAAAACAATACCTGATCACAACAAACACAAGTGTAATTACCATCTTTATGGTGATTAACATACTTGCCAGTAAACGGCATTTCAGTGCCACATTGTTGGGTAATGTGATACTGCGTAGGTGTTAATTCAGATAAATCCATTAGGGTATTATAGTGGCATGAAGAAATATTTGGTTGGTGGTGCGGTTCGAGACCACCTATTAGGCATTGCAGATGATAATACCGAGAAAGACTGGGTAGTAGTGGGCTCATCACCTGAAGAAATGTTGGATTTGGGTTATCGGCAAGTGGGAAAGGAATTTCCTGTTTTTTTGCATCCTGGAACACAAGAGGAATATGCACTCGCTAGACTTGAAAGAAAGGTAGGTGCGGGCTACAAAGGTTTTGAATTTGATACATCAAAGTCGGTAACACTAGAACAAGATTTGTCACGCCGTGATCTGACCATTAATGCCATTGCTCAAAATGGCAATGAATTGATTGATCCATTTAATGGCCAAGAGGATTTGAACAATGGCTTATTGAATCATGTCTCAGACGCCTTTAGCGAAGATCCTGTTCGTGTGTTACGTGTTGCGCGTTTTGCTGCAAGATTTAAAGTGTTTGGCTTTAAGGTGTCACACTCAACTCATCAATTAATGAAACAAATGGTGACTTCGGGCGAGGTAGATGCACTAACGCCTGAGCGTGTGTTTAAAGAGTTGGAAAAGGCGTTATCTTATCAAACGCCATCAGCATTTTTTAAAGTGTTGTCAGCTTGTGGTGCTTATACTAAAGTATTTTCAAGCTTGAATAATAGATCGCAAAGTACTCACGATAATCAGTTTGAGTCATTAGATAACTTAAATACTGACAAGTCTTTTGTAAAATTTTCTATTTGGCTTAAAGATGAAAATGATGAGGCGATTAAGACTTTATGTGGGCAAATTAAATGCCCTAAAAATTATGAGCAATTGGCAAGATTAACTGCACAATATTATCAGTTTGTTAAAACATTTAAAAATAAATCCAGCAAAGAGGTGTTTGATTTTTTCACGAAGACCGATGCACTTCGTCGCCAGCAACGATTTTCTGATTTATTGGAGGTTTTTAGCCTTATGGATATTGATGTTAAATCGGTGATTAAACTAAGAGGTTTACTCAGTGCAATTGATGTTGCTAAATTGGATAAAAGCAATATTGCTCAAGCAATACAACAAGAGAAAAAATCAATCATTGAATCATTTCTCAACTCTACAGAGTAAATCAAGCTCGCAATATTTACATGCTTTTTTATTGGGTATTACATGAGCTTGTCCTGATTGAAAATCTTGAGCAGCTTGATTTAGCGTGTCATTCCAGATAATTAGTTGCTCATCCCACTCATTGCAAGTTGATTTTCTAGAGGATTGCTTTGGTAGAGAGTCTGAATCTTTTGAAAGTCCTTTAATACTAATTTGACTAGCATCTAGCTCAATAAATGCAGCGCCTTGAGTATGGTTAGTAATGCTATAAATAGGGAGTTGTGGCTCATGTATTGCTTGAGCGCACCAATTGGAAATAGAAGTTTTTCCAGTCTTATAGTCAAATACGATTTTGTCACCATTATCCATTTGATCTAGCCTGTCTAGTCGAGTGGTGAATGTTAGTCCGGATAGTTCGGCAACAATGCTTTTCTCTGTTTCAAGTACTGAGAAATTTTCCCTGGTTTTGTCAAGATCGATAAAGTTAAGGATTAGTTGAGCAACTCGCTGTTGTTCTATTTTTTTAAAATTAGAATCTGGGTAGCGTTTAAGTGCGGCATATACTTTTTGTTTTACAAGGCGGGTTAGATCATCTTCGCTCAATAAGCAAAGTTTTTCTTTTGAATCCAGCTCTTCATAAATATATTGCAATGCGTTATGAACAATATTACCCTGTTCTTTTTTATCAAAGCCAATGTGTGGTGCGTCAAATGATTGAATGTTGAGTCGGTGCGCAAAGCCTTTGAAAGCGCACGCCATTTGATCTTTTAAAAGACTAACACCAGAGTTAATCTTTTGCTTGTTGAACTTTGTGGCGATTGAATCGTCCAATAAGGCTGTTGACTGAGTTTTGTTATTAGTACTGTTTGTTTCAATTGTATTTTTACGAAATTCAAGCAAAGGGCTAGGCAATTGCTCTTCTTCGCCGAGTGTTTTAGCATAAGAAAAAATAACATTTTCTGCCAATGAAGATAGGTTGTTTAACGTGTTGTTTGCATCAGTGGTAACTAGCTCAAAACTACTCTGCGGTATTTGATGTTCAACAGCAATCTCGTGCGGAATAAAGCGTGGCGAGTTTAATTTAGCAGGGAGAAAATTATCGTTCACACCCATCACCCAGGCCTTATCAAAGCGCAGCCCTTCCGCCTCCAATGAGCCTAAAATTTGAATATTGGCGCTAGAGCTTTGAGCTTGAAAGATAACATGGTTGCAAATATCTTCTAATAAGTTAATGGCATTATCAATACTGGTTTTTTTACCATGAGCACTTATTTGGTTAAGCGTTAGACTGATATCTAAAAATTTGTGAAATAATTGATACTCAGTAGAACTTAATTGTCTATCTGTTGTAAATCCCCAATGCGTAAGCATTGTTTGAATTGTTAACAGGTGATTATCAAGGTTATCAAAGTTTAATCCACCTATTTCTATTGTATCGATAATGACTGATAGTTCGGGACATTTCTGCAAAGGGGTGTGTATGTCTTGCAGTGTGAATGTGTCGCTTGATAAATCCAGCGCATGATTAATAAGTAAGTGTCTTGTAGAGCACTCCTGTTGATAATGTGCAACATAAACACAGCGCAGCACTCTGGTAAAAGTATCGAGCTTAATTTGGTTAGATTGAATTTGCACATTTAGTTTTAATATAGCTATTAAATCCTGCACCAAAGGGTATTTTAATAGTGGCAATCCAAGGGAAATGTTATAAGACTTGTCTCCAGTTTCAGTTAATAAATTATTAAACGTTTGATCAAAGATAGAGCTAATTTGGTGTTGTAATTCATTCAGTTGAGGGCAAACAATAACAACTGACAAGTTTGATGATTGTTGTTTGGCCCAGTTAGCAGCAGCACTTATTTCATCTTGAGTATTTTCAAAAAATACACACTCTGATCGATCTGATTTGCTCGCACTGATTTTTTGATAATTAAGTGCGTCAAATAAAGTTTGCTGTTGTGGTGTTAGGGTTTTAAATCCATAAATAATGGGAGTAGTTATTAGCTTTCCAGAGTTAATAATCAGTGCCGGCAAGTCATTGGTATCAATAAGATTTTGCTCATCTTTTAGTTGTTGATAGATTGATACCCAATAAGCGAATATCTCAGAAACAGGTATTTTTGATTGAGCCAAGAGTTTGGTTTTGATTAGATGATTGCGGCAATAGTCGAGATTTTTTAGCACCTCATCCAGTAATAATTTATGAGATTTCTGACCAGATTGGGTAATGGCTTTACTCATTAAATGGCGCGATTCTACTGAGTCAATCAATCTTAATTTAGAATTAAAATCAATTGTTTTCCAAGTGTATTGCAAGTATTGGCGCCAAGAAAAAATCTTTGGCAGTTGCGTGTTTGGACGCTGTTTACTAAAAGTTTTTTTAAATGCTAGCGTTTGTCTATTATTGGCAACAACAACAGTACTTGTGTGATCAATATTTATTAGATCGGCATTAATCAACATAGCCAAAAAAACTGTCAAGGCGTGACCATAATTCCTCTAAACCTTGTTTTTTAAGGCTAGAAAAAAGCTGTACATCTACATACGGATGATTTTCAACTGCTTTTAGAACTTTTAACTTGGCATTGCTGGCTTGACCTTTTTTAAGCTTGTCCGCCTTGGTTAAAAGAATTTGGGTAGGTAGGTTAATACTAACACACCAATCTAACATCATTTGGTCAAAGGGTTTAAGTGGATGACGAACATCCATTACCAACACTGCGCCACGCAAGCAATCACGTTTATCAAAATACTCACTCATATCTTGATGCCATTGTTTTTTAATGTGTTCAGGCACTTTGGCGTAGCCATAGCCTGGTAAGTCTACTAAGCGTCGATGTTCATCAAGTTCAAAAAAAACCAAGTGTTGCGTTCTGCCTGGGGTTCTTGACACTTTGGCCAGTTTGTTTTGCATGGTGAGCGCATTAATAGAGCTTGATTTGCCAGCGTTAGACCTGCCTGCAAAAATAACTTCATAACCTTCATCAGTAGGACAGCCCTTTAAAGATGGGCAAGAGAGTAGGAATTTGGCTTGGTGGTAGTGTTTGCGCATTTAGTAAAACGAGGTATAATTTAAAATAGTGGTATTTACACTATATGCCATTTTATATGATTAAAAATAAGGAGAGAGTAATGAAAAAAGTTTTATTAGTAGCGGCAACATCTGCTGTTTTATCAATGGGTTCAGTTCAAGCAAATCCTTTTGATGCATTAGGTTGTTCTGGTTGTCATGGTGTTGGTGGTAAGTCAGTTTTGCCAGCGTACCCATCATTGGCAAAATCAGCACGTCCTGATCTTGATGTTGTTGCACAACTTAAAGCCTTTCAAGCGGGTACACGCGTAGACCCTACAATGAGTGCAATGGCACCATTAGCAGCAGGTCAAGAGCAAGCAATTGCTGATTACTTAGCGGGTCAATAAATCGAGAGCGTCAGTTGACGTATTTCGTAATTTCAATAAGCCAATATTAGCGTATAATATTGGCTTATTTTTTTTCAAAAAAGGCAATATCATGAATAAATTAGGACTAATTTTCACCGCTGTATTGGCAAGCGTATCATTAAACGCATTCGCTTCTGGCGACGCTGCAAAAGGCAAGGCAAAGTCTGCAACTTGTATTGCTTGTCATGGCGCAACTGGTAACTCAATGGTACCAACGTTTCCTAAAATAGCTGGCCAAGGAGAGTCTTACTTATTAGACCAACTTAAAGATTTTAAATCAGGCGCACGTAAAGACGCATTAATGGCAGGTATTGTTGCTGCTCTTTCGCAGGATGATATGGCAAATTTAGCTGCTTATTTCTCACAGCAGGCGATTACCCAAGGTACTGCTAAAAAGGATACTAATGTTGCTTTAGCTGAGAAGCTTTACAGAGGTGGTGACAAAGATCGAGGCATTACAGCTTGTTCAGCATGTCATGGCCCTCAAGGTGCAGGCGTTCCATCTGCAAGCTTCCCTGCACTTGCTTCACAACATGCAGCTTATACTGCCAAACAGTTAAAGGGCTTTCGTCAAGTGTCAATTAACGAGCAAACAGGCGATAAAAAACCTGCTAGAACTAATGATAATAGAAAGATGATGGTTGAGTTTACTAAAACTCTAAATAATGCAGAGATTGAAGCGTTGTCTCAGTACATTGCTGGTTTGCACTAAACGCTAGCAAAACCTCACAAAAAGGCAGTTTTTACTGCCTTTTTTATTGCGCGCAATTTAGGTATAATTGGCTCTTTTATTAGTAACGAGACGGATTTAATACACATGAAAACTTCAGTAGAAACATTAGAAGGTCTAAAGAGATCATTAACAGTAGATTTACCGGTTGATAATTTTAACCAAAAGGTCGATAAAATTTTGAAAAGCATGGCCTCGCAAGTAACTATTGATGGTTTTAGAAAAGGCAAGGTTCCGGTTTCTATGGTGAAAAAGCGTTTTGGTGGCAATGCTAGCTCTGACGCAGTTAATGAAATTGTTAACGAAACGTTGGGTGATGCGCTAACAGAGGTTAAGTTGTCTCCTGCAAGTCGTCCTTCTTTATCTAAGATTGATACAGAAGACAAAACTAACTTTTCATACACAGTAGAATTTGAAGTTTTCCCTAATATCAAAGTAGCTGATTTTGCTAAATTAGAAGTTGAACAAACTGAAGTAAAAATTAGTAAGGCTGATGAAGATAGAACACTAGAGGGTTTAAAAGAGCAATTAACAGACTTTAAACCGGTTAAGCGTAAGTCTAAACTAGGCGATCGTGTTTCAATGGATTTTGTTGGTAAGATTGATGGCGAAGTATTTGAAGGCGGTAAGGCTGATAACTTTAAGTTGGTTATTGGTAAAGGAACTATGATTCCTGGTTTTGAAGAGGGTGTTACTGACGTTGCTGCAGGAAAAACCATTTCTTTGGAATTGACTTTCCCAGAAGACTACCATGCGAAAAACCTAGCTGGTAAAGACTGTGTATTTGAAGTAACAATTACAGAAGTAGGCTCGCCTAAATCTCCTGCACTTGATGAAAAATTTGCGAAAAAATTTGGCGAAAAAGACATGGACAGTTTACTGGCAAGCATGAAAGAGCAAATGCGTGTTGAGATTGATGCTCGTTTAGATGCGATTAACAAAGAGGCAGTGTTTACAGCACTGATCGGTGCGAACGAATTTGACGTACCACAATCAAGTGTTGATGATGAAGCTCAAAAGTTAATGGCCGATATGCGTGAGCGCATGAAGCAGCAAGGCATGCCAGAGCAACAAGAAATGCCAGCATCTATCTTTAATGATGAGGCTGAAAAGCGTGTTAAGGTTGGCTTGATTGTTGGTCAAATCGCTAGTGATAATAAATTAGTAGCAACAGAAGCGCAAATTGACGACAAGATATTAGAGTTGTCGCAATCTTACGGCGAGAATGCACAACAAATGATTGATTACTACAATCAAGACCCATCTAGAAAATCTAGCATTGAGCTTATGATTGTTGAGAAGATGGTGAGAGACTTGGTAACAGAAAAGGCCAAAGTTAAAGCTGTTAAAAAGAAATTTACTGAGATTACAGAGCAAGGATAAATGGATATAGACAACCTAAACCAAGTGCCAATGGTGGTGGAGCAATCCGCTAAAGGCGAACGAGCTTACGATATTTATTCGCGTTTATTAAAAGAGCGCATTATTTTCTTAGTGGGTCCGGTCGAAGACTATATGGCAAATGTGGTGGTTGCTCAATTATTATTCTTAGAATCTGAAAATCCAGATAAAGATATTCACCTTTATATTAATTCACCTGGTGGATCAGTAACAGCAGGTTTGGCTATTTATGACACCATGCAATTTATCAAGCCTGATGTATCAACTCTGTGTATTGGTCAAGCGGCTTCAATGGGTGCATTATTACTAACGGCAGGTGCTGAAAGTAAGCGTTTTGCATTGCCTCATGCTAGATGTATGATTCATCAGCCATTGGGTGGTTTTTCTGGACAGGCAAGTGATATTGATATTCATGCTAAAGAGATTTTAACGGTAAGGGAAAGATTGAATCAAATTTTGAAATTACATACAGGTCAAAATCTTAAAACTATCGAAAAAGATACCGATAGAGATAATTTTATGTCGGCTGATGATGCGGCAACATACGGCCTGATTGATAAAGTACTAACCAAGAGATAACAATGCAAGAAGATAATCAAGAATTATCATGTTCTTTTTGTGGCAAAGCTAAGTCAGAAGTTGACAGATTAATTGCTGGCCCGGGTGTCTACATTTGTAATGAATGCATCGCCTCTTGCCATGACTTAATTGAAGAGCAAGCATTAAAAGAAATTGTTGAGCAGCACCAAGATTGGAATTACACGCCTAAGCAGCTTCGTGATTTTTTAAATGATTATGTCATTGGTCAAGATCATGCTAAAAAAGTACTTTCAGTTGCGGTTTATAATCATTACAAGCGACTTCAAAATGATTACGTATCTAATGAAGTAGAGTTGGATAAATCCAACATTCTAATGATTGGCCCAACAGGATCTGGAAAAACATTATTAGCACAAACATTAGCGCGTATTTTGGACGTGCCATTTACTGTTGCTGATGCTACAACGCTCACTGAAGCGGGCTACGTGGGCGATGATGTTGAAAATGTTATTAAAAACTTATTGTCAAAATGTGATTTTGATCCTCAGCGTGCAGAGCGTGGCATTATCTTTATTGATGAGATTGACAAAATCTCTCGTCGTTCAGATTCTCCTTCTATTACGCGAGATGTTTCAGGCGAAGGTGTGCAGCAAGCCATGCTAAAGCTAATTGAAGGTACAGTTGCCTCAGTGCCACCACAGGGTGGTCGTAAACATCCTAATCAAGAAACTATTGATGTTGATACTTCAAAAATCTTATTTATTTGTGGTGGCGCATTTGATGGTCTTGAGCGTATTATTAACAGACGTGTTGAAAAAGTAACGGGCATTGGCTTCTCAGCGGATGTTAAAGATAAGCAAGAAGAAAAAACACTGACAGATCTATTTGATTCTATTCAGCCAGAAGATTTAATTAAATTTGGCTTAATTCCAGAGCTAGTTGGTCGACTGCCAGTACAAACCGCACTCAGTGAATTGGATGAAGATGCTTTGGTGCAAATCCTAACTAAGCCTAAAAACTCAGTGGTTAAGCAGTTCCAAGAGATATTTTCACTTGAGGGTGTTAAATTAAGCTTTAAGAAGGCTTCACTATTAGCCATTGCCAAGCTAGCTATTAAACGCAAAACAGGTGCGCGAGGATTGCGTTCTATTTTAGAGGATTTATTGCTAGATACTATGTTTGAGCTGCCTTCGTTAAAAGATGTTGTTGAGGTGGTGGTTGATAAAGCAGTGGTTGAAAAATCTAAAGAACCTTTAATCGTATACAAATCTGACAAAAAGCCAGCTAAAACCAAAAAAGCCGGTTAAGGCATAATCTTCATTGGAATTATTTGATCGTCAAAAAGACGCGGTAGGACAAGGTGAGAAAACCTTATTGGTGTATGTCGAGCTTCCTACTAATCGCAACATTCATAACGCAGAGGCTGAATTTAAGGAGTTGGCTGAATCCTCAGGGCTAAATGTTGTTAAAACTTTAAAAGTTAGCAGGAATTCAGCACTGGCCCAATACTTTATCGGCACTGGCAAGGTGGAAGAGATTGCTGATTTAGTGAAAGAATTAGAACTGGAATTGGTTATCTTCTCACCTGAGCTTTCACCTTCTCAAGAGCGAAATTTAGAAAAAGCACTTGAGTGCCAAGTGATGGACCGCACTGGATTGATTTTAGATATTTTTGCTTTGCGTGCCAGTTCATTCGAAGGCAAGTTGCAAGTAGAGCTTGCTCAACTTAGACATTTATCTACACGCCTTGTTAGGGGTTGGACTCACTTAGAAAGGCAAAAAGGTGGTATTGGTATGCGCGGACCTGGTGAAACGCAGCTGGAAACCGATAAGCGTTTGATTGCAGCGCGTATCAAAAACATTACTAAGCGCTTAGAAAAAGTACATAAGCAAAGGGATCTTGGTCGTAAGTCACGTACAAAAAACGACACGCCAATGATCGCTCTAGCAGGCTACACTAACGCTGGAAAGTCTACACTATTTAACCAAATGACTGATGCCCAGGTGTATGCTAATGACCAGTTGTTTGCAACTTTAGACGCAACCATAAGGCGCGTTATCTTACCAGCCTCTGGTGAGGCAGTTATTGCTGATACAGTTGGTTTTATTCAAGATCTTCCCCATGATCTGGTTGATGCATTTAAATCTACTTTAGAAGAGACTAAAAGGGCTAATGTACTACTTCATGTTGTTGATGCATCTGATGAGTACAATAATGAAAAAATTTCACAAGTTGAACAAATTGTTGATGAAATTGGCGCTAGTGAGGTTTCTAGTATTGTTGTGATGAATAAGATTGACCGTTTAGAGAATTTTACTGCGCGTCTAGATAAAGATGAGCAAGGCAATATTTATAGAGTGTGGCTTTCTAGTAAAATAGGTGAGGGCATTGATCTTTTATATCAGGCGTTAGCACAGCGCCTTAGTGGTATGATGACTCGTGCAAAGATTGAGCTGGATGTAAAAAGTGCTTATATTCGTAGTGAGATTCATAATATAGGCTATATCCACAATGAGAAGGTGGATGATTTTGGACGTTGGATACTTGAAATTAACGTTACTCATCACTATCTATCTAAATTACTAAACAAGAAAGGTGTCAAGTTACTATGGGAACAAAATTAGCCGTAGAGGAAATGGATTTAACAACTGAAAATATTCCATTATTGCCTCTTAGGGATGTGGTGGTGTTTCCACATACCGTCATGCCATTATTTGTTGGCAGAAAATCTTCTGTTAATGCTATTACTCAGGCAATGGGAACTAACAAACACATCTTTTTAGTGACACAAAAAGATGATAAAGTTGAAGACCCAACTGTAGACGATTTACATACAGTGGGCACTTTAGCAACCATCCTGCAAATGTTAAAATTGCCTGATGGCACCATTAAGGTTTTAGTAGAAGGCATTAAGCGCGCAAAAATTGAAGAGGTTTTTGAAACAGAAGAATATAGCGAAGTTAAATTGAGTGATTTGACCCTAGGTCATGATGATGAAGTAGAGTTAAAAGCCATGATGCGATTAGCATTAGAAGGGTTTGAAAAGTACATTAAGCTTAATAAAAAAATACCAGAAGAGGTGTTAAAAATACTCAACGAAGTGACTGATGTGGAGCGTTTTAGCGATGTCATTATTGCTAATTTATCATTAAAAGTTTCTGAAAAACAGGAATTATTAGGTGGTGATAGCGCTCAAGAAAGGCTAGATAAAATCCTATCGGTTATCCAGAGTGAAATTGACGTGTTAGATACTGAGAAAAAAATTCAGTCACGCGTTAGAAAGCAGATGGAATCAAATCAGCGTGATTATTATTTGAATGAGCAAATGAAGTCCATTCAAAAAGAGTTGGGCCATGCTGAAGATGAAAATGAAATAGAAGAGTTGCAACTGAGTATTGATAAGGCAAAAATGCCTAAAGTTGCAAAAACTAAAGCACAAAGCGAACTGAAGAAACTTTCTAGAATGTCATCACAATCTTCAGATGCTTCTATTATCCGCACCTACATTGAGAATTTATGCGATGTGCCATGGAAGAAGAAAACTATTATCAATAAGGATTTGAAAAAAGCACAAAAAATCCTAGACGATGATCATTACGGTTTGGATAAGGTTAAAGAGCGTATTCTAGAGCATCTAGCTGTTCAAACAAGAGTGAGTCACAATAAAGCCAACATTTTATGTTTGGTTGGCCCTCCAGGTGTGGGTAAGACATCGCTAGGTGAATCAATTGCTAAAGCGGTTAATCGTAAATACGTACGCATGGCATTAGGTGGCGTTCGAGATGAGGCGGAAATTCGTGGCCATAGGCGTACCTATATTGGTGCAATGCCAGGATCTATTGTGCAAAAAATGCAAAAAGTGAAAGTTAAAAACCCGCTTTTCTTGCTTGATGAAATTGAAAAAATGGCCAGTGATTATCGTGGTGATCCATCTAGTGCCATGCTAGAAGTGTTAGACCCTGAGCAAAATCACACTTTTAATGATCATTACTTAGAAGTGGATTATGATTTATCACAAGTTATGTTTGTAGCAACAGCAAACTCGCTTGATTTGCCTCAGCCACTACTCGACAGAATGGAAATTATTGAATTATCTGGCTATACTGAAGACGAAAAGGTGCAGATTGCAAAGCGTCATTTAATTGCAAAAGCCATGGAAAGCAATGGCATTAAGCCTAGTGAAATTAGTTTTAAAGATTCCGCAATTCTAGATATTATTCGTTACTACACGCGCGAAGCTGGCGTTCGTAGTTTGAACAGAACAATCAGTACCATTTGTCGTAAAGTGGTTAAAGAAGTTGTACTTAAGAAGCGCAAAACAAAAGCTACCATTAGTGATAAAAATTTAGAGAAATATTTGGGCGTTAAAAAGTTCCGCTTTGGCTTAGCAGAAGAAAATAATCAAATTGGCGAGGTAACAGGTCTGGCATGGACGGCTGTTGGCGGTGATTTATTAACGATTGAGGCCACAGCCTATAAAGGCAAGGGCAAGCTTAATTACACAGGTCAGTTGGGCGATGTAATGAAAGAATCTATCCAAGCTGCCATGAGTGTTACTCGCTCTCGTGCTAAAGAGCTGGGTATTGCTGATGATTTTCAAGATAAGCTTGATATCCATATCCATGTTCCAGATGGATCCACTCCTAAGGATGGTCCAAGTGCGGGTGCAGCAATGTGTACGTCTTTGGTTTCTGTACTAACCAATCGTAAAGTGAAAGCCGATGTGGCAATGACAGGCGAGATTACGTTGCGCGGTGAAATTACACCAATTGGCGGTCTTAAAGAAAAGATGTTAGCAGCGCTTCGTGGTGGTATTAAAACCGTTATTATTCCAAACGATAATGAGCGAGAACTATCTGAAGTGCCAGAGAAAATCAAAGGCAAGCTTAATGTAATTAAGGTTAAGTGGATTGATGAGGTCTTGGATATTGCTTTAGAAAAGTAATAAAAAAGGTGCTTTAAGCACCTTTTATTAGATCTTTTAATCTATGGCTTCATGTAAGTGTAGCCTTGTTCTTGTAGGTTTACAATACGCATTAAACACCCCTGCACTTCAACAACGCCAGGTAAAAATTCGACAATTTGACCTTCAAGCTCTTGTTTGTCAGTATGGTCAATTCCAACACTATATCTAACGCCGTCTTTAATCATGCGCTTAATTCGTTTTGAATAATGCTTGGTATCAGCTTTAACCATGTTCATTCCAGGACCGCAAGTAACAATTTCAACATTTACTTTGTCTTTTCCATAAAGATGCTGAAGATTATCTGCAGCATTCATGGTAAGTTTTTGAGTTTTTAATCCGCGTGAGTCAATATGAATCACCACGTTATGATCTTTAATATCTGCATAGGCGTTAAATGCCATCACAATGGCAAGTAGTGTGAGTATTTTTTTCATTTTTTTTTATCTGTAAATTATTAAGGTTTTAGGTAGCTATAACCCATTTCTTGCAACTCTGTTGCGCGAAATGCTCCACTGGCAGCAAGGTTAATACCGTCTATCAACTCTGGGTATTGACCTTCTTTTTTAAGCTTTTTTTCCATTGTTCCCCAGCCTGCTGTAAATATAATGCCTTTCTCAATCATATTTTCAATGCGTGCGACGAATCTTTCTTTATCTTCACGAACCAAGTCTAATCCTGGGCCACAAACAACAACCTCAACAGTAATATTATTCTTTCCAAAAGATTCATGCAAATCATCAGCCATATTAAGTGCTAATTCTTGAGTTTTTGGACCACGTTGGTCAAGATGGATAACTACTTTGTGTTTAGCAAGCGCACCAAAAGACAGCGACAATAACAATGTTAATAATAAGATGTTTTTTTCATAAAATAATCGCTATGCAGGCTAAATTTAGTTGAGTTGTAATATATTATATCATTGTGATATATATATATTAATCAATAGAAATATTATATCAAAATAAAATATATTTTTAATTGATTAAGATCAATAAAATACATATATAGTGTTAAATTTTTATTTATTACACTATATGTAGTATTTATAATTATTTTCTAATACATTGATTTATAAGGAATTTTTTACTATTTTTGCGTAGTAAAAACCATCAAAACTACCACCTGGAAGTTGTTGTTTTCCAACCGTGGTTTCCATGCCCCATTCGAGATTGATTACCTCTTCTTTAGCATCGGCATGTTCAAGTAAAAAGTTAGATACTTGCTCTTCATTTTCTGATTTTAAAATTGAGCAAGTTGCGTACAGGAGTGTACCGCCTGGTTTAAGCATTTTCCATAAGTTCTCAAGTATTGATTTTTGCAAATTGACAAGGACAGATATGTCTTTTGGCTTTCTAAGGAGTTTGATATCGGGATGTCTACGAATAACACCGGTTGCTGAACAGGGAGCATCAAGTAGAATTTTGTCAAATTTTTCCCCATCCCACCAATCTTGTTGTTGAGCTTGTCCTTGAATAATCTTGATATTATTAATGTTAAAGCGTTGAGCGTTTTCCCTTACCCTGTCTAACCTTATCTCATCGCTATCAAGCGCAACAATTGAAGCGTTGGGTGATAATTCACATAGATGTGTTGTTTTGCCACCAGGGGCGCTACAGGCATCGAGAATGTGTTCATGATTTTGCGGATCTAATAGTTGCGCTGATAATTGTGCAGATCCGTCCTGTACGTAGCAAGATCCTTGGTCAAACCCTGGTAAATCATA
>CAYFPI010000007.1:31313-38063 GCA_964344985.1 uncultured Candidatus Thioglobus sp. | reverse complement strand
TGGTCTAGAACCAGTGCTTGAGGCGCTATCTTAATGGATTTACTGTAAATCCCTATCTCATCCAACTGTGATTGGTAATTATTAATGTCTAGTTTTGGGTGCACACGAATAATCATGGGCGCCTGAGTATTGTTCTGTGTAAATATTTGCTCAAAGTTATCAGGATAGTATTTCTTTATTTTTTTAACCAGCCAACTTGGATGTGAATAATGAGTTTGTGATAATAGCGCGTCTTTGTTGCGATCAATTTGTCTAAGTATGGCATTCACCAAGCTTTTAGCCCAGGGCTTATTAAGTGTATTAACCACATTGACAGTCTCAAAAATGCTGGCATGTGTTGCTACGTTAGAGTGTAGTAGTTGATAAGCGCCCAAAAGCATCAGACAGTGAATGTCCAGATCTTCTTTTTTTAATGAGTGTTTAAGCAGATGAGTGACAATATCATTTAGCTGATGATAAAAACGAATTGTGCCAAATACTAAAGACTTGGTTAATGAGTTGTTTTGATCAGGGTAGGAAAAAGCAGACAGTGATTTTTTCTCAAGAACAACCCAGCAGATTGCCTCTAGTGCAACAAGCCTTGTGTTGTTACTTTCCAAGTGTGTTTTGTATTTTTCTTAATAATTTATCAGCAGGCAAGTACCCAGGCAGGTGTGTGCCATCGCTTAAGAATATTGCAGGTGTGCCATTTACCCCAAGTTTTTGAGATATTGCTAGTTGCTTAGCAACAGGATCATCACAAGCTGGCGAGTCAGCCACAACCCCCATATCGTTGTAGTTATCCATGGCTTGTTTGCGATCATCTGAACACCATATTTTTTGCATTTTTCCCTGTGCTCTAGGGTGTAGTGATGCCAGTGGTGCGGCTAAGTACTTAACGGTAATCCCTAATTCATTCATCTTTTCTATGCTGTTGTGCAGGCGCTTACAAAAAGGGCAGTCTACATCGGTAAAAACATGAACTTGGTATTTTTCATTATCTGCTTGGTAGATAATTTTGTCATTATCACTAATGCTATTGATTAGAGCCAGCTTAAGTGATTTAACTTTGTCACTTTTTTGAATGAGGCTTCTGGTAGTTAAATCAACCACATCGCCTTGAATCAGGTATTTGCCGTTTTCAGAAACCAGTATTGAGTCAATAGGATCATAAGTAATGACTTCATAAACACCAATAAATGGAGACTCAACAATATCTTGTTTTTCAATTTCACCAAAAAAACGACTTAAGTTATTGATAACCTCATCTTTGGTTGCAAATGCACTGCTTGTAATAAGGGATATGGCAATAAATAGTAACTTTAACATGGTTAATTTGTAAGTCAAAAAATAAATAAATTTTACCTTTTTAGGTAGAATATCGGCATTATATTTTTTTTAGGAAAAAGCGATGGATTTTTCATTGATCAACCACTCGATTCAAAATTTTGACGGTGACAGTGTTGTGGTATTTTCTTATTCAGATGTTGAATTTAGTGATGACAATATCTCGAGTTTGATTCAGTTAAATAATTTTGATTCAAAACCAGGATCAACATTGTTGTTAAATCTTGTTAATGGTTTTAAGGCTAAGAAAATTATTGTTGTTGGTGTTGGAGAAGGCTTTTGTAGTGCAAAGGATTATATTAAAGCGTTATCTGCAGCAAGTAATGTTATTGCTAGTACAAAAACAAAAAGTGTTATGATTCAAGCCATTGAAGTTGATGGGTTTGATGGTGAATGGTTGCAGCAAACAACTTCAAGAGTTGTGCAAAATGCAACTTACAGTATTCAAAAAGTTAATGCAAAAGAGCAAGAGACAATACTTGAGAGTGTTGCACTTGAGTCTAGTTCTGATAATGCTCACGAATTGGCGCAAGGCCAAGCTACTGCAAATGGCATGGCGCTTACCAGGCATTTAGGAGATTTGCCTTCAAATATTTGCACGCCTTCTTATTTAGCACAAACAGCGCAAGAGCTAGCCAAAGAGTTTAATCTCGAATGTGAAGTGCTGGAAGAGGTAGATATGTCTGAGCTTGGTATGGGGTCATTGCTATCAGTTTCCAAGGGCTCCATTGAAGCGCCAAAATTAATTAGCCTGAGCTATAAAGGTAATGGTGATGTCAAGCCAGTGGTGTTGGTTGGTAAAGGTGTTACCTTTGATAGTGGCGGCATTTCTCTTAAGCCAGGTGTAGGTATGGATGAGATGAAATATGACATGTGTGGCGCAGCGTCAGTACTTGGAACTATGCGAGCCATTGCGCAAATAAAACCAAAGGTTAATCTAACTGTTGTTGTGCCAGCAGTTGAAAATATGCCGGCACACAATGCCTCAAAACCGGGTGATGTGGTAACAAGTATGTCAGGTCAAACCATTGAGATTTTAAATACTGATGCAGAAGGGCGTTTAATTTTGTGTGATGCACTCACTTATGTTGAGAAATACAACCCAGAAGTGGTCATTGATGTTGCTACATTAACAGGTGCGGTAATTATTGCGCTGGGCAAGCACAATACAGGTCTTATGAGTAATGATCAGAGCCTAGCGGATGAGATAACTACCGCATCAAAATCAGCGGTTGATGGCGTATGGCAGTTGCCAATTGAGGATGAATATGATGAGCAGTTAAAGTCTAATTTTGCTGATATGGGCAATATTGGTGGGCGTGAAGCGGGTACAATTACAGCGGCTTGCTTTTTGTCACGCTTCACCAAAGATTACCGTTGGGCACACCTGGATATTGCAGGTACTGCCTGGGTGAGTGGTGCCAAAAAAGGCGCAACAGGCCGTCCTGTACCGTTGTTAACTCAATTTGTATTGAATCAAGTTTAATTATTTAGGAGTAATGCATGTCAAGTTTTGAAAATGTAGAAGTTGTAAAAGAAGCCAATATTTATTTTGATGGTAAGGTGACTTCGCGTGTGGTGATGTTTGCTGATGGTTCAAAGAAAACACTAGGTATTATGATGCCAGGCGATTACGAGTTTGGTACTGATGATAATGAGCTAATGGAAATTCAAGCGGGTGAGATGGATGTGCTTTTACCAGGTGAGAACGAGTGGCAGACTTTTGCAAAAGGATCATCTTTCGAGGTGCCAAAAGATTCAAGTTTTAAACTAAAAGTAAAAACAGTAACGGATTATTGTTGTTCTTATTTTTGAGCCTCTCTATCCAGCCAAACACCTAAACCTTGGGCGCAAATTTCTAAGTCACCTTTAAATAGTTTGACTTGCTGAGATTCATCAAGCGTAACACCGTGTTTATTGGCGATTTCTAGTAGATAATTAAGAAGGCTTTCCTTAATAGCTTTATGTCTATTATTTTCCAGCTTCAATGTATTGGCAATATCAACAAATCCGTTAATATGCTCTATTAACATAGAAGCGGATTTTTGAGTAAATTCAATACGATTGTAATGCGTAAGATAGGCATATTTTGGATTAAGACCCATTAGTTGGTTAATAGTATTAATCCAAGCCTCTGGATCGAACTGTACAGGTGTGGTTGGTGGAAAAATTAGTTGCCCCTGGTCAGTGTCAAATTCACGATAGCTAACCCCTAGCGTATCGCCACTAAAAATACCACGTGATTTCTCATCCCAAATACACACATGGTGTCTTGCATGACCAGGCGTATCAATAAAGGTTAATGCTCGATCGCCTAGTTTTATCGCGCTATTGTTTTGTGCAATAATAACCCTATCTTCAGGCACTGGAATTAAATCACCCAAAAACTGTTTAAAAAACAACTCACCATAAACTTGAATAACGCCCGCGCGTAATTTTGAAGGATCAATTAAATGCTGAGAGCCTCTCTCATGCACGTAAATCGTTGCATTGGGCAGGTGTTTAATAAGCTCTCCTGCACCCCCTGCATGATCTAGGTGAATGTGAGTAAGCAAAATGTAATCAACATCCTCTCTAGCGATATTTTTTTCATCTAGTGTGGCTAGCAAAGTGGGTACGGATAAATAACACCCTGTATCAACAAAAGCGGCTTTTCCAGAATCCTCAATCAAGTAGGCAGCTACAAAGTCTTTGCGCATGTGCTGCGTATCAATACAGGTAATGCCAAAATCAAGTTGATGATAAGTAGGTTCCATGTTTTTTATATTATGAATAAAAAAACCGCCCAAAAGAGCGGTTTTTTGACGCTATGTGTTTGATTTAGAAGTCACCACTAGCGCCAGCTTTTTGAATGGCTGTAATTGTATCTTTTACTTGAAGTGCTAATTCGTATAAATCAGCAGGTAGTGGCGCACCACCATAGATCATCATATCCATGTCTAGTGAATATAGCCATTTCTTACCATTTTGATCTTCAATTAGAGCAATACGACAAGGAAGGTAAGCAGAGAATGCATCTGAATGGTCAACCATTGTCATGGCTGTAGTAGGCTTACAGTATTGGTAGATTTTTAAGAAGCGTTGCTTTTCGCCAAGTTGAAGCTCAACCTGTTCAGATAGTGGCAACATACCCACTTCTTTAATTTGTAGCTCAGTTGCAACTGATGACATAGCTTCTTCAATATCTTCGATTGATAGCTCCGGATCAACCTCATCTCTTACGATGGTTGCCATGGTAATGTCGCCTGTGTCTAATAGCGTGTTTGCCATCTTCATGTAAACTTCAGTTGATTTGTCGTGTAATTTCGGTGAAACAACTTCACTTAAAATCTTACCAGTTACACCATATTGCGCTTGTAATGACACCATGTAGTAAGTTGCAATCGCACCAATTGCAATTAATACCCATTTGATTAAATTGATAATTCCGCTCATCTCCTCTCCTTTATTTGTTGATTTAATTTAAAAAAACTATAAGATTCAAATTTTAGCACTATTAAATGGCTTATGGTGCAAATCTATCTTTCTTTATTTTATATATAGGCTAACCTATAATAGCATTCCATGAGTCAAACAGTATTAATTAACGGCAAAAAACAATCCAAACTAAGCGTATTTAATCGCCTGACACAGTTTGGTGACGGACTGTTTGAAACTTGTGTATTTGATAATGCTAGATTGTTGCTTGCAAATAAACATTTTGAGCGGCTAGAAAAAGGCGCTCAAAAGCTTAGTATTAAGCCTGTTGATAGGTCTTTATTTTTGTCAGATATTGCCAAGGCAATTAGCATCTCCAAGCTTAAAAATGGTGTGGTAAAAATTATCCTCTCAAGAGGAGAGAGTTTAAGAGGCTATGGTTATCAACAAGATATTGAGCCCACACGCATTGTTATTGTCTCTTCAATACCAGATGTGGCTGAAAAATTTCAACTAGAGGTTTGCTCTAGTGGTTATTCAAATAATCAATTGTTATCTGAAATTAAGCATTGTAATCGCCTAGAACAAATCTTAGCACGTACTGATTTACATTCCCAAGAGTGCCTCATGTTGGATGAGGGTGGGTTTGTTATATCAGCAACACAAGGCAATATTTTTGCTATTCGTAATGGTGTTCTATTAACGCCTGGGCTAGATCAATGCGGTATTGAAGGAACGCGTAGAAGTTTTATTTTTGAATTAGCAAAAGTGTTAAATCTAAAAGTAGAGATATGTGCATTAACACTAAGTGAGCTATTAACCGCAGAGGAAGTGTTTATTACCAATAGTGTTATTGGTATTAAGCCAGTATCAAAAATTAACAATCAAGTATTCACGCAGTATGAGATAACCAAAAGACTTATTCATGCTTATCAAAAACAAATTCAAAAAAAATTAAATTCAGTAGATATTGCACCCAGAAAGCGATTGTCAAAACTAATACTTATTGTGGTATTAGCTGTTTTTTCACTGTGGGCGTTTTGGGCAAATTCAATCAATCTAACAAAACCTTTTGTTTATCACTTGCCCAAAGGTGCCAATATCTACTCAACAGCCGCCAATTTAAAAAATCATGGATTAATCAACTCTAGTTTCTTTGCTATTTGGAGCGCCAAATTATTCAATATTGATTCATATCTTAAAGCGGGCTATTATGATATTTCTCCATCAATGGGCGTGATAAGTCTACTAAAAGACTTTTCAAATGCCAAGGTTGCCGTACGAGATGTTACTTTAATTGAAGGAAAAACAACCAAATCATACTACAACCAACTGATTGGCCAATCGTCATTAAAGTCAAGTCTTTCATTTGAACAAACCATGAAAGCTTTAAACATAAAGACACCATATGATGGCTATATTTGGCCAGATACGTATCAAATTAATTACGCCGATAGCGTGTTGAGTGTACTTAAAAGGGCTAAATTAGATTTAGAAAATAAATTAACTCAGTCGTGGTTGGGTAGGGCTAAAAATCACCCTTTAAAGAATGCTAATCAAGCACTGATACTTGCTTCTTTGGTTGAAAAAGAAACAGCAAACGTCCAAGAAAAAGCAAAAATTGCCGGCGTGTTTTTAAATCGACTGAAAAAAGATATGCGCTTGCAAACTGACCCAACAGTGGTTTATGCTTTAGGGGATAAGTACACAGGCTCACTAAGTAAAAAAGATTTATCTATAAAAAGTCCATATAACACTGACAGAAACAAAGGCGTACCACCTGGGCCAATTAGCTCTGTTAGTATGAGCTCTCTTCATGCGGTTATGCATCCAGAGAAGACACAAGATCTATATTTTGTGGCTAAAAAAGATGGAACGCACGCTTTTGCAAAAACTTACAAACAACACTTGCACAACGTTAATAAGTATTTGAAAAATCTATAAAATAACCAGCATGAAAAAAGGAAAGTTTATTTTCCACACTGGAGGGTGGGGAACGGGGGAGAT
>CAYFPI010000007.1:29529-31225 GCA_964344985.1 uncultured Candidatus Thioglobus sp. | reverse complement strand
AATGTTGTTTTAACTCGTGAACCGGGTGGTACTGAATTAGGTGAAAAAATTAGAGGCTTGTTGTTGAGCACACAAACCAAGTCCATGCATTCAGATACTGAATTAATGCTAATGTTTGCTGCCAGGAATGAACACATCCACATGAAAATTCTGCCAGCGCTTGAACGTGGCGACTGGGTACTTAGTGACCGCTTTACAGATGCATCTTACGCCTATCAAGGTGGTGGTAGAGGGCTGGATATTGCTAGAATTGAACAGCTTGAGAATTGGACGCTCAAGGATTTTACACCGGACATGACACTGCTTTTAGACATACCGGTAGAACTTGGCATGTCTCGTGTTGAGTCTAGAGGTGAAAAAGATCGTATCGAACTTGAACAAATGGATTTTTTCCAGCGTGTAAGGCAAGCCTATATTGCCAGATCTGAGAAATATCCTGAGAGGATAAAATTAATTAATTCCTCTAAAGAGAGAGAATATACATCGGAGCAAATTCAAAAGATTTTAGAAGCACTATGAATCTTCCTTGGCATAATCAAGCATTGGCAAAACTTACCCAGATGATTGATCAAAATCATTTGCCACATGCGCTATTAATCACAGGTGCTCAGAAAATTGGTAAGTTTGAACTTATGCAGCAGTTAATTGGTATTTTGCTAAATGATGATACCCTTATTAGGCAGGATAATATTCGTGATGATTTGGATCATGCAGTGCTTATCAGGCGTTCAAACTATCCAAATTTGATTTACTGTCGAGCTGGGGAGATTAACGAAAAGACAAAAAATAGATCAAAAGATATTCGCATTGATCAAGTACGAGCTTTTTGTGAGGCGCTTAATAAAACAGCAGATGCCTTGCAAATTGGCGTTATTTTTTATGGTGATCAAATGAATCAAAGCAGTGCTAACGCACTACTTAAAACACTTGAAGAGCCTAGAGAAAATACGCTAATTATTATTCTTGCACACAATCTTCAGAACTTGCCAAGCACCATTGTTTCTCGTTGTCAAAGTGTTCATATTGCCCCAGCTTATGATGATTTGACGTTGAGTTGGCTTGAAGAACATATTAGTCAGACACAAAATGAAGATTTTGATGTTAAGCAGCTGTTAGACAACACACATGGTGTGCCGTTTAAAGTATTGAGCGAATTATCTGAAGGCGGTTTTATCAACTATCAGCATTATCAAAATCAGCTGCTTAATATTGTCATGCATCCAATGTCTATTAATAAAGTTGAAGATTTTGAAGGTAATGAGATGGAAGTATTGACCTGTTTGCAAAATTTAATTATTGAAGCGATCAAACTAAAAACTACACAACAACAAGGCGGTTTGGTTGAGCTTAATCATGTAGTAAAATCTGTCAAATCAGAGTTTTTATTTAAACTACTTGACGATGTTTATCGGGCCATTCAATTAACAAAAACAACGGTTAATCTTAAATTATTATTAGATAATATTTTAACGGTGTGGTCGCATATTACTCATTTAAAGCATTACCCAAAAATTAGCACAATACATTAGGAGAAATTATGAGCCAATCAGACATTTTATTTGAACAAGCAAAAGAGCATATTCCAGGCGGTGTTAACTCACCTGTTAGGGCTTTTAACGGTGTTGGTGGTAATCCAATTTTTTTCACTCGTGGTGAAGATGCTTATTTGTTTGATGCCGATAACAATAAATACATA
>CAYFPI010000007.1:12685-29519 GCA_964344985.1 uncultured Candidatus Thioglobus sp. | reverse complement strand
TGATTTTAGGTCATGCAAATCAGGATGTAATCTCTGCTGTTAAAACCACTTTAGAGAACGGCCTTGGTTTTGGTGCACCTACTGAAATTGAAACAACTTTGGCAAATAAAGTGTGTGAATTAGTGCCTTCAATTGAAATGGTACGAATGGTAAGTTCTGGTACAGAAGCTACCATGAGCGCTATTCGTCTAGCACGAGGATATACAGGTAGAGATAAGATTATTAAATTTGAAGGCTGTTATCATGGCCATTCTGATTCTTTGTTGGTTAAAGCAGGCTCTGGCGCATTAACACTTGGCGTGCCGACGTCACCAGGCGTTCCTGAAGATTTTGCCAAACATACGCTAACACTTGAATACAACAATATTGATCAAGTTCGCGAAGCGTTGAGTGAAGTAGGCAATGAGGTGGCTTGTATTATTGTTGAGCCGGTAGCTGGAAATATGAATTGTATTCCTCCAGTTGAAGGCTTTTTGCAAGGTTTAAGAGAGGCTTGTGATGAATATGGCATTATTCTAATTTTTGATGAAGTGATGACAGGTTTTCGTGTGGCGCTTGGTGGTGCCCAGGCTTATTATGATGTGACGCCAGACTTAACAACGCTGGGTAAGGTTATTGGCGGCGGTTTGCCAGTGGGAGCATTTGGCGGAAAGCGTGATATTATGCAATCAATTGCACCACTAGGCCCTGTCTATCAAGCAGGAACGCTTTCTGGAAATCCTATGTCAATGTCAGCAGGGTTGGCCATGTTAACTGCTTTATCTTACGATCAAGATTTTTATCAAAAGTTAAATCAAAAAGTAGTGGCATTAACTGATGGAATTTTACAAAAAGCTAAAGAAAACAATATTGGCATGACAGCTAATGTGGTGGGCGGCATGTTTGGTTTATTCTTTACTGATTCAACAGCAGTTACTAATTTTCATGAAACATCAGAGTGCGATATTGATAAATTTAAGCAGTTTTATCATTTAATGCTTAAAGAAGGAGTTTATATGGCGCCATCGGCTTATGAGGCTGGTTTTGTGTCAAGCGCACATACTGATAAGGATATTCAGGCAACCATTGATGCAGCTGGCCGTGCATTGGCAAAACTATAAAAGATTAATCATCTAATATTGGAAGCATTATGGCATTAGCAATTTTTGATCTAGACAAAACCCTTATTAATGGAGACAGTGATTTCCTATGGGGTGAGTTTATGAGTGAGATTGGTGCAGTAGATGAAAAAACATACCAAATTAAAAATCAATATTTCTTTGATCAATATGCACTGGGAAAACTAGATATTAATGAATATTTGGAATTTTGTTTAGAGCCATTGTCTCAAAATGATATGCAAACGCTTAATAGCTGGCATCAGCAATTTATGAGTGAAAAAATTGAGAAAATATTATTGCCCAAAGCTCAGGCAGTTGTTGATGAGCATAAAGCTAAAGGCGATACTGTAATGGTAATTACCGCAACCAATAGTTTTGTAACTAAACCTATTGTGGCCAAATATGGCATTGAGCATTTATTAGCAACCAACCCAGAAATTAAACAAGGTAGGTATACAGGTAAAGTGGAAGGTGAGCCTTGTTTTCAAACGGGAAAGATTCATCATTTAAACCAATGGCTTAAACAAACAGGCCATACTATTGAGGGCGCTTCTTTTTATTCTGATTCGCACAATGATTTGCCAATGTTAGAGTTGGTAGATAATCCTATTATTGTACATGGTGATGATAAGCTGCAAGCGATCGCCAAGCAAAGAGGCTGGCCAAGTCTGGATTGGACTTAGAGTAATTAAACCAATTAGACAATAAAAAACCTCCTTTCGGAGGTTTTTTATTGTTGTGTTTTTTTGCTAGTATTTTTTTCTTTTACAAGGCAGGTTTTGTAAAATCTCGATTGAGCATAGATAAAGCTATGTGATTGAGAGTTTTAAAAAATCTAACGCAGTATAAAGGTAAAAATACGAAGTAAAAATTACATATATAAATGATGATCGCCACCAGCCGCTTCATCAAAATAAGCAGCAGCACCAGCAAACTCAACACCATCAATAAAGTCGTCTTTATCAAATCCAAATAGCTCAACTGTCATTTCACATGCAATGAATTTAACATCAAATTCTTGACACATAGAGCGAAGTTCTTCTAGCTTGGCAACACCATGTTTCTCCATGGTTTTTTGCATCATCCAGGTAACACCTTTTTCAACACCTGGAATATTCCAAAGAACATTTGGAATTTTTGGACCAAAATCAATTTTTTGTAACCACTTAGGGCCAAATGGCATTTTCATTGGCATTGACGGATTTCCGATTGGAGATACTCTTAATTTTGAAGTATCTTTTAACAAAAGATTTAGGCCGTAAAACGTAAAGAAGATAGTTACTTCTTTATCCATTGCAACGCCAGTAGAGGCAATAATGAATGGAGGAAAAGCCCAGTCAAAAGTACCTTTAGTGGCGATAATCGTCATTTTATTGTCATCTGACATAGTCTTTCTCCTTTAAAAAAAATTTAGTAATTAAACTTTTTCAATTGTGAAAACGTACTTGCCGCCTTCTTCAACAGTAGAAATAAGCTTGTTACCAGTTTGGTTACAAAAAGCCTCAATGTCTTTTACTGAACCAGCATCAGTAGAAATTACGTCTAAGATCTTACCAGCATCCATTTTAGATAATGCCTTTTTAGTTTTTAAAATTGGTAATGGGCAGTTTAAGCCTGATGCGTCTAAAGTTTCGTCAGCCATTGTGGACTCCTTTTGTTTTTAAATATAAAAAATAGACTTGTTTGTTTTATAAACAAGTCCGCCTATTTTAGTCGCACGGCGAGAAAGAGTCAAATATAATGGAACCATGATAAAGTTAATTGCCTTATTTTTACTTTTAACAGTTAATGCACACTCTTTAAGTGTGCCAGAAGCAATCTTATCCGAGTCATTACAAGAGCAAAAACAGGGTAATGAATTTTTGCAGATTATTTGGGATACTAATAAGGTTGTTGCAGATGTCGAAACTCAAGTTTATCTGAAGCGTTTGGGCAATGAATTGATCACTTATAGTGAAAATCCAGATAAGCATTTTGATTTTTTTATGTTGAATGATGACAGTATTAATGCATTTGCAGGCCCTTATGGTTATATTGGTGTGCATACTGGCATGTTACTCAGTTCTGATTCGGAGTCAGAATTAGCTGGTGTTCTTTCTCATGAGGCATCCCATGTGACGCAAAATCACTTGGCTAGGTTTGTTGAAAAAACAGATAAACAAACTTACCTAATGGTGGCTGGCATGCTTGCTGCTGCATTGGTAGATAATTCAAATGCTTCGCAAGCCATTGCCGCCTCAACAGTAGCTGGAACAGCACAGCAAAATATCAATTTCACTCGTGAACACGAGTGGGAAGCAGATAGGATTGGCACTAACATGCTAAGCAAGTCTGGATTTAATCCTAAAGGCATGGCTAATTTTTTTGAAAAACTAACAGACAATAGCAATGCTCAAGAGTTTTTACGATCACACCCTTTAAGTATTAATCGAATTTCAGATTCAATGCAGCGTTCTAGCAGGTATAACGGAGATTATCGAGGCGATTCGTTTGAATATCAAACCATTAAGGCAAAGCTTTATTATCATCAACACAAACGCATTAAGCTAACAACTGATGCGCCATTAACTTTATATATGCAGGCGTATGATGCGTTTGAAGGGCAAAAGTATAGCCAGGCTAAAGAGTATATTGATCAATTGTTAAAAACTAATAAGAAAAACCCTAGTCTTATTTTGGCTGGAAGGATTTATTCAAAACAAGCGCAGCTAAACAAAGCTCAAGATTATTTTTCAACTATTATTGACCATGAAGAGGCTGCTTATTATGCTGCTCAGGCATTTTTTGACAATAAACAAGCGCAACAAGGTGTTCAATTGTTAAAACGTTATTTAAAGTTAAATAATGGCACCTACCAATCTCATAAACTACTTTCGTCACTCTATGTTGAAACTGGAAGGCTGGATCGTGCACATATGCACAATGCACAGGCTTTGGTTTTACAAGGGAAGTTAGAACAAGCCATTACTCGCTATGAGCGAGCAAAGGCCACAACCAGATCGCAAGATTTATTTGACGTTATAACTGTTAAGATTAATCGTTTAGAGAAGCTGGTTGATTTATATGAAGAGCTACCTTAAGCACCAACTACCTTAACACCATTTGGCGTACCAAGTAGTAAGACATTAGCGCCACGGTTAGCGAAAAGTCCATTGGTTACAACACCAACAATACTGTCTAGTTCTGTTTCCATGGCTTTAGGGTCGGTGATTTTCAAACCTTCTACATCTAAAATCAAATTACCATTATCAGTCACAAAATTTTCCCTAATAAAAGGTGTGCCACCAATTCTACGAGTAATTTGATGTTTGACGTAATTAGCAGCCATTGGAATTACCTCAACTGGTAATGGAAAATCGCCCATTACTTTAACCAGTTTTGATTCATCAGCAATACAAACAAATTTATCAGCAACAGCAGCAACAATTTTTTCGCGAGTTAATGCACCACCACCACCTTTAATAAGGTTTAACTCATCATCAGACTCATCCGCACCATCAATGTAAACTGAAATCGCCTCCACTTCGTTAAGATCAAAGACCTTAATGCCATGAGATTCTAATCGTTCTTGAGTAGCAATAGAGCTGGCAACAGCGCCAGTAATGTCGTTTTTCATAGTGGCCAAAGCATCAATAAAAAAATTTGCTGTAGAGCCTGTTCCTACGCCTATAATAGTGTCTTTTACAACGTATTTGAGTGCCTCTTGAGCAACCACTTGTTTCATTTCATCTTGAGTCATCACGCGCTCCAAAAATTTTAAATATTCAATCGATTATACACTGAGAGTCTATTATGAGAAAAATCATTCTTGCTAGTAATAATAAGGGAAAAATAAGAGAATTTAACGCTATGCTCGATGGTGTTTATGAAGTTGTTTCAATGAGTGAGATGAATGTGGAGGAAGTGCCAGAAATAGGATTGACTTTTGTTGAAAATGCATTGATTAAAGCGCGTAATGCTAGCGAGCAATCTGGCCTGCCAGCACTTGCTGATGATTCAGGTATTGTGATTGATGCCCTAAACGGTGCGCCCGGTATTTATTCAGCGCGTTATGCAGGCAATCATGGTGATGATGAAGCCAATACGCAAAAAGTATTAAGTGATATGGAAGGTGTTGCAGATGGTGATCGAGATGCAAGGTTTTGGTGTGCGATTGTATTTGTTGAGCATGCTAATGATCCAACGCCAATCATTATTCAGCGTGGCTGGGAAGGTGAGATTTTGCGCGAAAAATCAGGTGACAATGGTTTTGGTTATGATCCAATTTTTTATGTGCCAACACATGGCAAGGCTTCAGCAGAGCTTGCACCAGAGGAAAAAAACAACATTTCACACCGAGGAAAAGCTTTGCAAGCGTTGCTATCAGAGTTGAAAAAATAAGCAATCAAGCATTCCAATGTTAGTTTTACCGCCATTATCACTGTATATTCATTACCCATGGTGTGTAAGAAAATGCCCTTATTGTGACTTCAACTCTCACGAAAACGGAGATAAAAGAGGATATATTGAAAATTTACTTAAAGATCTTGATCAAGATTTAAATTACGTTCAGGGTAGAACTATCGATTCTATTTTTATCGGTGGTGGCACACCTAGCTTGATGAGTGTTGAGGAATTAGAGCAGTTGTTTATTGGTCTTAAATCTAGACTTGAACTTGCACCCAATATTGAAATTACACTAGAGACCAATCCGGGTACTTTTGAGGTTGAAAAATTTAAAAATTTTAAAGAGATTGGTATTAATAGATTATCAATAGGCGCGCAATCTTTCAACGATGATCATTTGCAATCTTTGGGGCGTATTCACAATGCGAAAGAGGCAGCCGAGGCTTGTACCTATGCAAGTCAAACATTTGATAACTTTAACATTGACCTGATGTATGGCCTTGAAAATCAAACACTTGAACAATGTTTAGATGATGTTAATCAAGCGATTGACCTAAACCCCACACACATTTCTTTTTATCAATTAACGCTTGAACCTAATACTTATTTTGCCAAGTTTCCGCCTGTATTGCCGGTGGATGATGATATTTGGCAGATGAGCGATGAAGGTATAAAGTTATTAGAAAAAAATGGATTTTTGCGTTATGAGGTGTCTGCTTTTGAAAAAACTCCTTCTAAGCATAATTTGAATTATTGGCAATTTGGTGACTATATCGGCATTGGTGCTGGTGCTCATGGCAAAATAACTGACATAGAAAATAATACAATTTTTAGAACAGTAAAATCAAAATCACCCACTGATTATCTTCAGAAAATAGGAAAAAAAGTAATACCTATTGATAATTTACCTTTTGATTTTATGCTTAATGCATTAAGACTTAAACAGGGTGTTGATGTTAATTTGTTCAGTCAAAGGACTGGTTTGAGCATTAATATTATTGATGATAAGCTTAACAAATCTAAGTCGATTGGACTGTTATCTGAAAGTGATAAAAACATTAAGCCTACGCAAAAAGGCTTTGATTTTTTAAACGATTTACAGTCTATTTTTCTATGATAAAATTTTTTCCACTTATGAAAATTTTTATTTTTTTATTGCTTGGATTTTTGTCGCTTTTAGCTAATGCATCAGTTGATGTAAATGAGCATTGCCAGCAAGTAGATAACTCTTATTCTTCTATTATGCTATCGGCAGATGTGTCTGAGCATCAAGATTGTCCTCAGTGTGCGGTTACATATTTTACTGTTAACAAAGTTTTAAAATTATTTGTGTTTATTGATAAAACTTCGCTCGAGTCAATGGCCAACAGTATTTACAACTCTAAGTTGTCCAAAGTAGACAACCCACCTCCTATCAATTCCTAATTTGTTTTTTAGTTTAAAAAATCAATGACTGGTTTTATTTATATTGAGTAGATGTACCAGTAATTAACAAATACATACACAAGGAAAAAAATGAAAAAAATAATTATTTTATCAAGTGCGTTATTTTTAACAGGTTGTTTTGGCAGCAATGATGCACAAAGCAATACTTCAGAAAGCGTACAGTTGGGCAAAAATACTTTTGAAAAAAACTGTGTTGTTTGCCATGGTAAGTCTGCACAAGGGTTAACTAAAGACTGGAAAAAGAGAAATTCAGATGGAAAATTCCCCGCACCACCTCTAAATGGCAGTGCGCATGCTTGGCATCATTCTCCAAAAGCATTGATGAATACTATTAACAATGGCGGAGTTAAACTTGGTGGCTGGATGCCAGAGTTTAAGGATCAACTTACTGAAGACGAAAAACAAGCATTGTTAGACTATATTTATAGTCTTTGGCCGGAAGATATACAACAAAGATATGATGCAAAATTTAAATAGCGCTTTGGTTGTCAATTAGTATTTTTTACTACATTGTTAACAACTCAAGAAGTTAGGAAAAGCTTGTTATTAGCTGTAAAATAGCGATTTAATAAATTTACATATTAAACAACATGTCTGACAACACACATAATATTGCCAGCGTTTTAACGGAAGCGTTGCCATATATACAAAAATTTCAAGGCAAAACCATTGTTATTAAATACGGTGGTAATGCCATGGTTGATGAAAAGCTAAAATCTAGCTTTGCACGTGATATTGTGTTAATGAAATCCGTTGGCATGAATCCGATTGTGGTGCATGGTGGCGGTCCTCAGATTGGCAAAACTTTAGAAAAAATTGGTAAAGAAAGTGAATTTATAGGTGGCATGCGTGTAACTGATTCTGAAACCATGGATGTGGTTGAGATGGTGCTTGGTGGCTTGGTTAATAAAGAGATTGTTAATTTAATTCATCAGCATGGTGGGCATTCCATTGGCTTAACAGGTAAAGACGGTAGTTTAATTTCTGCTAAAAAATTAAAGCATGATATTGAGCCAACTTCTGAAATTATTGACCTTGGCCATGTGGGCGAGGTAGATACAATTGACACTTCAGTAATCGACTTGTTGTTGAAAGGGGATTTTATTCCAGTGATTGCACCAATTGGTGTGGGTGAAGATGGATTTTCTTACAATATTAATGCAGACTTAGTAGCAGGCTCTATTGCACAGGCACTAGATGCAGAAAAGTTAATTTTACTAACTAATACTTCTGGACTTTTAGACGCAGATGACAATCTACTTACAGGGCTTGATGCTAAAACGGTAGATGGGTTAATTAAAGATGGCACAATTCATGGCGGCATGTTGCCAAAAATTGGTTGTGCTTTATCAGCGGTTAAAAGCGGCGTTAAGTCAACACACATCATTGATGGTCGCGTGCCACATGCAGTGTTGTTAGAAGTATTTACTGACAGTGGCGTAGGCACACTGATTACTTGCGATGAGTAAAGAGAATAGAGATACAATTAAAGTTTGCGATTGTCAAATTTTGGCACATTACCAATTTGAAGGTGATCAATATATTCTAACTTTGGCCTCAGACGAAATTGCTAAAGCAGCCAAACCAGGGCAGTTTGTACATATTACCGTTTCTAGTGCGTTAGCCATGAGGCGCCCAATTTCAATTATGTCGGTTGATGTTGAAAACGGCACATTTGATTTACTTTATAAAGTGGTGGGCGAAGGTACGCGTCAATTATCTGAGCGAAAAATTGGAGAAATGTTATCAATCATTGGCCCAATTGGCAATGGCTTTAAATTAACCAGCCAGAAGCGCCCGTTGCTCATTGGTGGTGGTGTAGGTATGCCGCCGATGATCTCTATTGCGCAGCAAGCTAAAGATAAAGACTATCAATCATTTGCAATTTTAGGTTCTGAAGTGCCATTTCCATTTGATGAAAAACTGGCTAACAATGGTAAAGATTATGAGGGCGCAACACACACCATGCCAGAGTTGGAAGATTGGGGTGTTGAATGTCGTTTAGCTAGTTTGCAAAATTATGATGGTGTTTACCAAGGTTATGTGACGGATTTGGCTAGAGTGTATTTAGACAGCTTATCAGCTGATGACCTTGCGCAGGTTGAAGTATATTCTTGTGGTCCGCATCCAATGTTAGAGGCTGTGGCAAATTTATCCAAAGAATACAACCTTCCTTGCCAAGTATCTCTTGAAGAGCATATGGCGTGTGGTATTGGTGGTTGCGCAGGTTGTGTGGTTGAGGTGCAAACTGATAACGGCCCTGCAATGAAGCGAGTTTGTGTGGATGGACCAGTATTTGATGCAACAACTGTGTTTTAGCATCGCCTTTTTCTATTCTAACTGCGTTGGGTCATAAAAAATACTCAGTTACGTAGGCTTGCTACGCGCCTTCGTATTTTTATAATCCGCCTTGTATAATAAAAAAATACTTGCTAAAACCAATGCTTATGATTGCAAAAAATATAGCAAAAGTTAGAAACAGAATTCAAGCGGTTGATGCAAAAAATCAAGTAACGCTTATTGCGGTTAGTAAAACCAAGCCCGCATCTGATTTACAACAAGCCATTGATGCAGGGCAACGCCATTTTGGTGAAAATTATCTTCAAGAAGCGCTCGAGAAAATTGACGCTTTAAAAGGTCAAAATCTGATTTGGCATTTCATCGGCCCGATCCAATCGAACAAAACCAAACAAATTGCGCAGAATTTTGACTGGGTGCACAGTGTTGATCGTCTTAAAATCGCTAAACGCCTGAATGATCAACGCCCAAAAGAGCTTGGCAAGCTAAATGTTCTTTTACAAGTGAATATTGATAACGAGCCAACCAAATCCGGCGTATTAATTGATGAAATTGATGAGATTTTGCCTTATTTTGAAAATTTCCAAAATATTTCCTTAAGAGGGTTTATGTGTATCCCAAGCCCTGATAATTCAACAAAAAGCTTTGCAAAAATGGCAAAAATCATGCAAAAACACCCAAATTTAGATACTTTGTCCATGGGAATGAGTAACGATCTTGAGTTAGCCATTGAAAATGGCGCTACTTTTGTGCGAATTGGCAGCGATATTTTTGGAAAAAGAGTCTAAAAGCCTGCCGTTTTGTAAAATTTCCGAATTTTTTTTAGTTAGAATAAGTATTTATGAAAATCAAACTACTCATCACTGGCGGAACTATTGACAAAACCTATAAAGAATTAATAGGGGAATTGTCATTTGTTGAAACACATATTGTAGACATGCTAAACCGTGGGCGTTCAATGGTAGATACTTTGTCTGAGGTTTTATTTCTAAAAGATTCTTTGGATATGACCGATGATGATCGGTCGCTTATTTTGGACAAATGTCAAAGTAGTGAACAGAGTCATATCCTGATTACTCATGGTACCGATACCATGGTTGAAACTGCAAAGGTATTAAGTGAAAATATCAAAGATAAAACCATTATATTATTTGGCTCAATGATTCCTTATTCGGTTAATAACTCAGACGCATTGTTTAATTTAGGCGTAGCCATTGGCGCTGTGCAAAATAAAGAAAGTGGTGTTTATATTGCCATGAACGGCAAAGTGTTTGATGCTAACAAAGTTGAGAAAGATAAAGGGCTAGGACTCTTTGTAGACGCCTAGTCCTTTGAGTGTCAATAAGAATTTGACTTATTTCGTCATGTGCTCGATCGCTGCTTTTAACTCATCGTCCGAACAATCCATGCAGCTACCTTTAGGTGGCATAGCGCCTTTACCTGAGATGGCAACTTTAACTAAATCAGCCATACCGCGCTTAATTCTTGGCGCCCAGTCTGCTTGGTTACCTGCTTTAGGCGCGTTTAATACGCCCACAGCGTGACAGCTAGCACAAACTGATGTATAAACAGCTTCACCACTACGAGCTTTAGCAACTGCTTTAACTGGTGCTTTAATAGCCTTAACAGTATCACCTGCTAAATAAACCTGACCTAATGGCTTGATTCTATCTTCTAGTGTTGAAGTGTCAACTGTGTTAACTTTGATTAAACTGCTAAAAAAAGTATGAATGCTAAAAATAATGCCGAAGATAACAATAATGGCTGCAACTGAGTTTTTAAAGTACATAATGATTTTTCCTTATTTGATCTAATGTCTGTGTGTTGATATCGATAGACAACTCATTTGTAAAAACAAGTTATAATTCTCGAAGGGCAAGATTATATCAGAATGATTAAGAAAACACTATCAAATGGCGTAAAAGTATTAAAAATAAGCACTTGGATTAGCGCTATTTTTGCACTGATTATTGTGCTTGTTGTTGGTTTTTTTGTTACCTTTCCGATGTTACTTAAAGCACCAATTGAGCAACAGTTATCTGAGGTTAGTGATCTTAAAGTTCAATTATCAAAAATGAGTTTTGATCTTGATAAAGACGGCATCTCTCTAAAAATTCATCAAGCAGATTTCTACACTGATAACAACAACCCCGTTGCTGGTATTAAAGATCTTTATTGGCATGTTAATTTGATGAATTTGTTTGATGATATTTATCGACCGAGCAATGTCAATATTGACACATTAGTCCTTTATTTAAGAAAGGACGATGATACGCAGTCCATATCTACCAGCCAGCTAAAGCAGTGGTTTTCAGTTGAGACATTAGAGGTCGCGCATTTCTTTGAGTCATTAAGTGTGCGAAAAACTCTAATTAAAGGCAAGCATCAATTAGAACTTGCACCATTATTATTGAACAGAGATGGAGCTCAATTGTTATTAACCCTTGATCAACAAGAGGTTGATGGTCAGTACTTTGATATTGCCATGACATTATCGGCTGAGCAGTTGGTCAGAAATGGTTTTTTAACCCTGCCAATGGTTATTAAAAACAATGATTTTTCTTTATTGTCAAATATTAAGATTTATCAAGAAAGTGGTGATGATTTTGTAGAGTTTAATGGTTTTGTTGATGTGATAGATGCTGCTCATCTTGGCAAATACCTATCGCCAATGATTGTTGGCGAGTCTACACATAATTGGGTAAAGCGTGGCTTTAAATCGGGAGCTTTAGACAGCACTCATATTCATATAAAAAGAAACCTTTCAAAGAATCTGCCGGCGGTTGTAGATTTTAAAGCGCACTTAACTGATACACAATTGTTGTTTAATGCGGATTGGGATTATCTGAATGAATTAGATGCTGATATTGCTACCAATGGCAGGCATATTGAGGTGATGGTTAATCACACTAAATTGTATGACATGCCTTTGGAAGATATTAAAGTTCAAATGACAGATATGAGCAAAGACAAGCTTGATGTTGAAGTTCTTGGAAAAATTCACACACAATCGCAAGATTTGATTAAGTTTTTAAGAGATGCGCCACTCAGTGATAATGTGAATACTGTACTTGACCAGTTTAGCTTGTCAGGCAAGCTTGATGGCGATTTGAATTTGGTTATTCCTCTAGATGAAAGAGAATCTGTTTTGGATATTGATCTAGTTATTCAAAATAATGAGCTGAGTACGCTAGATGGTGCTGTAGAGATTAAGGATTACGATTCCAGTTTGGTTTTTCGTGATAATAAAATCACTTCAAAAGGTGTTGGAAGTATTCGCAATATTCCTTTTAATATTAGAGTTAATCCAGATAAAGGCAGAGCTGATCAATATGACTTTGCAGTGGAATTGATCAATCAAGAAAGCGATTTTGAGCTTTACTTGTCTAAGCGATCAGCTGATTTTTGGCGAGGCGAGATTGCGTCTAAAGCATTTGATAGTATTGTGGATATTAATCTACATGATACTCAAGCGCCAACGGTTGTATTAAATGGATTGGAAGTAGTTAAAGTAGACGAAATTAAGGGTGACTGGAATATTGAGCCTAACGATATACCTGAGATGAACCTTGTGGCAAAACAAGTGTCTGTTGATGGTGAAAAAATACCAAATTTCAGGGTTAAGCTTGAGTCTGAGAATAATGTGTTAAGTATTCATCAATTAGAGTTTGATGGTATTGGCGTGAGTGATAAAAATTTAGTATTTAATGGTGCTTGGGTGGCTGGAAAAACCAGATTAATTGCAAAAGCTCAAGGCGATAAGTTGAGTGAATTTTTAGAAAATCTAGGTATTGATGAAAAAGTTAAAGGTGGTAAATTTGATTTTGATGCGCGTTTATTTTGTGATTGTGCTCCGTGGAACATGAGTATTAAACAAGGCAGTGGCATTATTAAACTAAATGTAGCTGAAGGCGTGTTTACTGATAAAGATCCAAACATTGGTCGAATTTTGTCACTACTTAATATTAAGTCTATTGCTAAGCGTCTTAAACTTAACGTATCTGATCTGACTGATAAAGGTTTTGTGTATGACACAATTGATGCACAAATAACGGTTCAAGATGCGCTGGCTAAAATTAATCATTTTAAATTAACTGCTACTTCAAGCTCTATTGACCTTAGTGGTGAGAGTGATATTGAGAATGAGTTGTATAACCTGGAAGCAAAAGTAATGCCAGCAGTTAGTGATGCTGTACCTGCAGCGACTTATTTAGCGGGCGGTGGTATTGCTGGACTTGGCGTATGGCTAGCAGATAAGACATTGTTTGACGGTAAACTAATTGATCAGATTATTGATCAAGTGATTGAGTTTAAATATAAAATTACCGGCCCATGGGATAAGCCCGTTATTGAAAATATATCCAGTGTTTTATGATTAAACAATTGTTAGATGATCATCATCTAAATCAAGAAAAGATTCACACCTTAGTGGAGGATTTATCAGCCAGTGGCACGGATTATGCTGACTTGTATTTTCAGCACTCTGTTGCGGAGAGTTGGTTTTTGGAAGAAAGTATTGTGAAATCAGGCACTTATCACATTAGTCATGGTGTGGGTGCTCGTGCAGTGAGTGGTGAGCAAACTGGATTTTCCTATTCGGATGATTTGAATATTGAAGCGATTTCGCAAGCTATTAATTTTGCAAAAGGTATATCTAGCACACCTCCAAAGCAAAGAATACAAACCTTTCAATCAGTGCCAGAAATTGCAAAATATAGTAATTTAAATCCATTAGATTCTTTAGGCTCAGAAGAAAAGGTTGATTTTCTTAATAAGATTGATTCTTTGGCTAGAAAAGAATCAAAAGTTAAGCAAGTTAGCGCCTCTATATCAGGCGCTTATTCTGAAGTATTGATTGCTTCGAGTGATGGTGTTTATCAGCAAGATTACCGTCCAATGGTAAGAGTGAGTGTGAGTGTTATTGTTGAACACAATGGAAGGATCGAATCTGCCTCAAGTGGCGGTGGTGGTAGATATGGCTATCGTCATTTTATTGATAATGATTTAGGCGAGGCTTATGTTGCTGAGGCTATCAGACAAGCTTTGGTTGCCTTGGAGGCTAAAAATGCACCTGCTGGCAATATGCCAGTTATCTTAGGATCTGGTTGGCCTGGAGTGCTTCTTCATGAGGCGATTGGCCACGGCCTTGAAGGAGATTTTAATCGTAAAGGATCTTCAGTTTTTACCGGTAGAATTGGCGAGCAAGTTGCTAGTTCAAAGTGTAGTATTGTTGATAATGGCACCTTGGCAGATAGGCGCGGAAGTTTGACGATAGATGATGAAGGTGTGCCAACACAAAATACAATGTTAATTGAAAACGGTATTTTAAAAAGTTATTTGTTTGACAAGATGAATGCTCGGTTAATGAGTATGGAGTCAACGGGTAATGCTAGACGTGAATCTTATGCACACATTCCAATGCCGAGAATGACAAATACTTATATGCTTAATGGGCAGGATAGTGTTGATGAAATGATTGCCTCAGTTGATGATGGTATTTATGCACTTAATTTTGATGGTGGTCAGGTGGATATTACCTCTGGAAAATTTGTATTTAGTGCTAATGAAGCTTATTTAATTAAAAATGGAAAAATATCTCATCCAGTTAAGGGCGCGACATTAATCGGTTCAGGTGATGAAGTGTTGAAAAAGATTTCCATGGTAGGTGGTGATTTAAAGCTTGATGGTGGTATTGGTGTGTGTGGCAAAGATGGGCAATCTGTGCCTGTTGGTGTTGGCCAACCCAGCTTAAAAATTGACGAATTGACAGTAGGTGGAACCGAGGTTGGTTCGTAGTAAAACAACTTGGTAATCTATTGGCGCTTATCTATAGATTTGCCGGCTAAATTAGATATAATATTTGAATCATGTTTTTGAGTTTGGAGAGTTAGGTGTTAGAGAACTATCTACCCATTATTGTTTTTATTATTCTAGGCTTGGGTTTTGGCGTAGGGCCAATGTTAATAGGATATTTATTAGGTCCGAGCAAACCAGACGAAGAAAAAAATTCTCAATTTGAATGTGGATTTCCTGCATTTGATGATTCTCGTATGTATTTCAATGTTCGCTACTACCTGGTAGCAATTTTGTTTATCTTGTTTGATTTGGAGGTAGCCTTTGTCTTTCCATGGGCTGTTGTTCAATCTCAACTTGGTTGGTTTGGCTTTGTTGCCATTAGTATTTTCTTATTTTTATTGGTGGTCGGATTCATTTTTGAATGGAAAAATGGCGCCTTAGAGTGGGAATAACAAAGGACTGATTATGGCAATTGAAGGCTTAATGAAAGAAGGTTTTGTTACCACCTCACTTGATAGTGTTATTAATTGGGCAAGAACGGGTTCGCTTTGGCCAATGACATTTGGCTTGGCTTGTTGTGCTGTTGAGATGATGGAGGCGGGTTCTTCACGCTACGATCTTGACCGATTTGGTATTGTTTTTAGACCGACACCACGCCAATCAGATTTGATGATTGTGGCTGGTACGCTAACTAATAAAATGGCACCAGCACTGAGAAAGGTTTATGACCAAATGCCAGAGCCTAGATGGGTAATTTCTATGGGATCGTGCGCAAATGGTGGTGGTTATTATCATTATTCTTATGCAGTTGTTCGTGGTTGTGATCGCATCGTGCCTGTGGATGTTTATGTACCAGGTTGCCCACCAACAGCAGAAGCACTGCTTTACGGAATCATGCAATTGCAAGATAAGATTCGTCGTACTAATACGATTGCACGCACTTAATTATGGAAGAATTAAAAGAACAATTAGTCGAAGCTTTTGGCGAAGAGAATCTAGTCGAAGCTTTTGGTGAGCTAACTCTAACAGTTGATAGTAAAGATATTATCAAATCTTGTTTAACTTTAAGAGATACTTTATCTTTTGACACTTTGATTGATTTGTGTGGTGTTGATTATCTATCATATGGTGAGTCGGAATGGGAAAGTGATGCGAGCAATACTGGTTTTTCTAGAGGCAGAAGTGACCAAACAAGCAAGCACCAACACCAGCAACGTTTTGCAGTGGTGTATCACTTATTATCAGTTAGTAAAAATTACCGAATTAGGGTTAAAGCATTTGTTGAAGAAGATGCACCAATCATACAGTCAGTTACCAATATTTGGACATCTGCTGACTGGTATGAGCGTGAAGCTTTTGATTTATTTGGTATTTTATTTGAAAATCATGATGATTTACGTAGAATCTTAACAGATTACGGGTTTGTTGGTCATCCACTAAGAAAAGATTTCCCAATGATTGGCGAGGTGGAAATGCGTTATGACGAAGATTTGGGGCGTGTTGTCTATGAAAAAGTTAGTATTGAACCTAACGTTAGTGTACCAAAGGTAATTAGGAAGTAATATGGCTGAGATTCGTAACTATACACTTAATTTTGGCCCTCAGCATCCTGCTGCACATGGCGTATTGCGCCTCATTTTAGAGATTGATGGAGAGGTGATTGAACGCGCTGATCCTCATATCGGTTTGTTACACCGAGGCACTGAAAAATTAGCTGAATCAAAACCATATAATCAGTCAATCGGTTACATGGATCGCCTAGATTACGTCTCTATGATGTGTAACGAGCATGCCTATGTTATGGCGAT
>CAYFPI010000007.1:1888-12675 GCA_964344985.1 uncultured Candidatus Thioglobus sp. | reverse complement strand
ATTGAAACCATGCTTGAGCTTGAAGTGCCTGAGCGCGCTAAGTACATCCGCGTTATGTTTGATGAAATTACTCGAATTCTTAATCATTTAATGTGGCTAGGAACACACGCACTTGATGTGGGTGCGATGAGTATTTTCTTGTATTGTTTTAGAGAAAGAGAAAAGTTGATTGATTGTTATGAGGCAGTATCAGGATCACGCATGCATGCTACTTATTATCGTCCAGGTGGTGTTTACCGTGATCTACCAGATCAAATGCCAAAATACCTAAAAACCGACTTCCGTACTGATAAAGAACTAGAGGTAATGAATGCAAACCGTCAAGGTTCGCTACTAGATTTTATCGAAGACTTTGTTAAAGAATTTCCGCGTCATATTAAGCAGTACAACGATTTATTAACAGAGAACCGTATTTGGAAACAACGTTTGGTTAATATTGGTATTGTGTCTAAATCGCGCGCTAAGCAACTAGGCTTTACAGGGCCAATGCTTCGTGGTTCTGGTGTTGCTTGGGACCTTAGGAAAAATCAACCTTATGCAGTTTACGATAAATTAGATTTCGATATCCCGGTTGGTGTGACAGGCGATAGTTATGATCGCTATTTAGTGCGTTTAGAAGAGCTTAGACAATCAAATAGAATTATTGAGCAGTGTGTAGCGTGGTTAAAGGATAACCCTGGTCCGGTAATGAGTGATGATCATAAAGTATCACCGCCAAAACGCACTGATATGAAAGATGATATGGAGTCTTTAATTCATCACTTTAAGTTGTTTACCGAAGGCTATTCTTTGCCAGAAGGCGAGGTTTATTCAGCTGTTGAACATCCAAAAGGTGAGTTTGGTGTTTATTTAATTTCTGATGGCGCTAATAAACCGTATCGAGTAAAAATTAGAGCGCCTGGTTTTGCGCACCTAGCCTCTATGGACGAGATGACAAAAGGACACATGCTTTCAGATGTGGTAACCATTATTGGTACACAGGATATTGTATTTGGTGAGATAGATCGATGATTTCAGATAACGCAAAAAAACAAATTGACAGCTGGATTGAAAAATATCCACAAGGGCGACAAAGCTCGGCAGTAATGGAGGCTTTGAAAATTGTTCAAGCTGAAAACAACAATCAATTGACACACGATACCATCCAGGAAGTGGCTGATTATTTACAAATGCCAGGCATTGCGGCAGCTGAAGTAGCAACCTTTTATGAAAACTATAATCATAAGCCAGTTGGTAAGCATGTGATTCGTTTTTGTCACAACATTTCATGCATGCTTAACGGTTCAGACGATTTAATTGCTCATCTTGAAAATAAGCTAGGCGTTAAAACTGGTGAAGTAACATCTGATGGCTTAATTAGTGTGAAAAAAGTTGAATGTTTGGGAGCTTGTGTGGGTGCACCAATGTTTCAAATCGGTGATCAGTATTATGAAAATTTAACCACCGATAAAATTGATGAAATTGTGGATGGCTTAAAATGAATGAAGTTTGTTTTAAAAATCTAGACCAAGATAATTGTCATAGCCTTAAGGTTTATGAGGCAAATGGTGGTTACTCTGTATGGAGAAGAATTCTTAAAGGTGAGTTTACGCCAGAACAAATTATTGACGAGCTTAAAGCCTCTGGGCTTCGTGGTCGTGGTGGCGCAGGATTCCCTACTGGCCTTAAGTGGAGTTTTATGCCGCGTAATGCGCAGGGCCAAAAATATATTGTTTGTAATTCTGATGAAGGCGAGCCAGGTACTTGTAAAGATCGTGATATTTTAAGATTTAATCCACATGCAGTTATTGAAGGCATGGCAATTGGTAGTTTTGTCATGAATGCGACAGCAGGCTATAACTATATTCGTGGCGAGTTTATTGAACCGTTTAATCGTTTTGAAGGCGCTTTGAAAGAGGCTTATGAAGCAGGTTTGTTGGGTGAGAATATTCAAGGTAGCGATATAGACTTTAATCTTTATGCACACCTAGGTGCAGGCGCTTATATTTGTGGTGAGGAGACTGCACTATTAGAATCGATTGAAGGTAAAAAAGGTCAGCCAAGATTTAAACCGCCATTTCCAGCAAATGTTGGTTTGTTTGGCAAACCAACTACTATCAACAACACAGAGAGTTTTGCATCGGTGCCTGATATTATTAAAAACGGCGGTCAGTGGTTTGCTGATATCGGTGTAGAAAATTCAGGTGGCTGTAAATTGTTTTCAGTTTCCGGTCATGTTAAAAATCCAGCAAATTTTGAAGTACCAATGGGTACGCCATTTAAAGATTTACTTGAAATGGCTGGTGGAATGCGTGATGGTGCTAAACTTAAAGCGGTTATTCCAGGCGGTTCATCTACACCGGTTTTAACAGCAGAAAAGGCCATGGCTATGACCATGGACTATGATGGCATTGATAAAGCAGGGTCTATGTTGGGAGCAGGTTCAGTTATTGTTATGGATGATTCAACTTGTATGGTTGAGGCATTAACGCGATTAGCACATTTTTATTACGACGAATCTTGTGGTCAATGTACGCCTTGTCGTGAAGGCACAGGCTGGTTATATCGTGTATTAAAGCGCATTACCGAAGGTGAAGGTAAAAGTGATGATATTGAGTTGTTACTAGGTGTTCAAGACAAAATTATGGGCAATACCATTTGTGCATTGGGCGATGCTGCAGCAATGCCAGTTGAAAGCTTTTTAAGAGAATTCCGTGAAGAGTTTGAATACTATATTAAAAACGGCAAGAGCATGGTGAAAGGGTAATAGGTAGAGTAAATGGCTGATATTGAAATTGAAATTGACGGTAATATAGTTAACGCGAAAGCGGGAGAAATGTTAATCGCTGTTACTGACAGAGAAGGGATTACTGTACCAAGATTTTGTTACCATAAAAAGTTGTCTGTATCTGCATCATGTCGAATGTGTTTAGTTGATGTAGAGGGTTCGCCAAAACCTCAGCCTGCTTGTTCTACGCCAATCATGGACGGTATGAAGATTCATACTCAAAATGAAAGAGCTAAAAAATCACAAAAAGCAGTGATGGAGTTTTTGCTTATTAATCATCCGCTAGATTGTCCAATTTGCGATCAAGGCGGCGAGTGTGAGTTGCAAGATGTGGCTGTAGAGTATGGGTCAGACGTTTCTCGTTTTAGTGAAGGTAAGCGTATTGTTGCAGATAGCGATATTGGACCTTTGATTCAAACCGATATGACGCGCTGTATTCACTGTACACGTTGTGTGCGTTTTGGTAGTGAAATTGCTGGCGTTGTAGAGATGGGTGGTACGGGTCGAGGTGATCATTTAAAAATTGAGCCATTTTTATCAGAAGGTATTACTTCCGAGCTTTCAGGCAATATGATTGACGTTTGCCCAGTAGGTGCACTTACCTCTAAGCCATTTAGGTACGAACTTAGATCTTGGCAGATGAATTCAACATCTAGTATTGCACGACATGATTTAACAGGGTCAAACCTTTACGCTCAGAGCTATAAAGGCAAGGTTAAGCGTATTGTTTCTGGCGACAATGATAGCGTTAACGAAACTTGGATTTCAGACAGAGATCGTTTTTCTTATGAGGGTTTATCGCATGTTAATCGATTATTAGCACCTCAAATCAAAGTTTCAGGACAGTGGAAAGAGGTTGAATGGAATGTTGCGCTAGATTACGCAATTAAAGGTTTAACAAATAATGTTATTAACAGTCGTAAATTCGACTCTTTAGGTGTTGTTGCAAGCAAAACAGCAACAGTAGAAGAGATGCATTTACTGCAAAAAATAAGTAGAGAGTTAGGCTGTGAAAACATTGATTATCGCACTAATATTAGCGATTTGAACAATACCATTCACCTTGATTCTAATATTAAATTATCTGGCTTAGAAGGTGTAGATCATGCATTAATCATTGGATCAAATCCAAGATTAGAGCAACCAATGATTAATCATCGTTTGCGCAAGGCCCAACTAGGTGGTGCAAGTATTGATGTTATTAATTCAATGGCGTTTGATTTTAATTATTCATTAAATACGCAGAATATTATTGCTCCTGTTGAAATTGTTAACACGTTGGCTGCAATATTAAAAACGCTCATGAGCAAAAATGCATTGGAAGTTCCAAGCTATCTTGATGCGGTTAATATAAGTGCTGAGGTTGAGGCAATGGCTGCGCAGCTTCTAAATTCTGAAGATTCGGTGATTGTTCTGGGTGAGCACATTGCTAATAATCCTAACGCTGCAGATATTGCAAATCTAGTTAGTGAAATAGCTAAATACACTAATAGTACTACACTTAATATTAGTTCAACTGCCAATTCCAAAGGTGCAGAGCTAGTCGGATTTGTACCTAGTAATAATGGTATGAACATCAATGAAATGCTTGAATCAGATATGAATGCATTTGTACTTCTAGATGTTTATCCTGAATATGATTTTCATCACTTAGATAAGGCAATGAACGCTTTATCTAAAGACAATACTTTTGTTATCTCGCTTAATAGTTTTAATAACAAGCTAGCGTCAAAATATTCCGATGTAATGCTACCAATAGCAAGTTTTTATGAAACCTCTGGCACGCATATTAACATCAATGGAGATGCCCAGTCATTTGCTGCCACTGTTGCAGCACCAGAGGAATCAAAGCCTGCCTGGAAAGTATTAAAAGTATTAGCGGATTTGTTGGAATTACCAGGTTTTCACTTTACAGATTCAACGCAAGTACTTAGCGAAGTGTCACACCAAGCGCACAATGCGCATGAATTTTCTCATGACATTAACTTATCAACAGCAAATGATCAGGTTAGTGTCATTTGGCAGAGTTCGCCTTATGCAACTGATGCTTTATTAAGGCACTCTGATTCGCTGCAGCAAACTAAAATTGGCCGTGTAAATAGTGCATCAATGAATGAGAAAACAGCTAAAAATTTATCAGTTAAAAATGGTGATGAATATTTAGGTGTGCCAGTTGAAGTGACTGACTTGGTGGCAGATAATTGTGTTTTTGTAAGTGCTAATAAGGCAACCAATACAGGAGTTAAATCATGATGGAGCTTTGGCAGTCATTTGTAGAGGTTGTTCATCAAAGCATTCCTTGGTTTGATGGAAATATTGCCAGTATTTTGATTATTTTAATTAAAGCTGTTGCTTTGATTATGCCGTTAATGTTAACAGTAGCCTACTTTACTTATGCAGAGCGCAAAGTGATTGGCTATATGCAGCTTAGAATTGGCCCTAACCGAGTTGGTCCTAAGGGTTGGTTACAACCAATTGCGGATGCTTTAAAGCTGATGACCAAGGAAATTATTTTCCCAACCAAGGCAAATATTTATCTATTTTTATTAGCGCCAGTTCTGGCTATTGCTCCAGCAATTGCTGTATGGGCGGTAATTCCATTTGACGAAGGTATTTATGTGACCAACTTGGATGTGAGTTTACTGTATGTACTTGCCATTGGATCGATTGGTGTTTACGGCATTATTTTAGCGGGCTGGGCATCTAATTCAAAATACCCGTTGTTGGGTGCGCTTCGTAGTGCATCACTACTTGTTTCTTATGAAATTGTTATCGGATTTGCTTTGGTAACAGTGGTTATGATAGCTGGCAGTGTTAATCTGAATACCATTGTTGCTCATCAACAAGGCGGCATTGTTAATTGGTACTTTATTCCATTATTTCCAATGATGGTGGTTTTCTTTATCTCGGCCTTGGTGGAAACAAATAGAGCGCCATTTGACGTGGTTGAAGGTGAATCTGAAATTGTAGGCGGTACACATGTTGAGTATTCAGGCATGACATTCGCTGTATTTTTCTTAGCAGAGTATGCCAATATGATTTTAATGGCGGTTCTGGCTGTTATTATGTTTTTCGGTGGCTGGCACTCTCCGTTTGAAGGTATGGGCGCGCTAGAATCTGCTTTTGCTTGGGTTCCAGGCATTATTTGGTTATTAGCTAAATCTACCTTCTTTATGTTTTTGTATCTATGGGTTAGAGCAACTTTCCCAAGGTTTAGATATGACCAAATCATGCGTTTAAGTTGGAAGGTGTTTTTACCAATTACCATTGTCTGGATTTTTGTTGTAGCATTAATGACACAGTTAAGTATAGGACCATGGTTTTAGAATTGGGTGTAGATAATGATTAATAATATAAAAAAATTAGTTAAAGACTTTAGTTTGGGCGAGTTACGTTCGGGCATGAAGATTACCGCCAAAGAGTTTGTTAATACTAAGATTACAGTACAATTTCCTGAGGAAAGAACTCCGATTTCACCAAGATTTAGAGGTTTACATGCACTGCGTCGTTATCCAAGTGGTGAAGAGCGTTGTATTGCTTGTAAGTTATGTGAAGCGGTTTGCCCGGCAAATGCCATTACTATTGAATCAGAGATGCGCGACGATGGTACGCGTCGTACCTCGCAGTACGATATTGATTTATTTAAGTGTATTTTTTGTGGTTTTTGTGAAGAGGCTTGTCCTGTTGATGCTATTGTTGAGACGCAAATTTTTGATTATGCATTTGAATCAAGAGAAGGATCTATCATGACTAAAGATAAATTGCTAAAAGTGGGCGATGATAATGAACAAGAGATTAATAAAATTAAACTTGAAGATTCAAAATATAGATAAAGGATAAGCAATGAGTTCTGAACAAATAATTTTTTATATTTTGTCATTTTGGTTTGTAGCCAGTTCTTTGGCCATGATTTTTTCTCGTAATGCAGCAAAAGCAGTATTATTTTTAGTGTTAGGATTTTTCTCAGCAGCCAGTATTTGGATATTGTTAGAAGCTGAATTTTTAGCCATTACATTAATCTTGGTGTATGTTGGTGCCGTAATGGTGTTGTTCTTATTCGTTATTAAAATGCTCAATATTGACAAGTCTACATTGAGAGCGAAATTTGCCGGTTATTTACCACTGGGTATTATTGTATCGATTATTATTATTGCGGAAATGATGCTTGTTCTAGGTCCTTCGCAGTTCGGTTTAGATGTGGTTGCTTCTCCTGCTAGACACAGTGCTGATTATAGTAATATCACCGTGTTGGCATTGCAGTTATACACCGACTATGTTTATCCGTTTGAGTTAGCAGCGGTGTTGCTACTCATTGCTATTATTGCGGCCATTACTCTGGTTCATAGAAATGAGCTTCATCGCAAAAAACAATCTATTTCTGAACAGGTTAGTGTTAAAGCTAAAGATAGGATTAGATTAGTATCAATTGCCACACCATCAAAGGAGAATAAGTAATGGTTAGTTTGAGTGATTACTTAATTTTAAGCAGCGTTATTTTCTGTATTGGATTGGCGGGTATTTTTATTAATCGTACCAATATCATCACACTACTTATGTGTGTTGAGTTGATTTTAGCGGCTGTTAATACTAACTTTATCGCGTTTTCACATTTTTTAGGTAATGAAGCAGGTCAAATTTTTGTTTTCTTTATCTTGACAGTAGCTGCTGCAGAAGTGGCGATTGGCTTGGCAATCTTAACGCTATTGTTTAGAGCTCGTGGCTCTATTAATGTTGACGTTACTAATAGTTTAAAGGGGTAATGATGGAACAAGTATATTTAATCATTGCTTTGGCGCCATTAGTAGGTGCTATTCTTGCAGGATTTTTTGGTTCTTTATTAGGCAGAACAGCTACTCATAGTATTACAATTTTAGGTGTACTGATTTCAACCGTATTGTCTTTGTATGTATTTAATCATCACGTGCTTGAAGGCGGTGAAGTGTTTAATCAAAATATCTATACTTGGATGCAGATTGCTGATCTGAATGTTAGTGTTGGGTTTTTGATCGACAACTTAACAGCAGTAATGTTGGTTGTGGTTTCGTTTGTATCGCTCATGGTGCATATTTACACCATTGGCTATATGCATGATGATGATGGATATACCAAGTTCTTTAGCTATATTTCATTGTTCACCTTCTCCATGTTCATGCTGGTCATGAGTAACAACTTCATGCAGCTATTCTTTGGCTGGGAAGCAGTAGGCTTAGTGTCTTACTTGTTGATTGGTTTTTGGCATCATAAAGAAAGCGCTGTTGAGGCAAATCTTAAGGCTTTCCTGGTTAACCGCGTGGGTGATTTTGGCTTTTTATTAGGCATTGCATTAGTACTTATGTATTTTGGCTCAATGGATTATGCAGAAGTATTTGCAAACTTAGGTTCCGTTGATGGCGTTACTATGTTGGACGGTGCGTCGGTTATTACCGTTATTTGTATCTTGTTGTTTGTTGGCGCTATGGGTAAGTCAGCGCAAGTACCATTGCACGTTTGGTTGCCTGGATCAATGGAAGGTCCGACACCAATCTCAGCACTTATTCACGCAGCAACCATGGTGACAGCTGGCATCTTTATGGTGTCTCGCATGTCACCAATGTTTGAGCTTAGTGAAACAGCACTTATTGTGGTAATGGTTGTGGGTGCTATTACAGCGTTATTTATGGGTTTGCTGGGTATTGTGCAAAACGACATCAAAAAAGTGGTGGCTTATTCAACCTTGTCTCAATTGGGCTATATGACAGTAGCGCTAGGTGTGAGCGCATATTCTGTTGCAATTTTTCATTTAATGACACACGCTTTCTTTAAAGCATTGCTTTTCTTAGGTGCAGGCTCTGTTATTGTTGCTATGCATCATGAGCAAGATATTCGAAAAATGGGTGGTTTGCGCAAGAAAATGCCAATCACTTATTGGACCTCTCTGATTGGAACATTGGCCTTCCCGGGTTTTGCAGGGTTTTATTCAAAGGATATGATTATTGAAGCAGTACATTTCTCTTCATTGCCATTTGCTGATTGGGTTTATTTTGCAGTGGTTGCTGGTGTGTTTATTACTGCTTTTTACTCGTTAAGAATGTTCTTCTTGGTGTTTCACGGCGAGTCACGAGTGGATCATCATACTGAAGAGCACCTACATGAATCAGCACCATCAATTACATTCCCACTAATTGCACTTGCTATTCCATCAGCGGTTATTGGTTATCTTACTATTGATCCAATGCTATTTAGCGGTTGGTTGAGTGACGCCATTACGGTTGACGCTGCAAAACATACATCTATGAATAGCTTGTCAGAAATCTTCCATGGTGCAGCAAGTATGATTCCACACGCGCTACAAACATGGCCTTTCTGGATGATGGTGGGTGGTGTTGTTAGTGCTTGGGTATTTACTTTGTACCGCTCTGAATGGGCTGATTTAATTCAGAAGAAGTGCCATCGCACAAACTACGTGCTTGAATCATTGTATGGCTTTGATCGTTTTAACGATATTGTTTTTGTAGGCGGTATTAAAAAATTAGGAAATTTCTTGTGGAAAGTATCAGATTCAATACTGATTGATAAGATGATTGTTAATGGTAGTGCCAGACTGATTGGCTTTATTGGCTCTATAGTGAGGCCAGTACAAACAGGCTATGTTTATCATTACGCCTTCTTTATGATCTTTAGTTTATTAATTATTTTAACTTGGGTGCTATTTGCAGGCGACAACCCATTACTTGAGCTTTAATTATGGAAAACGCACTACTTAGTTTATTAATCTGGCTACCGATTTTAGGTGGCGGACTTGTGCTTTTTGTGGGTAACGATAGAAGTGAGACTGCGCGTTGGTTAAGTCTGGCTATTTCTATTTTTGTATTTATCTTATCACTAGGATTGTGGACTGGGTTTGATTCATCAACTCATTTGATGCAATTTGTAGAAAAAACTCCGTGGATATCACATTTTGATATTAATTATTATTTAGGTGTTGATGGTATTTCGATGCCACTTATTATTCTGACAACATTTTCAACTGTTTTAGTTATTGCAGCAGGCTGGCAGGTTATTCAACATCGAACAGCGCATTACATGGCGGCATTTTTAATGATGGAAGGCCTAATTGTCGGTGTATTTTCAGCGTTAGACGGTATTTTATTCTATGCATTTTGGGAAGCGTCACTAATTCCAATGTTACTCATTGTGGGCATTTGGGGTGGCGACAATCGAGTTTATGCAGCCATTAAATTTTTCTTGTACACATTCTTGGGCTCGGTATTTATGCTGATCTCATTGATCTACATGTACAACAAAGGTGGATCGTTCAGTATTTTAGATATGCATAATTTAAGCCTAACTACCATAGAACAGGCTTGGATTTTCTGGGCATTCTTTATGGCGTTTGCTGTTAAGGTGCCAATGTTCCCGGTACATACTTGGTTGCCAGATGCGCACGTGCAAGCACCAACCGGTGGTTCAGTGATACTGGCGGCCATTATGTTAAAAATGGGCGGTTATGGATTTTTCCGTTTTTCCCTGCCAATCGCACCAGATGCATCGCTTGAATTCTCAGACATTGTTATTGTGCTTTCTTTAATCGCTATTGTTTACATTGGTTTTGTAGCGCTTGTACAAAGAGACATGAAAAAGCTTATTGCTTACTCTTCAATTTCACACATGGGCTTTGTAACATTGGGTGTGTTTGCATTATTCTTAGCATATAAGCCAGACAGCGCAGAAGGGGCACTACTTGGTCTTGAAGGTGCAATGGTACAAATGATTTCACACGGTTTTATTTCAGCCGCAATGTTCTTGGTAGTAGGCGTGTTGTATGATCGTTTGCATTCAAGAGAAATCTCAACTTATGGTGGTGTGATTAACTCCATGCCGAAATTTACTGGCTTTGCGGTATTGTTTGCCATGGCCAATGCTGGCCTGCCTGGAACTTCAGGTTTTGTGGGTGAGTTTATGGTGATTTTAGGCGCTGCTCAAGCTAATATTTGGTATGCGGTGCTAGCAGCAACTACGTTGATTGTGGGTGCAGCTTATA